>JAHEDI010000069.1 GCA_024641305.1 bacterium | reverse complement strand
CCAGACGTCAAAGCGATGACGAGTCCAAGCATTCCGGCCCCGATGAGGATAGGGCCGAAGGCTCGCGCTTCGGCGAGGCCAAGGCCGCCGAAAACCAGTGCGGCAAGCGACAACGACCGGACCGCACCAACCAGACCAGCCGAGACACTGTCCGCGAGAATGCGAACTGAAACATGATGGTTCGGCGTGTTCATTGCCCGCAGAACACTAGCCAGGGGGCCTCAGCCGCCGAGGGCCTGACCAAGATCGGCGATCAGTTCATCAGGGTCCTCAATACCAACCGAGACCCGCAGCAAATTGGGGGGAACCGGAGTCGTTTGATAGGAGGCACGGTGTTCGATGAGCGACTCGACCCCTCCGAGCGATGTCGCGTTGGCGAACAATCGGGTCGAAGCGGCCACCCGTCGCGCCTCAGCTGCGTCTCCGTTCACAAGGATCGACATCATGGCGCCGAAGCCACCAGTCATCTGGCGAACTGCGATCTCATGCCCCGGGTGGGATTCCAACCCCGGGTACAAGACCCGCTCGACCCGGGGATGATGCTCGAATACCGCGGCGATCGCGGCGGCAGACTGGCAAGCACGGGTGTAGCGCAACGGCATCGTTCGGATACCCCGCAAGAGCAGCCAGGCATCAAACGGAGCAAGGATCGAACCGTGACTCCCTCGCACCGCCTGAATCCGTTCCCAACGCTCGTCGGGTTTGGCCGCGATGAGGATCCCGGCCAAGACGTCAGAGTGGCCGTTGTAGTACTTGGTGGCGGAGTGAAAGACGATGTCGGCGCCAAGGTCAAGCGGTCGGGTCGTCACCGGAGGCGCCACGGTCGAGTCGACGACCACTGTTGCCCCGACCCGGTGCCCCAATTCGACGGCGTCTGCGATGTCGATGAGTCCCCACATCGGGTTGGTGGGAGTCTCGATCCACAGCAGGTCTGTTGCCTGGGTCAGGGCTTGTTCAAGCGCGCCAGGATCGTCGGAGTCGAACAGTGTCAGCGAAATCCTTCCAATGTCGGCTTGCGAACGGAACCAATCCTGGCCGCCGTGATACATGACCACCGGAGCGACCACATGGCCGCCCATCGGGACCGACTCCAGGACGGCACTGAGCGCGGCCATTCCCGACCCGAACACCAAAGCCGCCGACCCTCCATCGAGTTGCGCAGCTACGTTCTCGACTGCCTCAGCCCCCGGATGGGCATAGCGGCGGTAGACGTAGTCTTCGGAAATCGCCGGGCCGCGCCGAAACGTCGTCGACGGCTGGAGCGGTGGGACGACGCCTCCGGTGGTCTCGTCGAAGACGCCGCCGGCGTGGGCTGCAATCGTAAATGGATCTCCTGGCACCGTCGCCTCGTTTCGCTCTCGAAAAATCTCGCCTACGACTTCTATGATCTACCGATCAGGTTAGTGACGGACTCGCCTAGTCGATCGAGCCACGCTGGACCGCCCACTCCATGCGCAAACCCGCCCTGACCCGTTCGACCACCTGCGGGCTCGATTAATGGCTTTACTGGCCCTGACTCGACCGATGGCACTGGCCCATAGGTCATTCGGCCCTGAGCATTTGACGCTGGCGAGACGTACCTTGATATAGAACATTCAAGGAGACGCATATATATGCCCACCAACCAACGCCACCTGGTCGTCCTGGGAGCCGGAACTGCCGGCACCATGGTCGTCAACAAGCTTCGCAAGAAGCTCAAGACGGACGACTGGAAGATCACCATTGTCGATTCCAGCACGACCCACCACTATCAGCCAGGTTTTCTCTTCCTGCCGTTCGGGACGTACACCACCGACGAGATCGTCAAACCAAAACGAAAGTTCATCCCTGAAGGGGTCGACTTTATGGTGGCCGAAATCGAAAAGGTTCTTCCGGAAGACAACCAGGTTCTGCTCGCCAACGGCAAAACCCTCAGCTACGACCAACTCGTGATCGCCAGCGGTACAACGCCGCGCCCGGACCAAACCGAAGGGATGATGGGACCGCAATTCCATGACACCGTCCACGAGTTCTACTCCTTTGAAGGGTCCAAAGCCCTGGCTGAAAAACTCAAAGGCTGGCCAGGCGGCAAGCTCGTCGTCCACATCACGGAAATGCCCATCAAGTGCCCGGTTGCTCCCCTGGAGTTCACATTCCTGGCCGATGACTTCTTCAAGCAGAAGGGAATGCGCGACAAGGTTGAGATCACCTACGTCACGCCTCTCGATGGGGCTTTCACAAAGCCGGTCGCCTCGGCGGCGTTAGGAACGATGCTGTCCGACCGCGATGTTGCCGTTGAACCCGACTTCATCATCGAGCGAGTCGACGAGGGCAAGATCGTCTCGTACGACGAACGGGAAATTCCGTTTGACCTGCTGGTTACCGTTCCCTTGAACATGGGCGCCGACTTCATCGCCGCCAGTGGCCTCGGCGACGAACTCAACTATGTACCGGTCAACAAGCAGAACTTCCTGTCCGACAAGTACGACAACATCTTTGCCATTGGCGACGCCTCGAACATCCCGGCTTCGAAAGCCGGATCGGTGGCACACTTTGCTGTCGATCTGTTCGCAGAGAACTTCGTCAGCCATGTGGCAGGCGAAAACATGAAGCATTTCTTTGACGGACACGCCAACTGCTTCATCGAATCGGGCGATGGCAAAGGCATGCTCATCGACTTCAACTACGACACCCAACCGTTGCCGGGTAAGTACCCGCTGCCGGGAGTAGGACCCTTCAGTCTGCTCGAAGAATCAAGGGTCAACCATCAGGGCAAGATGTTCTTCAAATGGATGTACTGGAACCTCCTGCTCAAAGGACGCCCACTACCGGTACCTGCCCTCATGTCGATGGCCGGTAAAGAAGAACCCAAAGAACTAGAAACCACGGAGGTTTGAACATGACAACCGCAACGATCGCTGGCGCAGAGGTCCAGATCGACGACGAGGGATTCCTCACCGATGCAACCGAATGGACCGAAGACATCGCCAGGCAACTAGCCGCCAACATCGGCATCGAGTTGACCGACCGGCATTGGGACATGATCCGCTTCATCCGCGACGACTACGCCGCCAATGGCGTGACCCCAGGAACCCGGCGGGTCCAGGCATCCGGGGGCTTCGCGACCAAAGAACAGTTCGAACTGTTCCCCAAGAAGCCACAGAAGAAAAGCGCGTACATTGCTGGTGTTCCAAAGCCGGCCGGCTGCGTCTAAGAAATTAAGGAATCACTCATGACTGCAACACTTACAGAAACTGCCCCGATCCCGTCGTTCGGCAACGAGGAAGAGACTGACCGCAAGCTGGTCATCATCTGCTCAAAGGGTTCTCTGGACATGGCGTACCCGGGCCTCGTGCTCGCCAACGCTGCCCTCGGGGAAGGCATCGAAACTCACCTGTTCTTTACCTTCTGGGGTTTCGACATGATTACCGAAAAGACCATGGATCACCTGAAGTTCTCGCCGCTTGGCAATCCTGCCACGCACATGCCGAACTTCGTGATGGGTCTGCCCGGCATGACGTCGTTCGCCACCCACATGATGAAAGCGCAGATCGAGGGACTCGACCTTCCTGAGGTTCGCGAATTCCTGGAGCTCATCACCGATGCCGGCGGTCACCTGTGGGCCTGCCGTATGTCGGCCGACATGATGCACCTGGAAGAAAAGGATCTCTTCGATCGAGTTGAGGGCATTATCAATGCTTCCGATTTCATCGAGATCGCCGAGGGCGCCCAGACCCTGTTCATCTAGAAGCCAACCCCAAAAGCCAAATCGGTCCCTCTCATCCCCGGGGGACCGATTTCGTTTAACCGCTCGACTAAAGATTCAAGTGGTGCCGGGTCACCTGGCGGTAGATCTCACCGGGGCGTAGCACCACCGACGGGAAGTCGGGGCGATTCGGGCTATCGGGCAGAGCCTGAGCTTCGAGCGCGACTCCGCAATGCCGGGGCTCCAAGCGATTGGCAGTGTATATCTGTAGTCCAGGTTGGTCGGTCTCGATCGTCATCTGCCGGCCGCTCGGCCCGTGCATCAGTACGGCCGCCGGACCGGACGGTTCAAGAACCAAACAGTGGTCATATCCATTACCAAAGTCTGGTCCAGACAGCCGGCGAGGCAACCGGAAATCGAACCGGGTTCCGGCAACGGATCTCACTTCGGTGGGTGAGTTGAGCTCGTCCATATCGACGAAGCGGTCAGCATTGACCTGGAGAATGTGATCGGTGATCGTGCCCTGGCCAGCCAGGTTCCAATAGGCGTGATTGGTCATCGCCACCACGGTCGGGGCATCACAAACGGCTTCGTATTCAAACTCGAGTTCATTGGAAGCCGTCAGCCAATAGGTGACCGCCGCGTCGAGGTTCCCTGGAAACCGTTGATCGCCGTCCGGACTCCGAACCGAGAATCGCACCCCGACTGAGTCTGTTCGTTTGAGTGGCTCAGCCCTCCAGAGGACCTGATCGAATCCGATCTCGCCGCCATGGAGGGTATGAGGGCCATCGTTGGCATCGAGGCAATAGTCGGTTTCTCCAAGGGAGAACCTGGCATTGGCTATTCGGTTGGCATATCGGCCGATCGTAGATCCCCGGTATCCGCGGTCGGTCGCAGCAAGATCATCCCCGATAGCTGGCGCCTGCACGAGATTTGTTCCGTCCTCCAACTCCACCGCCACCAGGGTGGCCCCCTGGTCCCAGACCATAACCCGCAGGGTTTCCGACACCAACGCGAACGTCTTGATCGATCGGGTGGATCGACCAAATCGGATTGTGGCTACCCCAGTCTCAACGCCCAACGTGCCCATGGACAAAACGCTACTGTCATTTGCAGGTCCCATCTATATGCACGGATTCGCATATAGATGGGAAAAGGGGATAATCTTTAGACATCAACCACATGCACTTCAACCGAACCAGGATCATCCATGTTCAACAAATACGCAGTCAATGTCGTCCGGGCCAACGATCTAGTGGCGGCAGGAACCACCCTCGTGGATGTTCGCACCAAGGCAGAATGGCAAGCCAACCACGTGCCCGGCTCCGTACGCGTGCCACTCGATTCGATCCAGCACCGACGGAGCGCTCTTGCTCGCCAGTACGCCGGCTCGCAGGTGTTGGTCATCTGCCGATCTGGTAACCGATCCGGACGGGCGGCGGCGATGTTCCGAGACATGGGCGTAAACGCCGTCAATGTGCGCGGCGGGATCAATGCCTGGACCCGCAAACAACTCCCCCTGAACAAAGGACGCTGATATGCGCCGAATACTTCTCCCTCTCGTCATCCTCGGTTTGGTCGCCACCGCTTGTGGCACGGCAACCGAAACCGGAATTCAGACCGTCTCGGCCCAGGATGCCTATGCGATCACTTCGGCTCCTCCGGCCGACCTCGTCGTGCTCGACGTGCGAACACCGGACGAATTCAGCGAAGGCCACCTGACCAATGCGATCAATATCGACTTCTATGCTCCCGACTTCTCCGCCAACCTGGCCGCCCTCGACAAGGACGTCCCCTACGTTCTGTACTGCCGATCGGGCAATCGGAGCGGCACAACCGCCCAGGAGATGAAATCACTCGGCTTTGCCGAGGTCTACGAAGTCGACGGCGGCATCTTGTCCTGGCTCAACAGCGGCCTTCCACTCGCCGATTCCTAGGCGACGGTGACGGCGATCGTGTGGTGGCCGGTCGCTCCATCCGGCTGAGGTGGCTTGAGCTCGGCCGTTTGCGTGTATCCGGAGTTGTCGGTGGCGCGCACGGAAATCGAATGCCGACCGACCGGTGCATCCCAGTCGACGTACCACTGGCGCCAGGCATTATCGCTCAAAGGCTCACCCAGACTGGCCGACTGCCATTCACCGTCATCGATGCTGATCTCAACTGCGGCAATGCCAGTGTTGGGCGCCCACGCCACGCCGGCGATCCGGCGGGGTCCAGCTTCCAGGTTGGCGTTGGGCCTTGGCGAGTCGATCCGGGACTGGGTCTTGATTGGACCTTCCTTCGCCCAGTTCCGTGGAATCCAGTAGGCGTCAAAGCCTTCCCAGGTCGTCAGTTCGATCTCGCTCAGCCACTTGGTTGCAGAGACATACCCATACAGACCGGCCACCACCAGGCGCGCCGGGTAGCCGTGGTCGACCGGAAGTGGTTCATCGTTCATTCCGATCGCGATGAGAGCGTCGCGTCCGTCGTAGGCAGCTTCGGTTGGGAAGCCCACCGTGAAATCGTCGACTGACCGGCCCACGATCTGCGTGGCACCTTCCTGAACCCCGGCCATGTCGAGGACGTCGCGTAACGGAACCCCCAACCACTTGGCGGTTCCGACGAGGGACCCACCGACCGTGTTCGAGACACATGAAAGCGTGACGACCCTCTCCGTTGCGGCGAGCGCAGACAGGTCATCGTAGGTCAGCGTCACTTCCCTATCGACCATACCTTTGATCGTCA
>JAHEDI010000043.1:9673-23436 GCA_024641305.1 bacterium | reverse complement strand
AAGGGCCATTTGGCGCGATTGCTGGCTCGCGATCGGGGCGCAGCCAGATGAGCCGATCCCGATCGAGCGTGACGACTCCGGTATCGCCATCCCAAGCTGTTCCCCGGCCCGTAATGGGGAACTGGCCTCGAGCGAGGACGGCTCCGGTCTGTGACCTGACCGTCTGGTGGTCACTGCCGATCCATTCGACCCCCGAGAGTGAGAATGGTGGCAGAGGGCGGAGCGTCTCCAGGTCGGTGATCGATAAGAACAACCCCTCGGTGTTCCGTCCAAGTCCATAGAGCGCCCTGTTGTTGGCGACGATGTTTGATGGTCCAGGCACTATGTCCCCCCAGTAACGATCCAGCCAGAAGCCAGTGACGGCCGCGTTCGGCTGCAGAGACAGTGCCACTGTCTGCCCGAGTTCAGCGGTTGGGTCATTCGTTGCGGTGACCAGGAGGCCATCGAGGAACGGATCCGCAGACAGGACGGTCAAGTCATCCGGCAGTTCCCATCGTACGCCAGGTCCTTCAAGCGAAGTGAGCGAAGCACTGTGTGCGGCGATCTGGATCGACCGCCCGTCTGGAAGCGGCCTCGCTTCAGCGCGTGGCGGATCCGGAACAGGGGTTCCATCTGCATTGGCGATAACGAACCATTGGATTACGGCAAAGCCTGAATCGGCTGGGAACAAATCATGAACGCTGACCCATATCCGGCCGGCCTGGTCGATGGCGAGTTGGCTGCGGTGATCCAACTCGAAGTCGATGCCGAGATTCCAGACGAGCATTCCATCGCGGGTGTATTTGCGTAGTTCCGAGTTGCCTGAGTCGGTGACACCTGCGATGGCAATCTCGCCCGAAAGTGGGATGAATGCCTTGGCGTCGAATGCCTCCCAAGAGAACAGCTGCTCGGCTCGATCGGTGAACTTCGAAACCCGATCCCTTCCGAACATGAATATCTCGCCGCCAGGAAGGTCGTAACCGATACAACATCCGTCCTGACTGCCCAGCGGCAGGATCGAATCTGTGAGCTGACCAAACGCCCCCATATCATCCCGGGTGACAGTCACCGTCTGGAACATGTTTGGAATAGCCGTTGTGGTTTCGGTATTACCGATGGTCGTTGTGGTCGGGTTGGTTGCCACTGAGGGGGTGGCGGTGGGTGGGGGAGTCAGCACGGCGACGGTAACCCATGCCGCGGCAACTCCGAGAACCGGCACGAGCACCCTGAAAGCGCGGTGTTGCCGTCGAGCCGCGGTAATCGGAACGATAGGCATTTCCTGGGCGGCAGACCGAGCTTGTCGGGCGGCGTTTTGGGCGAGGTCTTCAAGTTTCATATCACCATCTCCAACGTCTTAGCGAGGCTTACCCTGGCCTGCGCGAGTGAGTTCTTGACTGTGCTTTGAGCGATATCCAATGTCGTGGCGATGTCGGCCGTTGACATGTCCTCCAGATAGTGGAGCGCGACGACTTCCCGCTGTCGGCGGGGGAGGGATCGGACCGCCGCCCAGAATTTCTCGTTGGGCGGTTCCAACTCGGGGAAAACGCTCGTTGCCATGCCGACGAATCGGGTCAAGGCCCTGGTTTCGGCGCCGAGTCGTCGGATCCTGCTGCGTCCGAGATTCATGGCCACCACTCTGACCCACCCGCCCGGGCGCTCGTATCGAGCGACTTCGTCCCAGTTTCGGTGGGCTTTGAGGAACGCCTCCTGGGCGATGTCCTCGGCGCCGTGTCTGCTGCCCGTCAGCGTATAAACGAGACCGACCACTGCCGGGTAGTGCTCCCGATAGAACGGCTCGAACGCCAGAGTGATAGGTTGCGGATCAGAGTCCGTCCAGTTCACTTCGCTCCTTGTTTGCATGACAGTACGACGCTCACTGCGGTCCGCCGGTCTATCCCGTTCGGGGATTTCTTTCAGATGCCGGTAAATCTCCGTCGCCTCTCCGCAGGTCCTTCACAGGTTCTCCACATTTGATCGAGAAGCTGTGTCTATCGAATCAGTTGAAAGGAGATTTCGATGATTGGTATGCGAAGGGGTCCGCTCGGTCTGTTGTTCTTGGTCGGGCTCGGGGTTTTGATTGGTGCTTCTCTGTCTGGCGGAACCGCCGCGACAGTGGGTTGGCTGGCTGCTCCGTTTCTGGTGCTCGGTTTGATCTTCAAGATCCTGTTCTTCGTCCTCATCTTTGGCTTCATCGCCAAAGCGTTTGGAGGTCACAGGCACTGGGAGAAGACCCCAGGACCGAGGTCCGAACAAGCCCGGCAGGCTTGGCAGAAGCGCCACGGGTCTGGCGAGGGTGGCGAGGCTCATTCGGCGTCAGACCGTTTCGACGAGTGGCACCGCATGGCCCACGCAAGGAAGGAAGTCGACGATCATGTCCCGCCAGTCGAGGATTGATCGGCGACAATACAGATCATGAAGACGGTTCTCGTTGTTGATGACGAACTGAAGATCACCCGTCTGCTGCGTGATTATTTGCAGCAGGCGGGCTTCAGTGTGCTTACGGCGGCTGATGGTCCGGCAGCATTGGCCGTCGCCAGAAGAGAGCGGCCGGACATGATCGTGCTCGACCTGGGACTTCCGGGTCTCGATGGCCTCGACGTGACCAGGGCGTTACGTACATCGTCGGATGTTCCCATCATCATGCTGACCGCCCGCGCTGACGAGTCCGACCGGATCGTGGGTCTTGAGTTAGGGGCGGACGACTACCTGGTCAAGCCGTTTAGCCCCAAAGAGCTGGTAGCCCGGGTCCGCGCGGTCTTGCGCCGGGTTGACTCATCGGTTGAAACGCCCGAAATCGTGAGGGGTCCCGGTGTGTCAATCGATACGGCCCGTCGGGCGGTTGTCGTCGATGGCGCACCTCTCGACCTGACCCCGACTGAGTACGACCTGCTTCTGCATTTCGTAAGATCGCCGGGTCGAGTGTTCACCCGCTCCCAGCTCCTCGACGCTATTCATGGAGTTGCGTTCGAGTCGTATGAACGGGCTATCGATGCGCACATCAAGAATCTAAGACGCAAGATCGAAACCGACCCCGCCCACCCGAAGTATCTGCTGACCGTTTACGGGGTGGGGTACAAGTATGCCGATTCGTAGACACGGTCACGGTCCCAACTGGTGGCCCGAAGGAGAGCAGTGGCCGCCGAGAGGCGGACCCGGGCAACAAGCCTGGTCACGTACCGGTCGCAAAATGTTCGGCGCCGCCATCGCCTTCCTGACCGTTATCACGTTCGTTGCGGTCCTGGTTGGTGCGGTCATTGCGACTGTCCTGAGCGGCACGTCTTCAGGCACCAGGTGGCCGACGATCGTCGGTACGATGCTTCTGGTCTTTGTCGGCTTGCGTATCGTGAAGCGTGGCCTTCGACGCACCTGGGGTCCGGTTCGTTCACTCATCGATACGGCTGGCCGACTGGCCGATGGTGACTATTCAGCCCGAGCCGACGTCCAGTCTTCGCCAAGCATGCGGGCGGTCGGGTCGTCGTTCAACACGATGGCCGACCGCCTCGAAACGGCCGACGAGCAGCGCCGCCGCCTCATGTCCGACCTCGGGCATGAGCTTCGTACTCCACTAGCAATCATCCGCGGCGAGATCGAAGCCGTTGTCGATGGTGTTCGGGACGGCGGGCCAGAACACATGGCTTCGCTACTTGACGAGGTGGAAGTGATGGAACGTCTCATCGAGGACCTCCGCGTGTTGTCGATGTCGGAAGCCGGCCAGCTCGAGCTGCAGAAGGAACTTGGTGATGTATTGTCGATCATTGACGAGGTGGCGTCCTCCTATCGACCAATGGCCGCCGGATCGGGGGTCGAGATAATGGTCGCCGCCTCGGACGGCTCGCCTCCGATCGAGCTTGACCCGGTCCGGATTCGCCAGGCACTTTCCAACCTGGTGGTCAATGCGCTCCGGGCAATGCCCTCTGGCGGCAAGCTCACCATTGAACTGAAGGTCGAATCCGGCCAGGTGACTGTCGACGTCATAGATACTGGAGTCGGTATCGACCCTGAGCTTCTGTCGCATGTCTTTGATCGGTTCACCAAATCCGACGATTCTGACGGCAGCGGCCTTGGCCTCTCGATCGCCCGTAGTTTCGTGAGGGCACACGGTGGTGATCTCAGAATCACGCGAACTGGCTCGGGTGGAACGACCGCCTCGATGTGGCTCCCAAGCCCGATCGGATAGCCGGTTCCAGGCTGGAAAGCCGCCACCACCTCTCGAAGCTGGAACTCCGAGCTGCATGTGTTGGGACGCCTCCCGAAGTCGACCCAAATATCAGCGAGGAGAACTTCTACTCCGTCCGGGGACCACGAACGACCCCCGGATTACCTATCCGGCCGGGGGTCGTTTGGTTGGTGGCTAATTGTGAGCAGCGATGAGCTGGCGAATGTGTCCGTCCATCTCGTCCTTGGCCTTCATCATTTCTTCCGGTGACTTGCCAGCCATCAGGTCAGAGTGGGTCTCGCCACCGTGGGCCATCATTGCGCCGTGTACGGCATCGGCCGATTCGCCTTCGGCTACAAAGTCACAATCGAGTCCTGGGACGACTGCATCGCATGGCAATTTCATATTAATCTCCTCCAGTTTTTGCCCGGATTCTCCGAGTTAGAAACTATTTTAGCAATGACTAAAATATATGCCAACTGCTACGAAGCCGGCCCGAGGTCGGGGACCGGGGTCTGTCCTTCGGCCACGGATGCAAGCCTCGGGAGGTAGTGCTCCCACCCCATGCGATGCATGGCTGCCTCATCGAGGGTCAGGCCTGAGTGAGTGAGGCGGATCAACGTGCCGTCTCCATTTGCGATCAAATCAACTGAGACGGTTGTCGAGCCGGGAGGAATACCCGGCATGTCGATCCATCCCCAGGTAAAGACCACCTTGGTGTACGGTTGAAGGTGGACGTATTGTCCACGCGCCGTTCGACCGTCCGGCATGGTCATCCGGAAGATTCCACCGGGTTGGGGGTCGAGTTCGGCGTCTGAGCCCTGCCATGTGATCCAGTCCGCTGACGTCGTCAGGTAGCGGTAGACCGCTGAAGCCGAGGCGCTGGTTTGGCGTTCAACCACGAGAGCTTCATGCATCCTTGTCCTCCCCCGTTTCGACGTCGGCAATGAGCTGATCGAGCTTGGCGGCCCACATGGCTTGGAGCATCGGGGCGTACGGGGTGAGGCGATCCTGATCGGCGCGGTAGAACCGGTGATTGCCGGCGACCCGGACGGACACGAATCCGGCATCTCGGAGGCGTGCGAGATGTTGGGAGACCGCACCGAACGTCAGATCGAAGCGTCCGGCGAGCTCCCCTGCGGATTGCTCGTGATCCCAAACCAGACGCAGTAGCTCGCGCCGATGTGGTTCCGTGATGACTTGAATAGTGTCCATATGTGTGCAGCCTAGCGACTCTATTTTAGACAAGGCAAAAATAGCGCGTTGTCGTAGAGAGGCAGCGGGATGGGGGAGTGTGGACTTCCTCGGTGACGCCACTTCTCGCGGCGACGTCGGCGGAATCAGGATCCGTTGGTGCCGAGCGGTTCCCGATCATCGGTTGCTTCGCCGATCCGATACAGAGCGATCGGGCGCTGGACGCCTTTGAGGTTGCGCTCCCCGGCTGACTCGGCAGTAACGAGTCCGGGCGGAAGCAGAGCAAGAGTGCGTTCGGAAATGAGGATCTCCCCGGGGCCGGCATCGTCAGCGAGTCGCGAGGCAAGGTTCACGTGGTTGCCCATCACCGTGTAGTCCATTCGACTGGGAGATCCGATGTTGCCAACCGTCACGAACCCGGTGGAGATACCGATACCGGCGCTGATCTTCATCAGAGCGGCGTCGGCCATCTCTTCACGAAGTTCCGCCAGTTCTTGTTGCATGTCGAGTGCCATGCGTACGGCCCGTTCGGCATGGTCTTCCTGGGGGAGGGGGTCGTTGAAGAAGATCATCAAGGCATCGCCGATGTATTTGTCCAATGTCCCCTCGTACCGGAATACCACGTCGGTCATGGCGGTCAGGAACCGGTTGAGACTCCCGATCATTTCTTCAGGCTCAGACTGTTCAGAAAGTGCCGTAAATCCACGGACGTCTGCGAACACGATGGTGAGTTCCTGCCGCCGGGATTCTCCGATGCCGCTCCGGCCGGCGACGATCGCTTCGGCCACCTGAGGTGATAGGTATCGCCGGAGCAAGGAGGTGTGCTCAAGCAGGGCCACTTGTTCGTCCACGGTCGTCTGGAGGTCGCGGTTGACTGTCTCAAGTCGTCCATAGAGCGTTTCCAGCTGTTCGCTGGCCCGGTTGACGTTCTCGGAAAGTTTGCCGAACTCGTCCCGGTTGGGGACGTCGATGCGGGCGGTGAAGTCACCGTTGGCGAGAGTGTCGAGCGCTTCGTCAATTTTGCGAACCGGGCCGATAACCGTCCAAGAAATGATCGCCCCAACTGCCAATGCCCCGAGCAGGCTCATGGCTGAGAAAGCTCCCAGTGCCACGGTCAAGAATCGGGTATCGCCCGAGAAGTCGAAAAGTACCCCGTCTACGAGCTTGTCAGTGTCGCGGATGAACGCATTAAGCTGGTCTTCGAGTTCATGGCTGATCTCGTGTTCGGATTGAATGTGAGCCAGAGTTGCTTGTTCTGGGTCTTGTGCCTGAATCGCCTCAACTCGATCGCCGGCGGCCTTGTATCGAACGTTGATCGATCTGAGGTTGTCGAACAACGCCTGGTGATCACCAATAGCGTTGGACTCGGTTTCGTCGAGCAGTATCAGGAAGTTGGTTTTGGCCGTTACGATCTTCTCGGTCCAGACGGGGTCGCCAGTCAACAGGGCCATTGTCCGAAAGTGCGATTGAGAAGTAATGCTGTACAGCATCTTGTTGGCGTTGTTTGACTGTTCATGAAGGGCGGCCACTTCTTGGACCTGATCGTGCATGCGGTTGACAGCCAGCAGTCCGACGACTCCGAGGGCAAGCATGAGTACCGATATGCCGAGAAAGCCTGCCAGCAGTTTTGTCTCAAGCCGGGCCTGGATCTTGGCGACGAAGTGGACGAACGGCCTCAGCAGCACCGGAACCGTGTCGCCGCGCTTGTGACCCTTTCGCCGCGATGATCCGTCCGGTTTCGGCGGCGTGACGGTTGCGGTCATCGTTCTCCCAATGCGCGTTCTGTAAATGTACGCACTTTCGAAACTTCATGGCGGGCACTTTTCGGAGGTTTGTTTCACACTTGGGCGGGGTTCGGCTGTTCTTTGGCGCGCACTTTGCGTTAGCCGCCGACGACGCCGGCGACTCCGAGCAGGACTACTCCGATTCCAACTGCCTGCATCCGGGTCACTGGATCTCGATAAACGAACCGACCGATTGCCACGCTGGCAGCCGGGAACATGGAGGCCGTCACGACGGCCGGTGGTGCGTCGGTCTGGACCCCGAGAAGAAAGAATATGGTTGTGAGTCCCGCCAACACTCCTGCGGTCACCGCACTGAGCCGTAATCCCTTGGGAGGGATGACCGGTACGGACACGCCCCGTGCGACGACAACCATCAGGAGGAAAGCAACGATTCGCTGGCTCACGGCCGGCCAGGCTCCACTTGCGGAGGAGGCTCCGATGATGACACTCAGCCCGAAGCCGTAACCCAGTCCTGAAGCGAATCCCCAGGTGAGCCCGGTTCGGACAAAGGCGGTCCGGCCCTTGGGCTTGCCGGCAGTGATGATCGCCAATCCAGCGAAGGCGACGACCGCCCCGCCCAGGGCGAGCGGCGACGGACGGGCGCCGGTCGCCAACGTGTACCCGTAGGGGATGACCGCCGACATGACACCGACCAATGGAGCCACCACGGTTGAAGACGATCGAGCGATTCCGCCGTAGTAAAGCGCCAGGCCGGCTCCCATGCCCAGACCGGAAAGTGCGCCGATAACCAGGTCTCGCCACCCGAACGAGCTGGCAACGAGAACCATCGAACCGAGCGCCGAGAAGACGGCCACAAACTGCATGGTCGCCGCCGCAGTGGTAGCACTTGAAGCCCCAACCACCCGCCGACCAAACAGATCTGCAAAACCAATGAGGAGGGCACTGATCGACCCGAACAGCGCCCCCACTAATTACCACCGGCTTTGAACATCGGGCGAGGATAGGCTTCGCGTGTCCGACTCACGATTTAGTGGACCCGTATACTTTGCCGATGAATTCGCCCCCGATCTTTGCTGCATTGCGCACGCGTCTTAAGTATCTCGGTACAAAGCGCTACTGCGCAGTGTGTGAAACGAGTTCGCGGGCGTTCTTGGAGTTCGGGGTTGTTGCGAGAGCCGATGCGCGCTGCCCTCATTGTGGAGCTCTTGAACGCCATCGGCTCTTGATTCTCTTTCTCCGAGAGAAGACCGATCTGTTCGATGGGAAGCCGAAGCGGTTTCTGCATGTAGCCCCCGAGAAGGCCTTCATCCCCATATTCTCCAAGGCGATTGGAGAGGGATATCTGACCGCCGATCTACTCGATGACAGTGTGATGGAGAAGATGGACGTCACAGACATCGGTTACCCCGACGAGACCTTTGATGTGATCTACTGCAGCCATGTGCTGGAACACGTTGCCGACGATCGCAAGGCTATGGCCGAGTTCCGGCGGGTTCTCAAGAACGATGGATGGGCCATTTTGAATGTGCCGATGGGCAAGAACCCCACGGTTGAGGACCCGGCGGTGACGGACCCTGTCGAACGGCTGAGGCGATTTGGTCAGAAGGACCACGTTCGTGTGTACGGACCTGACTATGTCGATCGCCTCGTAGAGGCTGGATTCAGCGTCGAACGTTTCAACCCTCGCGACTTGCTCGACGAACCCGAACTCGAGAGGCATGGTTTGCCAACCGGACGAGGTGGAGAGGTCTTTCTCTGCACGAAGAAGTGACTGTGAGGAAATGCTCGATCAGCGTGGCAAGCAGGCAGCAGTTTCCGTGGCGATGGCCCTCATGGCCAGCGCCTGTGTCGCCGTTGGTTCAACCAGCACGACCGTCTCAGCGACCACCCTGGCGATTACGGAAGGTTCTGCGTCCGCCACGACCGAGGACCTGAGCACCACGACCATTGTTATGGTCGGGTTACGCGACAACCCCCTCAAGATTGTCGATGACGATTTTATCGACCGGCAGTCTGGCGAGGTTTTTGTCGTTCGAGGGGCTAACTATTTCAACATTGTGCCGGGACCGTCCGGTTCGTATGAGAACCGAACACTTTCCCCGCTCAACTTCCGACCCGACGACGTCGAGAGAGACTTTCGGGCACTCGCCGATCGGGGCTACAACACGGTCCGGGTATTCTTGGAGTGCAACGGGAACCCGGGGTGTATCGGGTCAACCGTCCGACCTGGACTCAACGGCGACTACCTCGACGTGATCGTCGAGTTGATGAACATCGCGGTCGAGACGGACATGATGCTGTTGTTTACTTCGAACGACCTCCCCGACGACGGTGGATATCGTACAATTTCCGCTCGAGACGACTCGCGCCTTTTTCCCGGTTACCGCAATAGTGACTTCCTCACTGAGTCGGGCCGCCAGGCCATGGTCAAATACTGGACCGATCTGATGGTTGGCTTGGTTGAGCGGAAAGCGCCGTTCGAAGCCGTCCTCGGTTGGTCGATCCTCAACGAACATTGGCTTTTCCGTGATCAGCCACCCCTATCGCTAGCCACGGGTACCGTCACCATTGGCCCGGCCACCTATGACATGGCCGACCCGGGGGCCAAGCGGGCGATGGTTATCGACGCGACCAGGCAACTGATCGAGGAGGTGGCGGCCGTGATCCGAGGAGTCCATCCGACTGCTCTAGTCACCATGGGGTTCTTCGTTCCGGACTTTCCCAACCCGACCGCCATTGGAGGCGACTGGTACGTCGATACCGCTCCGCTGGTCGAGTCCTCCGATCTCGATTTCTTCGACTTCCACTTCTATGCCAACTCGGACATCTCGGTAGATCAGGCAGCTAGGAACTTCGGTGTCGACGACAGCCGTCCCGTCATCATGGGTGAGTACGGGGTGTTCGTTCATGACATGCCGACCTCCGAATCGCTGGTGTTCACGGTGCTCGACCACATGGCCAAGGCGTGTGCAGCGGGTTTCGACGGCTGGATCTACTGGGGTTATCAGCGAGCCCCCCTTGACGACGCCACGTGGTCGCTTACCGATGAGGAGGGTCTCTTGCTCGACGCCCTGGCGCCGATGGGTGTACCGGATCCGTGTGTGGCTCCAGCCGATCCCAACCTGGCGGCCGCCGCCACCGTCACCGTTTCCGCTTCGCTGCCCGACCAGCCTGGTGAATACGCCTCCGATGGCACCAGCCGACAGTGGGGATCAGGCGCCGATGCTCCCCAGTGGATCGAGCTGGACCTCGGGTCGCCGGCCGCCGTTTCGTCAGTGCGGATGACGGTTGCCCAATATCCGGCCGGTCGCACGGTGCATCGGATCGAATGGGCCTCCGATGACCACGTGTTCAGCGATAGCTTCTTGTTTGATGGGGTCACAGAGGAGGGTGACGTGCTCGTCTTCGATCCGCCCGTTCCCGTCGAGCTTCGCTTTCTGCGAATCACGACGTCCGTTAGCCCTTCGTGGGTGGCGTGGAGGGAGATCACCGTTTTCGGAGACCGAAGCCCGTAGATGGCCGACGCGAGACCGGGATCTGGAACTCCTGGGTGTCAAGTTCAGGAGGGGTCTGACGGGAGCCACAGTACCGTATCGCCGGACCGGGCACGCTCAAGAATCTCCGGGCGTTGATCCTCGGCGGCGATGATCACGTTGCTGCCGCGAACAAGAAATAGGACCCGGCCGTCGTCCCCCAGGCTCTTCTTCAAGTCGTTGATTGTGAATTGCTCGCTGAGACCGGTCTGACGGATCTTTATGCCGCGGCGCAACCGATTCCTCACCTCGTTGTATGTCAGAGTCGAATGAAACAGCGACCGCCCGCCGATCTCAGTCACACTGCGGTCGAGGCCCGGCCCGGCACTTTCGGCCGCAAGCTGAAAGATCTCCGCTGCTCCAAACAGACGAGCGAAGCTGCGGGTCGCCAGGGTATTGACCTCGTCGTTTGGGGTGAGAGCCAGTAGGCGACCAATGCCTGAGAGGTCGAGATCCCATGGGAGTTCGTGGCCGATGAGGTTTCCGTAATGGGTCCGGAACCCTTGCTGGCGAAGCCCTGCTTCGTCCCGGTGGTTGGTCGTGGCGAATAGTACGGGGATGTCGACTTCTACCAATGCGCGTCCGACTTCTTCTTCGACTTGGCCGGCGCCCAAAATGAGGACCCCCTGACTCGACTTTTGGGCCAGGCCGAGGCGATGTGCGATGGGGGCAGCGCCGAATCCGTAAATAATCACGGTCGCCACGATGACCGCGAATGTCACCGGGGTGAGAATCTCGGCACCAGCGACGCCGGCGTGTTCGAGCTCAAGAGCGAAAACCGAAGCGACGGCGGCCGCGACAATGCCGCGCGGCGCTACTGCCGCCAAAAAGTAGCGTTCGTTGCGCGCGAGACCGGATCGCCAGGTCGCCAGCGCCACGGACAACGGGCGAGCGACCAGAACGAGCACAATTACGACGCCGGCTACCCCCCAGGAGATGGTCGCGAGCTGTTCCCTCGTGAGCCGGGCGCTCAGGAGAATGAACAGTACGCCGACCAGCAGGGTCTGGAGTATTTCTGAGAACTCGACGAGCGGCTCGGTTCGGAGTTTGGAAGTGTTGGCGAGAGCAAAACCCAGTACCGGCGTGGCGAGCAGCCCGGCTTCTGGGGCCAGGGCGTTGGCAGCCGCGAACGCCAGGAGCGAGGCGGACATACCGACCAGTGGCACCAGTCGTTCAGGGACTAGATGTCGCCGAATGACAAATCCCGTCGGAAGGGCGACAACCAGACCGGCGCCGACCCCGGCGGCAACAAAGATCAAACCGCCAATGATGAGTTGTCCAGGACCGCGGTCGGAACCCAGGAGAATGATCTCGAACGTCAAAGCCGCCAGCATCGCTCCTATCGGGTCAATGACGATGCTTTCCCATTTCAGGATTGTTGTCACCGTCTTGGTTGGGCGAACGCTGTGGAGGATCGGGCCGATAACCGTTGGTCCTGACACGATCAGGATGGCTCCGAGTAGTACGGCGATCGGACGGGGGACATCAAGGAAGAAACTTACCGCCACACTTCCCAAGGCCCAGGTGAAGACCACCCCGACCGTAACGAGAAGCCAAAGGATGCGTGGGTTGCGCCTCGCTTCATGGAGGCGGAGGCTGAGACCTCCCTCAAACAGGATCAAGCCGACAGCCAGCGAAACGAACGGGGTGATGAGCTCACCGGCCAAAGCGTCAGGATCAAGGAGGCGCAGGCCGGGACCAACGATGACGCCGGTCGCCAACAGCGCGACGATCGACGGGATGTTGAGTCTTGCCGCGATGTAGGCGGCCACCACCGCCAGAATGACAATCCCCGCCAGCGCGTTTAGGGGGTCTTCAAATATGGAGGCTAGCGACGACATCGCAGCAGGCTAGCGCCGGGTCGCCATTCGGGTAATTTGGAACAGGTCATCTCAATCGGGGAGTTTGGGCACTTCGAACCCGGTGTGCCGCCCGAGCAAGGAGGCTCTGGTGATCGCCTTGCTGCCGAATCGTTGCCGGAGCTCATCAAGCGCTCGGTCCAGATTGCCGGACTCCCCGATCGGGTCGAGCGGTAGCGCCAGTTGGACGATGGCGTCGGTTGATAGATTCGCCACAGAAAGGCCGATGAGGGTCAGACCTTTCTGTTCGATGGTGAGCCTGGCTTCGTCGAGCAGCGACAGCGCCACGGCGGCGATGGGTTCTGTCGCGGCGGTGGCCCATCGCAGGCTGCGAGACCGGGTTGCCCTGGTGAAGTCGTCGTACCGGAGACGGAGCACGACTGTCCTGGCTACCCGATGGCCTGAGCGCAGTCGACGCATAACCCGGTCAACGATCCCGAGCAACAGTGACTCGATCTCTTGTGGGGTTTTGCGAGACCGTCCTAGGGCCTGCTGGGAGCCGACCGATCCGCGTCGCTTGCCCGTCACCACCGGACGAGGGTCCTGGTGATGAGCCAACGCGTACAGGTGATGCCCGGCGGCCTTGCCCAGGATTGACGTGAGGTTGTCGCGTTCGGCCAATGCGACATCGCCGACGGTGATGAACCCGCAGTCGTTGAGTTTTTCGGATGTCACTTTGCCGACCCCCCACAAAGCTCGGACCGGCAACGGGTAGAGGAACTGGGTCTCCATGTCTGGAGGCACCACGAGCAAACCGTCTGGCTTTGCAACGGCACTCGCCACTTTGGCGAGGAACTTGGTCCGAGCCACTCCCACTGTGATATTGAGACCGACCCGATCTTTGACCTCGGCTCTTAGCCAGGCAGCGATTCGCTCGGGGCTGCCGGCGATCTTGGCGAGACCTCCGACGTCGATGAACGCCTCGTCGATGGACAGGCCTTCGACGATCGGTGACGTGTCGTCGAAGACATCAAAGACGGCACGACTCGCTTCGGTATACGCATCGAAGCGAGGACGTACGACGATGGCCTGGGGACAGAGGTCCTTGGCCTTTCTCTCGGTCATCGCGGTCTTGACGCCGAACTTCTTGGCTTCATAACTCGCAGCCAGAATCACTCCGCCTCCTACGAGAACCGGTTTTCCGCGAAGTGACGGATTGTCGCGCTGTTCTACCGAGGCGTAGAACGCGTCGAGGTCGGCGTGGAGGATTGTGGCTTCGGTTCGGGTGGCGCCACCAATACGCGACATCGAACATATGTTCGCATGCGCGGGTCCGAATTACCAGCGCGAATCGCGT
>JAHEDI010000043.1:0-9573 GCA_024641305.1 bacterium | reverse complement strand
ACTCGCCGTAGGTGAGGTGACTTTGGACCCTCAACCCGGTGGTGGCCCCTATCGGATAATGGGCGCAGATAGTCACATGGAGGTGACATGGTTCAGTGTGCGTTAGTTCCACAGGAAGAAACGCCGACGATCGGCATTCGCTCGATGGTCCCGATGGAACAGATGCAGTCGTTTTTCGGGGAATCGTACGGTCGGCTCTTTGAAGAGATCGGTCGGGAGCACATCAAAGTGACCGGGATGCCTTTTGGGCGTTATCGCGGCATACCGACGGACAAGGTTGACGTGGAGGCAGGGGTTCCGATTGCCAAACCGGCTGAGGGCCATGCCGATGTCGTTGCGGGCGAATTACCCGCAACCGAGGCGGTCGAGGCCGTGCATGTGGGTCCTTATGACACGCTCGAGCAGACGTACAACGAGATGACGGACTGGATGAGCCATCACAGCCTGGTTCCGTCAGACGACATGTGGGAGTTCTATCTCACGGATCCGGCCGAAGAGCCCGATCCTGCCAAATGGGAAACCAAGGTCGTCTGGCCGGTAGCCCCGGGTTCGGTTTGAACTCTATTGGTCGTTGGCGCCCGACCAGGCTTGGCGAAGTTTGAGTCGGGCACCGTAGGAAAGGAGCGCCCCCCGGTAGATCCGCCCTGCCACCCGGATCATCAGGTACGCAGTGGCGGCCGTAAGGAGAGCAGCCGCAACCACCTCCCACCAGGCGATGGCGTCGAGGGCATAGCGAACCGGAACGACGTAGGGGGCGGTGAACGGCACGAACGTAGCGATTTTGGCCGTGAGACCGGACGGATCGTTCAGCGTGACGATGGAGATCATGAAGGAGCCGACTGCGGCGATCGTCACTGGCGTTGAGGCCGACGACGCATCTTCGGCGCGACTGACCAGAGCCCCGACCCCGGCGAACATCACCGAGTAGATAGCGAATCCGAGCACGAACCACAGGACCACCATCCCGGCTGAGTCGAGAGGGATGTCGCCAAGGTCCAAACTCCCGGTGACTCGCGACAGAACCAGCCCGTAGATAATCGTCAAACCGAACTGGAAAATGGCCAGTGTCCCGATTCCGGTGACCTTTCCCGTGAGAAGCTGCCAGGGTTCCATGGTCGAGACGAGAATCTCGACAACCCGGTTCGTCTTTTCCTCGGTGACTCCGGCCAACGTCCACGTGCCATACATGAGAATGGCTATATACATGAGCATGAGGCCTGCGTACGCAACGATCTCGCGAGTTGGATCGTCAGCATCGACTCCCGACAGGGTACGAGCTTTGAGGGTGGAGCCAGTCAGCAGGTCGACCACTTGTTCGGAAGTCATGCCGGTGTCGACCACGAGTTGTTCGACCGCATGGGTGGAGGCTCCCTCCTGGAGCAGGCGGGAACCGTTGTTTGAGGAGAAGCTGCCCTGGCCGAGGGTCACCAGTTCCTCGCCATCTACCAGCAAGGCCTCGATCGTTCCGTCTTCAATGGCTGCCTCTGCTGCTGCCAGCCCGTCGAATGCAGTGATCGACAACTCGACGCCATCGTCGGTTGCCGCCAGGAGTTGAACGGTCGCGATGATGGGTTCCGACTTGGCGCCAACGTGGCCGATGGCAACTTTGTCGGGTCCGGCGTTTATGAGCGGCGGGATCACGAAGATGGCGGTGATGATCAGGAGTGTGGCGGCGGTCCCGACCATAAAGACCTTGGATCTCGCCCTCTCGGTTACCTCGCGCCGCCAGACGAGCGATATGGATTTCCAGGAGTTCATTGCATGGCCTCGCGGTATAGGTCGGTGAGTGACGGCGGCGAGAAGCTGAAGCTTTCGACGGGGGCGTCGATGGCGGCGAGTACAGAGGCGGGTTCGATCCCTGCTTCGACGAGAACCACAATGCCCTGGTGGTTGCGCTCGACCGAGATTACGCCAGGGAGCGAGTCGGTCCAAGCATCGTTGGCCCCCGGTGCAAAAACCTCGAGGCGCCGGACCTTGGAGGCCCGCTTGAGCACGGTGAGTTCGCCGGTGAGCACGATCTTGCCAGCATTGATGACCGCGACGTCTTCGCACAAGTCCTCGACCAGGTCGAGCTGGTGGCTTGAAAACACGACCGCGACGCCGGCGGCCGCCCGTTCTCGCAGAACGTCCGACATGACGTCGGCGGCGAGTGGGTCAAGGCCGGAGAAGGGTTCGTCGAGCACCAGGAGACTCGGGTTGTGGACGAGGGCCGTGGCCAGTTGCACGCGCTGCTGGTTGCCGTGGGACAACTGTTCGAGGCGGTCGGAGAGTCGTTCGCCGAGTCCGAGCCGTTCCAACCAGCTTATGGTGGCGGCCCGTGCTTCAGACCGACTCTGCCCGTGCAGTTCGCCGAAGTAGGACACCTGGTCGGCAATGCGCATTTTGGGATAGAGTCCCCGCTGCTCAGGCATATATCCGAAGGTGAGCAGGTCAGCCATCGCTATCGGTTGCGACTTCCAAGAGACCGAGCCGGAGTCGGGTTTGACCAGGCCGAACACGCATCTCATCGTTGTGGTCTTACCCGCACCATTTGGACCAACAAAGCCGAGCATCCTCCCTGGTTGAACGTTGAACGTGCAACCGGCGAGCGCCTGAACCGTGCCGTAGCGTTTGGAGAGATCCCTGAGTTCGAGCACCCGGGTACCCTACCGGCTGAGCTTCGGGGCGTGGCGATCCGGGGGGGGCGATCGGGCCAAAGGAGACTACATATCGTGACGTGGCGACTTCTTTTGAAGATCCTGGCCGGCATCGCCGCGCTGGTATGCCTGTTCGTCGGAGTGGCTGCCCTCAAGTGGTATGTCTGGGACATTGTGATTGGTCAGGTTGGTGAGGCGGATCGGTCGATGCTTTTCTGGGGCCTCCCGATTGCCTTCATTGGCGTCGGCGCCATCGGCTCTGGGGTTGGTCTTATGTGGGTAGCCCGAACCCGGTTTTCTTCTCGCTTTGATGATCACTCGCCCTAGCGCTATCCCTGCGCTCACACTCAGAAGAATGAGCGTTCACTATCATCTCTTGCTCACTCCCTCATGAGGTTTTATGTCCTGGACCGCAGCCAAGATTCCTGATCAGACCGGCAAGGTGGCGGTCGTCACCGGTGGCAACGGCGGACTGGGACTTGAGACCGTCCGTGAACTGGCCCGAAAGGGCGCCCATGTTGTGATTGCCGCTCGGAACCTGGATAAGGCGGCAGCAGCAGAAGCCGATGTGAAGGCTGAGATTCCTGTTGCCTCGCTAGAGGTTCGCAAACTTGATCTCTCTTCGCTCGCCTCGATTGGGGAATTCGCCACCGGCGTCATCGCCGCATATCCGGTCATCGATTTGCTGTTCAACAACGCTGGAGTCATGGCCACGCCCGAGTGGAAGACCGAAGACGGCTTCGAGATGCAGTTCGGAACCAACCACCTTGGTCACTTCGCGTTGACGGCCCGCCTGTTTCCCGTCCTTTTGGCGGCCCCTGCTGGCCGCATCGTCAATACGACCTCAACGGCTCGATTTGCCGCAGGTGAATATGATCTGAGCAACCCTCATCATGAGGGGGTCTACGACTCATGGCGCGCCTATGGATACTCGAAGCTGGCCAACCTACAGTTCACCCTCGAATTGACCGAGCGACTCGCCGCGGCTGGCGCAAAACTTAAGGTCTATGCAGCTGATCCTGGCTTCTCGGATACCGACCTTCAGTCCACGAGCTCGACCAATACCGGTGGTGCAGGACGAAGCCGCTTTTTTGCTAAGACGACTCCAATCCTGGGTCAATCAGCGGCCAGAGGAGCTCTCCCACAGCTGCGGGGTGGGACTGATCCAACGGCCCCCGGCGGCACGCTGTATCGGCCCAAGTACGTATTGAGGGGTGTGCCGGTCGTCGGAAAGGTCGGCGAGAAGCTCCGGAAACCGGCCGACCTCGCCAAGTTGTGGGAAGTTTCAGAAGCGGACACCGGCATCGACTTCGACGTGGCAAAGATGGTGGCCGAGACTGCGTGACGGCTATCCAGATCCCGGGGTTACCTAGACGGCTTCGTAGACCTGCCATTCGCCAGGGACGCCTTTGAGCTGGTGTTTGCCGCGGTCGTTGAACTCCAAACTCGACCCGGCGACGAGATCGCGGACCGTTCCCGAAACCAAAACTTCGTTTGCTCCGGCCAGCCCGGCTATTCGAGCTCCGATGTGGACGGCGATTCCGGCGATGTCGTCGGCCAGTCGCTCGACCTCACCGGTGTGTATTCCCGCCCTGATCTCAATGCCGTGTGCATGGAGCTTTCTGCCGATCTCCTTGGCGCATTGGATCGCCCTGGCCGGTCCGTCGAAGGTAGAAAGGAATCCATCGCCTGCGGTGTTGACTTCCACACCCCGAAACCGTTTCAATTCATCACGTACTACTGAGTTGTGCGAGGTGAGCAGCTGCCGCCAGCTGGCGTCGCCCAACTCTGAGGCTCGGTCCGTCGAGCCGACGATGTCGGTGAACAAAACCGTGGCCAAGACCCGATCAGGAACTCGCGCGACCCGGTGGCCGGTTAGAAACTCCCTGACTTCGTCTATCACCCGGTCCGGTTCGAACCAGGGGACATGGTCGCCGCCCGGCAGTTCGACATACTTGGCGTGCGGTATGTTCTTGGCCAGGAACCGGCCGTTCTCCACGTGGCAAATCCGGTCGTCTACCGAATGCAGGATCAACGTCGGCACCTTGATCGTGGAGACGATATCTCGAACATCGATGTCGAACGCCATCCGGCTGAACGCGATCGCCCCTGTCGGGGTGTTGGAATTGCGTTGTAACCGGGCAACCCAGTCGGTGAGCCACGGGGTCGGTTCCTGACTAGGTGCCAGGTATTCGATCATTCGCCCGGGGCGCCCCCATTTCTCGGGGTAGCTAACCAGTGCGGCTTCGAAGTCTGCGGCAGTTGACTCACCCCACGGCCAGTCTTCATCTGTGCGTTCGCGAACTTCGGCGCCGTCAAGGATGAGGGCGATGGTTCGTTCGGGATGAGCGGCCGCAAACAACAAGGAGAGGGGCCCTCCCTCTGACGACCCCATGATGCCCGCTGACTCGCTTCCGGCGGCGTCCATGACTGCCCGGATGTCGTCCATTCGAACCTCAAGCGGCGTCGCTCCCGGAACCCGATCCGACATGCCCATCCCGCGCTTGTCAAAGACGATAACCCTGGCGAATTCCCCGAGTACTTCGCAGAAACGCCGGAAGGCGGGAAGCTCCCAGTTGATCTCAAGATGCGAGTACGCTCCGAGCACATAGACGAGGTCGATGGGGCCATCGCCCACGGTGTGATAGGCAACCTGGATGTCATCGCTCTGGGCGTACCGGATGTCGAGCATCTGGCGACTCTAGTGACCAGGGCATGATCCCGGCGGTACGATGCAGATAGCGATATTGGGCGGCCGCCAACCGCTCGGTCTGCCAGACTCAGTCGCCATGGCTGCCATCGAAGTGACCGATCTCTCCAAAACCTACAAGGTACCGGTGCGTGAGTCGGGGCTCCGTAACTCGGTCCGCAGCCTCTTCAAGCGGGAGTTCCGCGAGGTGTTGGCGGTCGATCGGGTGTCCTTTGAGGTACCGGACGGCCAGTTGATCGGGTTCCTCGGTCCGAATGGGGCCGGCAAGTCCACGACTCTGAAAATGTTGTCCGGGTTGTTGTACCCCACGTCGGGCCAGGCCCGGGTCCTCGGTTTCGACCCCCGACTGCGGGAGGAAGCCTATCGGCGTCGGATTGCCCTCGTGATGGGCAATCGCAACTCGCTCCAATGGGACCTCCCGGTGACGGATAGCTTCGAGCTGCAACGAGCCATCTATCAGGTGCCGAAGGCGGATTTTGTGCGGCGCCGGGACGAGTTCGTTGAGTTGCTCGACGTTGGTGATCTCATTACCAAGCCGATCCGTAACCTGTCGCTGGGGGAGCGAATGAAGGTGGAAGTGATTGCTTCGCTCCTTCATGGGCCCGAAGTGTTGTTCCTCGACGAGCCAACCCTCGGTCTTGATGTCACGATGCAGAAACGATTGCGCGGGTTCATCGCTAGTTACCAGAAGGAGTCGGGTGCCTCGATCATTCTGACGAGCCACTACATGGCCGACGTCGAAGCGCTGTGCGATCGCATCATCGTGATCCACGAAGGCACGATTCTGTACGACGGCGATATCGAAGGGTTGCGGAGCAAGTTCGTTTCGCATCGACTCATCTCCTTTGGTGGCAACGAGGTATCCGAGGAGATGAAACGACTGAGCGACTCGGTGGAAGGCACACCCGAGAGAACGATTCTGAAGGTTCCCAACGACAATGTGGCGGAGGTGGCGGCATTGCTTCTGGCCCGGGGTGTGTACAACCTGAGCATTGAAAACGTTCCCCTCGAGGACATTATCGACATGGCGTTTACCGCTGACGAATCATGAACCTGCGCGGTCTCATGTCGGTCGGCTGGGCCGAAGCGAGGGTTGGTCTGCTCCAGGAGATGCAGTTTCGCGTCGTGGGATTTCTCCAGTTGCTGGGATTCCTGATCGAGCCGATCGTCTTGCTCGTTGTCTGGCGTACGGTGTCGCTTCAGTCGGGTGCGATTGGCAACTACTCCTCTGACGAGATCGTGGCGTATTACGTCGTTTGGACGTTGGTCCGGGCCATGAATCTCGCATTGACCCCGTATGTGTGGGAGTGGTGGATCCAGTTCGGCCGGGTCTCACACATGCTCATGCATCCGACCAGCGTGTACTGGCGCTCCACCATGAATTTCGTGGGAATGAAGGTCTTGTGGTTCACGATGTGGCTGCCGGTCGGCGCCACGCTATTCCTTGTGTTTCGTCCGAACATCGTCTTCACCTGGCGTACGTTCGTGTTCGGGTTCTTCGCCCTGTGGGGTGCCTACTTCGTTCGGGCCAGCTACCAGTTCTTGCTCGGGCTGATCGGCTTCTGGACCACCCGGGTGGCGGCGTTGTTCGAGGTCATCACCATGAGCGAGATTCTTTTGTCTGGCAGGCTGGTGCCGATGTCCGTAATGCCCGAATGGGTCCAGTCGATCTCTGATTTTTTGCCATTCAAATGGACCTTCCAGTTTCCGATTGAAGTGATCATCGGTCGGTTGGCGCCGTCGGATGTGTTTATCGGCTGGACATTTCAAGCAGGCTGGATCGTCGTGCTCGCGACGAGCATAGGCCTGGTTTGGAAGAGGGCCGTTCGCAGATATACGGCGGTCGGCTCATGAGGGTCATGCGCCTGAGCTGGTTGTTCATCAAACTGACCGCCCAGTACGAGATGCAGTACCGGCTGAACTTTTTCGTCCAGCTGGTTCAGTCCAGCCTCCAGATCCTCACCGGCATCGTGGCGATTCAGTTGGTCTTTTCATACACAACCAACCTCGGCGGTTGGACCAGGCCCGAACTGTTCGTGGTGCTCGGTGTGCACCTCGCTCTCGGCGGGGTCATGCGGGCAGTCATCAAGCCAAACATGGAGCAAACCATTCGGGAAGTCGACGAAGGAACGTTCGATCATCCGCTCGTCAAGCCAGTTGATTCACAGTTGCTGACCAGCCTGCGTACCTTCCGGGTGTGGCAGTTGACCGACGTGGCACTTGGTACCGGCATCATCATTTGGGGTTTGAGCGAGTTCACCGGCGGCCTCTCGTTCATCGGATTGTTCGTGGGCGGTCTGCTCCTCGCCTGCGGGGCGACGCTGCTCTACAGCATGTGGCTCATCATGACCTCGTCGGCCTTCAAGCTGATCAAGATCGGTCGACTCGGCGAACTGGTCACGGGTAGCTATGAGGCGGGACGCTGGCCCGTCACCATCTACCCGATCGCCATGCGCCTGTCGCTGTCCTACATAATCCCGCTCGGTTTCGCCATCACGGTGCCGGCGCAAACACTGGTTGATCGGATCTCGGGCAAAGACATCGCCTTGACGGTGGCGCTGACTGTGGCGTTCGCGTTCGTGTCCCGTCTTGCGTGGAAGGCCGGCATCAACAGCTACACGTCAGCTTCTTCGTAGCCGTTTGTGCTGGCCGACCGTTGATCAGTGAGGTGGTGGAAGGATCTCGATCTGGTAACGAGCCGCCGCGGCAAGCAATCGAGGAATGTCCGGAGCCCCCGGAGGCGGCAACCCGGGTCCGGTAGCCGGTACGCCGACCTCGCTGGCGAAACTTTCGAATTGGCCCGGTGTTGTGAACTGCAACATGCGAGCGGACGTGTCTCCCATCACGGCAAACCCATGCGGGATGCCCTTCGGTAGGAATACGAACCCACCCGGGCCAACTTCCCATTGGTCGGCTCCGCAGGTGACATCGATCCTGCCGTCAAGGAGGTAAAAGGCTTCGTCCTCGATCTGGTGAATGTGGGGCGGGGGAGCGAACCCGGACGGGCACTCGGCCTCGATCAGCGTAAACGCGCCGTTAGTGGCAGGGCTGCTGGCCTTCACAGTCATGCGTGTGCCGAGGAACCAGATTGCGTCGCCCTGCTCTTTGCCGAGGGCGTGTCCGGTAGTTGTCATGGTCATGGAGTTGCCTTTTCGATATAATACGGTTACCGAACGAAATAGTATGGCTCCCGAATCAAATAGTCAAGCAGTAAATCCAAATACCGGCACGTTGTTGCTTCGGTCGTTTCAGCAGTTCGAAGTAGAGCTTTTGGAAGGCTTGGCGGCCGCCGGTCACGAGATCCGGGCCAAGCATGGTGCGGTCCTCGCCAATGTCGACTCCGGAGGTACCCGGCTCACGGAGCTGGCCGTGCGGGCGGGGATGGGAAAGCCTGCGTTAGGCGAACTCGTCGACGAGTTGGAGCGCATGGGCCTGGTCGAGCGGGTTCCCGATCCGACTGACGGGCGGGCGAAGCTGGTTGTGCCGACCGAACGGGGCTCCGAGACCATCGCCGCGGCCGCTCGGGTGATCCGGGCGATCGAGCAGCGGTATGTGACGTTGCTTGGTCGGGATGTGTACGACTCATTGCGGTTGGGGTTGCTTCAGATAGCCCCCCACCAAGCCGATGATGTTCAGCCGCGCAGGTAGGCAGGTGCTAAGCGGTTGGGTCGACGGTCTTTGGTAGGTTCGAGTCGAAGCCGTTCTCAACGACGAACCATGTAAAGCTGTGCTCGGCACCGACGCTCTCGAACAGAGCGAGGGCGGCCGGCGGGCTCCCCGAATTGCGAACTTCGTTGAGTGCCTCCAAGTCGCGCCAGGCCGACTGTATGCGCCAGGCCCCGTCCTGGCCGCGGAGCAGTTCGGACCGGAGGAGCCCTTCCGGGCGGTCGCCCGCGATTATGCGGCGGTACCCGGCGATCAGGTCCGACTCGTGTTCAGCGTCGACCTTGGCGTCGACGGATGTCACCACACTCTTGCTCATGTACTCGAATCTCCGTGACTGTCTGATGTCGCCTTCGGGATACACCACCGGCAAACCGGGCGCACTCGTCGAATGATCGCGCTATCCGGTTGATCGCACCAGTGCAAATGTGGCGATCTATCCAAGCTCAAAGGTGCCGACCCGCTCGCCGTCCGTCGGGTCAGATCCCCTTGATCCAGAGGCGGGAACGATTTTGGATGCTGAATCCCATGTCTTGATAGAACACGAGACCCGATCCGACCCAG
>JAHEDI010000018.1 GCA_024641305.1 bacterium | reverse complement strand
ACGGTAGCGATGCGTTCTGTACTGGGGATATACGACGACACAACATTGAGCATCGTGGTCTTACCCGACCCAGTACCACCGCTGATAATGATGTTCAGCCGACCGTTGACACACCCGGCCATAAAGTCCGCCACTCGCTTGTCAAAAGAGCCAAACCTGATCAGGTCATCTTCGGTGAGCGGATCTACGGAAAACTTGCGAATCGTGAGGAATGGTCCACCAATTGCCAGAGGATGAATAACCGCGTTGACCCGGGACCCATCAGGGAGACGGGCATCGACCATCGGGGTAGCCTCATCGACGCGCCGGCCAACCTGGCCGACGATCTTGTCGATGATCCTGCGCAGGTGGGTTGCATCGACGAAACGGATGTCAGTCTGGGTCAGCTTTCCCAGCTTCTCGACGTAAATACTATTGGGCCCGTTGACCATCACCTCGGTGACGTCCGGGTCGTTCAAGATCGCGTCGATCGGGCCATAGCCGAGCACGTCCGAGGCGATCTCATTGATCAACTGCGAACGGTCTGCGGAGGTGAGGGGAAGACCCTGTTCCTGGTCCACTGCCCATTCGAGCATCTCCACGACTCGCAACCGCAACTCGGCGTCGCTCATCTGTCGGTCATACAACGTCGGACCTAGCTCTTCAACGACCCGAAAATGCAACTTTCCGCGCAGCTCACGAAAGAGACTTTCTTTACGGCTGTCCGGACGGTCGTCGTCCGCGGTCTTGGCTGCTGCTACCCGTTCTGACAATGAAGCCATGATTGGTCCCCTGTTCCTTGCCTATTTCCAGCGCTTTTTGGAGGCCTTGGCAGACTCTGCCACTTCTCCCAGTATGAGCGCGGCCACCGATTCAAACCCCTTGGCTACCTTCGACCGTGGCGCAGATAGAACCACCGGGCGGCCTTCATTGACCGAAGCCGGAACTAGTCCGTCTGATGGGATACTTGCGCTGATCTTCATCTTGAGCGATCGCTCGATTTCGCCCTCGTCGAGGCGAGCCCTGGCATTCGAACGATTCAAGACGACTTTGATCTTCGAGGATGGAAACTTCAGCAAACGCAGCGTCTCAAGCGCAAGTTTGGCATTCTTGACACTCGGAAGATCCATATCAACGATGAAGATGACATCGTCGGCACGCTCAAGCAGAGACAACAGCAACTCGTCGAGCAGCGAAGCCGTGTCGACGACGACGTATTCGAAGCGTTCACGTAACCGACTCACGACCTCAATGAGAACCGCGGTCGAGACCTCATCGGCGAAGGCAGGTTCGAGCGGGGCGGCCAACACCGAAACCCCTTCGACATGCTTGGTCAACAGAGAATCAATCAGCGAATTGTCAAGACGATCGATATCCTGCGCCGCGTTGAAGATCGTCAGCTTCGGTTCAAGTTGAAGTACCAGACAGACGTCGCCGAATTGCAGGTCCGCATCGACGATTGCAACCTTGCCAGGCCCGGCGGCTCTGGCGAGCAACAGTGCCAGGTTGGTCGCGGTAACCGTCTTTCCAGAACCGCCCTTGGCGGACGCAACCGTGATGACCCTGCCGGCCTTCGGGCCGATCGGAGCGACCGGAGCGACCGGAGCCGCCAGCCGACGCTTTGACCGTCGTTCCGACTCCCTGAGCACCTGATGGATCTCTTCGGCAGTGAACGGTGCCTGAATGACGTCGCGAAGGCCGTAGCGGAGCGCCGCCCTCAGTAGCTGGGCCGTAATCGTCCCGGTCGCCAACACGACAGGCAGATCCGAGTCGAGTTCAAGCAACAAGGAGAAGGACTCCAGGGCCGCCTCGTGAGCGTTCGACGGTCCAAGCACCAGAAGGTCCAGATCGCCGGCCTCGACGAGGCGTTGCGCATCTGCGACGGTGCGCGCGGTAGTCGCTCCGCCCTCGAAGATTGCCTTGGCCTCTGCCAAGAACTCCTCGTCGGAGTCGACAACAACGATGTCGTAGTCGTCAAAGCTCACTTACTGTCCTCCGAGCAGTTTCTCGAATTCAACGAGCTGCGGGAACAAGGTTGTCAAGACACCGAAATCAGAGAACAGATTTTCGATAACCACACCCTCTGTCTCGGCGGCCGCGAAGTTGTCCGTCGGGCTCAGGGTCAACCATATCTGACCAAAGCCATAGGCGAAAGCGATTCTCTCAGCCTGGTCCGGGGTCACCTCGAGGGTAAGCATCGTACGGGTACCGTCCTCGACCGGGGCTGCGTCGCCTTCGGCGGGTACGGCATCGGGCACCGTCACCACTATTTCAGAGTCCGGATCCGGGACAAGTTCCCTCCCGACCGCCAGAACCGTCAGTCCTTGGAGTACGTAACGGCTCAGCGTCTTAGATGACTGAGGTATGACGATATCCGGGATGCCGTCGCCGTCGGTGTCTACACCCTGACCGCCAGGCACGGCTGCGCCGGTCGCGTCTGTGGCGGTAACTTCGCCGAGTCCCAATCCTTCAACTGGGGTGAAGCCAATCAACTCGACCTCACCCGTCACGATCATGTTGATCCTGTCGCCGGGGCGAACCATTTCATTGAGGCCCTGGTTGCCTGGCGCTGAAATCGTCATCGCCTGTTTGCCGTTCGGAATCACGTCCGCCAGCGGACGGACATCCTCGGTAATGGGCGTCCATTGATCGGCGGTCAGAACCTGGTTGGCCGAAATCGGCCCAGCCGCGACCCGGTTGTTCAAGACAAAAGCTTCTAGGTCGGCCTCATTGGTGATCGCTTTGTCTGGAACGTACTTTTCGTTCTCAACCGACAATACAAACCACTCATTGGCGTTGGCCACGATACCTTCTGTGCCCTCAGGCACGAGGGCTGTTGTCCGATAAACGGCGACTTCTTTGAACCCCTCTTTGGCAGCATCTTCGGCGTTGGTCAGTACCTGCCAAACGGCGAGCGCCGCCAGCCCGGCCAGAATGATCGCAATTGCGAGAACTACTACCCTTTTACCCACGACTTCTCCTCTGACACTCCGAAACAACCTGCGGAACAAGCCCGCCTAGCCTTGTCGCTCTTGTAGCGGCCAACCTGTCCCCCCTTATGTTCTTGATAGACGTGTTGTTATGAAACCCACATGCAAGTACCCGAACGTGGGTAATTAGGTTCATGGACTCCCTTGGTGGAACCCACAAACCTGGTCCACCAACGTCCTGAGAAACACTACTACAGGCCGTTAACGAACCGACGCTTTTGGATCGGGCCACCCCATCCGGGATGACCCGCCCCAATTACTATCGGCGACCTATGCCGCGCTCTTTAAGCTCTTGTAGAATTGCTTCAAGCGACGAGTCGACGTTAAAAGCGCTTTCGGTCTCCTCGGTGGATTCGGTTTCGCGCTCGAACTCATGGCGTTCTGGCGGACGACGACGGGGAGCAGCCGGTTCGGCAGCGGGTCGTTCCTGGTATCCAGGAAGCGCCTGCTTGATCGACAAGCTAACCCGACGGCGCTGGTTATCCATCTCCGTCACCTTCACTTCCACCGGTTGACCGAGCGACAGTTCCAGTTCCGGGGACTCCACGCGATGCATCGCGATCTCTGAAACGTGAACGAGGCCTTCGACACCTTCGCCAACGGACACGAATGCACCGAATGGCACCGTCTTCGTCACTACGCCGCTGACGTTGTCACCGACGGAGAATTGACGGGCGAATGATTCCCAGGGATCTTCCATGGTCTGCTTGATCGAAAGGGAAATGCGTTCGCGTTCCCGATCGACTTCCAGCACGCGCACCTGCACTTCGTCACCAACCTTGACCACTTCCGACGGGTGATTCACGTGCTGGTATGACAATTCTGACACATGGACAAGGCCGTCCATGCCACCAAGATCAACGAAAGCACCAAAGTTGACCACTGATGAAACAACACCGGGACGCGCGTCTCCGACGTTCAAATCGTCAAGGAATGCCTGGCGCTGCTCGGCCTGAGCTTCTTCGAGCCAGGCACGTCGAGACAACACAACGTTGTTCCGGTTCCTATCGAGTTCAATGACCTTGGCCTCTATCTGTTCGCCGACATATGGGTCGAGATCGCGCACCCTGCGCAGTTCGACCAGCGACGCCGGGAGAAACCCGCGCAGCCCAATATCGACGATGAGCCCACCTTTGACAACCTCGATCACCGGGCCGGTCACGGTACCTCCGGCATTCGTGATCCGCTGAATCTTTCCCCAAGCTCGCTCATACTGAGCTCGCTTCTTGGACAGAATAAGCCGGCCTTCTTCATCTTCTTTGTCGAGGACGAGCGCCTCAAGCGTCTCTCCAATTTGAACGACGCTGAGAGGATCAACAGCCTTGCGGATAGACAACTCGCTGAGCGGGATGACCCCTTCACTCTTATAACCGATATCGACGAGTACTTCATCGTTCTCGATCGCAACGACAACACCCTCGACGATGTCGCCCTCTTTGAACTCCAACATGGTGTGTTCGATAGCAGCTTCAAAATCATCGGCGATGCTATCTGGAAGGTCAGAAATACGAGTCGGAACAATGGCGGGCGGGCCATCGTAGATCGGCTCCTCGGCCACTTCATCGGCGACCACAGCCACCGGCGCCACAGCATCGGTCTCCTCGGTCACTGCGAGTGGCTCTTCGGCGACAGGCTCCTCAGAAACCTCGGGCTGAACCGGCTCAGGAGATTCCTCCGATGCCGCCGGCACGGCCGGCACTTCATCAGCAACAACCGAAGACTCGGCCGAAGGCGATTCGACTTCCTCAGCAGGTTCGGGGGTGGTGTCAGAGTCCAGTAAAACCGGTACTTCAGAGTGGACAGCCTCGGCGTCGATAGCCTGCGGCTCGGGGGTCACCTCGTCCGGATTGGACGCGGTGTCGTTATCAGTAGACATTGATTTGTTTATTACCTCCAGAAAAGCTCTCGCGGTCTAGCCACGAGGCAAGAGGGAGCCTAGCAGTGCAACCTGCGCTGGCCAACATGATTCATCCCTTGACATCCGCCAGCGAATGCCCGACCCCAACGTCGACCCGCAGCGGAACGGCCAGATCGGCCACCCCCTCCATGGCAGCCACGATGACCGCGGTTAACTCCTCGACATCGGATTGGGAGGCCTCGATCACCAACTCGTCGTGGATCTGGAGCAACTGGATCCCCGACGTCCCAGCCAGACGGTCCTCGACCTCGAGCATGGCGAGCTTGATGATGTCGGCCGCAGTTCCCTGTACCGGAGCGTTCAAGGCCATCCGTTCACCCATTTGTCTGATCCGCCAGTTATCGGACCGCAATTCCGGCAAATACCTCCGACGGCCAAACACAGTCTCCGTGTATCCGACCGACTTGGCGCCGTCCACGATCGACTGCATGAAAGCCTGGACACCTGGGAATTTGGCGAAATAGGCGTCAATGTGTTCTTTGGCTTCGTCGCGAGAGATTTCCAGTCGTTCGGACAACCCGTAGGCCTCCATGCCATAGAGAAGTCCGAAGTTGATGGCCTTGGCTCGTCGCCGTTGCTCGTTGGACACTTCGGCGGGGTCAACGCCGAAGACCGAGGCAGCGGTGGCAGTGTGCACATCGGCACCCGCCGCCCCAAACGCGGCAAGCAGTCCCTCGTCCCGGCACATGTGAGCGAGAATCCTCAGTTCGATCTGGCTGTAGTCGGCGACAATGAACGTATTGCCGGGCGCAGCCACGAACGCCCGCCGAACGGTCCGACCGGTTTCGGATCGAACCGGGATGTTCTGAAGGTTCGGGTGATCTGACGACAGCCGCCCGGTCGCCGCGCCAAGCTGATTGAAGGTGGTATGGATCCGCCCATCCGACTTGATCAGCGGGAGAAACCCATCTACGTAGGTCGAACGGAGCTTCTCCAATTCGCGATAGCGCAGGAGTTGTTCAACGATGGGATGCTCGAGCTTGGCGAGTACTGAGGCATCAGTGGAAGGAACTCCTTTGGAGGTCTTCTTAAGAATGGGTAACTCGAGCTTCTCGTAGAGGACGACCCGCAACTGGGTAGTCGAGTTGATGTTAAAAACTTCGCCCGCAATCTCGTGAATGGCGATCTCAAGAGCGGCGAGATCGCGTCTGAGCGTTTCGCCCAGTTCAACCAAATAGGCCTTATCGATCCCGATCCCCCGTCGCTCCATGGCGTGCAGCACGGGAATGAGGGGCATCTCGATCGTGTCAAATAGCTCGCGAGAAGCCTGCTCGTCGAGAATCGGCCCGAGCGTCTCGGCGACCAACAGCGTGGCGGCCGCCCGGCGACCGGCCGATTCGAGGTTCTCACCACCAATGGTCTCAAAATCGAAAGCACCCTGGGCCGGTGTATCTGATGCGTCAACACTGTCGATCTCGATATTCGCATAACGGTCAGCGATCTCTTCCAGACCAAAGGCTCGACCGGTTGGGTTGACGACGTACGCTGCCACCGCGGGATCAAACACCACACCACGAAGTGCCACATCACCAAGGGCTCCCATTAGCGCCTTGGAATCATGGATGATCTTGGGAATCGTCGCATCGGCCAGCCAGGAAGCGGCCAACGCCAGATCGCGCAACACGAATGACCGGTCGGGAGTCGCAGCAAACGCCAAGCCGTCAATCCGACCCGCCTCCCAGACGGGAGCGACTGCCACCGACCCGGAAAGACACGAAACCGCTTCCAGCGACGTGACCAACTCCATTTCGGTGTCAAGCACCCTGCCGGTAGGAGCCAGCCCACCGGGATGCACAGCCGTGAGCTCACTCCAGAGCGTATGAAACTCCAATGAGTCAAAGAGTCGCTTGGCGGCGCTTTCATCCCAGTCGGACCAGACGAGTTCATCGGACCGAATCTCTGAATGCAGGGGAACCGTATCCACCAAGGTCATCAGACGCCGATTCAGAAAGGCTTGCTCGCTGGCTTCCTCCAGGTTTTGCTTCAGTCTCGGAGTTAAGTCATCGAGGTGTTCATAGATGCCATCCAGGCTTCCGTAATCAGCAATGAGGCGAGCGGCAGTCTTCTCCCCCACCCCCTTCACCCCGGGAAGGTTGTCAGAGTTGTCACCGCGAAGCGAGGCATACTCGACGTATTGATCCGGCCGTATGCCGTACTTTTCCTTAATCCAGCTCGCATTGGCCATAACGATGTCAGAAATACCTCGTCTGGTGTAGACGACGTTGACATGATCATCCACCAGCTGAAAGCTGTCTCGATCGCCGGTTACAACCAAAACGTCGAAGCCGTCCTCTACGCCGCGACGTACCAAGGTGGCAATGACATCATCAGCCTCGAAGCCCGGAACACGGAATTGCTCAATACCGAGTGCCGTAAGAATCTCGTCGATAAACGGCAACTGAGACCTGAAATGATCAGGAGCAGATTCTCGCTGGGCTTTGTACAGCGGGTATTCCTCGGTCCGAAAGGTTGACCGCCCGACGTCCCAGGCCACGGCCAGACGGTCTGGACGATGATCACCGAGCAGCTTCACGAGCATTCGCATGAACCCGTAGGCGGCGTTCGTCACCTGGCCAGACGTCGTGGCTAAATCTTCAGGTAGAGCGTAGAAGGCTCTATATGCGAGTGAATGTCCGTCGAGTAGGGCGAGGGTGGGCATAGCTGTGGATCATAGGTCACCGAGACGATCCAGTAACCGGATGCGGCGAATCTCGGCGCTGGCGATCGAATCGCCTACTTCTCGCACCAGACGTTCGAAGCGGAGCCGGTCATTCTTCGTTTCGTATGCCAATGCTCGATCTTCGGCATCGCCAAATGCCGCGTCCCTCTGCGCATCATCGTCCAGGTGCTGGTGGTAGTTGAGTTCCTCGGAAAGCAGCCTCAGATCTTCGCGCAGCAGAGCGATTTGGTCATTGAGTTTCATGATCTTGCGTTCAACCCGGCGCACGACGAAGATACTATCTCAGCCAGCGACCTCCGCATGTGCGGATACCGTCGGATCTGGCCGGGATGGCGGAATTGGTAGACGCGATGGACTCAAAATCCATTGTCTGTATAGACGTGCGGGTTCAAGTCCCGCTCCCGGTACTCATGATTCTTGGCCGATCCGCTCGTTTCGCGACCGGCCGTTCGGTCATCAATGTTCCCCGTGAACAATCACCAGATCAGGTATGATTGTTAGGTAACGACCACCTGCATTCGATCGTCTCGCCATCCCCACTCCCCCATCCCTCTGAGACGGTTTGAATCCCTGGCAGGTGGTTGTTACGTTTCGACCCCAAGACGGCGAACCATGAGCAGTGGCGCCCAGATCGCCAGAAGTAGCAGGCTCAGCGTAGGGATTCGAGACAAACCAACGTTCAACCAGTAGCTGTTCAGGGTTACAACTGGCCGCAATGCGAGTAGGCCTGCCAGCATGGCGACCCCTGGATAGAGCTGTCGCCGAACCGACCAGTTGACGTTCGGAACCGCAACCATCAGCGGAGAAATCACGACTACCAGGTAGTTCAGCCAGCTCAACGGTGACAGCAGCAACGACCAGGCAACCCCCGACACATAGAGGGCATCCGGGTGATCGCCGAGCCGAGATATCGTCCATCCGAAACCGACGAGCCCGAGTATGGAAAGGGCCCAGCCAAACCCGAGTCCTCCGACGACCGAACCGAGCGACATCAAGGAATAGTTACCCGTTGCTTCATACCACTGGCGCGACAGAGGTACGACATCGCGAACAAACGTCGTCACGTCGGACATACCAACCACCCAGACGGTTACGCCAGATACCGTAATGAAGCTCAACGCCCCTGCCATAATCGCCTTGCGATTTCGAATCTGAGCAACCGTCCAAAGCGCCGGGAACAGTTTGAGCGCCGCGGCGACACCCCAATAAGCACCCGGACTACCTCGACGGCGAAGCCGGATCCAGCCGAGTGCCGCCAGCAGAGCAAGTATCACTTCGATATGGTTCCGAAATGTGAGAAAGCGAAAACTTGACGTTAAGACCGAAACGCCGGAGAGGACCACCAACCATGATCTTCGCAACCCCAACTCGGAGCCCGTCACCCAAACGGTCACGACCATCCCGAGCGTCGAGAGCGAGATCAGCAACCAGAAGCCGGCTCCGTATGAGAGGTATCGAAGCGGGTAGACCAACACCGCCATCGCGGGAGGGTCTGCGAAGTAGTTAACATCCGCGACGCCGAATTCCTCCAACATTTGATCGGCGAAATCTGCGTAGACAGACGAACCGGGTGTCAGGTTTCTGGCGGCGTAGTAGTAATTCGGGAAGTCAGGGGCGGGCGTGACGGCAGTTCCGGCTATGGAGCCAAGAAAGAGCATGTACAACGAAACGGAAACAATGGCTATCAGGCCGGCCCGTTTGGCTGTCATCGCAGCGCGTCGGCAATCCTTCGAGAGATCAAGGCAAGGTCGCGCAAGGCCGTATCGGTGTCGGGGGCGTCAAGGACTGCCCGCACGAGCGCCGATCCAACAATCACCCCATCAGCCAGAGGACGCATGGCGCTGGCTTGTTCGGGAGTCGAAATCCCGACTCCCATGACCAGGGGAACCTTACTGAGTGCCCTGACCCGTTCAGACAGTCGGGCAGCATGCCCCCCGGATTCCTTTCTCTCACCGGTGACGCCGAGTTCGGCCACGCCATAAACAAACACCGGGTCCGCCGCAACGATTTGGGCCACTCTTCGCTCATCGGTGGTCGGGGCAACGAACAGAACCATCCCCAAACCAACGGCTTCGACCGCGGCCTGTATCGGGCCGGCCTCGTCAATAGGCAGGTCAGCAACGATCACGGCGCTGGCACCGACGTCAGCCGCCTTCGCGGCGAACCGCTCGGATCCTACCTGAAATATCACATTGGCATAGGTCATGATGATGACCGGTTTGCCCGTAGTTTCGGCAACGCCACCCGCAATAGCCAGCCCCCGGTCCAACGTCGTGCCGGCTTTCAGAGCCGTCTGGCCGGCAGCCTGAATGGTCGGACCATCCATGAGCGGGTCGGAATATGGGATACCAACTTCGAAGGCGTCAGCGCCCTCGATGGCTCTAAATACGGAAGGCGACAACTCCGGATCCGGAAGCCCGGCCGTCATGAATGGCAAGAATGCGGTCCGGCCTTCAGCCCGGACGGTTGCGAAAAGTTCGCGCAATCGATCGGCGCTCATCAGAGGAGACCTCGAATTTGGGCGATTTGTTCGACATCTTTGTCACCGCGGCCAGACAGATTCACCAGGACGGTTTTCCCTGCCAGAGAAGCTCGCTCTCTGGCTACCCAAGCAATTGCGTGAGCTGACTCGATCGCCGGAATGATGCCCTCAGTCCTCGCCAGAAGGTCTACGGCGTCGAGCGCCTCGGCGTCCGTAACGGACTCGTACCTGGCCATTCCCTGATCGGCAAAGTAGGAGTGTTCCGGACCTACTCCCGGGTAATCGAGGCCAGCCGAAACCGAATGCGCCTCAATGACCTGACCGTCGGCATCCTGGAGCATGTATGTACGGGACCCGTGCAGAACTCCCGGGCTTCCTGCACCGATGGAGGCGCCATGCTTGCCAGTCTCGATACCAAGCCCACCCGCTTCGACGCCGACGAGGTCGATGCCGAGGTCGAGGTACGGATAGAACATCCCTGCCGCGTTTGACCCTCCGCCAACGCAGGCCACCACCACGTCCGGGAGCGTTCCGCCGAGCTGGACGATGGATTCTTCTCCAATAACCTTCTGGAACTCCCGGACGATCCACGGGAACGGATGAGGTCCAACCACGGAACCGATGGTGTAGTGGGTATATTCAACACTCCGAACCCATTCCCGCATCGCCTCGTTGGTGGCATCTTTGAGGGTACCAGCACCGCTGGTGACCGGAATTACCTCGGCACCGAGCAGACGCATCCGGTACACATTCAGTCGCTGCCGCTCGATGTCCTTCTCACCCATGTAAATCGCACACTCCAGCCCGAAGTAGGCAGCAGCTGTGGCGGTTGCCACTCCATGTTGACCGGCGCCTGTCTCAGCGATCAGTCGTCGCTTACCCATTTCACCAACGAGTAGGCCCTGTCCCATCGCATTGTTGATCTTGTGCGCACCGGTGTGGGCGAGATCCTCTCGTTTGAGTATGACTGTCACCCCCAGTTGCTCCGACAGTCGCCCGGCAATGTGTTGAGGTGTTGGCCTACCGACGTAGCTCGTCAATAGATCGTGATATCGCTGCACAAAGGCCGGGTCAGACCAGGCTTTTTCGAAGGCCCGCTCGAGTTCGTCAAGGGCCGGCATGAGAGTCTCGGGTGCAAAGCGACCTCCATAGTCCCCGAACCGTCCGCGGTCATCGGGCCGATCAAGCTTCATGGGCGCTTGGCTCCTTCGATAAATGCTCGGATCTTCTGATGATCCTTCGTGCCGAGCGACGATTCTAAACCTGATGAAGCGTCGACCCCCCACGCTTCCGTCTCTTGTACGGCCCGACGAATGTTTTCGGGGTTCAGTCCCCCGGCCAGGACGAACGGAATCGGATAATCCCTGGTCAGGTTCCAGTCGAACGTCCGGCCTCCACCGCCCCGCCGGAGTGGTGAGGCTGTGTCCAACAACGGGATCGCTCCGGTTTCCACACGAACGGCGCCAATCGACTCGGCACCGACCGCGATCGGATGAAGCACCAGGAGGCCCTGTTCAATGCCCCAGCGTGCGATGCTCCCGGCGTGAGCCCCGTACGGTTGCACCCCGCTTGCCCCGGTTCGTTCGACCACCTCTTGAGCCTCCTGAATCTCCAGGTCGGCGATCACGAGGACCGAATCCACGGTCCCGGCGGCTCGGGCCAGATCCGTTGCCTGGTCGATCGAGATGCGGCGGGGTGATTCGGCAAGCATCAGGCCAACCGCGTCGGCTCCCGACTCAACCGCCACTTCCACATCTTCGACCGTTCGAAGCCCACATACCTTCACCCAGGTGGTCACGTTCGAAACTGCCTGATCAAAACAGCTGGATCACTCGATCGGACGAGAGCCTCACCTACCAGTACGGCGTCGAAGCCGGCGTCACGCATCCGATGGGCATCTGCGACGGTCCAGATGCCCGACTCCGCCACCCGGGCAATCCCATCTGGCAATTCGGCGGCGATCGACTCGGCGGTAGCCAGATCGACATCAAACGTGGCGAGATCCCGGTTGTTGACCCCGACAATCCGAGCACCACAATCCATCGCCCGGCGAGCCTCATCACTCGTATGAGCTTCCACCAACGCATCGAGTCCCCAAGTGTGGGCATCGGCCAAAAGTCGGGCAAGGTCGGTGTCTGACAGACAGGCCACAATCAACAAGATGGCATCGGCACCCATGGCTTTGGCATGCACCACCTGGATCGGGTCGACAATGAAGTCTTTCCTGAGAACGGGGACTTTCGTATGGTTCTTGACCATGACCAGATCCTCGGGAGAACCCGAGAAGTAGTGCGGTTCGGTTAGGACCGAAATAGCAGCCGCTCCCCCCGCTTCATACTCCCTGGCTTGCGCTACTGGATCGAGATCAGCGTCGATGGTGCCTCGAGATGGTGACCTTCGCTTCACTTCAGCGATCACGCCCAATCCAGGGGCACGCAGGGACTTCTCAAAGCCAGCCGAAGCACTTGCGGACTCGGCAGCGTCGATCAGCTCCGCCTGGCGTAGACGCAGTTCGGGTAGATCCGCAATGGTTTTCTTCACGATCTCGGCAAGCATGACGGCCTATGGTACGCCCTCACCAGGCTACGCCAACGTGTCAAGCCGCAGATCCTCCAGCCGAACCTCCACCTCTAGGCCTCCACCTGCCGGCAAACTGCCCCGCACGCTTCCCCCGAGCATGGCAACGAGTTGACGCACGATCGACAAGCCGAGTCCGGAACCTTCCGGCCGATCATGGCGCCGCCCAACGTAGAACCGTTCGAATAGTTGGCCAATCTCGTCGGGGTCGACGCCCGGACCCGAATCTTTGACGGTGATGAGAACCCCCGAGTCCTGGCGTTCGAGCGCAATGTCGACCGTTCCGCGTTCGGGCGTATGGCGAATGGCGTTGTCAAGCAGGTTGGTGACAATCTGGCCAACCCGATCCGGATCGGTTGAAAGCGGCCCGGTCTCACCCAGCCAAGCCCTCAGGTCGATGTGAGCTTCCTGCGCCCTCCCGCCAAACCCGGCGACCACCTCACGAATGTGAGCTTGCATATCGACTGGCTCAACCCGAACAGAAAACTGCCTGGCCTCAAGTTGGGCGAGCAACATGACATCTTCGACGAGACGCTTCAACCGTCGCGTTTCACGGTCGAGCACCCTGCCGATCCGACTCGTCTCCGGATCCTCGTGGTGGGCCAGTAATTCTGCGTAGCCGGCCACCGTGGTGAGTGGAGTCCTCAGGTCGTGCGAAACGCTCATGAGAAAGGAACGTTCCCGCTCAGAAGTGTCCTCGAGGAAGGCCGCAAGGCTATTGAAGGTTGCGGCCACTTCCGCCACTTCGTCCGATCCCTCGACATCGGCCCTGGCGGACCAATCTCCCGAGCCGAGCCGACGAGTTGCATCCCGAAGACCGTCGAGACGCTTGACGATGGACCCGGACACGATCCTGGCCCCGATGGCCGCAATAACGGCAGCTACCAGCAACGGCAGCGCCAGGTCCCGAAGGATCGACCGAAGGCGAATCCGATCCAGCGGTCTGAGCGCAATGACCAGGACCCGGTCGCCCGAATCGTCCACGGCAACCGGCCGGACCACGGCAATGACCTGGTCAACGCCGATCCGCTGATCGAGATGGAGGACCTGATCGTCTCGAAGGGCCTCGACGTCCATCTCAAGGTCGCTTGCGATATCGGCCACGGCAAAAAACTCTGTCGTCAATAGCCCGAACACCACCGAAGTCCCATCATCGAGCTGTTGGCTCCGATCCGCACGATTGAGGATGATTCTGGCGGCTTCCTCGTCGTCGGCACGCAGGGCAGCCCGGGCGAGCGGTCGATCACCAACCCCTGACGCCGCAACTTGCGTAGTGGTTTCCAGTTGGTTGAAGATCCGTTCCCGGCTGGCTGACCGACCAACCACGGACGTGGTCACCCCGGCCAAAAACAGCACCACGGCGACCACCCCCAAAATCGCCCAAAAGATTCGCTGCCTCAAGTGTCACTCATCCGATAGCCGACCCCCCAGATCGTCTCGATCGGAATCCCGTCGAGCTTCTTGCGCAACTGTCGGATGTGAACATCCACCGTGCGGGTTTCCCCGAAGTAGTCGTAGCCCCAGACGGCCTCGAGAAGCTGAGAGCGGGATAGCACCAATCCCGCGTTCTCTGCCAGATAGCGCAACAGGTCAAACTCTTTGGCCGTCGGAGTGATGGGTTCACCGTCACCATTGCGGACATGATGTCGACCAGAGTCGATTACCCATCCCCCAACCTCGACGATCAAAGGAGCATCCACCACGTCGTTAGATCTACGGAGTACGGCTTTGACGCGTGCCACCAATTCTCTCGGAGAGAACGGTTTCGTCACATAGTCGTCTGCGCCAATCTCAAGCCCGACCACTTTATCGACCTCGGTATCACGGGCCGTCAACATGATGATGGGCACTTGCGAGATCTGCCGGATCTGTCGACAGGTCTCCAATCCGTCGATGCCAGGCAAACCAATGTCCAACAAAACAACAGAAGGGGGCCGGGTCTTGACCCGGATGACTGCCTCTTCGCCCGATCCACACTGACGGAATCGGTAGCCAGACTTCTCGAATACTTGCGCGAGCATTTCGGCTATCGCTTCGTCATCTTCAACGAGTAGCACAGTGTCTTGCATGCGGCTCAGACTACGACACCCATCCCGTCGGTCATGTTTGGACAGTGTTAGGGGTTTGTAAAGTCATCCAACGGCAAATCGCGGACCGTCGCTTTGACGGTTTTCAATTCGCCATCGAACCACCACTGCACGATGACAGGATCTCCATCACCGAGCTCGCGCCGGATGAGACTCAAGCCGATAGGAGCCCGCAACGCAAGGGACTCAGTAGGCGACGTGAACCTACCCACCAGCTTGGTCTCGAGGAGTATCTCTGCTCCTGCCGGCGGCACGGTATTTTCCTGGATCGTGACGCCCATAAGCCTTCGGTTGACGTGTCCTCTTGTATCGATCCGAGCAACGAGTTCCTGGCCGAGATAGCAGCCTTTGGTAAAGGACACGGACTCGGGTATGAACCCACACTCTTGGGGGATTGTCGAGTGGTCGACATCGACTTCCATCACCGGCTCTCCGGCTTCGACCCGGATCGCCGTGGTGGCGCTGGTCCCGAGGCGCGGTACATCGACGTCGACGCCAACCAGAAAGGCTCTTGGCATTCCCGCCATCGCGGCGGCCAATGAGACCGCCTGGTCGTTGCGATGCCAATGTCCTGGCTCGGTTGCCGCTACCTCAAAGGCTGACGGCCCCCACAACTCCATAACCGGCCGTTCATCAAGATCGATCTCCGCTTTGACACGGATGCGATATCGGGCCAATGCACCGGCCGTATCAGCCGCCACGTCTGCATCACAAAAGAGAACCACTTCCTCGGTGCCTACCCCAACCCAGAGCAACGCAGCCAACTTGCCAGACGGTTGAAGGAAGAACGATCGCTCGACCTGCCCCACACTCATTGACAGCAGGTCCTGGCTGACCAACCCCTGGAGAAAGGAGACGGCGTCAGGTCCACGCACAGTGATGAGTCGATGAAGCCCGGAGATGGATCCGACATCGGTTCGGATCTGACGGTACTCCGCCGCTACATCTCCGGTCGGGGCGCCTCGATCAGCCACGCTGGGCTGCCTCTACTGCGGCCAGAGCCGCTGCAGCCTTATTCATGGTTTCTTCGTATTCCGTGGCTGGATCCGAGTCAGCGACCAGACCCGCCCCGGCCTGAACCCACGCCTTGCCGTCCGCCACTACCACCGTGCGAAGGCAAATCGCCGTGTCGACGTTACCGGAGAAGTCGATGTATCCAACTGCTCCCGCATACGGGCCACGGGCTACCGGTTCCAACTCGTCGATGATCTCCATAGCCCGCACTTTCGGAGCTCCCGATACCGTTCCGTGTGGAAAGACTGCCCGGATCACATCAATCGGGGACATCCCGGCACGGAGCTTGCCAGACACCCCGGACACGATGTGCATGACATGGGAGTATTTCTCGATCACCATCAGATCATCGACGCGGACCGATCCAAACTCGCAAACCCGGCCGAGGTCATTGCGAGCCAGGTCGATGAGCATGACATGCTCGGCTAACTCCTTTTCGTCTGCCAGCAACTCCCGTTCAAGGGCCAGATCATCATCGGGGGTGACTCCTCGGGGCCGCGTTCCGGCGATCGGTCTCGAATGAACTTGGCCATCGCGAACCCGGGTCATAAGTTCGGGTGAGGAACCGGCGATGACAACCCCCTGCGTGCGGACGAAAAAGAGGTAGGGCGACGGGTTGATGATCCTGAGGACCCGGTAAATGCCAAAAGGATCATCGGAGAAGTCAGTCTCGAGGCGTTGCGACAGAACAACCTGAAACGCATCTCCTTGTCGAACGTACTCTTTGACCCGTTCGACCCCTGCCATGAACGCCGCCCGGTCGAGCGTGCTTTGCATCGTTCCACCCGACCATTCCAGCTGGGAGAAGGATTCGGGTTCGTAACGAAGTGGTAAAGCCAAGCTCGCCGCAGCCTCTCTGAGGTCGGCAAGGGCTTGCTGATATTGACCGTCAAGCGATGCCGACGGCTCGATGAACACATTCCGCACCAATGTTATCGTCTGCTTGAACCGGTCAAAGGCCGCCACGAAGCCGGGAACGATCCACGACATCTCGGGCAGGTTCCTGTCATCAGCGGGCTGATTCGGGAGGTGTTCGATGAACCTGACGGCGTCATACCCAAGAAACCCGACCAAGCCCGAGTGCAGCGGCGGCAACGAAGGATCGTCGGGAGAATCGAACCAGTCGGTCACCTGATCAAGAACCGAAAGAGGATCACCCTCGGGAAGTTGCGGATCGAGGAACCCCGGAAGGATCTTCGAGATACCATTGCGGGACTCCACCGTGAACGCCGGGTCCCAACCACAAAACGACCACTGGGCCCATCGCTCCCCACCCTGAACCGATTCAAAAAGAAATCCATCCCCGTTACCGACGAGCTTCTCAAATGCGCTTACCGGGGTCTCACGGTCGGCCAACACCTCAAGGGTGACCGGGACCACATTGAACGATCGCGATCGATTGAGGAATGTATCGAAATCAGAATGCATGCGATTCCAGGCTAGTGGTGGCCGGCTAGATGGCTGCGAGCCAGTCGAGCCCCAAGCGCTGGAGCCACTCCGACACAATGATCGACAGCTCGAAGACCCGGTTCTGGATCATGAGGACCCCGAAAGCAATCAGGGCAACACCCGACACGACGTTGATGGTTTTGAGATGCCGCCGCAGCATTCCCACCGCCCCGAACGCTTTCGTCATGGCGATGGCCGATAACAGGAACGGGATTCCCAAACCCATTGAGTAGGCGAAGAGCAAGATCATGCCGTCAGTAACCGATTCGGACTGACTCGCCAATGTCAGAATGGATCCCAGCACGGGCCCGATGCAGGGCGTCCAGGCGAATCCAAACGCAATTCCCATCACCGGTGGTGCCCATGGCCCGAGCTTTGAAGGACGGATGTCGAACTTGCGTTCCCGCACCAACGTCTGTAGCCATGCGGCGTTGAAGAGCGCGCTGATCAACACCACCAATCCAAACAGCACCACGACCCACCCAGCGATCACACTGGTGGTGCGGGCATTCTGACGAAGAAACGACCCGATGACAGAAGCACCCGCTCCCCAAGCCATGAACACAGCTGTGAAGCCACCAATGAATAGGAGCGTCACCCTGACCATTCGACCAGACGATGCCTTCCCATCCTGCAGATCACTAACCGAATACCCTGACATGAGGCTGAGATATCCAGGGAGAAGCGGAAGGACGCACGGTGAAACGAACGAAAGCGCCCCGAACCCGAAGGCAATGAGAATCGGGATGAGTCCTAGCGATTCGATTGTCATCTGTGGTCCACCATTCTGCTCAACAACCTTTCAGTGATGACCGATGTTCCCATATCGACGACGTTAGGTTGTCGTTCATCCGACAAACGGCGTGTAATGGACCTGAAGGAACATGGAGAACGGCTAATCCCATCGGGTCCGCAACGCCAGGCCGTCATCTGGCTGTGGGTTGCCGGGATCGCCCTTGGATACGCCGGGGCCCACGCAACCAACACCGAGCCATTGGTGCGCGCCACCTTTGGGGTTACGGCCGGGGCAATGAGTGCTGTTTTCGGTATCGCTCGCATCGGGTCTTTGGCAGCAATCTTCATAACGGCACGAAGCGACCGAACCACCCGCAAGGGCACTTTTCTTGTTGCATTCGGTCTGGGAGTCGTGGCTTCGGCACTGACCGGCCTTGCGCAAGCGGTGGCGGTGTTCACGCTCATGCAAACCCTCACACGATTGGCAGTCACCGCCAGCGCCATCATTGGCACGGTCATCCTGGTCGAGACAATCCAAGGCAAGGGACGAACGTACGCTGTCTCGATCTTCGGAGCAGCGGTGTCACTGGGGGCCGGATTGGCAACGGCAGCTCTTCCGATTGCCGACCTCAGTTCGGAAGGATGGCGCTGGGTATTTGCTTCGTCCGCCATTGGACTCCTCGCCATTCCGGGTCTCGCCAGGGAGGTCGATGAACCCGCCTCCGGATCAAGCGGGAACGGTGATGGATGGTACCGATCAATGCCGAACTCCTCTGACTTCTGGCGGATGTGTGTTGCCTCGTTCTCGTTCGCTACCTTCTCAACCGTCGCCGTGGCTTTCATCATCGAGCATCTTGTTGAAGCGCTTGAAATGACCGCCAGCCAGGCAGCGGCCATCGCCCTCGCCGGAGGGACTGTCGGCGGCGCGGGTTTCTTCATTGGCAGCGCCCTGGCGAATCGGATCGGACGGAAGTACACAACCTTTCTGGCCCTCGTTGCCTCATCCGTAGGAGGGGTAGCCCTCTACCAATCGATCGACGCCTGGCCGGTGGGGATCTTCGCTGCGCTGAGCGCATTTGGATCGTTCCTGCTCATTCCGTCATTCGGTGTCTGGCGAAACGAAATCTTTCCGTCGACAATCCGGAGTCGGGCAGTGACCTGGATAAACAATGCTGGAATCGTCGGATCGATCGCCGGATTGTTCATCGCCTCAATTCTTATCGACAGCATCGGCCTTCCGGGAACCGTCACGGTCCTCAGCCTTGGCTCCCTGGTCGCAGTCGCAACCCTGATCAAGGTTCCTGAGCCGACACCGTCCCATGTCGAGAGAACGACACGACCTGGGGTATAAGCCGCAGGATCAGAAGCGCTCCGATCCCCAACCAGATACCCAGAAGGTCCGTTCGGGTGCCGTCGAGTAACCAGATAACCCCTATTGAGCCAAAGCCGGCTACCAGCGACGTCCCGGCCAGGAAGCGAAACCGGCTCGCTCCGAGGAAGACGCCATCCCCCACGAAGAGGACGCCGCCGAGGGGTTGGACGGCCGCTACGAGCGGAATAATCCCTGTGGCAAGGTCGGTTACTTCCGGCGTGACACCGAAGATCGGTTCCAACAACGCCCCAACCAGCAACAGCACTGCGGCGAGGAAGGTCCCTACGAGCAGACCCCACAAGGTCAGTTGCCGAACGGTTGCCCGCACAAGTGCCTCATTACCTTCACCGAGGAGCCGTCCCACCATCGCCTGACCGGCCACGGCCAGTGAATCGACCAAGAGGGCAAGCAACAGCCAGATCTGCATGACAATCTGATGGGCAGCGACTGCCGACGTGCCAATCCTGGCAGCGCTGGCAGTGGCGGCGGTCAAGGCAGCGAGTAGGGCACCCGTCCGTATGAGGATGGCCCACCCTGCCGACAAGAACGTTCTCAGTTCATCACGCCGGGCGGCCTTCATGCCAACCCAGTCGGGGCCCAGGAGCCTCAAGAACCAAAGGGCGCCGAACCACTGCGCGATGACCGTGGCAGTGGCGGCTCCTGCTATCCCCCAACCTAAGCCGAAGATAAGCAAAGCATCGCCGACGACATTCAACACGTTGAGCCAGACGGTTACCTTCAGCGGCGTGAGGGTGTCCTGGCGGCCCCGGAACGCGCCGTTGGCCGCCGTAATGATCAGAACCGCCGGGGCGGCCATAGCACGTATCCTCAAATACGTCAGTGCTTCTTCGTAGGCTGCGGACGGTGTTTGCAGCACCGTCAACCACCGTTTCGATCCGAAAAAGAGAGCGGCGGCGGCCAGCACCCCGAGACCCACTGCCAACCCGAGCGCCTGGGTGATTGTTCGGGCGACCCGACCGGCGTCTCGTTGGCCCCATGCCCTGGCAACCAGCGGAGTTGTCCCATACGCCAGAAAGTTGAACCCGATGAACGCCACCGAGAATATGGAAGCATTGATACCGAGCGCAGCCAGTGAGGTCGTACCCAGACGACCGACAAACGCTGTATCTATAAGGGATACGAGCGGGTCAGCGGCCAACGTAATGAGCGCAGGAACCGCCAGCCGGGCAATCTGGCGGTTCACAAAACCTTGTCCGGGTAGGGACAGCGGTCCGTGAGTGGACAGATCCCGCATTTGGGTTTGCGGGCGTCACACGTGTCCCGCCCGAATTGGATGAGTGTCATCGACAACGCAGCCCACTTCGCCTTCGGGAGCAGGGCCTTTAGATCTTGTTCGATCTTGGCAGGCTCGGTGGAGGTCGTCAGACCGAGGCGAGCCGATACCCGCTTCACATGGGTGTCAACCGCGATCGCCGGGAGACCGAATGCTTCTGCCAGCACGACCGAGGCCGTCTTGCGGCCGACCCCCCGCAGTGTCACGAGGGCGTCGAGATCTGCGGGAACCTCACCTCCAAAACTGACCACGAGATCCTCGGAGAGACTGATGATCGACTTGGTTTTCTGACGGAAAAAGCCTGTCGAGTAGATTATCTGTTCGACTTCGTCGGGATTTGCGGCGGCCAGATCGTACGGGCTCGAATAGCGGGCGAAGAGCACCGGTGTGACCCGGTTAACGTTCTCGTCGGTCGTTTGGGCCGAGATCGTCGTGGCGACAAGCAGTTGCCATGGATCTTGATACGCCAACGCCGTCTGAATGTTCGGATAGATCTTCGTCAATCGATTCGCGAATACGCGAGCATGACGAATCTCGGCGGAGGTCGGTTCGGTACCGTCGGCCTTCTGCATGTGCCCAGAATGGTCGGAAACTCGCGACACTTCCAGTCCGTCTACGATTCGAGCCGTGAACCTGCGCGAAGCGATCCTCACCCATGCCACCGTTGACGGCGATATCGTCAAAGTTGATGGGTTTCTCAACCATCGCGTCGACCCTGTTGTCATCGAAGGAGTGGGCGCCCAGATCGCGGCATGGATGGAAGATCGTCAGCCAGACGTCCTCCTTACGGCCGAGGCGTCTGGGCTCCCGCCGACGGCGGCGGCCGCTCGGATCCTTGGTCTCCCGTACATCTACGCCAAGAAATATGTTGGACCGGGCGAGAGATATTCCTTCGCACGGGAGATTTCGTCACCGACCAAGGGCATCGAGTATCGCGTCGAGGTTGCCCGCCACGTCCTCACCCCGACCATGCGAGTTGGGATCGTCGACGATTTCTTGGCGGGCGGACGCACAGCCGCCGCCCTGGTCGATATCGCCGAGGAGGCGGGCTGCACCGTGATCGGGTCCGCCTTTGTGATCGAAAAGGCCGCCGCCGGAGGACGGGCACTGTTGACACAGAGGAACGTCGATGTGTTCGCCGTCGAGACAATCGAACGTATCGAGAACGGCATCGTCGTTCTAGCCGACTGATGCGCCGGACCCTTCCATACGGGGCGGTTGCCGGTGCAGCAGTTCTGTTTGGCTCAACGTTCACTGTCATCAAGTCGGCGGTGGAGTCAATGCCACCGATGGCCTTCATCACCTGGCGCTTCCTGATTGCTGCCGTGGTTCTCCTGACGCTCAGGCGCCCGGGCAACCGACGGGTCTGGCGCGACGGAATTCTTGCCGGCTCTTTTCTGTTCGTCGGTTTTGCGTCCCAGACCCAGGGTCTCGTAACGACCTCGGCTTCCAAGTCTGCACTCATCACCGGGCTGTATGTGATCATGGTTCCGCTTCTCGTGGCAGTTGCCAAGCGATCGCGACCCGGTCTGGCCACCCTGCTTGGGGCTGCGACGGGCGTCTTTGGGTTGGCACTCCTGACAAACGTCTCACTCTCCGAGGTTGTGGCAGGGTCATTCAGAAGAGGAGACCTCTTGACGGTCGCGGCCGCCACTGCGTTCGCCAGTCATATCGTGGCTCTCTCTTACACGGCCAGGAATCACCATCTCATCGAGTTCACGGCCGTCCAAATGCTCACCGTGGCCGGGATGGCGGCAGTCCTGTCGGCCATTCGGGAAGGACTGCCGCTCCCGACACAGACAGACCTATTACCCCTGATTATGACCGGGCTGATCGTATCGATTGGGGCGTTCCTGCTTCAGATATGGGGACAGAGCCATATGTCAGCTGCTCGAGCTGGAATCATCCTGTCGCTCGAGCCGGTCGTCGGAGCCGGATTGGCAGCCATCATCCTTGGCGAACATCTGGACCGAAAGGCGTGGCTCGGCGCGGCTTTGATCGTCGGATCGATTTACATCGTCATGTGGGCAACGAGCGACGAAGTAGTTGCGCTCGAGACGATTTCAACCAGTAGCTAGCTACCACCCTCTGATCGCATGCGGCGGCTGAGGTGCACACCAATCCGAACCAGGGCCACCAGCACGATCAAGACCAGCATGAGTGCCGTACTGAGTTCAACCGAGGCCACGAACGAAAAGTCACAATTGCCGAGGCCACCGTCGCAAATCCCAAAACCGTTGCCGCCATTCGACAAATTCACCAAAATGAACGTCGGGACGGCGGCCACGACTACAGCAGCGAACACGACTCCAAAGAAAAGCAAACGAAGTAGCAACATGATCAGTGCCCTGTAGGTTACTCGGTCACGTTCGACGGCCGGTACAATCCCCTGACGTGCTTCGACAAGCCCTTGAACTTCCTCAAGACCGACCCCACCATGGGCTGACCCTGCGACCATATCCGACCAAAGAGCGCATACTCTGGGCGGTTCTAGGTGCTGGCATCGCGGTCTTTCTGCTTATCACTCAGGCCAACGCCCTGGGATCGTACGACTCGCTTCTACAAGTCGGCGAGGACAGCGGGCTAGCGAGCTACATTTCCACCCGCCTACCCGATCTCAATCTCACGCCAGGCGTCGGCAACGACGGTTCGATCTATTTCGCCATAGGGTCCGATCTGACCGGATCGACAGTTCCGAGTCTGATATCCAGTCCCGGTCTTCGATATCGGCGAATCACCTACCCGCTCCTCGCTTCCTTCGGCGGACTCCTCGAAGGTCGGAGCCTGCTGGTTGGAATGATCACGATCGTGGTAGCTTCCGCAGCCTCGTCGTTGGCTTCGTTGATGGCCGTGGCAGCCCGTTTCAATCTGCGACGATGGGTGGCCATCGGGCTGATCGGAAACTTTGGCTGGGTCCTCGGGATCCGACTTCTCACACCCGATCCACTCGGTATCGCCCTCATGCTGGCTGGCATCGGCGCCGCTTTGGACGACCGACCGGCCAAGGCGACGCTATTCCTCGCCACTGCGGCGCTGACCAAGGAGCCGTACTATGTCACCGCCCTGGCTGTGGCCATGTGGCTCTGGACACATCGACGCCGGGGATGGGCGCTTACGTCGGTAATCGCTCCGCTGGTTCCGGTGGCGATCTGGACCGCCATCCTTCACGGTTACATGGGCGGATTCAATACGGGTTCCCACCTGGATTGGCCGATCATGGGCGTAGTCAAGGGCACGACCTTTTGGATAGGGGCGCCAACCAAAGACCACGCATACTCCGCTCTGGCGCTCTTGGGTCTGGGATTGGCAATCGGCGGAGGGTTCGCGACTCGGGCTGCGTTGTTTCGATGGCTCTCGTGGGGATGGGCAGGAGTCGGATTGATCAGCTCCGACTGGATCTGGAAATTTGGCAATGCGAGCTTACGGGTGCTCGCTCCATGCTTTCTCTTCGGACTCCTATGCGTAGCTTCCCGAAGTCATCGACCGAGTGAACAAAGAACCGAGTCGTTCGATCCCGCGGTCGATCTCGGCTCCGCTGGCAACTGAGTAGGCCAACCGCAGCGTGTTCCGACCGGATCCGTCCGTGAAGAACTGCTCACCAGGCACGTAGGCGACCCCCTCATCCACGGCCCGCCCAAGCAGAGCCGTGGAGTCGAGTCCCTCTGGCAACGTCACCCAGATGAACATGCCACCTTCTGGGACGGTCCAGTCGGCTTCCTTTGGAAAATAGTTCGCCAATGCGAGCAGCATACGATCGCGCTGCTGGAGATAGTGAGCCCGTACCTGATCGACGTGGCGATCGAGGAAATCACCCGTGAAGGCTTCGGCGGCGATCGCCTGGGTGGTCGTGGAGGTGTGCAGGTCCGCGGCTTGTTTGATCATGGTGAGCTTCTCGACCATCCCCCTAGGTCCGGACAACCATCCCAATCGGAATCCAGGAACCAGAATCTTCGAAAAAGAACCTGCATACAGGACATGGCTCGAACTCATCGTGATCATTGGGGGAACTGGTTCGCCGGAGAAGCGAAGCATCCCATAGGGGTCATCCTCATAGACGAGCACATCGAACCGTTCGGCGAGTTCCACGATCTGGCGCCTCCTGGCCTTCGTCATCGTCTTGCCGGTCGGATTGGAGAAATTCGGGTTGAGATAGATCATCTGGGCGCCATCATTCAGCGCCTGTTCCACACCGACCGGGTCGATGCCAGCTTCATCCGTGGGAACGGCCACATAGCGAGCCTCATAGACATCGAATGCCCGCAAAGCCCCGAGGTACGTGGGAGCCTCCACCACGATCGAGTCACCCGGATTTATCAACAACTTTCCAACCAGGTCAAGCCCCTGCTGAGATCCTGACACGATGAGCACGTTTGCAGGGTCGGGTAACTCCGGCGACCGGCCCGACACCAGTTCGCGCAGCACCGTTTCACCTTCGGTAATCGAATATTGCAGGTTCGCCGGATTCGACAGAACCTGGTCTGCAGCTTCGCGAAGCCTTCCGAGCGGAAAAAGGTCGGGTGCAGGAAGTCCCCCGGCGAACGAGATGACGTGCGACTGCTGGGTGAGATGCAGAATCTCGCGAATGGTCGACGGTTTGACGTTCGCCACTCGATCCGCAAAGCGAACCATCAGGCGAGTGGCACCCTCAATACCAGGTAACCGTCCTCAAGTTCCCAACTGGAGTTGGCGACGAGTGAAAAGTCGATAAGGTCCGTTTCGGCCTGCTTGATGAAGCCCTTGCGGGCGTCGCCCTCGACCGGGGGCATCGGCCGGTCCCTGACCGCCTGGGCTCGTTCCGCAAAACGAGCCAGCATTTGATCTACGTCAAATTCTGCCATCGGTCCCTTCCATCCTGTGTCGATTCAGATTACCCCCAACGCTAGCCTGACACCATGCATCAACAGCTACTCCTGGTGACCGGCAAGGGCGGAGTTGGCAAGTCAGCCGTGTCCGCGGCACTGGCCATCGAGGCCGCTCGCCGGGGACAGAAGGTTCTCGCCATCGGCATGGTCGAAAAGCGGGGCCTGGCAGCCCACCTCGGTGTCGAAAGTCTGAGCTACGACGCTACTGAAGTCCGCCCCGGAGTCTTTGCCCTCGGTATCGAGCGACCCGCCGCCCTTGACGAGTACCTCCGCATCGTCTTGCGGGTCCCCAAGCTGTCCAGGATTGGCCCGGTTGCCCGGGCCTTTGACGCGCTGGCTTCGGCCGCTCCAGGAATCCGGGAAACCGTCACCATGGGCAAGGTTCTGTTTGAGACCCGCACGAATAACTGGGACCTCGTGGTAGCGGATGCTCCGCCCTCAGGAGCCATTGGATCCCATATTCGCGCCCCGAAGACTGTCGCCGAACTCGTTGGTGCCGGCAAGGTCCGCGAGCAAACCCGGTGGATGGAAGATTTGATGGGCGATAGAGCCAGGACCGGCCTCGTCATGGTCACGCTCGCCGAGGAATTGCCCACCGTTGAGACCGCAGAGACACTGAAATGGATCAGTGAGGAGGGGCTGATCGGCGTCGCGGAAGTGATTACCAATCGAATTCTCGAGCCGCTCGGAGCCCGGATCCCCACAGATTTGTCGACTCCGATCGGGGCGGCCGCGGCACTCCACGGCGGAATCTTCCAGGAACAACAGCGCTGGTTGGCCGAACTACCTGACCGGGGACGCGAATTGCCGTATCTCTTTGGGGTCACCGGACCGGTTGAAGTGGCCGAACGAATCGCCGACGAGTTGGAACAGCGATGACAGGGCCGATTCTGGTTACCGGAGCGGGCGGAGTCGGCAAGACAACCGTGTCGGCTGCGCTCGGGGTGGCTGCGGCTCAGGCCGGGTACCAAACATTGGTTCTTACCGTCGACCCGGCGAAACGACTGGCGACCGCTCTCGGTCTCGACGAGTTGCACAACACCCCAACAGCCAACAAGACGCTTCCAACCCTATGGGCTGCGATGCTGGACTCGGAGGCGAGTTGGGATCAAATAGCCCGCAGCCATGCCCCGCCCGATGCCGCAGATCGTCTCGTGAATTCGGAGTTCTTCCACGCCATCACACGCCACTTCCCCGCCTCACAGTCGTACGCTGCTGCCGAGGCGATGGCTCAATACCTTGACGAACGCCGATGGGACGTGATCATCGTCGACACTCCTCCCGCTTCAGGGGGTATCGAGTTCTTCACCGCCCCGACTGAACTGACGAATCTGGTCGGTGGGCGCCTCTTCCGATGGCTCACCGGCGGAGCCATACCCGGTCGACGCGAACTATTCAATGTCGCGGCACGTCCCGCACTCAGAATTGTCGATATCGCGCTTGGCTCTGATTTGCTTGAACGAGTCGGTGCCTTCTTGTTCGATCTCCGGACTACGTATGACGGATTACGAACGCGATCCCAAGAAATCGAAAAGTATTTCCGCAAGTCGACGACGATCGTCGTAACAACCTCTGATCCGGCTCCGGTGACCGAAGCCGCACGATTCTTCAAGGAGTTACCCCAAGTGGCTCGCCCGCCCGCCGCCGTCGTGTTCAACCGGACCCTGCCAACTGCGTGGGAAAAAGCCGAGATTCCTGCCAACACCACGCGACCATTGGCGCGTAATCTGGCGCTCTGGGCAAGAGAAGCCCGGCGTCAAGAGACCGTGCGGGACGAGTTCGCCGCCCGCTATCGGACCAAGATCGTGTCAATCGGGTGGCAACCGACCGCCCCGACCGACCTGGAGTCGCTCGCTGCCCTCATCGACGAGACCGGACTTCTCACCGACCTGATCGACTAACCCTCCTCAGATTACGGACTTCTGACCAAACAATTCTCGTATCTCGGCGTATAGGGCCGAGCGCGGCTCGACCCGGTGGTTGTCGTCAAGCCGCAGAACCTTGTGCCCATCGTTGGTCGTCATGTGCAAGACCACTGGCGCCTTGCCGGGATGATTGGTGAGAACTTCTTTCAGCTTTCGCACATTCTCGGCCGACAGAAGTTGGGCCGGAACCTCAAGCCGGACCGTCTCGTCAACGGTGAGATCAACCTCGCGAAGGGTTCGGGCCCGGATCTTCACGGAATCGCCCCGATGGTCGAGGGACCCGGTTATGACCAGAATGGCATCTTCCCTGACGAGGGGTCCGAATTCGGCCACCGTTCGAGGAAAACACATCACCTCAACGGCGCCCTCCAGATCTTCGAGGTCGAAGAACACCATTGGTTCTCCCTTGCGAGTCATCCTTCTGGTGATCGGTCCAACCAGGCCACCGATCGTCACGGTGGCGTTGTCACCAAGATCCAAGAGACCACTGATCGACGCCGATGAAGCGGATCGGATCGCCGACTCGACGCCTCGCAACGGGTGATCGGAAACGTAAAGTCCCAACATCTCGCGCTCGAATCCCAGCTTGATCTTCTTGTCCCACTCATCGGTTCCGATAAAGACGTCCGATTCGATCGTGTCGCTCTCGGCAGCTGCGAACAAACTGAATTGGCCAACGTCCTCATTTCTTCGTCGTTCCAGGGTGCTGGTGAGAATGTCGTCATAAATAAGAAACAGGCTCTTCCGTCCGTGCCCAAGACTGTCAAACCCCCCCGCCTTGATCAGCGACTCAATAGTTCGTTTGTTGAGCGCAATCGGATCAACCCGGTTCACAAAGTCGGAAAAGTCAGCAAACGGGCCGCCCTCTTCTCGGGCCTCGACCATCTTGTCGACAACACCTTCGCCCACATTTCGCACCGCCGACATCCCGAAGCGAATCTTGCCCTGCCGTGTGACGAAGTCGGTCTCCGAGACGTTGATATCAGGCACCAGCACGTCGATTCCCATGGCGCGACATTCATTTAGATAAATCGCAGTTCGATCCTTATCTCGTTTGGTGGAAGTTAGGAGGGCCGCCATGTATTCGGCCGGGTAATGAGCCTTGAGGTAAGCCGTCTGATAGGCCACCAGGGCATAGGCCGCCGAGTGGGATTTGTTGAACCCATAACCCGCAAACGGTTCGATGGCATCCCACAGATCGGCACCGAGTTGCGGATCATGTCCCTGGGAGACGCATCCATCGACGAACTTTTGTTTTTCGTCGTCCATGACAGACTTGATCTTCTTGCCCATGGCCTTGCGAAGCTTGTCGGCATCAGCCATGTCGTAGCCGGCGATCTCCTGCGCGACCTGCATGACCTGCTCCTGATACACGATGATCCCGTAGGTGTTGGCGAGAAACTTCTCGGTCGCCGGGTGCGGATACTCGACCGGTTCCCGCCCGTTCTTACGATCGGCGTAGGCATAGTGCATCTTCATACCCATTGGACCTGGACGAAACAGCGCATTTACCGCAATGATGTGATCGAACGTATCGGGCTCCAACGAACGGATCAAAGCGCGCATCGGAGTTCCCTCCAACTGGAATACACCAATCGTGTCGGCGGCTCTCAGCAGCTTGAAGGTCGCTTCATCATCGAGAGGAACGTGATCGATATCGGGCGCCTCCACTCCGGACTTACGAATCAGTTCAAGGCACCGCTCGATCGTGGATAGATTCCTCAAACCGAGGAAATCCATCTTCATAAGACCAAGGGCTTCGACGACCTGCCATTCGTACTGTGTGACGATTTCGTTGTCTTCACCTTTACGCTGAACAGGTAACAGCTCTGACACAGGCTGGGGTGAGATAACCACCGCAGCGGCGTGGATGGAGTCCTGGCGGCGCAGGCCTTCCAGGCCTCGGGCCGTATCGACCACCCTGCGCACGTCCGGATCGGATTCGTAGGCAGTCCGCAGTTCGGAGGAGTTGTTGAACCATTCCTTTTGGTCATGGTCGGCATCGGCACCAGGGGGCTCAAGCACATTGTCCAGGGTTGCCTCGTTGCCGAGAATCGCCTGGGGCATCATCTTGGCGACTTTGTCGCCCACGGCGTATGGGAGTCCCAACACCCGTGCCGAGTCCCGAATCGCTTGCCGGCCCTTAATGGTCGAGAACGTAATGATCTGCGCTACATGATCGGAACCGTACTTCTCGGCACTGTATTTGATCATCTGGCCCCGGTACCGCTCGTCGAAGTCCATGTCGATATCCGGCATTTCCCTTCGACCCGGATTCAGGAAGCGTTCAAAGATGAGGCCATATTTAAGAGGATCGAGATCGGTGATACGTAACGTATATGAAACAATCGAGCCTGCCGCCGAGCCTCGCCCCGGACCGGTCCGAATTCCCTGGTCCTTCGCATATTTGATGATGTCCCACACGATGAGGAAGTAGGCCGGGAATCCCATATCGCTGATGATCCGAAGCTCATGCTCGATTCGCTCGACCACTTCGTCATCGAGGATCGCTCCGTAGCGTTCCTTGGCACCCTCGTAGACGAGTTCGCGTAGATACGATTCAACGTCATAACCATCAGGTACGGGGAACGAGGGCAAAAGGATGTTGCCGAAATCAAGGGTCACGTCGACCCTATCGGCGATGTCGAGAGTGGTATCACAAGCCCCCGGGTATAGATCTTCTGGGAACAACGCCCGCATCTCGCGGGCAGATTTCAGATAGAGACCCGTACCTTCGAACCGGAAACGGTTGGGATCATCGATCGTCGAGCCGGTCTGGATACAGAGCAACACATCGTGCGCTTCGGCGTCCGCCGCCGCGATGTAATGAGCGTCGTTGGCCGCCAGGAGCGGTGCGCCGACTCGTTTCGAAATCTCAACAAGGTCCGGAAGAATCCTCCGCTGTGCCTCAATACCATGGTCGGCGATCTCAATAAAGAAATTGTCCTTCCCGAAGATGTCCTGGTAGCGGGACGCTGCCGCCAACGCCCCATCGAAATCTCGCGAGCTGTTGCGGTTCCCTTCTTCCCGGGAGGCGTCAGGCGCCAGCCGGGCTGCTACCTCACCGCCAAGGCACCCGGAAGTGGCGATGATGCCCTCGGCGTACTTGGAAAGCAGATCGAAGTCCATCCGGGGTTTGTAGTAGTACCCGTCAAGGTAACTGGCAGAAACCATCTTCATGAGGTTCTGGTAGCCAACCTGGGTTTCAGCGAGCAATGTGGTGTGATAGCGCTGGTTCTCGGCGCGACCTGGGCGATCAAATCGGCTGCCGGGCGTGATGTAGGCCTCGACCCCCAGAATCGGCTTTACGCCTTCGGCGATCGCCGCCCGATAAAAGTCACCGACCCCGTACATGACCCCGTGGTCGGTGATGGCGATCGCCGGCTGGTTATCCTCGACAGAGACCCTGACCATATCTTTGACACGCGCCGCCCCATCGAGCATTGAGAACTCGGAATGAACGTGAAGATGAGCAAAACCGTCCCGGGCCACCCTAGATCGACCTCCGAAGGTGAATTACAGGCGTGTGGTTCGACGTTACCAGACTGACACCGCGATGCCGGCAAGAACCAGCGCGGCTGGTACCAGCGCGAAAACGGTCCGCTTGACCCGGTCGGTAATTCCAAATAGGTCCCAGCCAGCCGCAACGAGAAGACCCCCGATGAGCCCGCCGAAATGACCTTGCCAGGAGATGAACCCTCCCAGAGCGAAGGGAAGCACGATTCCGATCCCGACCAACCACAGCACCAACTGCCAGCCTTGACGTCCCTGCGCCGATCGACGAGATGGCCACCAGTGCCAGAACAAGTACCCGGCGATGCCATAGATGGCTCCCGATGCACCGATCTGGGCAAACCCCGGCCCGCCCAACAAGTAACCGCCGATACCGCCCGTAACCGCCGAGAATATATACAGACCGAAAAACGGTCCTGCCCCGAGTCGAGCCTCCACCCGGGGACCCAGGACGTACAACGCATAACCATTAAAACCGATATGCCAGAGGTCAAAGTGAATGAACGCAGACGTCAACAGGGTCCACCATGTTCCATCAGCCGTAATGGAGGAATTGACTTGGACGAACCGGAAGACCAGGTCGGCACCACCCGGGGTCAACTGCAGCAAGTAGACCGTGATGTTAATGACCAACAAGGCTTTCGTAACCGGCCCGAGGGCTGCCACTCCGGTTCCGCGGCTGACTCGGGTGGTTCCGATCGCCTTGTGACAGTCAAGGCAACGTTGGCCAACGGCTGCATCCACGGAACAATCCGGACAGATCGGGTTGCCGCAGTTGGAGCAAGCCAACCCGGTTTCCCGGTCGGGATGGCGATAACAATGTGAAAGACCTTCAGTCATTGCTGCACCAACCTAGCTGTTGACGAAACCTAGCCGACCACTGACCGGACCCGGTAGCCTGGGTTCCATGATTGGAATCCTCACCGCCGGCGGCGACTGCCCCGGACTGAACGCGGTTATTCGCGGGGTGGTCTATCGAGCGCATCAAGCCGGACGGCCCTGCATTGGCATCCGGGACGGCTGGAAAGGACTGATGGAGAACATCACCGTGGCGCTTGACCGCGATAGCGTCGATGACATCATGGGGTTGGGAGGGACCATTCTCGGAACCTCGCGAAAGGATCCCTACGTCCATGGCGATGGAATTGCGTCAATCATGCCAACGATCGAAGACCACGGAATAGAACAGGTCGTGGTGATCGGAGGCGAGGGCACGCTGGCGTCGGCGCTCAAACTATTCGATGAGGGCCTTCCGGTCATCGGCGTGCCCAAGACGATCGACAACGATATCGCCGCTACCGATGTCACGTTCGGTTTTCATACGGCCGTCCAGATCGCGACGGATGCGATTGACCGCCTAACGACGACCGCCGAATCCCACAACCGCGTCATTCTCGTGGAGGTAATGGGTCGCCATGCAGGGTGGATCGCCGCCTATGCCGGAATGGCATCCGGAGCCGATGCAGTCCTCGTACCTGAGGTCCCGTATGACCTCGACGAACTGGTCGACTTGTTGGCACGCCGCCACGAGCGGGGAAAGAACTACTCGATCGTCGTGGTCGCCGAAGGCGCCGCCCTCCCATCCGATCTCGACGGTCCGACGCTCCAACGAGACGCCTATGGATTTGAGCGCCTCGGCGGCATATCGAACATCTTGGCACCCGCAATAGAAGCGCGGTCGGGGTTTGAGACCCGGGTGACAGTACTCGGTCACGTCCAACGGGGGGGCACGCCTACCGCCTACGACCGCATTTTGGCAACCCGATTCGGGGTCGCTGCCGCCGATCTGGCGATCACCAACCAGACCGGATTGATGGTCGCACTCCGGGGGGACTCCATCGTTCCGGTCTCTCTTGAAGAGGCGTGCTCTCGGGTCCGACAGCTCGATCCCGATATCTATCGGGTGGTCGAGACGTTCTTTGGCTAGCTCGAACTACCCGTCCAACTCGTCAAGGACTGCTTGCAGGTCCGGAGCCAGCGGAGCGTCGATCTCCATGGTTTCGCCGGTGAATGGGTGTTCGAATACCAGTTGGTGAGCGTGCAAGAACATGCGCGGTGTGCGGATCGGATCGGGTCCTGGCCGATACAAACTGTCGCCTACGACCGAATGGTCAATAGCTGCCATGTGGACCCGGATTTGGTGAGTTCGGCCGGTCTCCAACTTAACCTCCAACAACGACAATTCGGGACTCAGCCATTCACGAATTCGCCGGTAATGGGTCCTCGCGTACTTCCCATCAATAAGGACTGCCATCTTGGTAGCTGAGCCCGGATCGCGAGCGATTGGTGCTTCAATCGTTCCTCGCTCGATCGGGAAACGTCCGCTTACCAAGGTGGTGTAATGACGATGCACAGATCGGGCCTTGATCTGACGACTGAGTGCCACATGACTACGAGGCGTGAGCGCCACCATCATTGCGCCGCTCGTATCCCGGTCCAGTCGGTGGACGATCCCCCACCGGGGATTCTCACCGACGCCAACAATGCCCGGATAGCGGGCCACCAATCCGTTCACCAGCGTCCCTGAACGGTTACCGGCCCCGCGGTGAACGACCAGGCCCGGCGGCTTGTTGATAACGGCCAGGTCGTCATCTTCGAACAGCACATCGAACACAACATCGAAGTCCGCAACAACCGTATCGTTGACCTGGTTCAGCGGTAGCCGGATCTGGTCGCCGTCTTTGACCTTGTCAGCTGGCCGGATCGGCTGACCATTCACCGTGACCAGGTTGTCGTCGATGAACGCTCTGGCAATCGAGCGAGGCACGCCCGCCAAAGAGGCAATGACTTTGTCTACCCGCTGGCGATCCAGCGCGGCTGGAACTGCCATGATCCGAAAGTCATCCTCGGACAGGACGGTCGGCTCAGTGTCCATCAGCTCGCCAGGCCATCCATATCAGCAAAGCCGCCCCAACGGTTATCGATGAGTCAGCAATATTGAAATTCGGGAAGTTGGGAAGACGTATCCAGTCGACGACAAACCCGGCAAGAAACCGATCGCTGTTGGTAATTCGATCGACCAGATTCCCGGCCGCCCCGCCACCAACGAGAGCCAAACCAACAACCTCTGCGGTTCGGCTTGCATGGGAGATCGCATACGAAACGATCCCGATCGCAACAACAGCCGCCATGCCAAGCACCATCCCAGCGCCCGAACCCCGCAGTACCCCGAACGCCGCACCGGTATTTTCCGCATATTCCCACGACAGGAAACCAGGAATCACCGTCATTGGGGAACCCACCAGGTTGGTGCGAGCCCAATATTTGGTTAGCTGATCGGCCACCACGACCGCCAACGCGACGAGCGCGGCGGTGCGTCCCCTCACGAGCGTTTCGACGCGCAGCTCACGCATTCGGTGGCGTGAGGCAGAACCTCTAGCCGTTCAAGCGGAATCGAGACGCCACATCCCTCACATATGCCGTACTTACCGTCCCGCAATCGGATCAATGCGTACTGGGTCTTGGACAACAAGTTCTGGAGGTTACGATCAACCGAGCGATCCTTCTCGTACTCGAAGGTCATCGATCCGCCCTCAGCAGTGGTCGGATCGGGCATACGCTCAGACGAAGTTTCGGAGATACGCGACTCCTCACGTTCCCGCACGTGGGTATCAATGAGCGTCGACAGGCGCGCCTGTTCCGCTTCAAGTTTGGCTTGAAAACGTTTGATTGTCGTGGGAGCCAATTCGCGGGTCATAAGTACCTCCGAGCGTGACCTGCAAAATTAGCACGAAGAACAGGCTAGATGGTCGTCTTGAACTGCGTTTTGACTCCTACCCGCGTGACCGCCTCGGGTTATTCCCGAACGACGCCTCCTCAAAGCCAGGTACCCTTATCCCCCATGAATGAAGCAACCCCGTTCCGACGAATCGACAACCGACCTGACTTTCCGCATCTCGAACAGGAGATTCTGGAACTCTGGGACCGAACCGATGCATTTGTTCAGTCTGTCGAACTGAGGCCGGCGACCAATGAGTACACATTTTATGACGGACCTCCGTTCCCGACCGGCAGCCCGCACTACGGCAATTTGCTGGCCGGGATAATCAAGGACATGGTGCCGCGCTATTGGACCATGCGCGGGTACCGGGTCGAACGCCGTTTCGGGTGGGACACCCACGGGCTTCCGATCGAAATGGAAGTGGAGAAACGGATTGGTATCTCCGGCCCACGAGCCATTGCCGAGTACGGCGTCGACAAATACAACGAAGCCTGCCGGGCCGAGGTGCAAACCAACACCGAGAACTGGGAAAGAATCACCCGTCGCATAGGACGATGGATCGATTTCCAGAACGATTACAAGACCATGGACCTTGATTTCATGGAGTCCGTATGGTGGGTCTTCCGCCAACTCTGGGACAAGGGCTTGATCTACAAAGCCTCCAAGGTGTTGCCATATTCGGTGGGAGCCACTACGCCACTCTCGAACTTCGAAGCCAATCTCGATTACCGCGACGTCGACGATCCGTCGATAACTGTGCGACTCGAAATCATCCAGAACCATGGCCCGGCCCTGGCTGGCGACTGGCTACTCATTTGGACCACCACGCCATGGACCCTGCCATCGAATCTGGCCGTCGCGGTTGCCGAGGACCTCGTGTACGGTGCCGTGGTCGACATGGATGGGCGCCGCCAATGGATGGCGATTGACCGGGTTCAATCGCTGTTCGGCGAAGGGGCCACGGTGTCCGAAACTGCCCGGGGTGCCGAGCTGCTCGGCGTCTCCTATCGCCCCCCGTTTGACTACTTCGGAGAAGAGCGTGATCGGGGTGCATTCCGGGTGATCTCATCGCCAGACGTAACGACTGAGGAAGGTACCGGCCTCGTGCACATGGCCCCGGCCTTTGGTGAGGCTGACTTCTTCGCCCTTCAGAATGCTGGACTCGATGTTCTCGTCGACCCCATCGATGCGGAAGGGTGTTTCACCGAAGCGGTGCCCGAAGTGGCTGGCCTGGATGTCAAGGAGGCTGACGCGGTTCTCATCCGGATGCTCAAGAGTGGCGGCCTTCTCGTTGACCAGAGGACTATCAACCATTCGTACCCGTTTTGCTGGCGAACGGGCACACCTTTGATCTATAAGGCAATTCCAACGTGGTTCGTCGCCGTCGAACAGATCAAGGACCGAATGGTCGAACTCAACGATACGATTCACTGGGTGCCCGATCACATCGGCTCGAAACGGTTCGGCAACTGGCTTGAGGGGGCGCGAGATTGGGCGATCAGTCGCAATCGATATTGGGGTAGCGCCATTCCGGTCTGGGAATGCGATACGGGTGACCACCTCGTTTGCGTCGGATCTGTCGAAGAACTTTTCGAACTTTCCGGCGTGCGACTGGACGATATCCATAAACACTTCGTCGACAACGTCGACTTCCCGTGCTCCGAGTGTGCAGGAACCATGCACCGGATTCCTGAAGTTCTGGACTGCTGGTTCGAATCTGGTTCCATGCCCTTCGCCCAGATCCATTACCCGTTTGAAAACGAGGAACGGTTTGCCAGCCGTTTCCCGGCCAACTTCATTGCCGAGGGCATCGACCAGACCCGCGGATGGTTCTACACGCTCGTCGTGCTGTCGGTGGCACTGCAAGACGAGGTGCCTTTCAGGAACTGTGTCGTCAATGGCCACATCCTTGCCCAAGACGGTCGGAAGATGTCCAAGAGTCTAAAAAACTACGAAGACCCCGACGTCCTGCTCAACGAGTACGGCGCCGACGCGTTGCGGACCTACCTCATCGACTCACCCGTGCTGCGCGGCGAGCCGATGCGTTTCACGGAATCGGGCCTACGCGAGGTGATTCGATCGGTCATGATCCCGTTGTGGAATGCCTACTCGTTTTTCACTACCTATGCGGAGGCCGATGCCATCACCTTGGCCGACATCGAACGGGCACCTGATCCATCCGACCGGCCCGAAATTGACCGGTGGATTCTCTCTACGCTCCAGACCCTGATCGCCAATGTGAACGAACAGATGGAGGGTTACTACTTATACGCCGTGATCAAACCGACACTGGCCTTCATCGATGATCTAACGAACTGGTACATCCGGCGGTCCCGGAGGCGATTCTGGCGTGAGAAAAGCGAGGACGACACCGACAAGCTCGCCGCCTTCGCCACGCTATATGAGGTTTTGACGACCTTTGCCAAAGTCTTGGCGCCAGTGCTGCCGTTCATCACCGAACAGATGTATCAGGGCCTCGTGGCCGAACACCAACCGCATGCTCCAGTCAGCGTTCATCACTGCGACTTCCCCATGGCCGATGAAAAGCTCAGAGATCCCCAACTTGAGACGGATATGGAATCGGTGAGAACCACCGTGCGCCTCGGTCACAATCTCCGGAAGCAGTCGAATATCCGGGTACGCCAGCCACTTCAGAGCGTGACGATCGTGACAAACGACGAGCGGGTAGCCGCCTCGGTATTGGGACACACCGAACTCATCGATGAAGAACTGAATGTCAAAGTGGTTCTGGCTTCCCACGACGAAGAAGCTCTTGTTTCATTTTCGGCCAAAGCCAACTTCAAGATTTTGGGGCCGAGGTTAGGAGCAAAGATGAAAGACCTGGCAGCAGCCATCGCGGTCCTTGGTCACACAGAGATCCTCGATCTCCAGGCTGGCGCGGCCATCGAGGTCGCCGGAGAAAAGATCACCGTTGCGGACGTCATCATCGAGCGAACCCCCCGGCCGGGCGTGGTCGTGGCGAGCGAAGGCAACCTGTCGGTCGCCCTGAACACGGCCCTGACCGAGAGACTTCGGTCAGAGGGCATGGCACGCGAGATTGTGTCGGTTGTTCAGAAAATGCGCCGGGAGCAAGACTTCGCGGTAACCGATCGAATCAACCTCACGTGGGAGACCGATGATCAGGAGCTCGCCAAAGCCTTCGAGGAGTTCGCCGACATGATCAAATCAGAAACGTTGGCGACGACCTTCACGTACCGCGAGCACCCTGGGGAACCAGCCAACATGACGGTGGATGGGCGACCCATCCACCTGCTGGTCACCATCGACGCCTAAGACTCGCGCTCCCAGGGCCGCCGACGCGGCTCGGGGGTCGGTTCATGAGCGTCACCAACTGGCTCCTCGGCCGACCACTCGGCCGGTGTATCCGGGTCCGACTCGTCGATAGACCAGTCGGCAACGTCGTCCGATATCGCAGCGGGGATCTCCCCTGTTTCAAAATCCGAATCGGATGGCGCCATCCCGCGGCCCGGCAGTGGCTCATTCGGAGAGGTCAACCAACCACCTGACGAGGGAGCAAACGTCGACGGTTCTGCATCAGCCCGATGTGAACCGAACCTCGGCACCTCTTCGGTGGGAGTGCTTTCAGTGGAGACTTCGTCAACATCGATGAGCACCGGTACCTCGAGCTCCTCGAGCTCCTCGAACACCTCGGGGTCCGCTACATCAGATTCAAAAGGTTCAGGTTCCGACGCGGCGAACACCGGGAAACCCGAATCCGATCTCGCCTGGTCACCCGCCGATGCGAATGGGGGGATATGGGCGGCGACCTCCTCAGCCGAGCTTAACTCGGCGACCCGCTCCGACAGCGAAGTCCGAGACGAAGATGGTTCCTGCATCGAGGCAAGATCGGTATCGAGGCTCTCGAGATCCGGCAGCACTCCTTTGGCGAAGGCCCGCATCCGGGATTTCATATCCGAAACGCTTGATCGAAGTTCAGCCAATTCAATCCGCAACGCATCGCGCTCTCTCACCTGGTCGGCTGAGATCTCGACCGCCTGAGAGTTCGCTTCCGAGATCAAACGTTCGCCCTCGACACGAGCCTCAGCAACGATCTCATCAGCGGTTCGCTGAGCGGCGACGAACGCTCGGCGCATGGCGACCTCTGTTTCACGGTTCGCCTGAAGCTGCTCCTCAAGCACGGAAACCCGCTCATCGGCGTCGCGCAGGCGCTGATCATATTCCTTCATGGATGAAACAACCTCGTCAAGGAACGCGTCAACCTCACCTTCGTCGTAGCCTCGCAAGGAAACTCGGAACGTTTGCTGCGTGACGTCAATCGGGTTTAGCGGCATGTGTCATTCTCCATGGTCAAGATCCTAGCGAGGGGTTCCAACCCCTGCAGATGGGTCAACATCCAATAACCGCCTGCAGAATATTCAGGGCGATGATGACGATGATCGGGCTCAAATCAAGCATCGCCGAGCCGATTCGAACGGGTTTGACGACCATCCTGATCCTGGCAAGCACCGGATCCACCAGGCGACTGAAGAGTCGCCATATGCGGCTGGCTACGTGGTCCGATGGCAACTGGCCGATCATGACGACATACGACAGGATAATCGAGACGAGCATGATGCCGATGTACGCCGTGGCGGCGTAACAAACGATTTGAATCATTAGATATCAGGATCGAGATCAAAGAGCCCGAGTGAGGCAAGGCGACGCTTCTCGTCGCGGCCTATCGAGACACGCGGAGGTGAAATGAGGATGACACCGTCGCTGATCTTTCGCATGGAGCCGTCCAAGGAGTACGTCAATCCGGTCGAGAAATCGATGATTCGACGAACCATCTCGGGGTCCGTCGTTCGTAAATCCAACACCACCGGTTCCCGCTCCCGGATTCGGTCGGCAAGGATCTTCGCATCGTCAAAGTCGGAGACAACCACAATTTGTGTCCTACCGTCTGGACTCGACATCGGCCGCACCGCAGCCAGGTCACCACGATCCGAAGAGGATCGACGCGCCGACGGAGGCGGCTCCACCCGTCGACCGATTACCTCACCTGGCGCCGTCATCGGAGCCTGGCGACCGGAATTACCGACCCGGCCACTCGGACGCGAAACAGCCGAACGTTCGGGATGCGGGGCGGCTTCGACATGACGCGGTCCGGCAACAGCTTCCTCGTCGGTCAACTGGTCCTCATCGACCAGGCCGAGCCACACCAAACCTTTTTGAAACACAGAAGCCACCATGGACCTCCCCTCGTCTAACTCGTTCTATCGCCAAAGATAGCCGACCCGACGCGGATAATGGTCGCACCCGCCTCAATGGCCACTTCAAAATCGTGTGACATACCCATCGATAGTTCCCTGACCGCCTTGTGATCAAGTGAATCCCGAACATCTCGAAGCTGCTCGAACCAGGCTCGAGCCTCATTCTGGTCGCTCGAAGGTGGCGGGATGGCCATGAGTCCCACGAGTGGGAGCCCCAGTCCCTCACATGCCTCCACGGCACCACGGACTGCCGCGACCTCAAAGCCATGTTTGGTTGCCTCATCGCCCAGTTTGACCTGCAGGAGCGCCGGCGGTGCCTGACCGGGTCCCTTCATCCATGCGGCCGCCAATTCGATTCGGTCAAGGCTATGCAACATCGCCACGGCCGGCCTCACCTGTCGGATCTTGTTGCGCTGTAACGGGCCGATGAAGTGCCATTCGACGCCTGGTCCGATGGCTCCAAACTTGACTGCCAGTTCCTGGGCTCGACTCTCGCCGAACAGGCGTTGACCGGCCCGATACGCCTCCTGAAGCTTCTCGATCGGTTGCCCCTTCGAAACGGCGACCAACTGCACCGACTCACGTGGTCGACCCACTCGTTCACAAGCCGCGACAATCCGCTTCTCTACTTCCTCAAGACCCTTCATCCCAACCATCCCATGGCGACCATCCGCTCGGCGACGGCCCCGTTACGGTATGAGAAGTACTTGTCATCGCAACCGGTGCAGCCACCGAATTCCTCGAAAACCAACCCTGGGAGGCGGCGCTTTGACTCTGCCATCAGATCCACCGATACGGTTCCCCAGGTGGTGAGTGTTCGCGAGTCGGGAAAAACGGCCGCAACCTCGGGGCCGACCTCGTAGCAACACCATCTCATTCCCGGTCCCGCTATGACGCGATGTGGTGAACTTCCGAGAGCTCCCATGGCCTCAACCGTCGCTTCTAGAACTCCGGCATCAAGACCTCGCCAACCGGCGTGGGCGACCCCAATGACACCGGTACCTTCCAAAACCAAACCGAGACAGTCGGCGGTGAATATCGCTATCGGTAGGCCTCTCGTCCGGGTGACGAGGGCGTCGGCATCTCCGTGTATGCCAGGTTCGGTCGCCACGATCACTCGCCCGGCGTGCACCTGATTAACGGTCGCCCATTCGGCAGCGACCTGATGCTTGAGGCTGAATCGTCGTCGATCGCCTTGCCTCAGGTCGCCATCGCTGGCAACCGAGAATGCGTGGTGAGTGGCACTATCCCTGGACAAAACTCGGAATCTCGAAATCACCTTCATCGGAGGATCGGGGGCGACTGGCCGACGGAGTAAAACTCCCGGAGGCCAGTCCTCGCTGGCGCGAACCTTTGCCATCGAACCCGGCAGCAATCACGGTTACCCGCATGTCCTGTCCGAGTGCGTCATCGATAATGGCCCCAAAAATGATTTCAGCCTCGGTATCGGACGATTCCGCCACGACCGTCGCCGCAGCATTGACCTCGTGGAGTGTCATGGATGACGGGCCGGCGATCGAGAGCAGAACTCCGCGGGCACCGTCCATCGAGGTTTCCAGCAACGGCGAGGCAATCGCCCTGGCCGCAGCCTGAATCGCCCGGTCGTCGCCGGTGGCCTGACCGATACCCATGACCGCCGTTCCGGCGTCCTGCATGATCGTCTTCACATCGGCAAAGTCGACATTGATCAGTCCAGGAGTCGTGATGAGGTCGGTGATGCCCGCCACCCCTGAAGTAAGGATCTCATCGGCCATTCGGAAGGCTTCGATGATCGGCATCTTCGGATCGGCTACCTCGAGCAACCGATTGTTCGGGATGACGATCAGCGTATCGACCGCCTCGCGTAGGTTCTGAATTCCCTGTTCGGCCTGAAGGGAGCGGCGGCGACCTTCGAACCCGAATGGACGGGTGACGACGCCTACCGTCAGGGCTCCAAGGCTGCGGGCGACATCGGCGACAACCGGGGCTCCTCCGGTGCCGGTCCCACCACCTTCGCCGGCGGTGACGAAAACCATGTCGGCCCCTTTAATGACCTCTTCGAGTTCCTCGCGGTGAGCTTCGGCTGCTGCCCTGCCAACCTCGGGGTTCGCACCAGCGCCGAGGCCTCTGGTGATGTCACGTCCAAGGTCGAGCTTGACGTCGGCATCGGACATCAATAACGCTTGAGCATCTGTGTTGACTGCGATGAACTCAACGCCGCGAATACCGGCTTCGATCATGCGATTGACGGCATTTACGCCGCCACCACCGACACCTACGACTTTGATTACGGCAAGATAATTTTGAGGTGAACTCATGGTTTTGTCTCCGGGGAAAGCGGGGTTCAACCTCAACCTAACCCCTAATCTTGCAACCGTAAAGGGTATCTAGCTAACCCTCTAGTAGAGGTTCAGGGAGCCGGGGAAGGGATCGAGGAATCCGCCTCGGGGACCATCACGGTCGGGCGGGTCGGAGCAATCACGTTGATGAGCGACCCAGTCGGCTGCCCTTCGAGAATCACGGCAGCCAGAGACCTCGCCTTTTGATCCATTTCAATAGGCCCGCCCAGCCGGACCGTGAAGCCGTCGACATCGGCCCAGAGTTCACCGTCGATCTGGCTCACCACCGCTGGCAGGCCCTGCCATGCGGCCAGGAAACGGATCGCGGCAAGGTCGAATACCTCGGTAATCCGTTCCCCCACTTTCGCCGGGTCTGCAGACGCCAACACCCGCCCACGAGTGGCAACGTCAACTTCCCCAGCAGCTGCGAGGACCATGCCGTCGGCGGCGACCACCACATCACCCGTTCGATGCTCGAGGACGGCTACCGGAACACGCTCGATCACCACCACTTCAATGGTGTTGGGAAAAACCTTCCTAACGGCCACATCGGCCACATAGGGATTGGCGCGCAGAGCCACCTCGGCCGACCCCGTGCTGACGAGGAGAAGCGGCTGGCCGCTAGTAATCCCTGCCCCGGCCAGTATGGACTCGACGGGCGCGTTGATGGCCCCGTCGACCGCGATCGCATCGATCGATAAAGCAGGCGACTTGATTACCCACACGGCTGTCGCCAAGAAGGCAACGACCATAAGGATCCAAACCAACCGACGAGTACTGACCCGTGATCGGTTCACCTGCACCACGCGACGGCGCGCTTCGATACGCGGGTCCACCGATTGCCTCATTCTCCAAACCCCACAAACACCATCTCGGGAACTAACCATATGCCGGTGCGCTCATGAACCAGTGATTGGACCAACATAACCAGCCCGTGGATATCTCGGGCAGTCGCTCCGGGCTCTGCGACAAAGAAGTTGGCATGTTTCGTCGAGACCGACACCTGGCCGACCCGGGTACCTTTAAGCCCGAGATCATCGATGATCCGGCCGGCCGCATCACCTACCGGGTTCTTAAACACGCTGCCGGCATTATGGGTGCCACCCGGCTGGTGGTCTCGTCGCCAACGGGTGATCTCTCGCATGGCATCTTCTATCTCCTCGGGATCACCCGGTGACCCGGCAAACTGGCCCGCCAACACGATCTCGTGGGAATTCAAGTTCGACGATCGGTATTGATAGTCAAAGGTGGCAGGTTCCCGCTCGGTGGCAACCCCGGTTCGCAGGTCAAACACCGTTGCTGACGTCAACGTGTTGGAGACGTCGCTTCCGAAACAGCCGGCGTTCATCCGGATGGCACCTCCCACCGAGCCGGGAACCCCGACCATCCAGGCGAACCCTCCGATGCCGGCTCTGGCAGCCGCTCTAGCAACCGCCGGCAACGGGACACTCGACCCGGCGGTGACGTCATAACCCTCCAGGCCAATGCCCGAAAAAGCCGCCCCGAGTCGAATGACCAATCCGGGGAAGCCTTCATCGGCCACGACCAGGTTCGAACCCCTCCCCATCACGAGAACCGTCCCGTCGTAGGGACTCACGGCTTGGAGATCGCTTATCTTTTCAGCTTCAAGCAGCCAGCGCGCTGGACCGCCGACCTTGTAGGTGGTCAACGCTCCCAGGTTGACATCCTCACGCACGGTTCCGGCCAGCACTAGGTCAGTCAGCACCCCGATGACCCCCGGGCCAGTAACACGGCAAGCTCATCAGGAATGGTTGTAATGTCGCCAGCTCCCATGGTCAGAACCAGGTCACCGGGTTCCACCCGATCCGCCAGGTAGGCGGCCAGGTCGGCTCGGTGAGCAACATATTCCACTGTGCCACCCATTGAAGCGATTGCAGCGTCGGCGACCAGCCGACCGGTTACCCCAGGCATCGGTGTTTCACGGGCCGCGTACACGTCGGTAACGACCACCCGATCCGCGACAGACAGTGCCATCCCGAACTCTCGCGAAAACCGCGCAGTCCTTGAATACAGATGCGGTTGGAACACCGCCCAAATGTTTTTCCATTCGCCCTGACGGGCGGCACGCAGATCGGCTGCCACCTCGGTGGGATGGTGGGCATAACTATCGATGATCGTGACGCCGGCGACCGTGCCGCGATGTTCGAACCTTCGGTGAGTGCCCTGAAAAACGTTCAACGCCACGGCAGCTCGATCGACGTCAAACCCCATCTCACCAAGCACGGAAAGGACTCCTGCCGCATTGGAGACGTTATGAAGACCGGGAACGGCGACAGACACCTTCCCCGCCCACGAGATACTTCTCAGAGAGAAACCAGTTCCGTGAGGGGCCTCAACGATATCGCTGATAACCCAGTCAGCCGACTCCGACAGGCCATACGTGGTGGCGCCCGTGCGCTCGGCCAACCGGCGTCCGCCCGGATCGTCTCGATTCACCGTGACCGGGCCATTCGTATTGCGAACAACCTGCGCGAAGGCATCTTCCAAGCGGTACAGAGTCTCGTAGTAATCGAGGTGTTCCTCCTCGACATTCGTCACGGTCAAACCAGAGAGGTGTAGCGATTGGAAGGTACCAAAGGCTTCATCGGCCTCGATGACCAGCAATTCCCGGTTGCCAAGGTGAGCATTCGTGTTCATATCAGTCAGCATCCCACCGACCAGAAATGAGGGATCGACCCCCAGGACGCGCAGACAGGCGATCATCATGGCGGTCGAGGTTGTCTTGCCGTGGGTACCAGTGGCTCCAATCGTGTTCATCGACGATGTGACCGCGTCCAGCAACTGCGGCCGGCGCCATCGTTCGATGCCCAGATCACGGGCAGTGGTCCATTCAAGATCGTGGTCCGGAACCGCCGACGACGCAACCACAAGTTCGGCGGTTGCCATACGAGCGGGGTCGGAGCCTTCCCATACGTCGATCCCAGCATCACTCAACGAGTCAAAGGCGGGGCCTCGACGCAGGTCGGATCCGGTCACCGAGTGCCCGAGCTGGGCCAGGAGCTTGGCGAGTCCGCTCATACCGGCTCCGCCGACACCGATGATGTGGACCGACCCGGCAATGTCAACCATGAGCAGCCACCAACCGTCCAGCGATGTCGTCAGCCGCGTGCGGACGTCCGAGCTCCTTTGACCGCCGTGCCATTTCAGTGATCCGCTCCGCGTCACCGATAACTTCGACAATCCGCTCAGCTATGTCATTGAGCTCGTTTTCAGGCACCACGATCGCCCCTCCCGCTTCTTCAACAAATCGAGCGGTGGCAAGTTGATGCCCCTTGCTTCCAAAGTCCCCTGGCACCAGGAGGGCGGGCGTCCCGGTAGCCGTTATCTCGGCAACCATGCCGCCTGCTCTCGCCACAAGAAGATCGGATGCCGCGAAGAAAAAATCCATAGATGGCTCGAATGGTACGACCTTCCACGGTATTCCGAAGGGATTCGGCTGGGCCGACACAGCGTCACCGTGAAGGGTTCCCGTGAGATGAAGGATTTGAAGGTCCGGACCGCTCCAGGCTCGTACGAGCGATTGTATGGCCTCATTGAGGACCCCGGCTCCAAGGCTGCCTCCCACCACGCCAAGGACAGGTGTTTCGGGGTTGAGCCCGTAGCGTTCAAGCGCCAGGGGGCGTAGCCGGGTGCGATCGAATCCAACGAATCCGGATCGGAGTGGATTTCCGGTGTACACCCCGTTGGGGAGCCCCTCAGTGATTGGGAAAGAAGTGAATGCGTCAACCGCCCACCGGCTCATGAGCCGATTAGCCAGGCCGGCGTGGGCGTTCTGCTCTTGGACGAAGAAGGGAACCGATGCCCGGTGCGCCGCCCAACCAGCTGGAACCGTTACGTAGCCTCCTGTCGCGATCACCACTTTGACCGATCGCCGGCGGAGCTCTTCGGCGATCGTGGTAGCTGCGCGGTGGACGAGAACCGGAATTCCCAGGTTGGCAGAACTAAAGGATCGTTTGAGCCCACGAAGCTCGACTTGCACGAACTCGTAGCCCGCCTCGGGCACGGCCGTGGCCTCGAACCGCGCGCCACCGAAGAAGACAATCTCTTCCCTTCCGACACCGGAGCGCTCCAGCGCTTCGGCGATCGCCAGTCCTGGAAAGACATGGCCGCCGGTCCCTGCCGCTGCGATGCCATAACTCATCGTTTGGCGTGCATCCCGCCAGCCCGACCCTGACCGGCAATGTTGATGAGAACGCCGGCACTTGCCATGGCCATCACGATGGCAGTGCCACCGTAGGAAACGAACGGAAGGGCGATGCCAGAAATCGGGAGGGCACCTACCACCCCGCCGATATTGACAACGGCCTGAGCACAGATCCAGGCCGTGATGCCGATCGCCAACAGGCGGCCAAAGCTGTCCCGGGCCCGGAGGGCGGTCACGGCTCCCAACAGGGTCAAACACGCCAGCATACCGAGCACGAAAATCGCCCCGGCAAAACCCATCTCTTCCCCAATGATGGCGAAAATGAAATCCGTATGGGCGTTCGGAAGATACAACCACCGCGCCCGACTCTGCCCGAGTCCGATCCCGAATACTCCTCCAGTGCCGAGTGCGTTCAGGCTCTGATTGAGCTGCCACCCTGATCCGAGGAGATCGGGATCGGCCGCGAGAAAAGACGTAACCCGCTCAAGGCGATACGGCTGGCTAACGGCTAGAAGAGTGGCTCCGGCCATGCCAATGGCCCCGGTGAAGGTCACGAAACGCAGCGGCGTGACCGAGGCGACGATGATCGCCATGCCGGAAACGGCAACCACGAGGGCCGTCCCAAAGTCTGGTTCGAGAACGAGCAAGGTACCGGTGAGCCCCACCGTCACCGCCACTGGAACGATGAAATGGCCGAACTCACCGAGGAGTTTCCGCTTTTTGGTGAAAATCGAAGCCAGCATGACAGGTAGACCGAATTTGGACAGCTCAGAGGGTTGAAAGCCGATCGGTCCTATTTCGATCCATCGCGTGGCGCCCCCCACTTTCTGACCGAGAAACAGCACTGCAATCAGGCCGACGATCGAGACAAGATAGATCCACGGAGCGAACCTAAGGTACCACTGGTAAGGCGTCTTGGCAGCGGTCACCATGACAACGATTCCAATCGCCACCCATCCTGCCTGGCGCTTGAAGAAGTAGATCCGCTCAAGGTCGGTGTCGAGGGCTATCACCGACGATGCAGATAGCGTCGCCCCAAGGCCAATAACCACCAATAACCCAACGATGACCACGATGAAGACGGAGACTCGATGATTGGCGAGGGTGGCGTCGGCTCGCTTTCTGGCCGATTGGCGGACCTTTGCAATGGACGTTACGGCTGCAGTCATGCGGCTTCTCCCTGAAACGATTTGACGGCGGCCTCGAAGGCCTCTCCACGGGCTTCATATGATGTGAACATGTCGAAACTTGCACAGCCGGGCGCCAAAAGCACTGTGTCGCCTGGCTCAGCGACCGCTGCGGCCGCCGCGACGGCCTCGTCGAGAGAGCTGACGACTACCCCATGGCCCATCCAGTGGGAAAGTAACTGAGGAGCCGCCTCTCCCAGCGCTATGAGGTATTTGATGGACGGCACCTGCGTCATCGGCGCCAGATCGAGCCCCTTGTTTCGGCCGCCGGCTATCAAGATGACCGATTGATACGCTTCGCATGCGGCCACTGCCGCGTGCGGGTTGGTCGCTTTCGAGTCATTGATCCAGGCCACCTCGTTCCATACCCCGATCCGGGTCCGGCGATGATGACCCGGTTGGAACGTCGTGAGCACGTCTCGAACCGCCTCCGGTAAGGCGCCGAGACTCTCGGCGGCCACCGCGGCAGCCGCCATGTCAAGGAGATAGGCGGTGTCCGTTACCCGGAGTGCCGTGAGCGGAATGGAACTTCCAATGGTTGTGAGCGCACCGTCGCGCACCCCGTATCCACCCTCGGGAGCGCTTTTGCCACTAATGGGAATAACCCGTCCGTTCGCCGCGGCTGCCAGGTGGGTCGCTCCGACATCGTCGGCGTCGAATATGAGCACATCGTCGGCCCCGGCGTTCTCAAAGATCCGGGCCTTGGCGGCGGCGTATGCCTCGTACGATCCATGCCAGTCGAGATGATCGTCGGCGACGTTGAGTAACACGGCGACGGCTGGCCGGAAGGTGTCTATGAATCGAAGTTGGAAACTGGAGACTTCGATCACGACGCGATCCCAATCCTGGTCGGCGACATCGGACAAGCCGAGCCCAATGTTGCCGGCTGCTACCACGTGGAGTCCGGACGCCGACAGAATCTCGGCGGTAAGTGCGGTAACGGTGGTCTTCCCATTCGTTCCGGTAACTGCCGCGTACGGGGCCCGGAGTTCTCGCGATGCCCACTCGATTTCACTTATGAGGGATACGCCCGCCGACAGCGTTTCGACAATCGGATCAGACGATTCCGCAAGCCCGGGAGACGTCACCACCACATCGACACCTTCAAGCATTGAGGCCGCCCAAGAATCGGAGACAACTCGGAATCCGTCGGAGCGCAACAATCGAGCGTTTTCGCTATCTGTCTCAAAGATTTCAACGTCATGCCCCAGGCGTCGGCCCAGACCGGCGGCGGATCGTCCAGAGACTCCCCCACCCAGAATCAACAATCTCATGGGATACCACCTGAAGTCACAAAGTCGCCATAGAAGATGCCAAGACCGGCAGCTACACAGAGGGCCCCGATAATCCAGAATCGGATGATGATGGTCGTCTCCGGCCATCCGAGCATCTCGAAGTGATGGTGGATCGGCGCCATACGAAAGATCCGTTTTCCGGTGCTCTTGAAGGATGCGACCTGCAAGATGACACTCAGCGTTTCCATGACGAACAGACCGCCGAGGATCGGCAACAGAAGGTGCGTGTTCGTTAGGAGAGCCAGAGCTGCCATGGCTCCACCGAGGGATTGTGAACCAACGTCACCCATGAAGATCTGCGCCGGAGCCGCGTTCCACCACAAGAACCCGAGGGTCGCTCCTGACAATGCGGCCGCAAATCGGGCCAGATCAAGCGCCGAGAGGTCTTGCGCGATGAAACGACCGTAGAACTCGGGATTTCGAAAGATCCAGTACGACATCACCATATAGGCACCGAATACCAGGGCGCTCGAGCCCGACGCGAGGCCGTCGAGGCCGTCGGTGATGTTGACGGCGTTGGCTGTGGCAGTGAGCATGAACAGTGCCCAGAGGACAAACGCCCACACCGGAATGGACCAGTCAAGCGAGCGCGTAAACGAAATCTCCAACGAAAAATCCGTGCGGGTGAGTACAAACGCGAAAATGGCCGCAATCGCCAACTGCCCGGCGAACTTGCCAGACGACGAGAGCCCCAGGTTCCGTTCCTTCGATACCTTCTGGAAGTCGTCCAGAAATCCGATGATGCCCATCCCAAGGAAGGCCAGCATCACAAGACCGCCTCCAACGGTGAACCCACCAAACTCAAGGCCGCCGCCGGCACTCTCAGGAGCGAGCGACCAATGAGACCCGACATACCCCACCACAACTGCCGCGATGATCACGAGCCCGCCCATGGTCGGCGTCCCGTGTTTGTGGCTATGGCCCTCTACTTCTTCCTGAATGAACTGACCAATGTTCCGGGCGCGCAGGATCCGGATCGCCGGACTGGTGGCAAACAGAGCCACGAAGAACCCGAGAGCCGCCGCCACGAACATCGTGATCATCGGGCAACTCCCATGGCTTCTTGAGCCACCGCACGATCATCAAATGGGTGGATCACGCCCCCAATGTCTTGCCCCTGCTCGTGCCCTTTACCGAGAATCATGACAAGATCACCTGGGCGAGCTTGTCCAACTGCGGCCAGGATGGCTCGACGCCGATCGGGCTCGACTGTGACGCGGGAGGTTTCGTCAATGCCTGCCATCACCTGAGCAATGATGTCGTCCGGGCGCTCTGAACGCGGGTTATCCGATGTCACGAAGACCCAGTCCGCGGCTGCGGCGGCCGCACCCATGTGGGGACGCTTGCCCTGATCTCGATCTCCTCCCGCACCAACGACGACGATCAACCGCCCTGACGTCATCGCTCGACCCGCCGCGACCGCGTTTTCGACACCGTCGGGGGTGTGGGCGTAGTCGACCACAACATCGAGACCGGATTCAGATTGAACATGCTCAAACCTGCCCGGAACGGGCAGCAAGGCGGACAAGCCGTCGACGATCACGTCGAGGGGGATCCCCAACTGACGGGCGCACCCGGCCGCCACCAGTGCGTTGTCGATATTGAACCGTCCGGCGATCGGAAGCCGGACCAGGAAGCTCCCGGAGTCAAGATTGAGGGTGAAGGTCGAATGATCAACGTGCAAGGTGACTCCCGTGGCTGTCACCTCGCCCCCCTCTCCGACAGCTACCACAGTCGTGGAATCCGGGAGCCGCTCAATGAGTCGCCTCCCCCAGGGGTTGTCGGCCTGGACCACCGCCACGGGCACGCTGTCGAACAACGATGCTTTCGCCGCGAAGTAGTCCTCCATCGTCTCATGGAAATCAAGGTGATCTTGTGACAGGTTGGTGAACGCTCCGACGGCGAATTCAGTTCCTGCCACCCGGCTGAGACTCAGCGCATGGGATGACACCTCCATGACAACGACTTCCACCCCAGCTATCGCCATCTCTGCAAATAGCCTTTGGAGATCGGTCGCCTCGGGAGTGGTCCGCTCGAGCGGGATCTTTATGGCTTCGTGGGTTGGCCCGCCGGTCACTCTCGCTCCGATGGTCCCGATGAGTCCCGTTCGTTTGCCGGCCGCGGTGGTGATGGCCTCGATCATGTGGGTAACGGTCGTCTTGCCGTTCGTACCCGTGACGCCGACCAGGTTGAAGTTTCTCGACGGGTGCCCCCAAACGGCAGCCGAGAGTCGGCCCAGGGCAGCCCTGGTAGATGGCACCTGAAGCTGAGGAATACCGGACTCCACATAGTGGTCAACACAGACCGCCGCGGCACCTCGGGAGATGGCCTGCGGGATAAAATCATGGCCATCCACGGAAGACCCGTGGATGGCTACGTAGAGGCTGCCGGGCTTGACAGTTCTGCTGTCGTGAGTTGCGTCGACGATGACCGGGTTGCCAGCCCCGATGACCTTGGAACCATCCACAGTCGCCGCCAGTTCATCGAGCCTAAGCATCGGGTTCCACTCCGAGATGATGGAGAGCCTTTTCCATGACCTGCCCGAATGCCGGCGCGGCCGCCGCTCCGCCCGTATATCCGTTAATAGGGCGGTCGACCACGACTGCGATGACCAGGCGCGGGTCGCTCATGGGAGCCATCCCGATAAAGCTGGCAATGTGGTCCTCGCTGTATCCACCACCAGGCAGATACTTCAATGTCGTGCCGGTCTTACCTCCGACGGTGTAATCGTCGATGGCCGCGGCTTTTCCGGTTCCGTTATCGACCACGTTCTGGAGCATGGATCTCATGATGAAGGCGGTGTCTGGCGAGACGATCTCACGGCTCTCAGGGGCAAATGCCAGCGGGTCACCGTCGCCGTGGTCGACATATCTGACGATGTGAGGCTGAATCCATGTGCCGTTGTTGGCGATCGTGGCGTAGACCGAGGCCATTTGAAGAGGGGTTACCGAAACCGAATACCCGATGGCCGCCGATGCTGTACACGACCCGCACTCCGGGTCGACGTTGGCGACGCCCGTGGCTTCCCCGGCGAAATCAACTCCGGTTGGCTGGCCGTACCCGAAAGCGTGCAGATACTTGCGCAGGGCAGCATCCCCGAGCTTCTGGCCGATCATGATTGTTCCGACATTGGAAGATCGGGTCACAATATCGGCGACAGTCAAACGAAGGGGCTCATGGAAATTACCGAAATCCTTGATCTCTCGACCTGCGACCGTGATCGAATACGGAACGACCATCTCGGTATCGAAGGCAACCGCCTTCTCCTCGATGGCGGCGGCCACAGTGACGAGCTTCTGAGTAGAGCCCGGCTCATACAGGTTCCTGACCGTTGAATTTGACCAGGTCGATTTATCGTAGGAGTTGAAATCGCCGGGATCGAATGAAGGCAGAACGGCCATCGCCAGAATCTCCCCGGTTTTTGGATCGAGCACCACCATGGAGCACCCGAGCGCATCAGTTCGTTCGATCGTCTCAAGGCAGGCCTGCTCGGCCATGAACTGAATGGACATGTCCATGGAGGTAAGAAGATCCGCCCCGGGAATCGGCGGTACGCTTTGCTGAAACCCCTGCGGGATTGGACGGCCATGTGGGTCTCTCTCGTCGATGAGGTAGCCGGCCACCCCCGACAGCTCTTCATCGTACGAGTATTCAAGCCCCTCGATGCCGGTCCCGTCTATGCCGACGAACCCGACAGCCTGTGCGCCAAGTGGGCCGTTCGGGTAGACCCGTTTCGGCTCGGGTTCGAAGTAAATACCCGCCAGATCTAGAGAACGCAGGCTGTCGACCTGCTCTTCTTCCAACTGACGCTTCACGAACACGAATGACTTTTCACTGGCGAGTTTTTCCGCCAGGGCGTCTTCATCAATACCAAGGGAACCCGCCACCAAGTGGGCAGTCAAAGTTGGATTCTCAACCACCTGTGGATTCGCCCACACGGTAACGCCCTGGATCGTCAGGGCCATCTGATGCCCGCTGCGGTCGAAAATGGTTCCCCGATAGGGAGCAAACTCATGCGTGGTGAGTCGCTGATCCAACGCCTGCTCTGAGAACTCGGCGGCCTGGACGACCTGAATTTGAAACAACTTGAAACCAATCAAAGACCAGGTGACAACAATCACCAGGGCGATCGTGATGATCCGACCGTCGGCCCGACGCAAGGATGACCGTTTCTTGGATCGTTTCTGGGGTACCCGCTTCGTGTCGGTGCGGCTCCTGCCGTTACGGGTCTTCCCGCCCATGGTCAGCTCAGTCGGCGAAGTGTGTCCAAGGAGGGCGGGGCGGGAGCGCACCGTTCCTGACCTTCGATACACCCGCCGCCAGCATTAGCAGGGGTTTCGAGGAGGAGTTCCTTGTGACGAAGGGAAGCCGTCACCGGCCGTATGAAATCGCCAGCGGACTTGTGGAACAAGGAGGCTGACCTGAGCACCAGACCCGCCCTCACGGCGAAGCCGTCACGAGGGGATCGGACAACGGGGCGTCCGCGGAGCGCACCACCACCCCGGGAGCCGATATCGTTCGCATGTCCGTCGGTAAGACCATACCCAGGTCGTTGGCGGCCGGAACAACCCGTGAAGGTGAACTTAGCCGAGCCACTTCAAGAGTCAGCTCTAACCTCTGCTGCTCGGCCGTAGCGATTTGAGTTTCGAGTTCTTGGAGTTCAAACGCACTTCCGTCCAGAGCCGTCTGGGAGTAAATAAGTCCGAAGAAAACCAGGGCCACAACAAGGGTATAGACGACCCATGCCGCCACCCGGGGGCGCACGGTTGCCCGTGAGGAGATCAAGCGAACCGGCTCAGCCGATGGGCGGGGTAGGACCCGGGCGGTCACGCAGCCACCTTCTGGGCACAACGAAGCTTGGCGCTCCTGGCCCGAGGATTGGACGTAACTTCTGCTTCCTCCGGACCAACTGCTTTGCGGGTAACGATGATCAGTTCCGGAACCGTGTTGCAGGCACAGACTGGTAGACCAGGCGGGCACACGCACGTCTGGGCGGCCGCCGCAAACCGCTGCTTCACAATGCGGTCTTCGAGCGAATGATAGGAGATGACTACACAACGCCCGTTGGGCGCGAGCCGTTCGATGGCGGCATCGAGACCACGCTCAAGTTCCCCCAGCTCGTCGTTTACGGCGATCCTGAGCGCTTGAAATGTGCGGCGAGCAGGGTGCCCACCGGTCTTTCGGGTGGCGGCCGGAATTGCCTCGCGCACGATCGACGCCAGCGAGGCGGTATCGGTGATCGGTCGAGCCTTGCAGATCGCTCGGGCGATCCGGACGGAGAAGCGTTCCTCTCCGTAGTCGCGAATGACCCGAGCCAGGTCTGCCTCTGACCATTCATTAACAATCTCGGCTGCCGTAAGCGGCCCATCGCCCATCCGCATATCCAGCGGCCCAGGGTGACGGTAGGAGAAACCGCGAGTTGGTTCGTCGAGTTGGTGACTTGAGACGCCGAGGTCGAAGAGCACCCCATCGACGAATTCGATTCCCTCGGCGTCGAGTATTTGAGCGAGGTTTCCGAACGAGCCGCGCACAAACGAGAAGTGCTCGTTGTCGACCAGATCGGCTGTATTTGGGCCGGCCTCCGGATCTTGATCGAGCCCGATGACGTCGAGGCCACCCCGGTTCAGCAGACGGCGAGCGTGACCGCCACCACCGAAGGTGGCATCGACGATCACGCCGCTTTTGATGTCGCTGAACATGTTCATGACTTCCTCTGCCATCACAGGCTCGTGGTAAGGGTTGGGCTGATGCATTGCCAGCCCCCCGGGCGCTGGCACCAAACGGAAGCGGGCGGAGTAAGGGGCCTTCCAATCTGGTAACCGGGGGGCTGGCGATGAACCAGCCGATGTTGTCCTAAATGCCGTGTTCTGAGAGAGCCTCCTCGATGTCCGAGTAGAAATCGTCTGCCGCTTCCGACATCGACTCCCACGTGGTCGTATCCCAAATCTCTATGCGGTCGGACATCCCGATGATCGTGACGTCCTTATCAAGGTGGGCATAGTCCTGAAGCTTTGCGGTGATAGCCACGCGGCGTTGCTTGTCAGGGACCTGGCTATCTGCCGAGGCAAAAAACGAACGAGCGTAGGAGCGAGCTCGTGCGTTGGTGCGAGGCAGTTCCCTCACCCGTGCCTCCTCTTCCGCCCACTGGTCGAGCGGGAAGACGAAAAGGCAGCGTTCCTGCCCTTTGGTGATGACGCAGCCATCGGAGAAGTGATCGCGGAACTTGGCGGGCAGCACGAGGCGGCCTTTGGGGTCCAGTGTGTGTTGGTATTCACCGACGAGCACTTGTCTTGGTTCCTGTCGTTCATGAGCGGGGTCCTTCCACTGCGCCCCACTTTGCACCACTTCGACCCATTTGTCAACTCACTTGAACCATTTTTCCCCTTTTTTGTCAAATTCCCCGCATCAGGCGCCCAACAACCCGTCTGATCGGAACCCCCGCCCACCTCAACTCCGCCGGTGGGACCAATTGTCAAGGGCCGATTCGACTGACCAGGACCGCCCGACGTCACGTTGTCCGCTGCCAGGCACCAAATATCACACATGTAATTACACGCTTTGTATTCATAACACCCGAAGAAACCTCTTAAGAGACACTGAATACCGCCCGAAAACTTTGACAACAACAGGAAACCTTTTGTCACGCAACGTAGGAGATGCCGACAATGGTTAGGAAGCTCGTATTGCTCGCTGTGGCCTTGTCCACAGTGCTGGCGGCGATACCGGTGTTGGCGGCCACCCGTCCCACCGACATCGCAACGGCCAGTTATCAAGACTCCCAATCGGAGTCATCATCAAGCGTCGTCGGCCTTCCGGGTGTCCTCGGCGCGCAAAGTGTTTCAGCAGTTTCGGGACAGCTAGCTCCGGGACAGCGGTACTCGGGGGACGGATTTGCCCTCGAGGTCCAGAACATCGACATCTCAACGTCTCTGGTTCGTGAGGGCTATCTCGAAGTACGGCTCGGGGTTGCCTATCAGAACAATGGTTTGAGCCCGATCCCCTATTCGGCTACAGCCTTTGCCGGCGAATACGGTTACCCGGAACTACAGATGATCGACGATGAAGGGGTCGTCTACCCGTTGGACCGCACTATCGCCGACCATGCGGTAGCCGGGTCTGATCTCCCATCGATCCCGGTCGGTATTCCCGCTCACTGGACCGTTGGATATCAGGTACCCGAGACCCAGGCTTCTGACCTAGCGATCGAGTTGGTCCAGGGCGGATCAGTCGTTGCCACCTGGGACCTTGATGCCGATTCGGTTTCTCTCCAGGGATGGACGGCACCCGAAGGAGCCACCGTCGTTGACGTTGCCGAAGACATCGCCTGGTCCGACGGACTCGTGGTCGACTTTCACACAACCTACGGGGACGCCTGCGGCGATCCGTACTCGGTCGTGAGTGCCGGCAACGCGAAGGTGATCGGAACCGTCACCTCGAGCGCCGTCACCGATACGTTATTCCCGAATGTTCTGTACCCCACCATTCCGTTCTACGCGATCTGGAAAGATGGAAGTTCCGCCCACTATCAGAACATCCTGGATGCCGATTATCTCTATCTTGACCTCGCCGACGTGATCACTGGCGACGCATCCAAGTTCCAGCCGGGTATCGAAACCAACAACACGATATTGGATGCGACCGTGAACAACGTCGAGTCGAGTGAAAAGGTGATCATGCCTCCCGGCAGCGAACACATCTTTGACCTTGAATTCGGGCTCCCCCGCGATAGCCGGCTCGTCGACCCACAAGCCAACCCGGTGGCGATGTACACCATCACCCCGGACGGCAAGACGTACTGGGTCGACCTCTCGGGTGCCGCGGACCTCGACGCCGAGTTCCTATTTGGCGACAGCTTCGACTTCAACAAGATCGGCAGTGCTCAGCGACAGCTGCTTGAGGATCTCACAGAAGCGTTCGCCTGCACCGAATCGGTACCGGTCCGATATCTCGGAACCCTCGACGGTCTCGCCGACTATCGAGTGGTCACCGGTATCAAATTTCCGGCTGAGACAACCCTGGACGTGACCGGCGCAGACGCCACCACCACCCTCCCCTAACCTCCACCGGCGAGACGTCCTGGCGGCCGTTCAGGCCGACTCGGCGAGCAAATACGAGCTCCAGAGCGGGTCCATGCGTGGGCCCGCTCTGGCATATACCCACCCGTAGGTGTGCGGAGCCGATGGTCTCTTGTTAAGGAGAAATCCGGTTTCCTCGAGGAATCGGGATCCCTTGCGCAAGTTGCATCGCCGGCAGGCCGCTACGACGTTCTCCCAGACGTGTTGCCCGCCTCGCGATCGCGGAACCACGTGATCGATCGATTCGGCCGGGGCATCACAGTATTGACAGCGATGCCCATCTCGAGCGAAGACCGCGTTGCGGGTCAGGGGCACGGTTCGACCGTACGGGACGCGCACAAACTTGTTCAACCGGATAACCGAAGGGATCGCCAGCTGAACCCGTTCCGCCCGCCAGATCAGGTCGGTCGCCTCGAGCATCTGGGCCTTGTCGTTGAGGACCAGCACGGCGGCGCGTCGCGTGCTCACCACCGAAAGTGGCTCGTAGGAAGCGTTCAACACCAGCACACGCGCCACGGTGGACCCCCATGAGAGTTCTCGAAATATACCATCGGAACTGCAATCGGCCCGACGATATGTCGAAGGTCCTTGACATCGACCCTCAACGACCCAACAATTGCGCCACGATGCACGTAGTTGGATATGTTCGCGAACGACCCGGATCAGATTCAACCGATACGGCCTTCATGCAAGCCGAACGAGTACGCCTCTGGGTGGCTCGAAACGGTTATGACCTCATCTCCATCTGCCAGGACGGGGCTCATTCCGGCGAGCGGGAGGGGTTCGGTGCGGTACTCGGGATCATCTCGTCGGGACAGGCAGAACTAGTCGTCGTGCCGACGCTTGAAGCGCTCTCACCAGACAAGGTAACTCAGGAAGTGATGCTTTTTGAGCTGAGAGCCACCGGAATCTCGGTTGCTTCCACCGAAGATGGCGACCTTACGGCACTGTCGGTGCCTCCCGGCGACCCGGCGAGAATGTTCATCCGCGACGTCCTGGAGAAAGCGGCGGCGTTCCGACATGGGCGGACCGCCACAGTCTCTGGTGTGTCATTGTTGGTGGAGGCGGCATCAGGCCCTCAACCAGACGTCGTAATCGAGTTTGTCGATTCGCTGCCAACCACCGAACCGGATCCCGACTGGGCTTTGGCCTAACCCGGAACCGGCCAACACCGTCACGCCCTAACTCAGCACGACGGTCAGAAGGATGGCAAATACCTAAGAGCTGCCATCGCGGCGAACCCGAACGCATGAAACTCCGTACCGCGTACCAGTGCCGACCCGACCCCGAGTTGGCCGGCCGACTCCAAAACAACCGTGATCATGATCTTCTCCGACACCGATCCTTGATCGACCGATCGGCGTTCGACTGAGACGATGGTTGGCCGGATACCTGACCGCCCCGACGCTTCGTTGAGCGCATCGAGAATCGCCTCGCGGATCGATACCGGGTCAGGGTTGGAACGACGAACTGAACGACGATTCGGACCGACCCTCACGGCTACGTCACAATAGGTAGGGCCCTCGGAAACCGCCACAGCAAGGTCGACAGAACCGGATTCGGGAGTCTGACCTTGCAGCCCGGTTCGTTTCATCTGGTTGACCGGTGGTCTGGCGGAGACAGACTGAGAGGCCGGTTCCAGCTCATCCGGTTCAGAGCCAGAGTTAGTCGTAATCGGGTCCACTTCTGGCTGATCTTCGGCCGGTTGGTCGGCGGCCATAGGGACGATGGGAGAGAGAGATCCTCGATCGCCCTCATCGACAACCACGGTCAATCCGCGGCTCGTGAAGAGTTCCTTGATGGCTCTCGAGACGAGGGACCGATCGGCGTCAGCTGCCAACACGACCCGGACTCCGGTGGGACCATTCTCGGAAAGCCGGACATGCGCCTGCTCAATCCCCGACAAACCAAGTAGTGACTCTTCGAGCGGTTTCATCCGCTCAGCTTCCGCTGCCGACTGCGCCAGGCAAGGAAGTCGACGACATCACGGGCGGGGATTGAAGTCAGCGGATCCCCATATACGGTAGCGGTACGCCACGACAGGTACTCCTTCGAGAAGGCGCCCGAGCTCCCCCGCATACTCAACATCGCTCGCAAACCCTCCCACCATACCGATGGGTGCCGAAGCACCGCCACCGCCATCCTAAACATTTGGAACCTTCCTGCGCCCGCCGACGATGATAACCCCTAGGGACCATACAAATTACTGTCTGATAGTCTGACGGTCCGTGAGAAAGAGGGAGCGAAACCGGTGCAGGTCGGGATACCAGAACCGCAGGAGTTGGCGAAGTTTGCCGATCGACATAAGGCGATCGCGACAAACGTAGCACAGGTGATTCAGGGCAAACGCGAAGTAATCGACCTACTCATCGCCTGCTTGCTCGCCGAAGGCCACGTACTTATTGAAGATGTCCCCGGCGTCGGCAAGACTCAACTCGCCAAATCTCTCGCTCGATCCATCGAGAGTACGTTCCAACGGATCCAATTCACACCCGATCTGCTGCCTTCCGATATCACCGGGGTCAGCGTCTGGAACCGCCAGATCAGCGAGTTCGAATTCAAGGGCGGCGCGATTTTCGCCAATGTCGTGGTTGGTGACGAAATCAACCGGGCATCACCAAAGACCCAATCGGCCCTCCTCGAAGCAATGGAGGAACGCCAGGTCACCGTCGACGGCACGACCAGACCACTTCCCCCACCGTTCATCGTCATTGCCACCCAGAACCCACTCGAACATGAGGGAACCTATCCACTTCCCGAAGCCCAACTCGACCGATTCATGATGAAATTGGTCATTGGATATCCAGAGCGCTCGGACTCTATTCAAATCCTGGACCGACATGGCATGAGCTCACAGTTCGACGAAATCAAGCCGGTTGTGACCGGAGATGACATCAACGAGATGATCCAGATTGCCCGTCGCATCCATGTCGCCGATTCAGTACGCGAATACATTGTCGATCTGGTCGAAGGCACCCGCCGAAACGCCGAAATCATGTTGGGCGCCTCCCCCCGTTCGGCACTGTTCATTCAACGCGTGTCACGGGCCAGAGCAGCCATGGACGGGCGTGAGTACGTGACTCCCGATGATGTGAAATTGGTGGCCGCTCCGGTCTTGGCCCATCGAATGATTCTTCGTCCGGAGGCCCACATGCGAGGCACGACCATGGAATCGGTCATCGCTGGTGTGATCTCACATCTGCGGGTTCCTGGCATGAGCAAGCCGACCTGATGCTGACGGACCGGGGCTGGGGTGCTGCGGGCGCTGGACTCGCTCTGGTGGCCCTGTGGGCCGCACTCGGGGAACTCGAACTACTCGTCACTGCGGTCCTTCTCTTTGTGGGCATCGGATTTGGTCTGGTATATGTACGATTGTCCCGACCGCGCGTTTCGATCGTTCGCCAAATCAATCCCTCACTCGTATACGAAGGCGACCAGGCCATCGTTCAGGCGACTATCACAAACAACGGTCGATTCCGGGTCATCAATCCGACAGTAGAGGATGAAGTAGGTGGATTGGGCGCCGCACGCTTCCACGCGTCGGCCATCAAAGCCGACGAGTCCGTCGTGGCCAATTATCAGATCGTGTGCCGCCCGAGAGGCATCTACACGGTCGGACCGGCGGTTTTGGTTCTGCAGGATCCATTCCGGTTCTCCAGGCGTCGCTCAATCGTGGGATCGTCTGACCGCCTCGTGGTCTACCCCGAAGTGGAGCGGTTGACCGGCTTTCCGATCGTGCGGGGTCGGGATCCCGCGGTGCACGCCTCCCGACCCGAGTTCTCCCATCGGGGCGGCGAGGACTTCTTCACCATCCGCGAGTACCGCACCGGTGATGACCTACGCCGGGTGCATTGGCCAACATCGGCCAAACGCGATCAGCTGATGATCCGCCAGTTGGAAACGCCGTGGCAATCCCAGGCGCTGGTGATGCTCGACGTTCGCGCCAGCGCTTACTCATCGCCTGCCGCCTTTGAAAAAGCCGTGAAGGGGGCAGCGTCCGTAACAAGCCATCTGTTCAGTTCTGGCTTCGAGACTTCCGTATGGACCGGAGCCGTCGCTCTCAGTTCTGGAGAGCCGTACGCAAAGATTATGGAAACGCTGGCCGTCGTGCGACCCTCAACCACCTTCGACATAGTCGCGGCGGCCAGCCGACTCCAGAAGTCGGGCCGGGGCGGGGCGCTCATCATCGTGACGGGGCGCCCTGACCATGACCTCATCGCAGCTCATCGGCTGCTCAGCCGTGATTATCCATCGACGATCGCCCTCACCGTCTCCGCCGGTGCCGAGGCCGTGTCATTCCAACAACTCGGCGCGGTAACGCTCAACGTCGAGCCGGACCAGTCCTGGGCTGCTGCCTGGCTCACTGCAACGAATCCATCATGGTCTACCGTTTCAGCCGGCTGATCCTCCTGATGTCGGTGGCCTTTGCCGTCCTGCGGCTCGGCAGCCTTCTCAGGCCGGCCGAATCTGGTCCACCTTGGCAGCTCGTACTCGGCGCAGCCTTCTTGATGGGCTCGGCCATCACCTGGCTCGTGGTGAACGCCCGGCTTACCTCGATGTCCTACTTCACCGCCAATTTGCTCGGCTATGTGCTCGCCTCGCTCCGGATCATGGCTCCAAGCACACTCATGTTCGGAATTCTCCCTACCGGAGCCACCAGGGAAGTTTTGATAGACGAACTGGATTTCGCCATCGAGCTCATCCGATTTGGTTCAACCCCGGTTCTCCCGGTCCGCGGCCTCATCGCGGTAGTTGCCTTGGCGTTCTGGATATTCGGGGCGCTAGGCACGTGGGGCCTCGCATCCCGGCGGCCCGCCTGGGCCCTTCTTCCACCCCTTATGCTCAGTCTCCAACTCGCCACGATCGACCGGCTGCCCAGTCGTACGAGCTTGATGATGGCTTTCGCCTTGTTGGTCGCTTTGAGTCTCCTGGCGATCGCGGTCGATGAGCGCAGGCAAGGGACCGGCCGTCTCCGCGACCGGCAGGGCGGCGCCCGGCCCCGTACCGGACTTTCGGTTTCAGTCGTGACCGTGGTGGGGATAGTGGCCGCTGCCGTCATCGGCAGCACCACGTTGGCCGGACTCGTACCTGCTTCCGGGCTTCTCGAGTGGCGCTCCCGCTCTGGCCTCGGCGGCGGCATCTACGGCGGCGTGTCGTACAACCTGTTTGTGTCGATAACCCAATCCGACCTCCTCTCGCTGAGCGCTGAACCAGTGTTCGTCGCCCGGGTGGCCGGTCCGGTCGATCCCGGGTCGCTCTATTGGAAGCTCATCAGTCTTGAGAAGTTCGACGGAACGAACTGGTACCCGGGCGACCAAGGGTTCACCCGACCTGCCGGTTCGCTTGGGTACGGAAGCGAGGATCACAAGTATCAGGGCAACACCGTCTCTATGGCACAAGTGATACAAATCCTTCAACTCAGGGCGAACTATCTGCCGGCGCTGGCCGGAGTATCAGCCATGGAGTCCGACAACCGTCTCCTCGACGAATCGTTCTCCGTTCGCGAAGACGGCTCGCTTCGTTTCGACGCACGGACGTTTTCCGGACTGACCTACTCGGTCGAGTCCCAGGTGCCAAACGACTCGATCGCCGCCCTCGCCACCCGGCCGGACGGACGCTTGTCTCCCCTGTTCGAGGCTGCCGGCGAAGCCGGGCTCTTCCAGGCCATCGCCGTTCCGACGACAGAACGATTCCGCCCTCCGGATCTTGGCGACTACACCGATCTGCCAGCCGATATCGACCCTCGCATTGGGGCCCTTGCCAAAGAACTCACCGCCACAGCCACCACACCGTTCGAACGAGCGGTGATGCTGGAGGCCTTCTTCCGGGACCCGGTCCAGTTCTCGTACTCGGTCGACATCGAGGCCGGCCATTCGGCCACCACCCTGGCCGATTGGCTATTTGAAAGTAGCAGCCCCAATTTCCGGGTGGGCTACTGCGAGCAGTTCGCCACGAGCATGGCCGTTATGGCTCGAGAACTCGGAATTCCATCGAGGGTCTCGCTCGGCTTCACACCTGGCGAGGTTGACGAGGACGGTCTGGTCATCGTCCGTCAACGCAATGCACACGCCTGGGTCGAGTTGTGGATGGACGGCCATGGTTGGGTGGAATTCGATCCCACCCCGCGATCGGATGGCATCAACCCGGCGACGAATCTTGGGTTCGATCCTCGTACGGTGACACTCCCTGCCATCGACCCGGCCGACCCGAACCTCGCCCCGGGCCAGACACCCCAGGACATCCAGGATCTGCTGGACCGGATCAATGACAATCCGGATGCCAGCCCCATCGTTCCCCTCCCGACGAGACGTGGGCCGCTGTCGATCCCGAATGCCGTATGGTGGGTGTTCGGAACCATCCTGGCAATGTGGCTCATCCCGGCATCAAAGACGCTCCGCCGGAGAGGCCGCAGAAAGCAGGCTCTTTCGGGCGACATCCGGGCAGCGTGGTCGGACATCCTCGACCGACTCGTCGATCTCAAACATCCGGTCTCAGGGCATCTCACGCCGGCCGAACTAGCCCGCAACACCGAACCATCCCTGGTTCCATTCGCCATGGCCTACGGCGCTGTCACATATGGCCCAGACCGACCCACCGGACCGTCGGAGCGTCAAAGAAACATCTCGCTTTTCACCCACGCCGACGGCTGGATCAAAGCCAAACACACCAGAAGTGAACGCCTACGCGCCCTATGGAATATCCGGTCGGCGAGAAGCTAACCGGAGGCGGCGTCTTCTCCGCCAAGGCGGAGAATATCCAGGAATCGTTCACGGTCGAGCTCAAAACGAGTCACGTCATCTTCGACTGACCGGGCAATCTCATCGATTGCCACGAAGAAGGCCAGCTGACCCGACTTCAGCGCGTCAAGCAGTTGATCATCGTTTTCCGCCACCCGGAATATCGAAACGCCATCAGTGACCAGCTTCACATCGGCAAGATGCGTTTCCATGTCGGCATTTCGACGCAAATAGTCCCAGGCGCGCCGAACGCGCTGGACGGACATGCCGTTGTCAAGCAGGCTCCGAACCACCCGAAGAGCGACGAGATCACGAAACGAATACAAACGACGAACACCAGGACGACCGCCGGTCGATTGAATCGATGGTCGGACCAAATCGACGCGGTCCCAATAACGAAGCTGATGTAAAGAACAGTTCGTCAATTTTGACGACTGCTGCGCCGAGTAACCCTCTTCCAAGACATCTCCAAAACCCGTGGCGGCGATGTAGTAGGTGCCGCGTCTTGCCTCCGTAGGGCCGATGAGTCATCCTCACGCGGCCCCGAAGCGATACCCTAGCGCAACTTATCGGGGTGTGATTCCGTGAGAACGGGTTCGTTTAGGAAACGATCAATCTTCGGCGCGAGCATCGGTTGAATGGCGCCGATCGACGACTTTGGGCCGCCTCCCTTGCACGATGACAAACACCGAACCGACCATAACGATGAACCCAATCGATGCAACGACTGGGTTGTCCGGAAACATATAGACCAGGAAAACCAGGCCGATAACGGCCAGAACACCGGCCATCCGCAACCGTCCAACGCTCATCGGCACCCGCGCGATATTGCGGACTGCGTCCGCCAAATCCGGGTTCTCGTCGTAGAACTGGCGTTCTATCTCGTCGAGGATCCGCTGCTCGCGATCATCAAGGCCCATTGGTACATACTCCGAAAACGTCGTGGGGCCAGTATACGTCAGCCGGCGGCTATATCGGAGATAGGGTTTTCTTTTTTCTGATGCACGACGGCGGGGACGACCGCATCGTGGCCGAACCGGTCCCGGATTTCGCCGACCGCCTCGGCCAGGTCATCCCAGCTGGCCGGCCTGTCTGTGGCGAGTTGATGCACAGCCTGGGAGGCCGGCACGAGGGCCGATCCGCCAACTCCGATCAGCCGGACCCGTCGCCCCCGGACACCCGCTCGATCAAGTAACTGAACCGCGGCGTTCATGAGATCCTGGCCAACGGCCGTCGGAGACGCCAGCGTCAACGATCGGCTGATCGTTTCGAAGCTATCGAAGCGAATCTTGATCGACACCGTCTTGGCCTCCATGTGGGCTTGCCGGAGGCGTGTGGAGAGGCGATCGGCGTGTCGCTTCACCTCGTTTCGGATCTCCTCGTCAGATTGAAGATCCTCGTCGTACGTTTGCTCATTCGAGATCGACTTGGCCTCCCCATGCGGTTCGACCACCCGATCGTCGATGCCCATGGACAATCGGTAGAGAGAATTCCCCGCGGACCTCCCGAACGTCCGTTGCAAGGCCCTGTCACCCACCGCGGCAAGGTCACCGATGGTTTTCACACCCAATCGCTCAAGCCCCGCATACGTGGCTTCTCCGACCCCCCACATGGCTCGAACATCGAACGCGTGGAGCAATGCCAGCTGACGGTCCTCCTCCATGACAAAGATCCCATCCGGTTTGGCTTTGCCACTGGCCAGCTTGGCAAGGAATTTATTTGAGGCAATGCCGCACGAGGCTGGAATTCCAACCTCGTGCCTGATCCGCTTGCGAAGGTGAACCGCTACGGATCGACTGTGCGGATAGAGCAATGTGAGGCCCGACACATCGAGAAAGGCCTCATCGATGCTGAGCCGCTCGACCACCGGTACCTCCTCTTCGACGAGCGAAAAGACCTGTCGTGACAACTCGCCATAACGCCCGTGGTCCGAAGGGATGAGTACCAACTTTGGGCATAGACGTTTGGCTCGAACGGTTGGCATGGCCGAGTGAACTCCGAAGGCTCTGGCCTCGTACGAGGCTGACGCGATTACGCCGCGATTGCCTCCGCCTCCGACCGCCACTGGCTTCCCCTTCAGCGTCGGATCGAACAGCCGCTCGCATTCCACAAAGAACGCGTCCATATCGATGTGAATGATTGGCTCGGCGAACCGCATGTACCCAGCCTACTGCTACGAACTCCCTCCGATCGGCCGGGGTTTGGTCCCCCGCCCGACGGTTGGAGACTTCTACACTCGACATCCATGGCCAATCTCATCCATCTCGTTCGACATGCGGAAGTTCACAATCCTCAACACCTCGTCTATGGCCGACTCCCCCAATTCGGGTTGTCTGAAAGGGGGCGACGACAGGCTATCGAAGCCTCCCGGTACCTCGCCGGTCAACCCATCGTGGCCGTGTGGTCGTCTCCGCTGGAACGGGCGCTGCAAACCGCCAGCACCATCAGCGCCCGCCACGGCCTCCCGGTCCGGGTTGACGAGAACCTGACAGAATGGGCTCTGAGCGACCTCTGGGCGGGCATTGTGTGGGAAGACCTTCCGGAGCGGAGGCCGGGCGAGCTGGAGGCCTATCTGGCCCACCCATGGGACCTACCATTTTCTCCCGAGTCACTCCAGGAACTCGGAGACCGTATGACGTCGGCCATCAAGGCCATAAACGAACGACACACTGAGGGTGACGTCGTCATCGTCTCCCACCAGGACCCGGTTCAGGTTGCCCGGCTGGTTCTCACCGGAACCCCGCTCTCCACACAACACACCGACAAACCAAAACACGCCACGGTTCACACCTTTCAGCCATCATCAGACTGGAAAGAGGCCGCCCGTTACGACCCTGAAGACCAGGAAGCCTTCCCACCAGCCTGAGAGCAACTGCCCGCACTGAGGTCGGTGCCTCAACGAGCGAAGCCAGTAACCCAGCGAGAAGGGGCCCGTCGCCGAACGGTGCAGGAATGGCCGTACGCTCTCCCCCCCCCAAGGCCCCACCCCTTTTTCGGCCTCTCGCGGCAGGGGCTGCCTAATCCAGCCCTTGCAGGAATTCGCGATCCGTTTCGAAGGCGAGAGGCGGCAGTGCGTCGAGGTGGAAGTAGCCGACTTCTTCGGCATCGTCTCCGGCTTGCAGGACTCCACCGGTTACCAAACCGGCGAACCAGATGCCAACGGTAAGTTTGTTGGGGTCGTGAAAGTTCGAGGCAACGTGCAGGACATCGCCGATCTCGGCAATCAATCCGGTCTCTTCCAACAACTCTCGTCGAGCTGCTTGCCTGACGTCCTCGCCGTAATCGACAAACCCGGCCGGAACGGACCAATACCCGGCTCTGCTCGCTCCCTTGGCCCGCTTGACCATGAGAATGCGCCCGACCGTGTCGATGATCACGACGGCCGCTCCGACCCCCGGGTTTCGAAAGTGAACGAAAGAACAGGACGGACACGAGGCTCTCTGCTTGCCACTTTCGAGGGCCATGGCAAGTTCGCTTCCACACCACGGACAGAAGGTGTACTCACCTGGCCATTGGTGGGGGTGTGTCATGACTGGCATGGTACCGACCTGAGGTTCGGGACACACCCGGAGCAGCCATAATAGAGGCTATGCGACGCGGCACTGATACCCCTCCCACTCTGACGGGTGGTCTTCAAATGGTCGCGGCGATCGCCTCCGCCGTCGGGGCGGCTTTCTCCGCGGGCGCCACGAATCGGCAACTATTGGTCAGCCTCGGTCTCCTTCTCATCACCACAGTCGGCTTGGTCGGACTTTTTCTCGCCCGCGGCAAGTGGGCCCGTCGATTCCTGTGGGCGCCAATTGCCGTCGAATCAGCCACGTTCGTCGTCTTTGACACTGGGTGGATCCCGCTGGCCTTGACTGCCCTGGCCGCCCTGGCGCTCGGTCTGCCGTCACTCGATGGCTGGGTTCGTCAACTCCGCAAGGCAGTTGCCCCTCCCAACACTGCCGTACTTCTTCCGCT
>JAHEDI010000068.1 GCA_024641305.1 bacterium | reverse complement strand
ATTGACGGGTTCACTCCCATCATCAACTTGCCCCAGGTGGCCATTCTGGGGGTTGGTGCGATACGAACGGTTCCAGCGTTCGATGCGAGCGGTGGCGTGGTGGCCAGCCATCAGGTGGTGTTGTCGCTGACCTTCGACCATGCCTTCGTCGATGGTGCCCCGGCTGCTGCCTTTCTCCGGGACGTTGCCCGGGTGCTGGTGGAATCGAGTCGGTAGGTCATCGTGCCGGTTAGTCGCAGGTCAGCGCGAGGAGTCGGTCGCAGGGTCTACGTTGGTCTCGCTGCGGGGCCGCCGAATCCGTGTAGAGTGCCCCCGACTGCGGACCCGTACGGAACGGACTTTTGGTGGCATCACCAGACCAGCCCTTAACAACCCGAACCTCAGGACTTCCTTCTCCGGTTAGAGCGCTTCTCGTTGTAGCTCTTCTGTATGCATTCCTGGTCGGTGTCAAGATGCTCGAGTCGGGCATTAAGGGCATTGGTTCCGATTACACGGATCCGTTGTTTGCCAGCGTGTCCAATCCCCTGGCCGGCCTGTTTGTCGGAATTCTCGCCACCGTGTTGGTGCAGTCGTCATCGGTCACCACCTCAACGATTGTCGGGCTTGTCGCCAGTGGCGTCGTGGGCGTCGAAGCTGCGGTTCCCATGATCATGGGTGCCAACATCGGTACGACGGTTACCAACACGCTTGTGTCCCTCACCAATGCCCGGCGAAGTGAGCAATTCCGACTGGCGTTTGCGGCCGCCACGATGCACGACTTCTTCAATGTCATCGTCGTCGTCATTCTGTTGCCGCTGGAGATTATGACCGGCTTCCTCCATAAGGGTGCTTCCTGGATCTCCGGTCTGTTCGTTGAAGGGAACCTTGGCGGGTCGTTTGATAGTCCCATCAAGGCGGCCGTGAGTTGGCTCGCCAAGATCGCTTCCAATGGAATCGAAGCACTCATTGACAGCGAGGCGGCCGCGGCAGTCGTACTCATCGCAGCGGCGATCGCCGTCATTTTTATCACGTTGACGTTTATCACCAAGAATATGCGCACGCTGGTCGCTCACCGGATTGAAGCATCGCTCAATGCGGTTCTGGCCAAGTCAGGGACTATCGGAATCATCGTCGGAATGGTGGTCACCATTGCCGTTCAATCATCCAGTATCACAACCTCGATCCTGATTCCCTTGGTGGCCTCCGGGCTCCTCCTCGTCCGAAATGCCTATCCGATCACTCTTGGCGCCAATATCGGAACCACCATTACCGCGCTGCTCGCCGCTCTGGCGGCGGGTTCCGTGGACGGACTAACCATTGCGTTTACCCATACATTGTTCAATGTCATTGGCATCTTGCTGATTTACCCATGGCCAAGGATTCGGTACCTACCGGTTATCCTGGCTGAGGGCTTGGCGAACCTGGCCGTGAAACGAAAATCGTTGGCACTCCTCTACACCTTTGGTGCGTTCGTTCTTGTGCCCTTCCTCGGTATTGTTGTTCTGACATAGGAGATAAACCATGGTGATGGCCTTTTTCCGCGGACGCGGCGGATCTACCCTCGATGAAGTCAAAGGAACCCTGGTCAGCATGCTCGGGGATGGCCGGACGGTCTTCGACGCAGCGACCGGCGCGGTCTTTGGCGGTGGCAAGAGCAAAGCGACCAAACAGACGGTGCGATCGACCGACCAGGAGATCAACACGGCCCAGCAAAGAGTCCGTCGGTCTCTCATGATGCATTCGGCGGTGACGGCGGCTGATCTGCCTGCCGTTCTCGCCTACATGAGCATCGTTAAAGATGCTGAACGAGTCGGCGACTATGCCAAGAACATGTACGACCTTGCGAGGTACGGCGCCAACTTCGAACTCGCCGAGGATCACGATGAACTTCTGTCGTATCGTGATGCGGTGGGGCAGCTGATCGACGACGCGGCGGCGACGTTTGCCTCCCAGGACGAAGCGCAGGCGCAGAAATTGATCGACAAAGCGGATGGCTTCCTATTGGATTACGACCAGAAGATCAGAGCTGCCTTCCAGTCCGAGGGCACCGCCGATCAGGCCGTAGCTCGGGCGCTTTATTACCGATACCTGAAGCGGATCACCGCGCACATCATGAATATGTTGACGGCGATTGTCATGCCGATCGAGCGTCTCGATTATTACGACGAAGCTCCCGAAGACCGCTAGTCACAAGACTCTCTCGCGCGCCCGCTTTGGACTGGTGGCACTCCAGGCGTCTCGGATCTTTGTTTTTGAGGTCCTCAGCATGCTGCCCCGGTATATTCGGCCCGCCAACCTCATGAGCAGGTAGGCGGTCACAATACAAAGTCCGATCGCCAGGGCGTACTGCCATCCGGGTACGTTTCCACCGGCCGCCCGCACTGGCATGACCATCGGTGCCGAAATGGGAAAGATTGACGCAATCGTGGTCAGGGTGGAAGTGGGGTCTTCGCTGGCGACCAATGCAATGAAGTAGCCGGGGAGAAGCCCCAACATCGGAATCCAGGACACCGATTGAACGTCCTCCTGGCGGGTAACGAGGGATCCTGCGGCGGCGAACAGGACGCTGTACATGGCGTATCCGAGCAGGAACCACAGGATGAGCGATCCGATCATCTGCCCGGTCCAGATGCCGAGGCCGGGTATCGATCCAACGTCGACGATTTTTGTCAGACCAAACAACGAGCCACCGAGAACCGAGAGTTGAAGCAGGCCGAGGGTGCCGATGCCGATCACTTTGCCGGTCAGCAGCTGCATCGGGCGAACCCTGGCGAGCACTACCTCTGCCACGCGGCTCGATTTCTCTTCCATGACCCCCAGGAGTACGAACTGCCCCGACAACACGACAGCCATGAACAGGACCACCACGCCCAGGTAAGCGAGCCCCTGACGAGCGGCGGCGTCGTCTTCGGGGGGCTCAAGCACAACATTTTCGGGCACGGTTGGAGCCAGCAGCGACATCGCCTCTTGATCCGTAAGACCCAGGGTGATGATGGCCTCCTGTTGAGCTGCGGCCTGCACGGCGCTCACCACGACGGCGTTCACATACGGGCTCACCGAACGTTGCCAGACGGTCTCATCGCCGTCGAGTAATACGGCCAACTCGCCATCAGCAAGCATGGCTTCGCCCTTGGACCGATTGGGGACGGGCACAATCTTGATGTCGATTGCGAGGGCACCGGCCGAATCCATTAGTGCGGCGGCGGCGGGTGGCTGTCCGATTACGCCCACCGCTTCGGCGGCGCTCGCCTTGTCGATTTGCGATGCCATGAGCGGGCCGAGTCCGAGTATGAGCATGGCCATGATGACCATCGAGATGAGGAAGACCCGGCTACGGATTCGCTGGGTGAAGTCCCGACGAGCGACGAGGAAGATGTTCTGGACGTTATGCATGGTTCACCGCAGAACGGAACAAATCAGAAAGGTGAGGAGGGCCGTAGCTGAACTGCGAAACAGACCCGGAACGTTCCGCGTCCGCCTTGACCTGCTCCATCGTCATGTGGTGGCCGACGATGAAGCTGCCGCCTCGTACGCTTCGGCTGGCAGGAACGTATTCGGGTGAGTCGGGTGTCCATGGGTGTCCATCGACGGTTACTTCGACGCGTATATGGTCCGACTGCGACCTCAATCCCTCGACATTGCCGGCGAGGACCACACGGCCCTGGTTGATGATGACGACGTCCTCACAGATATCCTCGACGAGATCGAGTTGATGGCTCGAAAACAGAATCCCAGTCCCAGCCATGGCGAGCTCCCCAAGCAGGTCAGCCATGGTCTCGACTCCGAGCGGGTCGAGGCCCGCAAAGGGCTCGTCGAGAATGAGCAATTTGGGATGACCGACCACCGCAACGGCCAACTGCATCCGCTGCTGGTTGCCGTGGGAGAGTTCGTCGACCTTCGAGCCCGCCCGGTCAGCCAGACCGAGGCGGCTCAGCCAGTAGCCGGCTTGTTCGTTGGCGTCACTCGGGCTGAGTCCTGCCAGACGACCAAAGTAGACCAGTTGGTCGTTGAGACGCATCTTTGGGTACATACCGCGTTCTTCTGGCATATACCCGAACGAGAGTCGATCTGCCTCGTCGACTGGTCGGCCGTCCCAGGTAACGGCTCCCTCGTCGGGTTGGGCCAAGCCGAACACGCACCGCATGGCCGTGGTCTTGCCGGCCCCGTTCGGTCCGAGGAATCCGACAATCCGGCCGGCTGGTGCCTCGAAGGTTGCTTGGTCGAGCGCAACGACATCGCCGTACCGTTTGGTAAGGCCAACGAAACACAACATGGGCCGAACATAGCTGGCATCGTGGTTGCTGGCTAGGGGATTAAGAGGTTTTGCCTGAGGTATCTCGGCGGCCGTTTTGTTTGGTAAATCGAAACCGAACGAGTCGTTTGGGTCCGTCCTACCTTCCCGTATCCAGAACGGTTGGCCCGCTGATGCCTTCATCGCCATCGTTCCGCTCGAGAGTGATCCAAATACGTGGAAAATCGCGGCGGGACACCCCGGCAGAGGTTTCGATCGTTCCGGCCGCCCGGAAGGTCCCGGCAGATACGTGTCGTCCGTCGGCGGCGGTCAACCAGATCTCGTAGAACTCGTTGTCGCCGGCCGGTGAGAGTCCGTCAATCGAGAACACCATACGGGTGCCTGCGGCGGTGTTCCAGCCAGCAACGGTGGCGGTGGCAGAAACCCCTTCAGTGGCGGGCAACGCTATCTCCCAGTCCGGCTGCCGATTCTCAATCAGCATGAATGAACCAGCGATGACCGCGATGAGAGCTGCGGCGACGCTGAGCATCCACCCCGGCTTCCTGAGGCTTTGGGGCGCGGCGGCGCCCGCCAAAGCCGCCACGATGTGATCCTCGAGTTCAGGTGTGGGGGCGGTCCACATGGCGTCGGTACTGAGCTGCTTCACAAGCTGATCAAGGTCGTCGATCCGACTTCGGCACCAGGTGCAGCCGGCAAGGTGGGCACTCGTCTCCGGGTCGAGATCGCCCGCCAGGTAGCGCCCCTGGAAATCGTCACAGGTCATGCTGTTTCCTCACGCAAGTGGCTCAGGACCTCGGCCAGTCGCCGGTGGGCCCGATGTGATCTGGATTTGACGGTTCCGACCGGGATTCCGAGCTCCTCGGCAGTCTCGACCATGGTCAGTTGGCGATAATGCGTCATTTCGATGATCGCTCGCTCTTCCTTCGGGAGCTCGTCCAGGGCTGCCCTGACCTCCCAGGCTTCCCACATCCCTTCGAAGCTCGGAGGCATGACCGCCAGGTCGCGATCGAGTTCCGAAGACTCATGTCGCCGTTCCCGTCGGTAGAGGTCAACAGATACGCGCCGTGCAATCGTGTACAACCAGGGGGCGATTCCCCTGGTCGCGTCGAACCGATCCGCCGCCTGCCAGGCTTTCGTGAAGGTCAATTGCACTGCTTCCTCTGCCAATGATCGATCACCTAGCGCTCCGTAGGCGACAGTGAAGATCGCTCGCGAATAAGCGCGATAGAGGACCCGAACTGACTCGGGTTCGCCCCGCTGGAAGCGGCGGATAAGATTCGTGTCGTTCACTACCCCGAACAGTACGCAACGGAGGGCCAGGCGGTTCTCTTCCCGCCGGCACCTCTGGGACCCATCGCAATGAGTCCCAGAGTTCGGGACCGATCAGCCCTGGATGGCTTCGCCGTCGGGGCCGATGACGTGCCAGACGTCGCCGACTCCCTGACCGTTGGTGTCACCGGGAGCGGCGTCGTTGGCGAAGTAGTAGAGGGGCCATCCGCCGTAGGTGGCCTGGGTGGTGTTGTCGGTACGGGTGGTTTCGCCCAGCAGGGCTCCGTCGATTCCGGTGCCGGGGGTGGCGGGCGAGTAGAAGGCGGGCCAGTTCTCTTCGCACCCTCCGTAGCAGGTGCTTTCGCCCTGGTTGTCGGGAACGAATACATACAGGGTGTTGCCGTCCTGGTCGGCCAGGATTGGTCCGAATTCTGAGTCGACGACCGTGAGCGTGTTTTCGGCGGATTGTTCGATGGTGATTGTGGTGGTTGGCCCGACGGTTGTGGTTGTCGGCGCCGTCGCTATGGTGGTCGTCGATTGCCCCGTCGTGGAAACCGACGAACTGGCGTCCGACCCGCACGAGGCGACAGCGGCGGCCAGGGCAATAATCAGTGTGAGTTGTTTCAACGTGTGGTCCTCTCGAGTGACCGGTATGGTGGGCGACTTCTTCGCAGACCAGTACGGGGCTCCGAGCCAAACGGTTCTGGGCACCAGCAGCCTGGCTTGAATCTTGGCGTGCCAGGCGGCCGAGGCTCCTTTGTCATGCGACCACCTGAAAGAACTCAATGCTGACTCATTCAGTTCTGTCGCTGTCATCGTCAAGAGCGGAGCCGGAGCCTCGACCAGAGGGCGAGCCCGGAAGCGGAACATGCAGCCGTCCACCGTGGCGACTATCTTCATGGCACAGCTAGTCGGTCGTCTGAGAAACCTCTGCTTCCGAACGCGAGCTACCCGGTGTGTGTCTTGTTTCCATGGCTAACTGATACTCAAAGGATTGTTGATGACCAATAGACAAACCGATGACCGGACGCCCCGAGTGAGGTCAGTCTTTCGTCCAATCGTCGGCGCGGTAATCCTGACTTTGACTGCTGCGGCATGCGGCGGCCAGCC
>JAHEDI010000042.1 GCA_024641305.1 bacterium | reverse complement strand
GTGGGCAATAATGCCGCCACCATTGCCAGCAACAACGTCACTGTGAGCATCTTTCTTCTGAGCGGTACTGCTCGCGTCATTTCGTAGTTCCTCCTAGATCCTCCGAATGTGGGCAACTGGGACCGCTTGCGGCGCCCGAGCCCTCTCTGGCCAGGCTAGCCACTCAACGTGGTCGCGCGTCGCCTGTCCGACAGACTCGCGAAAAACTGTCGGAAAGACTGACGAAGAAACACCCAGCAATGGCGTTGGGGCCGGCAGAGTGAGATAAAGACTCATTCAAGAACGTTTCTGGGGACCTACCGGCCCTTGTGAAGTCACCCCATGTTCCCCCTCTGGAAACGCCCTCGGGTCTAACCGACCGGTTACTCAACGACCGATGGACAAACGCTCGTTAGTGTCGAGCCGGGGGACGTCACCGACAGAGAGGCCATCCGGGTTGTCACGACGGTCTCGGTCCACGCTGCCCCCAAGGGATTCCGCCATCTGCCCCAAGTAAGGACATTGGCCCCTGGTGTGAGGTCGGCAATGACGAGAAGGTGGGATACATAGCAAGCACCCCCAACGGGAATGCACATCGGCAGCGATATCGACCTCACCTCGCCAGGCGCAGCAGCGAATCGCAGTCACAAGAACGGGGGGGCATCTGGGGGCTGACCAGGCCGATTCCAAACATGGAGTCGGCCTGGTCGTTTCTGAGGGAAGTGCAGGGGCAAGCTCCCGACGCGCCTGCCGGAATAAGCGGCCGGAATCAGAGAGGGGATCGAACTGCGCACAAACCTTGATCGGAACCTGACGAGCGCGCCGCTGAGTCCAACGGTAATCTCAAACCATGGCAACTCTCTCGTGCTCAACCTGTGGTGCAGACAACGAGGAAGGCCGTAAGTTCTGCGGACAATGCGGATCGTCACTCACAGTTGCCTGCCAACGATGTGGCTTCGCTAACGGCGCGGCCGACCGATTCTGTGGTGACTGCGGCACGCCCCTCGGAGCGGGGGCCACCGATCACCCGCCAATCCCTGCACCGGCCACCGCTGGCACCGCCTCCGAGCGACGCCTCGTTTCGGTCCTGTTCGCCGATCTGGTCGGCTTCACCACCCTGTCCGAACGACGCGATCCCGAAGAGGTCCGCTCCCTACTCACGGACTACTTCGACCGTTGCAGGGAAATCGTCGCCCGGTTCGGGGGCCAGGTCGACAAATTCATCGGAGACGCGGTCATGGCGGTCTGGGGCGCAACCGCGTCGAAAGAAGACGACGCCGAACGAGCCGTACGAGCTGCCCTCGATCTGGTCGACATGGTCGCCAAGCTCGGAGCCGAGATTGGCGTCTCCGATCTCAATGCCCGGGTCGGAGTCTATTCCGGTGAAAGTTCGGTCGGCCCTGGAGCCAACGACATCGGCCTCATCGTTGGCGACAAAGTCAATACTGCTTCGCGACTCCAATCACTGGCCGAACCGGGCACAGTGCTCGTCGGAGAACCCACATTCCATCTCACGTCGCGATCCATCGCATACACCCCGATGGGCGAACACACGGTCAAGGGCAAAGCCGAATCCGTAGCGGCTTTCAGGGCCGACCGGCTGCTATCGAATCTGGGAGGCCGCGGACGGGCAGAAACCTTCGAGGCACCGTTCGTTGGTCGTGACAACGAACTGCGCATCTGCAAGGACGCTCTCCACAGCGTGTCACGCGAAGGACGGGCGCGTTCAATTTCGATCGTCGGTCAGGCCGGGATCGGTAAGAGCCGATTGGTATGGGAATTCAAAAAATACGTCGACGGGCTGATTGAGGACGTTTTCTGGCATCAGGGCCGCTCCCCGTCCTATGGTGATGGCCTCACCATGTGGGCACTCGGGGAGATGGTCCGTTCCCGGGCCGGCATCGCCGAATCTGACGACGAGACCGTGTCGACCGCCAGGGTCAGAGACATGCTCGCCGAATATGTGTCGGACCCGGTCGACCGGGAGTGGATCCATTCTCATCTCCTGGCTTTGCTCGGCCTGGGTCCGTCGACCGGTCAACGGTCCGAGATGTTCGCGGCCTTCCGACTATTTTTCGAACACATCGCCCGTAACGGGACCGTAGTTCTGGTGTTCGAAGATCTGCATTGGGCAGACGCCGGTCTGCTCGATTTCGTCGAGGAATTCGTTGACTGGTCACGTGACCGTCCGATTCTTGTCATCAACCTGACGCGCCCTGACCTGCTCGAGCGTCGACCGACCTGGGGTAGCGGCCGCCGCGGCCTCATATCGATCCATCTCGACCCACTCGCAGGTGCAGACATGGAGGCCATGCTCGACGGAATCATCACGGACCTGCCCGAACGAGCCCGCAGCGAGATGCTGCGACATTCGGCCGGAATTCCCATGTACGCCATCGAAATGGTTCGCATGCTCATCGCCCAGGGCGACCTGCAAGAAACCGACACCGGTCAATTCCGGCCGGTCGGGACGCTCGACCAGATCGCCATTCCCGACTCAGTCAGTGCGGTCATCGGTGCCCGACTTGATCGTTTGGACCCGGCCGACCGGACTCTCGTGCAGGAAGCATCGATCCTCGGTCAGTCGTTCACGCTCGATGGCCTGATGGCTTTGCACCAAACAACAAGCGCCGAATTGGAGGACCGACTCGGAGAGCTGGTCAGGCGAGAGATCCTTGAGGTCGTGCGCGACCCTCGCTCACCCGACCGGGGCCAATACCGGTTCGTCCAGAGCTTGATCAGGGAAATATCCCACGGTCGACTGGGTCGAGCCAACCGCCGCGACGGACACCTGCGGGCCGCCGATTACTACGCCGCCAGTGACGATCCGGAGCTCGCCGGGGTGGTGGCGACTCATCTACTCGAAGCCCTGAGTACGATCGACGACCCGACCGAAGCCGCCGCACTCCGTACCCGAGTCGTGACGGCTCTCGGTGCCGCCATCGACCGTTCCTGGTCGCTACACGCTTTTGAGCAGGTGCTATCGCTCACCAACGAGGCAACCGAGATGCTCGATGATCCCGATGTGCTGGCGCCGTTGTGGCAACGGGCAGCTCTTGCCGCCAACGCCATCCTGAAGGCTGATCTGGCCGAGGAGTACGCCGGGCGTCTATTCGACTACTCAGAACAGCGGGCCGATGCGCCAGGCATGCACGCCGCCATGGCTCTGCTCGGCGAAATACTCAACTCCTCAAACCAGATCACCAGGGCCGTCGAGGTTCTGGAGCCATATGTCGACCGATTCATCGAAGATGAGCAGCACACCCTCGCCCTTGCACCCGCCCTGGCCCAGTTGGCCAGGAGTCAAGCTCTCTCGGGACAAATGGCCCGGGGAGCCGCCACCGCCGAACCGGCGCTGATAGCCGCGGAACTCGCCGGCGACGAAGAAGTAGCGGCCCAGGCGATGATTACCCGAGGCACAGCCCTATCCCGGATGCACCGACCCCGGGAAGCCATGGCTTTGCTGAAGGGTGGACTCGAGATCACCCGCACCCATTCGCTTACGTCGGCAGGATTAAGGGCCCTTGCCAATCTCGGGTATAGCGCTCAGACCAGCCAGGAGTCGATCTTTTACACGACCGAGGGTCTCGAAGAGGCTCGTCGGGTTGGCGATCGGAGGATGGTGTTGTTCTTCCTCGGCAACCTCGCTTCGGGTAGAGCGTTCGCAGGCGAGTACGAAGAACTTAACCGGGCTGTCGAAGAGGCAACCGCACTTGACCCGGATGGAACGTTACTGTCGGCGTATCAGTCCTGGGCGGCAGCGACCCAGGGCGACGTCGTTTCGGCCCGCCAATACCTGGCGGTCGCCGCCTCCGGTATGACCGGCGACCCCCAAGCCGAAGCGAGGGTCGAGTTGGGCGACCTGATCATAAAAGTCATGGAGGGTGACCTGCGAGCGGCCTACGAAGGCGGTCTGACCATGCACCGACGACCTGACGGACAGCAATGGTTGGGGCCATGGGTACCGATATTGTGCGCGACGCTCGCCCATTCACATCCGCACCGGACCATCATGGCCGCGGAACTAGGTCTGGTGAGCGCCGACACCGAGTTCTACCGATTGATTCGACGCGAACTCGAAGTGTACGGCCTGGCGGCCGAGGGAGAACTCAGCCACGCTCTTAGCCAGTTGCCACTGGTGTGCGGACAGTTCGAACTGGCGGGGTTACCGATGGAAAGCGCCCGACTTCGTGGAACCTTCTCCGGCTACCTGCCACCTGACCACGATCACCGAGAACCGATGCTCCGCGCCGCTCTCGGAGAAATGCACGAAATGGGCGCCTTTGGCATGGAGCGTCTCGTCGAGCGCGCCGCCGCTGGCGAATTCGAGGGTGTCCTCGACGGTGCGACCCTGTCGTAGCCTTAGCAATCGGCACCGCAAGCTCGAACAACCCGCCACCACAAGTCGCGGGTCACGAAGACCGGTTTGCCTCCCAGAACACTGCGAACGAAGACCGCCACGACATCTCAGCGCGGCAATGCCACCATGTTCCGGAGGAGCCAGTGGGTTCCCCCGTCATAGGCCCGGGCTTCCCGATCAATCCACAGATCCGTTGGATATCCGATTTGGGGATCAAAGGTCACCTCGACCGGTACCGCGGCTGCCACGGCGCGTTCGATGGCGGCGAACATCTCATCCACGGTCAACCCCCGATCGGCAGGTTTGACTACCTCGCCATCGGTGACGACCACCTCGCCCGAGAATGGTTGGCATTCCCCGCAGTCATCATCGAAGTCATACCGGTAGCTGGTGTAGCCGACCGCTGCCCAAAGCTGACGGGCCTCGGCGAGACGTACGAGCAACGAACCTCCGGTCGTGGTCGATTCGACCGGCCCACTCACGGTCGGGGCGGCCGGGGGGAACTCCTGAGTCGTCTCGCCGCTACACGCAGCGACCAAGACGGCAAACACAAACACACAGGCAAACATTCTCATGACGCTTTGACGTCCTGAATGCCTGATTGGTTCATCGCTTTACATGACCCGCCCGGTTGTCTCCTGCGCTCGTTGGACCCAGCGACCCGGGGCTTAAGCCAATTGAACAACGGTTACCTCTCGAGCCCCGCAGCATGGTCCGGATGGGGCGAGCGCAATCACGCGAGAGATATGCTTGATACATGCCAACGGAAGCCATCACCGCGCTTGTCCTGATAGTCGTGCTGGTACTCGGAGTGAACATCATCGCCCGCCGTTATGGCTACGACGTTGGAGGCATTGCCGTGGTCCAATGTCGCCGTGGCCACCTGTTCACGACGATCTGGATTGCTGGAGCATCGTTCAAATCCGTGCGTCTGGGATGGGTCAGACTGCAGCGTTGCCCGGTAGGTCATCATTGGAGCCTGGTCACGCTCTTGAAGGAAGCGGACCTGACTGACGAACAACGACGCCTCGCGGCCGAACACCGCGACGGGCCGATCCCCTGACCGAACTGAGCTTCGGGAACCAAATCGAACGGTTGTGCCGTCGTAGCACTTGTAACCGAGCCGAAGGGCCCGCTTGGGCCTCAAGGAGAGTTAAGACATGAATATCAACACAACCCGCCGGTTGGCTGTTCTCCTCGCTGCACTGATCATGATCGCCGCCGCCTGCTCAAGCGCTGATTCGGACGATCCAGCTCAGGTGCCTGTCAATGATCAGCCGGACGCCAACCCGATCGCCACCGGCGCTTGCATTATCGACGAACCGAACTGCAACGACACGGTCGTTGGCGGCGAACCGCAGGTCCTCCCCGGCGACAATTCCGACGCGGTCTCCTCGGGTGGCATGACGGTCGACGGCGGCCTGTCAGTTTCCGACGCCCTCGCCGGCGGAGTCTCGGGTGTCCTGGCGGTCCAGGGATTCATCGTGGACGATGGCACCGGAGCCAGGTTGTGTGAAGCCCTCGCAGAGTCCTTCCCGCCCCAGTGTGGGGGTGCTTCGATCCCGGTTTCCGGCTATGAACCCGCGGTTGGAACGCCACTCACCAACGATCAAGGCGTGATCTGGACCGACACGCCAGTTTCGCTGTTCGGTGAATTTGTCGACGGTACCTTCGTCGTTGATTCAACAGTTTCCGGTTAGTTACCGCGAAATCTCAAAAACGAATTCTCGTGTTGTCCGGGTCGTACATTGGTCGCAACGACACGACCGCCGGATACTTTTGACCCCCCACGTCCACCTGCCAGTCACCACCGTCCAGATAGGCGGTGGTGACTGGTTCGTTGGCATCGATCATGGCCAGGCCAACGGCGCCACCCAACGTATGGCCGTACGAAGCTGATCGGACATATCCGAGCTCGATTCCGTTGCGATAAACGACCTCCGAATGGAACAAGAGCGGAGCTGGATCGGTCAGCCGGACCTGGACGAGGCGGCGCGCGAGCTTGCCGACCGCCTTCCGGGCTAGCACGGCTTCCCTGCCGATGAACGGTTTGTCCAACGCCAGGGCGAATCCAAATCCGGCTTCGAGTGGGTCATCGGTGTTGTCGATGTCATGGCCGTAGTCCCGATAGCCCTTTTCCATTCGCAGTGACCCAAGCGCTTTCAGCCCGGCATGGCGCAAACCGACTGGTTCGCCGGCCGCCACCAGCCGGTCATAGACGTGCACGGCTTGCTCGGCCGGTACATACAACTCGTAGCCGAGCTCCCCGAGATAGGTGATTCGCACACACAGAACCCGGGCAAACCCGATGTCGATCCATCGGGCGGTCCGGAACGGGAAGGTCTCATTCGCAAGGTCGACGGAGGTGACCGTTTGGACCAGTTCCCGGGACCGGGGCCCCTGGATGTTGATCTGAGCGAAGCCGGAGGTCACATCGGTGATCGTGGCCCGCTGGTCGCCGAGATGGCGCCGCATCCAGGTCTCGACATGGCGATGAGCGGTATCGGTGGCCACCACCAGGTAGTCCTCTTGATCCAGCTTGGTGACGGTCAGGTCCGCTTCAAGCGTGCCCGGTTCATTCAACCACTGGGTGTAGACGATCCGGCCAGCCTCACCATTGACGGCGTTGGCCGACAACCTATCCAGGAGCTGACCTGCGTCCGGTCCCTGTACCCGGAACTTCGACATGAACGACATGTCCATGATGATCACGCCATTCCGGCACGCTTCATGTTCAGATCGCCAGGTCTCCCAGAACCCCGGACGACCCCAGGTGAGCGGCCCGGGATCGGCGGTTGTCCCCCGCCCGGCATACCAGTCGGCCCCTTCCCAACCGCTCACATCTTTGAAATAAGCGCCCTGGGCGGCCAGCCGTTCATGCAGCGGCGAGCGCTTGGCGTCACGAGCCGTCAGCATCGAACGGTTCGGGTAGTGACACTGGTACACCATTCCCAACGATTCGACGGTCCGGGTACGCCGGTACTCTCGATTCGACTGGTACGGGTGGAGACGGTCGATGTTCATGCCCGTCACATCAACCGTCGGGCGTCCATCGACAATCCACTCTGCGACGACCTTCCCGAGTCCGCCACCAGTCAGAATCCCGATGGAATTCAAGCCAGCGGCGACGAAGTAATTGGCCAATTCGGGAGCTTCGCCGACGATCGGAGCAAGGTCGGGTGTGAAACTCTCCGGCCCGCAGAAGAAGGTGCGGATCCCGACGTCGAACGCCGCGGGAACTCGCCTCATGGCTTGCTCGACGTAGGGTCCCATCCGATCCCAGTCGGGTTGGATCGAAGTGTACGAGGCATCCCCGGGTATCCCATCGACCTTCCACGGGGCGCAGACCGGTTCGAATAGTCCGATCATGAGGCCGCCGGTCTCTTCGCGGTAATACCCGAAGTTGGCAGGATCTTCAATGACCGGGGTGGCCTGGTCGAGACCGTCCATCGCCTCGGTGATGAGGTAGTAGTGCTCGGCGGCCTGAAGAGGAATGTTGACGCCCGACTTCTCGCCGAGTTGCCGGGCCCACATGCCGGCGCAGTTCACAACGTACTCACACTCGATAGTGCCCTGATCGGTGATGACGCCGGTCACCCGTCCACCAACCGAGACGACATCCGACACGCTGACGCCTTCCACAATCGTGACCCCCTGCTGGCGGGCGCCCCTGGCCAACGACATGGTCGCATCGACCGGGTTGACCCGGCCATCACCTTCCACATAGAAACCGGCCAGCAGATCGTCGGTCCGGGCCAACGGAAACAGATTGGCCACCTCGGCAGGCGAAAGCTCGTGAACGTCGACCCCGCAGTACCGATTGAACGCCGCCACCCGGCGGTACTCCTCAAGCCGGTCAGGTTCGGAAGCCAACTCGATAAAACCAACCGGATCGAATCCGGTCGCCAGACCGGTTTCCGCCTCCAACCGGGTATAGAGATCTCGCGTATACCGACGCATCATCGTGGAGGTCTCGCTCGTCGAACCGAAGGTGACCATCAGCCCGGCCGCATGCCAGGTGGTCCCCGACGTGAGCTGATCGCGCTCCAACAAAACAACGTCGCGCCAACCCAAATGGGCGAGGTGATAGGCGACCGATGTTCCGATAATGCCGCCACCAACAATGACGACCTGGGCCCGTTCGGGAAGCTTTTTCGCAGCCATAGCCGACCAGCCTAGGTTCGTTAAACAGGGCGGTAGCCGCCTCGAACGCGATTCCACGACCGAACCGGTGCAAAGCATTCCAAGTCACCCAGGACTGCTCAGATGCCCTTCTCGCAATCCATTATTGCCCCGGAACATTCCAACCAGCACTAACGTCAAAGGTATATGAAACGCACTACTCCACTGATTGTTGTTGTGGCAGTCGCCCTCGGAGCCTGCGCCGGGGTCACGAATTCGCCGAACGACAGCTTGTCCCTCACAGACCCGACGGGCTCCCCGGACACGACCGTCGCCGCCCCGCTCAGGAGTGACACCACCTCGGCAAAGACCGAAACGCCGACGACCACCCTGCCCGCCCCGGCCACCAGCGACACGACCCTGCCCGATCGGACCGCCAGCACGTTGCCCGAACAAGTTCCGCCCGAGGAGAACCCCGTGCAAGATGGCCCCGCCGACACGTCTGCCGTTCCCGCCGACCTGATGGCCAAGATCATGGCTGACGCTTCAACTCGCAGCGGGGTGCCGGTTGGCGACATCTTCGCGGTCCGAGCCGAGCAGGCCCTGTGGAATGACGGCAGCCTCGGATGCCCGCAACCCGACATGTCCTACACCCAGGCGCTGGTCGACGGCTACTGGGTCGTCCTGAAGGCTCAGGATCAGCTCCTTGACTATCGGGCAAGCAAGAGCGGCTTCTTTGTCTTCTGCGACACTGCCTTTCCTGGCTCGGGCGGCGCACCGACCGGATAGATCGAGATCGTTTTTGAACCATAAGAAACGGGGCCCAGCAGGGCCCCGTTTCTCGTCCTAGCAGTCGATGGTTACGGCGTGAATATCAGGTAATCGGTAGCGTCGGTCGCTCCCCCGCGCGCTCCGTTACTGCGATCGCCGTTCGTGAACAACAACAGGCCGGCCTCGGGAGTATTACCGGGGAACGAGCCGAAGTCGTACACCGAAAGACCGAACGGGTCGTTCGTGAACGGAGCAACATCGTTCGGCAAGCCGTAATACTGTTCACCCAACGGAGTCACCGTCAGGTCGAGTATTTCGTCGCCAGGTCCGCCGAAGTAGAAGTCCTGGGCGACAACATCCATGTCCACGTTGGTCGCCAACATGTCGGTTCCCGTCAGTCCGACTTGCTCGCCGCAGATGACCAAAGCCGTGTTGCCGGTATTGGTGGCATGCTCGGCAAAGAAGTACGCACTCGCGCTCCCCGTCGCCAGGTTCACCGCAAAGCTGAGCTGACGGCCATCGCTGATGGTGCCCAACCCTGAAGCGTCACGGTTGAGCACCACATAGTCATCGATGCCATCCTGGTTGGTGTCGAGCCAGATCTGGTGGCTCACCGGAACCAGGTGACTCTGCTCCTCATGAGTCGCAATGGCGAATACCCAGAGGAAGGACGCCTGACCCGAACAGAAGCCGGCCGGGACCGGGATGGTGTTGATGCCGACGGCTGCCAGATCCGGCGTAGGCGATTGCCCACCCTTCGGTCCTTCCGGCATGTCCGGACTCGTTGCCAAAAGCGTGTAGGCATCGTTCTGTGCGATGCCGGCACCCTGGTTATCGAGTCCGATCACGGTCGGGAATCCGTCAGCAAGACCAGACGACTGCGAAGCCACCACTTTGGCTGCCTGACGGGGCAGAATGTGCCATGGAACGTTCATCGTGTGCCCGTCGCCGTTGTCCAACACCAGGTAGCCGTCGAACTCATTCAACGTCAGGGCTGCCGGGTTGGCACCGTTTGATCCCGAGTTCATGAAGTTGCCAGGCAGTTTGCTGCCATCGATCGTGATCGTCACGTTGAAGGTCAAATCACGACCGAGTCCCGGCTTGACCGACACCTTGGCAGGCGCCGAAACCGACACAGCTCCACTGGCTTCATCGTTGGCAAACCGGAAGGTGGGCGTCACCGAATAGGTCTGGTTCTTGTTAGAGAAGTTGTGGACCTGGATGGTCCGGGTAATGGTTGTGATGTTGTCAACTTCGACCATGCCGAAGCTGAGACCAGCTTGAGGAGCGTTGGCATCCCAAGCTGCGGCCGGAGCCTTCATCGCCCAGTTCACCCGCACTTCTCCGCCACCAATTCGAGTGATTTCGGCACGTCCGCTGAAAGGATCAATGTCGATGTTGGTCTCGGCATTGTTCATCAACAGGGCTTTGGCCTGCCCGGGCGTGAGTGCCAGTCCATTGGCGTTGCCGGCTCCGCCGCTCTGCTGATTCGTTCCGAAGCCCGACATCAAGAGGGCCGCCGAACCCGACACCATCGGAGCAGCACCTGACGTACCACCGAACGGCCCGGTCCCGGTTCCGCTCCCGGCAATGGCCGAAACGGAAGCACCAGGGGCACCGATCTCCGGTTTGATCTGTTGATAATCATTGGACGGACCGCGAGATGATGAACCGACCATTTGACCCACGAGCGGAAGACCGTTTGCAGGATCGACCGTCACGGTCATCCCGACGCGAGCCTTCATGGCGTTCGAATCAGCCTGGCTGATCATGTAGCCGGGGATCGATACCGCATCGCCACCGTCGCCACCCGAGAAGGGGGCGCTGGAATCGACGAGTCCGATAATCCCGACCAAACCTCCTGCGTCGCCAACGTTCTTGACCTTGAGCGTGAAGTTGCAGGCTCCCCGGTCGACTACGACGATCAATCCGGCCAGCGAACCGGCTGAGAATGGTGCACAACCGTTGTTGTTGCCTCCGGCACCATCGGCGTACTGGAGAGTTCCTGAAATCGGTGCGGCCGGTTGGACTGACCATGGCTGAAAGACCGCGGGGATCTCCAGGCCGCCGACGCTGAGCAGTTGTAGCTCGGCCGACGGAACCTGAGTCTGAGCCACCGACAGGGCGGTCGGCGCGGCCGACGGCGTTCCGACGATGTACGGCTTATCTGAGGCGTTTCCGGCCGACGCAACCGTCAACACCCCGAGTGCGGTGGCATTGTCGACAGCCAGGGACAGGTCGTCGTCGAATGGCTGGCCGTAGTTCGAACCGAGGGACATATTGACGATGTCGACATGGTCCTTGGTCTTGCCGTCGCCGTTCGGATCGACCGCGAAGTCCATACCCTGAATCAACGCAATACCCGAACATGAGGTGCTTACCGATGAACACACCTTCACGGCGTACAGGCTGGCACCGGGCGCCACGCCCGTCTTGCCGGCGATGATGTCGGAGACGTGGGTTCCGTGCCCGCCGCCGGGACCCGCATCAAGGGGATCAGCATCGGGTTGCTCGGCCGTGTTGGGCCAATTCGAACCGACAAAGTCGTAGCCGCCGACGACCTTGGCCGTCGGGAAAGTGCCCGGTTCGATAATGTCCGGGTTGTTTGCGGCGAACTCGGCCGCATCACCTGAGCCACCAAGGGCGGCATGGATGTAGTCGATGCCAGAGTCGAGAACGGCGACCGATACCCCTGATCCGTCTACCCCGTTGGCTTGCACTTCGGTCCCGCCGATGTATGGGACCGTTTCGTCGAGGTCGAGTTGATAGTTACCAACCGGCGCCACGCGGGTTACCGCCGAGTCGCCTGCGATCGAGTCGAGTTTGGAGGCGTCGACTTCGAGGAACACGGCGTTCAGCACCTTGCTCACCCTGGCCAAGACGGTGGCTCCGTCTTTCTCGGCCCGCTTGATGAACTCGTCCTGCTGGCGGGCAATGTCCTTGAGTTGCTTCGTCGGATTGGTCGTCTTGGACGCGGCCAACGAGAGCGTGGACAGATGAACGATGATCCGCTGGGGTCCGGTGGCCGCCCACAGGCTGGGTTCGAGCACGTCAGCTCCAGAGGCCGTTACCGGGGTATCCAGCTTCAAGTCAGAGATTTGGTCCGGAACCGGCCGATCCGATCGGTCGATGCCTTCTTGAGCGCCGGCCGGAAACGCCGTCATAACCATCGCCAACGCCAGGACGCTGACGAGTGTTTTCTTTGCCAACACGAATGTACCTCTCTCCGCCACCCCCGGTGGCTGCTGTGAGCTTTCTCCTCGGGACGATTACCGTCCGCGACCTGAGGCTAACCCAGCGATCACGGCTGTGTCGGGGATTCCTGGCCTCGCGAAATGTGGATTTTCCCGATCGCAATAATCCCTCCCAGAGTGGGATAATTTGGCATTGCGATGAACTCAGCCGGTCAGTACGGGGACACTCTCCGGCTAATCGAAGCTGGCGAGGATCCGTTCCATTTCGGAGCGCTCCGCTTCTGGGAGCCCAGCCATGATGTCGGCCGGAGCCTCGACGAACACGGCAGTTGCCTGAGCGAGCGGCTTATCGGGATCGGCTACGGCCGCCAGGCTGGCGGCCATCTCGACCAGGCCGCGTGATCGAACCTGCGTGATCCACGCCTCTGCGACCAAATCGACGTTGGGCCGGATGGGCCGGCGATACCGGGTCTCAAGCTTGGTCGTGAAATGCAGCTTCTTTTGGAAACGGAGCAAACACCAGGCCATCGCCTCGTCGAACACGGTGGCGACGATGCCGCCATGGATGACGCCACCGGTTCCGGTGTAATCGTCACCGAGTCGAAACGAGGTGCGAACCCGGTCGTCGACCTGCTCAAAGGTCAGATGTAAGCCTTTCGGGTGATCGGGACTGCATGCGAAACAGTTCCAGAATTCAAAGGGGTCAAGAGGAATGCCCATGGCAGGCAGATTACTGCGCACCCCAACGCGATGCGGCCGACGGCGACCGGTGCTGCCCGATTCAAAAGCCCCCTCGCACCGTATGTCGCTCGCGGCCGTATTACCAACCAATGTACACCCCAAACACCGCCGATTCCAGAGGAATCTGAGACCTGCGACTGCCATCCCTGATTTCGACTGGCGGGGTTGCGGGCAAACGCAACCTCGATCACGAAGGTTCATCAGCGGCAGCGGGGCCATCCGTGGCACAATGCAGGCATGGTTGCTGAACTGGTGCCGGGACTGCCTATCGACATCCTCGGCCCCGTGCGCGCCGAGGTCTTCGTCATTGCCCATGATGGAATTCACGCCCTATTAACCGGTCCAGATGGCCCTCAACCGTGGCATATCGAAACAGGTAACGACCGGCATCCGCTCGACCTGGTCCGAGACATGGCGACGTCCACGATGGCAGAGGTCCTACTCGTCCATTCGACGTCCTGGCGATGGGACCGCCAGTCCGTTGTGCTCAGTTTCCTCGTGGTCGTTTCGGCCGGGGCAATCGAGGATATGGAACGCGTCCCCATCAGGCGGGCTGATCTTGCCCGATCAACCGCCCATCAAGCGCCCACCGAAATCGGCTCCAACCAGGTCCTCGAGCATGCCCTTCGACACCTGGCCTGGCTCGCCAAGGAAGATGCGGTCGTCGCTGCCACACTGAGCGATGCCTGGAAGACCGAGTTGATGACATACATACCAAGCCCATTCCAACAATTGGAGACGACATGAACTACAAACTTGCCTGCGACTGTGGCTGGGAAACCGAGGGAGCCGAGGCAGCAATCGTCGAAGCCACCCAGGAACATGGCCGCCAACTACACAACATGGAACTCACGTTCCAGGAGGCCCTGGCAATGGCTCAACCCCTTGAGGATTAAGCCTTCTGGAGACTTGACAAATCTTAGCGATCGATATATAAAAACCTAAGTGAGTTGAACTCAGATCCAAACGGAAAGGAGCCAATCATGGCACGTTTTACGGACCCATTCACCGAGATCGAGCGGACCTTCGGCCGGCTCGATCGCCCGTGGCCATCAGGCATGATGCCGATGGACGCCTTCACCCGGGACGACCATTTCTATCTGAGGTTTGACCTGCCCGGCGTCGATCTTGACCACATCGATATGAGCATCGAGAAGAACGTCCTGTCGGTGACGGTTGAGCGCCCGCACGAGGACACCGAGGGAGTCATTTGGGCAATGCGGGAGCGGCCCACCGGCCGTCACACCCGTCAGGTCCGGATCGGAGATATGGTCGACGTCACCCACGTCGAAGCTGATTACGACGACGGCGTTCTGACGGTCGTCATGCCACTACGCGAGGAAACCAAACCACGCCGGATCGACATCAACCGCCGGGTCCTGGAAGCGTCGAGCGCCTAACGGCCGACCGTCAGCTAACGACGAACAAATGTGGAGCGCCCCCCGGCGCTCCACATTTCAATTAGCAGTCGGGCGACCAAAGAACTCATCAGACGTTGTCCTCTTGCGGCCGCCCCGCCGCCTGACGGCCGGACTCGATGAATTCCTGGGGCTGCATAGTCGACAGGGTCAGTTCCAACCGCGGCAGGTCGGCACCCGCCCTCAGCAACGCCCCACCCACCTCTCCATCAGGATCAACTCCCACGACGGCGACCAGCACATGAGCCGACGTCACCATCGTGTTCCCCAATGTCATGGCGAGGCGCATCGAACTTTCGAGCGCCCGCTTGACCCGTTCGGCCAATCTGAGGGTGGCCGACCGTTGGTCGATACCGGGCACGTGCCGGGGGTGATCGACCAGGGACCCGGCGGCGATCTCGAGAGTCGCCAGCAGCCGGGCGGTGTCAGAGTGAGGTTGGCTCAGGCAGCCCATCGCCAGATGAGTCAGGTCAACGGCTGTAACACCCTCGGCCCGAGCTTCCTCCTGAGCCAGAACAATGGCCGTTCGTGCTTGCTCGGTGAACCTATCGAACACGGCGGTGCCTTCCTTCGCCCTAACCGTAGTGGCAGGGACTAGCAGTCTGCACTCGTCGACGATTCTTCGACGCCGTTTGGGAGACGCCGCCCGAGACCAGATGAAGACGCCGACAGTGGTTCGCTAGCCAGAACGAACGCCACCTCCGCATACAGCTCCTAGGAAACCCGTTCTTCGCCACAGCTAGCTTCGAAGGTGCCGGTCGCAGTCTCAACTTCGCCACTGAAAGCGCTGAGCTGCCTCACGAACGTTGCGGTCCCGCTGACCGAGTTACCATCGATCTCCGCGAAATCGACCTGGCTCATCCCAGCTACCAACGCGTCTGACATGTCGAAGAGGTCACTGGCTTCGTCGGCCACCCAGTCTTCGTCACAAACGCTGATCTTTATGGCGTTTACCTCGTAGGTGACCGACGGATCGGCGTCGTTGTGCTTTATGACAAGCTTGATGCTGCCGTCACCATCAGCCATGGGCAACTGGACTCAGAAGATGCCGAATATGTCAGTTTTACATTGGGCAAAGCGGGCACCCTCGGTCGTGAAACTGTACGTCTGGTCGCCGAGCGTCACGGTTGCCGTCGATGGGCCGGATCCCCCGGCATCTGTGGGCGGAGACGTTGTTTGCCCGGAGCTACCGGCGCCCTGAATCGTAGTGGGTTGATCGCCACCATTGCCACCAGCACTGTCACCAGCACCCCCGCCGCAAGCTGCGACCCCGAGCATCAAAGCCACCACCACCACCCCGAGTAACCGTCTCATCCGTCGACCTCACTGATCCGCAACAAAATGCGGTCGGAGCTTAGGTTCCCACCCGAACCAATGCGCTGCTTTGTGTCGAGCACTCTTCTCGCGGCATCGCGACGCGGTGACATTCTCGACGAACCTCGGCTCAGCAGCGCAGGGTGATCGAGGTATCCACCGAAGCGTCCTGAGTGCCTTCCTTCAGGAGCCCGCCCGACCAGGTGATGTTGGCCGGGTCACTCGGGTCCGCTTCCTCGGCGTCTCGTGGGTCAATCCAGCGTTGACCGTCGATGCTCGCGCGGATCTGCACGGAGTGGTTGACCGAGGTGAAGTTGAGGTCGTCGCTGCCGTTGGTAAATTCGGTTACCACGTCGCCTGCGACCGTCACCGTGCATGAACCCTCTGGGAACTCATAGGTAATGCCTCCCAGGACAGCCTCGCACTCGTAGCCCCGGGCGTAGCCTCATCGGGCGACTCTATACGACGCCGACGGCCCACAACTGCCCGGTGGTCACGTTCGACCGCGCTCCCAGCGAGAGGACTCGGCGTCGATTGGCCGTTGCGGGCGAATCGACGAGGCAGGGCTATCCAAGTCAAATGACGAACGGCGAATGTCTCAGCGGACTTGGCCGAGGCACACTACGATCGTCCGGCATGGCGGACCAACATTTCAGCCCGGGCGTGCGGATCAGCGCGATCGGAGTGACATTTGCACTAGCCGTAACGGCGTGCAGCGGATCGGAGTCGAACCAGGAGCAATCGGCGAACGATCCGACGGTGATGGTGACTGCTGCGCTCGGCACCCAGGCGGTGCAGGACTTCCTGATCCATCTCGACTTGCAGGTGGAAACCGCCGACGGCTTTGTTAGCTACTACGGCGAGGTACTGGACGGGGCGGCCGCCGGTGCGGGCGAGCCCCTTACATTGACCGACGGGCTGACGTTCACCCCGGTCGAGTCTCTCGATGGCCGCATGGTCGACCGAGAGGGAGAGAGCCTGCCGTCGCTGGAAGTCGACTTCGGTCTGCTCGGTCTCGCGCCCCAGGAGTACGAGACGACTCGATCGCGACTCGCTGACGCGTTGCGGGGAGCGGGATACACCGACGCAGGCGATCAAATCGCCGCCACCGATCGAGCAGACTCCCTAATGCTCGTCGAGTTGGTGACTGCCGACTACACGAGGACGAGATCGCATACGAGCCCGGGTGACCGGGCTGCAGTCGACCTGACATTCGTCAAGGCCATCGCGCCTGGCGACAAGGTGACTTCGGTCTACCTGTTCGGCCAGAGCCTTCCAGGCGACCCAGAGTCCGAGGCCGGATTGTCGCCCCACGAGCTCTTCGCCTACCGCTGGAACCAAGGCTTAATCACAATCCTCGGGACCGATGAAGGACTCACCAAGGCCGTGGACACTGGCATCGACGTCGTCGAAGGGTCGACAATCACACTGCAAGAGGTCAAGGCTGTGGCCGCATCCATCATGGGGGCAGCGGTCGCCACCCGCAACCTTGAGGAAGTACTAGCAAGGCCGGACGGAGGCATCATCAGCAGATGGGACGCCGGTCAGACAGAAGAGGTGAACGTATGGGAAGGCGCGACGGGGTGGATCGGCCTCAGCAAGCGGAGTATGTACGGACCCGTCGCCGTTAGGCGTCCCGTATTAATCTCGTACATTGCATTTCTGGGCGCGAAGAAATTCTGCCTCTCGCGCCTCCCCGCCATGCTCAAGAGAAACCGGGCGGAAGCAGACGCCGCGGCCGCCGCTCGAGCCGTTGCCGAAAGCGTTACCGATTCGGGGTCTCATCTCGGCCAGACTATCGACGAAATCGTCAATGGCAGGGACCCCGAGGACCCTCCCGTCAACCAGCTTTGTGCCAAGCCAGAACCGCCACCCGGCAGCGTCGGTGGCACGTTTGGTGACGTGCACATCACCACATTCGATGGCTGGTCGTACGACAACCAGGCGGCCGGCGAATTCCTTGTCTTCGATAACGGCATGACGACGGTGCAGATGCGGCTCGCGCCTTGGGAGGACTCCGACGCAGTTTCCGTGGTGACCGCGGCCGCGGTCGGGGTCGGCGATCACGAGGTTTCGATGCATCAGGGCGGCCGGATCTGGATCGATGGCGAAAAACCGCACCTGGAGCGCGGCAAGACGATCGCGGTCGGCGATGCCGCGCTGCTCTGGACTGGCACGGGCTGGTTCATCGTGTGGCCCGATGGCACCGAAGTCCGAGTGACGGGCGGGCAGCGTGATCTGTTTGCCGATACGGAGACGCCGACCTACTCGCCTTTGGTGGTGTTGATCTACCCGTCGGACCGGCCGTCGGTCGGGATGATCGGTAGTCCCGATGGTGACGGGAAGAACGACTGGGTGACCCGCTCGGGCGAGCAGCTCGACTCGGAGATCCGGTTCGACTTCGACAACTTCTACTCGACATACGTCGACACCTGGCGTATCAGCCAGGACGAATCCCTGTTCCACTACGAGCCGAGAGAGAGTACCGACACGTTCACGGTCGGTGGATTCCCGCGTGTCCGGTACGACCTCGCCGATCTGGACCCCGATGTGGTTGCTGACGCTGCTGCCGCATGCAGCGAGGGTGGGATCGAGCGTCCCGAGATCCTCGAGAATTGCACCCTCGACGTCGCCCTGACCGGCGACTACGGCTTCGTATTGGATGCCTATGTCGTCGAGTCGGCCACTGCTGGCGCGTCCGGGCCGGTGCCCGAACCGGACGCCGGCCCGACATCGGCCGATGGTGAGAACGTCGTCACGGTTGGGCCGTTGAGCGTCGGCTTCGGTGCCGACCCTCCTGTAGTACTCCCGAACTCTGCAGTGCAGTGGCAGTGCCAGGCAGCAGACGGGTCTTTGTTCGCAACCAGCCGCTTCCAGGAGTCGCAGGACAGCTCCTACAAGGTGACAATCGAGTACCTGGACGGAGCGACGAGCGGTACTGGCGACGAGCGGTTCTCGGTGATCGTAGAAATCAACGGAGACCCGGTCGCCTGGATGCAGACCACCACAGACCCAATGACGGGGTCGTTGGATTCGGTGACTCTCGATGGCTCGACGCTAGTGGCGTCGGGGACAGCGCTGCTTAACCAGCCACCAGATCCAACGCTGTACCCGGGTTCCGCCATTACGCCCGGGACGGAGTTCGAGCCGTTCTTGTTGCATGTCGACTGCCCTGGATAACCAGGTTACATGCCTCCATGAGAAATCCGAACGCCGATCGACAACCACGCCCGGTGCAACCCGATCGGAGACAACATCCGGTCGGGGTCGCGTTCCTCCTGGCTGCCTTCTCAGCCGCAAGGGGCCCATACGAGGTCGGCGACCAGGGCTCGGTGGTCAGAACCAGCGATATTGACCACCTGGACGCCTGCCAGCTCGACCCCCCGAACCATGATGTGATCAATTCTCAAGAGCTTGGGCATCCCGGCCGTATAGGACCAGGTGCGGCGGGTCCGGTTGCCGGTTCGTGTGGCCCAGTCTTTGACGCCGTCACGTAGGTGACGCTTGATCATCCGATAGGTCGGCCAGGCTGGCGACGAGTTGTAATCACCGACCAACACCATCGGCTGGTAGCCCTCAATGTTCTCAAGCAAGGCTCTCACCTGGTGGCGGCGATACTTGACGTCGTGCATCGCCACGGGGTTTGCCAGATGAATCGCCCCGACGGTGACCAAGTGACCGCTGACCGAAACCGGGGCCGTCAACAGCGGTCGGAAGGGCAGTTCGGTTGCCGTCACGGTCAAAGGCTCTCGGGACACCAGGGCACACCCCGGTACTCCCCCTGGCCTCACCAGACCATAGGGGTAGCGCTCGGTGAGAGCTTCGGCCGCAGGATGATCCAGCTCCTGAACGGCCACAATGTCGGGGGCGTACTTGTCGAGCGCTTCGGCGAAGGAGTCGACCGAGACGTTGACGTTCCAGAGGTTGGCAGTCATGATTCGCATAGCGACCGGGGACAGTAGCGGACTGGTCACCCAAGACGAACTGACAGAGCGTCAGTCGTTGGCGGGCCGGGCGGCGTTGTAGAGGTCTGGTTCGAGATAGATGAGGTTCACGACTGGTACGGCAGCCCGGATGGCCGCTTCTGTCACGTCGATGGCTTCGGCCAGGGCGGCCACGCTCAGACTGTCAACGAACTCAACTTTGGCGGCCACCAACAGATCGTCTGGCCCCAGATGCTCGGTCCGCATGTGGATAAGCCGTACGACATTGGGGGCTCCCATGATGGCTGCGGTGATCTCGTCGGCTTGATCGGGCGACGCCGACTCACCGATGAGGAGGCTCCGCATCTCAATGGCCAGGATGGTGGCGATCGCTACGAGCAGGATGCCAATCGCCAGCGAGCCGGCCGCATCCCAGCGGGCCTCTCCGGTAGTGAATGCCAGAGTCACGCCGACCAGTGCGATGACCAGGCCGGTCAGCGCCCCCAGATCTTCAAGCAAGACGACCGGCAGTTCAGGGCTGCGGGAGCGCCGAATGAACGACCACCAGCTGCCGTTGCCTTTGAGCGGTTTGGCTTCGTGTATGGCTGTCCGGAAGGAATAGCTTTCAAGGAGAATGGCGAACAGCAGGACGCCAAACGCCCAGATCGGCGAGTCGATTTCATGGGGGTGGCGCAACTTCTCGACGCCCTCGTAGATCGCGAAAACTCCACCGAGCGTGAACAGAACGAGTGCCACGACGAATGACCAGAAATAGCGCTCCCTGGCATATCCGAACTGGTGGGTGGGTGTTGCGGCCCGTCGGGAGCTGCGACCCCCGAATAGGAGGAGAGCCTGATTGCCGGTGTCAGCCAACGAATGGATCGCTTCGGCGAGCATCGAAGCGGCGCCCGTGAACGCGAACGCAATGAACTTGGCGATGGCGATTCCCAGGTTCGCGAAGAACGCCGCGACTATTGCTTTCGAACCGTGACCGGCGATGGGTTCCCTCCTCGAGCCCGACCATTTTGGCGGCTTAAGTGAGAAAACCACAACCGGTGGGTCGGGCTAGGTCGTCGTCGCCGACAACAAAACCTTGAACCGGGGATAACCTCGCAAAGGAGCCAGGTCATCGTCGGTAGCAAGACCCGATATCAGGGATGGCGGAACCTGTCCGAGTTCGTCGAGGGCCGCTTCGGGGTTGCCAAGGCCGACTTGAGCGTATGCCAGGTTGATCCGGGCCATACCGGCCACCCGCTCGTCGGTTGGTCCGAGGGCGAGGAAGCGGTTCCCGGTCTCGATCGAGGCAGCAAACTGGCCGTCGCGTAACGCGACGACCTGGAGTTCGCTCAACGAGACAGCCAGAGTCGGGGTCGGCTGCCAGGAAGCCGCCAGAATGGTGTCGGTCTGCTCATCCCGGTAGAGGGTGGCGAGCACCGCCCGGCGAGTCATCGGATTGGTCGCCCCGACCAATCCGGCCAGGTCGCGCAACGCCCGGGGTCGCCGGTCACGGTAGGCCTGCAACTCCTCGGGGGCGTCATCGCCGATCGGCGGCACCGCGACGCCGTCGAGCGCTTCTGCAACCCACGAATTGCGGTTCACTCGCGCCGCCCACCACGTCGCCATGTACCCGACATAGTCCAGATCACCCGCAAGCGGTTTGATGACCTCCCAGGCCGGGGTGGGATCGCCTCGCATTTCGCCGGCCACCGAGAACACCACGGATCGAAGCCAGGGGGTTTCGGCCAGCAGGTCACCAATCGATTGGCCGGAAACCGCCGTCAGGGTTCTCAAGACTCCGACCAGATCATTGGCGGCCGAATACAGGCGGACGCGGGTCCAGACATCACCGGCGTCGGGAAACTGATCGGCCAGGGCGAGCGCCTCGGAGTGCCTTCCCAGCTTCGCCAGTCGTTCCATCCGTGACTCGATTGCCCAGTTGCGATAGTTGGGGGTTTTGGCGCTGGTCCCGATTTCTTCGAGTCGGCGAAGGGATTCGTCGTACCGGCCAGTCGCCCACAAAGTGTCGATTTCAGCCTTCCAGCCTTCGGCGTCGTCGGACTCGAAGCGAATTGCGGTCAGCCGCCGACGCACATCGGTAAAGGTGAGGTAGGCAAGGTAGGCCACCGCCAGGTAGCCCCATTTATAGGCGAATGGGGCAACCGCCAGAGCGGTAACCAACACCGAAGCGATCATCCAATGCTGGACACGCCGGACCTTGGCCAACCCGTAGATCGATTCGAGGATATGTGATCCGTCGGCCGTGCCAATCGGGAGCAGTTGGATGACGGCCCAAACCGCATTGAGGATCACCATCGCCGACAGAACCGACGCCACTACGGGAGGAAGCGAATCACCCACCAGGTAAAAGACACCCGCCACGACTCCCAGAAACACCAGGCTGTAGACAATGCCGGCTGCTGAAATCCAGATGTTGCGCCACGCCGATACGCCCGTCGGCATGCCGGTCGTGTGGCCGCCCAAAATTTCGAAGGTTATTTCCGGTTCGCCACCGACCCGCCGGATCTCGATGGCATGACCCAATTCGTGAACAATCACGACCACGCCGACAACCGCCACGAACGGCCACAGATTTGACGAGCCCGAGGAGATCCAAAAGACCAGGATGGCGAACGTCCAGATCGACGAGCCCAGCCGGATCGGGATTCCGAATAGCCGAAAGCCTTTCCCGGTTCTAGCGCTTTTCAATCCAACCTCTCCCGTCACAACCACCCTACCCAGCCGGTGCTCCATACCTTCAAGCCGGCTCACAGTCCAACAATCCGTAGCCGGCCGGATCTTCGCAGGTACTGCGAGCACGTCGGAGCCGACCAGTTGAGGTGTCGAGAGGCAGGTCTCCGTGTAGCCTCAGGGATGCGATGTAGGCGCGGGTATCGGGAGGCGACCATGCGATTTCCACGCACGTTCATAATCACAATGGCCCTGTCGATCACGTTCATGACCTTGGGGCCCATCGCCGGCGCCGTCACAGTCCCGCCCGGAGGTTCGTTCTTTGACGACGACGGAAATATCTTCGAGGCGGACATCGAGGCGATTGCCACGGTCGGGGTCACCAAAGGGTGCAATACGGAACGAACCTCGTTTTGCCCGACCAGTTCGGTGACCCGGGGACAGATGGCGGCGTTCCTCGTCCGGGCACTCGGACTGACGGCCCAGGACTCAGCCATCAACTTCACCGACGACAACGACTCGATCTTCGAGAACGACATCGAAAAACTCGCCACCGCCGGCATCACCAAAGGATGCGGGGGCACCAATACCTTCTGTCCTGATCGGGCGGTCACCCGTGGCGAGATGGCGGCCTTCCTCGTCCGGGCACTCAAGCTCATGGCCCAAGATCCTGCCATCGACTTCACCGACGACAACGACTCCATCTTCGAAAACGACATCGAAAAACTCGCCACCGCCGGCATCACCAAAGGATGCGGGGGCACCAATACGTTCTGCCCGGACCGGGTGGTCACCCGGGCCCAAATGGCCGCTTTTCTAACTCGAGGAATCCCGTACGCGCGCCCGATCGTGGCACCCCGACCGGCGACGACCAACGGGCCATTGCTCGACACGTTCAGCCCGTTCGACACCAAATCCGGTTGGTGCAAAGGTCTCAACGGGGAAGTGTGTCAGACCACTGTCACGTTGAATCAGGGCGAATTTCATTTGTTCGAATACTGGTTCGCGGATGGCTGGTCGGCGTTGCCGACTGGAATCCAGCAAGCCTTCTTGAGTGACCTGGTTCGGGTGGAGGCGTATCTCAACGGGGCGCGCCTCTCGGTCGTTGCGACGACGACGCTCGACGGTGACACTCAGTTCAAGGACTTCACGTTCCAGTTCCCGGCCTGGCTGACCGGAAGCCACACGGTGACGGTGGTCTATTACGACGGGACCAGAGCGTACAAATCGACCATTGTCGTGACGCTCAACATCACCGCGCTCAGTTTTGCACCTCTCGGCGTGGGCGGCGAGCCGTCGTCTACTCGTCCCGCCGGACGGGACGCATTCTCGTATAAGCAGGAGGCTGTCGAAACTCGCGCCGGCCCGTTCGATCAGGTAGTGCCTTTCTCGAGTCGTTCTGCCCACGGGTCCGGGAGTTTTTGCAAGTAAACCGACTCTGCGAACCCGGCAGCGGTGTACGCTGCGGGACGCTCATCGAGGCACCGTTGCCAGACATCTCACTACCTTTCACAACGCCAGCCTGGGTGTTCCTGACGCTCTTCTTCGTCGCGCTCGTCATGCCAATCGCTGCCGAACGGGCCCGACTCCCCGGAGTACTCGGATTGGTGGTCGGGGGACTCCTCGTTGGACCCCAGGTACTCGGACTTCTCGAACTTCCCGGACTCGTCTCGCAACTCGGCGGCTTCGGGATCATCTACCTCATGTTCCTGGCCGGTCTCGAACTCGACCTGGAAGTTCTGGCTCGCGACAAGCGCCATGCCGTCATATTCGGGCTGCTGACATTTGCTCTTCCGATCCTGGTCGGGACCGCTGCAAACCTGCTGCTCGGGTTCGGGGTGGCCGCCGCCATCCTCATCGGGTCGTTCTGGGCATCGCACACCCCGGTCGTCTACCCCACCATCCGTCGCCACGGTCTGGCTAGCGACCCGGCAGTGACTGCCACGATGGGAGCCACAATCATCACCAACAGCCTGGCGCTCGTAGTCCTGGCCGCAGTGGTGGCAGTCGAGGCCTCGGGAAGCTCGCCGGCCATCATCGCTGTCCGGCTGCTCGCCGGGTTCGCGGTTCTGGCCGTGGTGGCGTTCGTCCTCGTACCAAAACTCACGTTGTGGTTCTTCCGGG
>JAHEDI010000067.1 GCA_024641305.1 bacterium | reverse complement strand
ATTGGCTCGGTGGCCCGTTGCAACACCCCGGCGGCAGGTGCACCGTGGAGGAGAAGATCGTTCCCATCGATCGCATAGAACATCGGGATCACAATTGGCAGGCCGTCACGAATGGTGCCGACGTGTGCAATGGTTCCCTCGGCGAGGATCGCTTTGACGTCTTGGAGTTCGTAGCGAGCTCGATCCGGCAGGCGCCGGACCCTGAGCTGGTCGTCAGGTGGAGTGGTCATGCCGAGAGAGCTTACAAGCCTGGCCAGATCCAATGAGGCCGTCGCCTGGGTACGAACCCGGGGTTCGAAGGTCGATGTCTGCTCGGGCCGCGCTGGGACCGGTCAGCTGCGGTGGGAGGCTCGCAGTTGCGCCGTAGCCTTCTGGTCAATGACGCCGTCGACGATGACGACGCCATAGGTCTCGTGAGCCGATTCGACGGTGATGTAATCGCCGGCCACATCGTCTGCCACCGCCGCCAGATCACGGTCGTATGGATCGCCGTGGCCGCCTCCTCCTGGCAGGCCAAGGTAGAACGAGTCGCCCGGCGGGATGGACTGTTGACCTTTGCCGCGCAAGAGCGTCCCGGACCCCAACTCCACCCTGGTGGGACGGCCGGCTCCGCCCCCGTTGCGACCGCGAGCGGGATTGCTCACCTTCTCGTATTGAGCGAGCACGTCGAAGGGCATTCCGTCGATTCCCATGACTTCGATATCCTGGCCAAGGCCACCGCGGAACTTCCCTGCCCCACCCGAGTCGCATCGCAGTTCTTTGCGAAGGAAGACCACCGGGGCAATCGCTTCGGTTGCCTCGACCGGGACTCCCCGTACGCCGTTGGGAAAGCCCGTCGCGCTCAGTCCATCCTTGGTAGGGCGAGCGCCCATGCCACCGTTGTTGAAATGCATCATCTCGAACTCGACAATCGTGCCCTCATACGCGCCGGCCACCGACGAGCCTCCGCGAAGCTGCAGATTGGCCAGAGCACTCGAACTCTCGGCAAGCGTCCCACCCGGAAGTACCGGGTGCAGTGCCCCGAGGACGGTATCGGGAAGTAGATGTCCAATGATGTGGCGCAACGCCACCGGAGCGGGACGTTGCACATTGAGGATGCAATCCTCTGGCGCTATGACCTGAAGCGGCTCCATCGATCCGGCGTTGTTCGGAATATCGGGTGCCACCGCACACTTGATTCCGTACGTGGTGTAGGCCTTGGTGTAGTTGAGGACGACATTGATCCCGTAGGTACTCGGCTTCGACGTGCCGGCATAGTCGACGAGAATAGAGTCATCTGAGACGGTCACCGCGGCTTGGAGGGTGATCGGATGTTCGTAGCCGTCCATCGTCACGCGGTTGTGGTAGGTGCCGTTGGGCAGTTCGGCGATCCGTTTGATGGTCGCGGCTCGTGAGCTGTCGATGATGAAGTCGGCGAGGTCCCCCAGGTCGTCAATCCCGAACTCGACCATCATGTCGACCATTCGCTGGGCGCCGACCTCGTTCCCACCGGCAAATGCGAAGATATCTCCGACGACCTGGTTGGCCTCGCGCACATTCATCCGGATGATCTCAATGAGCGTCTCATTGAGCTCCCCGGCCCGATACAGGTGAAGAATCGGAATGTCCAGGCCTTCTTCGTAGATCTGACGGCTGTCCGGCGTAAATCCTCGACCGCCGATATCGACCACGTGGCAGGTGTTGGCGACCAGCCCGACGGCTCGACCATCGAAAAAGAACGGCGTAACGATCGTCACATCATTGTGATGACCTGAGGCGAGCCAGGGGTCGTTGGTGATCAGTACGTCACCGGGAACCATCGTGTCGATGGGATGTTTGGACAGAAAGTGTTTGACGCATTCGGCAACCGAGTTGATGTGACCTGGCGTGCCGGTGATGGCCTGAGCGAGCATCCTTCCCTGACGATCGAAAACTGCGGCGGCCAGATCTCCCGCCTCCCTAACCGAGGTCGAGAACGCCGTCCGAATGAGCGCCTGAGCTTCTTCCTCGACAACTGCAATGAGCCGGTTCCACATGACGTTGTTGTGGATTCGGGTAAGAGCATCACTCATTGACGGCCTCCATAACGATGTGACCGCCCGCTGAGATCGTGGCGTGGAACGAACCGGTGACCAGCGTCGCGGTGTTGGCCTCGACGATGATGGCTGGGCCCGGCACGGAATCCCCCGGGGCCAGATCCGACCTGGCGTAGAGGTCCGCCTGCACGACCTGCCCACTGTCGGCATCCATCACGGCCCGGGAACCGGTCGGGGGAGGAACTCGCTTCGAGTCTGGTACCACTTCATGCGTCGAATGTGGTGGGGCCGGGCTTGCCAGCGTGAGTACCCAGCTCAATATTTCAACGTCGACACCCGGGATGGCCCGACCGTAGAGCCGCTCGTACTCCCGCTCGTAGGCGGACAGGAACTGGGCGGGCGACGACTCGTCGATGACCGCAGCATCGATCGTGATTGGTAGTTCGACTCCTACTTCATGACCCTGTCCGATGTAGCGCATGTAGGCGAGTCGGGATTCATGAAGTGGCTGACCTGGCGCCCCGGCTTCCACGATCGGCGTCGCTTCGAGACGCATTGAATCGAGCAGAGAGTTGGCCCCGTCGATATCGAGGGCGCTGAGACGCTGGTGAAACGTGCGAGTCACTTCGTAGGCCACCGGAGCGCGAAGAAATCCGATGGCAGATCCGATTCCCGCCCCGGGGGGAATGACCACCCGACGAATCGACAGCTTCTCGGCCAGTCTGGCGGCATGAAGCGGAGCGGCGCCCCCAAAAGCGATCATCGTCTTCGTTTCGACCCGTTGCCCGCTCTCGACCGTGTGCACCCGGGCAGCATTCGACATATTCTCGTCCACGATCTCCGCCACGCCAAGCGCAGCCGAACCGGCATCTAGCCCCAGCGGGTCGCCAATAACGCGCGAAATCGCCTCTGAGGCGGCTCTGGCGTCAAGCTGCATCCGCCCGTCGGCGAAGTTGGCAGGATCAATCTTGCCAAGCACGACGTCGGCGTCGGTCACGGTCGGTTCCAACCCACCCAGGTCATAAGCCGCCGGGCCAGGATCCGAGCCGGCGCTCTCAGGACCGACGGTGATCCGGCCCATCGCATCAAGATGGGCAATGGAGCCGCCACCGGCGCCGATTTCGACCATTTCGATGACCGGAATACGCAACGGGAGGCCACTCCCGCGCATAAAACGATACATCCGGGCGACTTCAAAGCTCCGGGAGGTCTGGGGATGGCCGTCTTGTATGAGACAAATCTTGGCGGTGGTCCCGCCCATGTCGTACGACAGAACATCGGAAAAGCCCAGGTCGCGGGCTATGGACCCGGCAAAAATGGCCCCACCGGCCGGGCCAGACTCGACGAGGCGAACCGGGAAGCGGCGAGCGGTTTCAATGGTGGTAATGCCCCCACCGGACAACATCAGATGAAGGGGGCAGGTAATCCCGATCCGCTGGAGTTCGGCTGCCAGGCCGTCAAGATGCCGGCTCATGAGGGGTTGGACATAAGCGTTGGCGCAAGCCGTCGATAGACGTTCGTATTCGCGCATCTCGGGTGAGACTTCGCTCGACAGGGTTATCTCCACATCGGGAAGGTGGTGAGCGAGGATCTCGCCGGCCTGCTGCTCGTGGTCGGCGTTCACGTAGCTGTGCATGAAGCCGACGGCCACGGCCTGAACTCCGGCGGTTTCGAGGACAACGGCGGCATCTACAACGTCCTGGGGGTGCAACGGTGTCAGTACCCGGCCCCTGGCGTCGATCCGTTCGGTAATTGGCCGCCGCAACCTGCGGGGTACGAGTGGATCCGGAAGGTCGATGTTGATGTCGTATTGCTCGTAACGATTCTCGTTGCGCATTTCCACCGAATCGCGAAACCCTCGAGTCGTCAGCAGGCCGGTCGGTGAACCTTTCCTTTCGATGAGAAGGTTGGTTGCCAGGGTCGTTCCGTAGATGACCTGGGTCACCTCGGCGGCTGCCAGCCCGGCGGTTTCGAGGACCTCCCTGATGCCGGTGATCGCCCCCCGCTCCGGTGCGTCGTGGGTGGTCAGCGTCTTGGCGGCGACGGAACCTGCTTCCCGCTCCAGCGCGACGTCTGTGAACGTGCCTCCGATATCAACCCCGATGCGGATTTCCATGCCGGGAACGCTAGCCGCCGTCCGCCGGGCCCACGTCGTCCCTGACACTTGCCCTTAGCCCAAATCCAATGATTCGACGAAGGCGGACCGGTAATCCGATCGACCTGCATGCAACGAGTGGGCGATTTCCCAAATGTGGCCCCCGGGGTCGCTGAAACTGGCGGTTCGGATCCCCCAAGGCCTATCCATCGGACCATTGACCAACACGACACCACGCTTGGTCAGTTCTGCGCACATCACATCAACATCTTCGACATGGACGGTTAGCTGCAGGCGCGCACCCACGTGTGGTCCGGCGACTGCGGCGGGTGCGATCAGATTTTCAGCTTCTGACGCCTTCAGCAAATTGATGATGGTGTTCCCGAAATCGAACACGGCCGAGTCATCGTCTTCATAGAAGATCTTCAAACCGAACACGGCCTCATAAAACTGCTTCGTCGACGCTAGATCTTCGACAAATAGTGTGATGGCGCCGATCCCGGCCGGCCACTCTGGCATGGTCATCCTTCAGTCTCGCGGTGGACGATATCCTGTGGAGCCATCGATGAGTTCTCGGAGGATGTCTGCATGGCCGGCGTGGCGAGCAGTTTCTTCGATCATGTGGAGGATCACCCAGCGCATTGACACCGTGTCACCGAACCAGGCGGTCCCTTCGCCATCGAGCCCCACTTCGCTCATCGCCAGGTCCGAGGCGTCGCAGGCGCGTCGATAGAACCCCAGAACGTCTTCCGTTGACTCGTCGTCATTGACCCGCAGATCGGCGTCTTCGTCTTCGTCGTCGAAGGGGAGCGGCTCGGTCGCCCTACCAAACGTCGTGCAGAACCATCCGTATTCGACGGCAGCCAGATGCTTGACGATTCCCAGAAGGTTGGTTCCGCTGGGGGTCATAGGGCGCCGAAGCTCTTCGTCGGTTAGGCCTTCGAGTTTCCAGACCATGACTTCACGTTGTTTATTGAGGATGGAAACCAGCATTGGTCCTTCGTCGCCGGTGACCGGATACGCGTCGTTCATAGTTCTGACACGACAAGCGCGACGGTCTCGGCGAGAAGTTCGACGTCGGCCTGTGTGATACCAAGATGGGTCACCAGCCGACTGGAGGAACGGCCGGTGAGAGCCATGATGCCGTGATCTTCGAGCCTCGCAGCGAAGGAAACATAATCCAGGACGCCGAAATCGACGAACACCATGTTCGTTGCTTGTCCCTTAACAGTCACTCCCGGTACATCTCCAAGCAACCTGGCAAGCAGTTCGGCATTGGCGTGGTCATCGGCGAGGCGGTCGATGTTGTGATCGAGGGCGTAGATGCCACCGGCCGCAATGATGCCTGCCTGCCGCATTCCTCCTCCAACCATCTTGCGCCAGCGTCGTGCCTCCCGGATCAGATCGGTCGAGCCGACCAGAACAGAGCCAACCGGTGCCCCAAGGCCCTTCGACAAACAAACCGAGACGGTGTCAAAAGGCTCCGCGATAACTGATGGAGCGACTCCGAGGGCTACCGCGGCATTCCAGATCCGCGCTCCGTCGAGGTGGAGCGCGAGGGCCCGCTCGTCGACGAACAACTTGGCTGCCTTCAGGTAATCGAGCGGCACGACTTTTCCGTTGTGGGTGTTTTCAAGGCAGAGAAGCCTCGTGTTGGCGAAATGGTCATCGTGCGGCTTGATGACTGAGGCAACCCGGGCCAGATCCAACGAGCCATCCGGTTCGAAGTCGATCGGCTGCGGTTGGATGGACCCAAGAACCGCCCCACCGCCGGCCTCGTACTTGTAGGTGTGGGCCAACTGCCCAACGATGTACTCGTCACCCCGCTGGCAGTGAGCCATCAGGGCAATCAGGTTCGACTGGGTGCCACTGGGGACGAACACGGCCGCCTCTTTGCCGAGTAACGAAGCCGTCTTCGCTTCAAGGGCATTGATCGTCGGGTCGTCGCCGAATACATCGTCTCCAACCTCGGCGGCTGCCATGGCCGCCCGCATTCCATCGGTCGGTTTCGTGACCGTATCACTTCGAAAGTCAATCATGGCCTGAATCTATCAGCCTCCCGGCCGGGCTGGTTCAACAAGCCCGAACCTACCGGGTTGGGGATGTGTGATCATTCGACCCGGCATGCGACCTGGCATGAGTAATAGCTTCTTCTGTCGTGGCAAAGACGTGATGACGATCGCGAGTGATTTTGTCAAGCACACCCGTGCGAACAAGCAGGTCGAGTGGCTGCGGTTGCAGGCCCGACACGAAGACCAGGATGTGACGCTTAGCCAGTCTTTCCACAAGGTTTTCGAGGGCACTCAGGCCGGTGGCATCCATGACTGGCACCGTACGCATCCGGAGGATGACTACCTTGGCCGAAGGCCCAACCTTAAGCAGTTGATCGAAGAAACGATTGGCCGCACCGAAAAAGACCGGGCCGTCAATACGATACGCGATGACGCTTTCATGCAAGAGACGTTCTTCTTCAGCGATCTCAGTCTCCGTATCGTGTCGAGCCCCGAGCTCGGCTCCGAGTGGTTCGGAGTTGATGCTGAGCAGGTTGCTCATCCTGATGATGAAGAGGATTCCGGCGGCCACCATTCCTACCTCGATCGCCAGGATGAGGTCGAACACCACCGTGACCACCATCGTCAATGCCAGAACGAAGGCGTCCGATTTGGTTGAGCGGAGGATGACT
>JAHEDI010000041.1 GCA_024641305.1 bacterium | reverse complement strand
GGATCCCGCTGGCCTTGACTGCCCTGGCCGCCCTGGCGCTCGGTCTGCCGTCACTCGATGGCTGGGTTCGTCAACTCCGCAAGGCAGTTGCCCCTCCCAACACTGCCGTACTTCTTCCGCTGACCCTCTTGAGTTCCTCTGCAGTCATCGGATTGCTCCGCGAACCGGGGATTTGGGATTGGACATTTTGCGCGGCAAGTGTCGTGGCCGCCTGGTCATACGGCCGCGCCCACCTCGCCACATTGTGGAGCCTCAGGATTATCTACCCGGTCCTGGGCCTTCTGGTGGCCTTCAGCGTCACTGGCTGGCCGTCACTGGCCGTCGCGGCGTTCGTGACCGCCTGCTCGGCGCTCGCTTGGTCTCCAGGGGCTCTGCGGGCGGTACGCCCACTCGAGGCACGGCGCGTTGATGCCAGACCGGTGTTCGCCGAGATGACCCCCCCAGGCCTCATGGAGGAGATCGGTCGAGACCGCCACGGAAGAAAACAGCCATGAGGCGCTATCCGAATCCCTGGTTCGCCATACCAACGTTGGTCGGCACACTCATCGGGGCGGGCCTCGGTTGGTCGGTAACGAGTGCCACCTGTGGACCGGAATCCTGCCCCGGCTGGGCAACCCTGGCGGCGGTTGTATCGGGGATCATCGCCATGGTGGGCGTCGGAACCGTGATGGTGCTCGCTATTCGATCAACCGAGGAATACCGAAACGCCACGGAAGACGGCCGCCCGGAGTCGGGCCCTGGTTGCGAAGTCCCCGAAGATCCGGTCTAACGACCGAGGACCAGCGCCACGTTGTGGCCTCCGAACCCAAACGAGTTCGACATCGATACGCTCACGTCAGCTTTTCTCGGCTGGTTGGGTACGTAGTCCAGGTCGCACTCTGGATCGGGGGTTTCAAGGTTGATCGTGGGAGGCAGAACACCGTTCCGCATTGCCAACAACGTCAAGACGGCCTCGGCAGCACCGGCTCCGCCCAGTAAATGGCCGGTCATCGATTTCGTCGACGAAACGGCCAGGTCGTAGGCGTGATCGCCAAATGCCAGTTTGATCGCCGCGGTTTCCGTCGCGTCGTTGGCGGCCGTCGAGGTTCCGTGTGCGTTGATGTATCCGATGGCTTCAGGCGGTAAATCTGCATCTCGAAGCGCGGCAGTCATTGCGGCCGCCGCTCCGGTCCCGCCTGGCCGAGGCAAGGTCATGTGGTACGCGTCTGACGACATTCCGTAACCGAGGATCTCCCCATAGATCGTCGCTCCGCGCTCCCCGGCTGCGTCGTAGTCCTCGAGAACAAGCGCTGCGGCACCCTCGGCCAGTATGAAGCCGTCGCGATCGGAATCGAAAGGCCGAGAAGCGCGCTCTGGTTCATCATTGCGAGTCGAAAGCGCTCTCGACTGATTGAAAGATCCCATTGCGAATTCATTGACGGCCGCTTCGGATCCGACCACAACCATCACATCGGCTGCTCCCCGGCGGATAATCTCAGCCGCGTCCCCGATGGCATTGGCTGACGCCGCACAGGCGGTCACGGTACACATCGACGGACCGAGCAGGTTATGGGCCATCGACACCACGCCGGCGCCCATGTTGGAAATCAGCTTGGGAATCGTATACGGATTGATACGACCGGGACCCCGCTCACGCAATACGTCGAGGCCCTCGATGAACGAGTCCATCCCACCGATCCCCACCCCGAGGACGACTCCGGCACGGTTGGCGGCCGGGTCGCCTTCTTCAAATGCAATCCCGGCGTCGGCCATCGCTTGATCGGCCGCAACCCGAGAAAACTGCGCGAATCGGTCGAGTAGTTTGGCCTCGCGTGACCCGAAGTATTCGGCGGCATCAAACCCTTTCACCTCGCCGGCAATCTGCGTGGCGAGCCGATCAGGGTCGAAACGGGTAATCCGGGCCACCCCCGACCGACCCTCCAAGATGGCCGTCCAGGTCGAAGCAACATCATGCCCGAGCGGGTTGATGGTGCCAAGACCGGTTACCGCTACGCGTCGCCGGGACATTGGATGCTACGAAGCGAGTTTCGCGATGACGATGTCAACAGCCTGTCCGACGGTGGCGATGTCTTCAGCCTCTTCGTCGGGAATCGACACACCAAACTCATCCTCTAGGGCCATGAGCAGCTCAACCACGCCAAGGGAGTCGACTTCAAGATCTTCTTCGAAACGAGCCGCATTATTCAGCTTGGCCTCATCAAGGCCTAGCTCCGACACGAGCAACCCGTTCATTCGTTTTTCAATTTCTGCACGATCCATGTTCGGATCCTCCTCCGTAGGTGTATTTTCAATGTCTCAGAGAGCTATTCCGCCGTCAACCACGAGTACATGACCAGTAATATAGGCAGCCTCCGGAGAGGCAAGATAGCCGACTGCGCTGGCAACTTCTTGCGGTGTTCCCAATCGACCAACCGCAATGCTGTCGGTCGCGGTCGATTTTGCCCCTTCACCAAGGGCATCCGTCATGTCGGTTTCGATAAATCCGGGGGCAACGACATTGACGGTGATGTTGCGAGATCCGACTTCTTTGGATACCGATTTGGAGAATCCAATGATGCCCGCCTTCGATGCGGCGTAGTTCGCCTGACCAGGGTTGCCTGCGATACCAGATACCGAGGACACCGAAATGACGCGACCCCAACGCGCCCGGACCATGCCTTTCATGGCACGGCGCGTACAAAGATAGATCGAGGACAAATTCGTAACGAGAACGTCTGACCAATCAGCTTCGCTCATTCGCATGAGGAGACCATCGCGCGTGATTCCCGCATTGTTCACAAGCACCTCTACGGGCCCGAAGGCAGATTCGATGGTCGTAAACATGGCCTCAACGGCCGACGCATCGCCAACATCAGCTCCGACGGCGATGGCCGTTCCTCCGGCCGCCACGATGGCAGCCACCACCTCTTCGGCTGCGTCAGCCCGCCTGCTGTAGTTGACGGCGACCCGACACCCGTCGGCCGCCAATCGCTCACAGATGGCCCGACCAATGCCCCGGGATCCGCCGGTGACGAGAGCCACTCGTCCCGGCTCGCTCATGGGTTGCCGGCTCCGTCGCCAGGAACATCATTGCGCCCAAAGTACTCGAGGTTCGCCTGAATCAGGTCAATGCCGGAGAGATCACTCGAAGGGAACTCCACCTGATAATCCTCTATGGGGGTAATCCGATCACCCCATTGGAACGTAGCCGCCGCCCAGGTCAATCCGGCGCCGAACGCGGCAAACACCAGCTTGGCACCCGGCTGAATTCGACCTTCTTCAAGGGCTTCCGTCAGGGCGATCGGAATCGTCGCCCCTGACGTGTTCCCGTAGGAGGCAATATTGACGAACACTTTGGACTCGTCGAGTCCCAAGCGACGGGTCGCCGCATCAATGATCCGTACGTTGGCCTGATGCGGAATCATGAGATCGACGTCGCCGGCTTCCCAACCGGCCTCTGCCAGGACGCGTTCGGACGAATCGGCCATCATGGTGACTGCTCGCCTGAACACTTCGGAGCCGCCCATTTGAATCGCCCGGTTCGAGGTAACTGGCTCATCGGTGTAGCCGCTGATTCCGCTTTGCGGGGCCCATAGCAATTCTTCGGTCCCAACCTCAAGACCCATCTCAGAGGAGATGAGACCGATGGGTTCATCCTGCTCGACCGCTTCGAGTAGGACTGCGCCGGCTCCGTCCCCAAACAGAACAGCCGTCGTACGATCGCGAAAGTTCACATATTTGTGCAACTTTTCCGATCCAATGACCAGAGCGCACTTACTGGTGCCACCCTTGATCATGTTCGTGGCCACGATGAGCGAGTACAAGAACCCACTGCAGGCCGCGTTGATGTCGAAAGCAGCCGCGTTGGTAGCGCCAAGTTTGGTTTGCGCCCATGCGGCGGCCGATGGCAACAACGTGTCGGGCGAACAGGTTGCCAGCACGATCAAGTCAACGTCTTCGGGCGTCTTACCGGCCGCCGCGATCGCTTGACGACCGGCGAGCGCCGCCATGTCAGAAGTTTCGACTTCGGCGATCCGGCGTTCTTTGATGCCGGTTCGTGTCGAAATCCATTCATCCGACGTGTCCATGATCGTCTCGAGATCGGCGTTCGAAAGGATGGCAGGAGGAATCGCCTTCCCCCACCCGGTGATGGTTGCGTATCGCACTGGCTACTCCTCCAGGAAACTTGTTGGATGGACTCTAGAGCGCAAGTCGGTCGACCGCAGCTTCAAGCGACGCCGGGTCATTCACAATAAGCACTTCTGCGCTTGGCGCCGACCGTTTGGCCATACCGGCGGTCACGTCCCCGGGTCCCACATGGACAAAGACGTCGACTCCCGCCTCGGCCATGTTCGCCAAAGACTCCTCAAAGCGGACTGGCGACGTTAGCTGTTCAACCAGAGTGTCCCCCACCGACCCGACCAAGGGTGCGGCAGTCACATTTCCGTATACGTCGAATCGAGCCGTCCCAAACGCTACCTCCGCAACGGCTGAGGCCAATTCCCGGGCAGCGGGAGCCATGAAAGGCGTATGGAAGGCTCCTGCCACGTTGAGCTTGACCGCCCTTCTGACCCTGAGATCGCGAGCGTTGTCGACCACCCAGTCAATATCGGGTTCGCCACCAGCCACCACCACTTGACCGGGTGCGTTGAGGTTGGCAACCCACAGACGACCTCCGGATTCCCGCCGCTCGGCCGCGATCGCTTCGGCGACGTCGGGGGACGCCCCCAATAGAGCAGCCATCGCTGACGGCTCCCGGTCGGCCGCCGCAGCCATCGCCTGACCCCGCTTGGCAACCAGTCGCAGACCGTCATCAAAACTCAGAACCCCGGCAGCCGTCAGGGCGGTGTATTCGCCAAGCGAGTGACCCGCCGCGGCGACCGGGAGGGTAGGCAGGCGTTTTGAAAAAGCCTCCCATTGAGCGAAAGCGAGGGCGTATAGGGCCGGCTGAGCATGCTCGGTGCGGGTAAGTGCGTCTTCGGGGCCATCGAGACACATCTGTTTGAGAGACCAACCAAGAAGCTCATCTGCTCGATCAACGAGAAGACGATGATCCGCTTCGAACAGGTGACTCCCCATACCAACGTATTGGGCACCCTGACCTGGAAAGAGCAATGCGTAATTCATGGAACACCTTCTTCGACTCGGCCGGGTTTGACCAGGTTACTCAGTGGTCCTGCTGTCGGTCGGGAGGGTTCGTCTTGTCTCGAACAGGTGTTTACACTCCCCTCTCCCCATCAAGGTATTTCCCATCGTGTCCATTCAGATCCCGACGCTCGCTACCACCGAACTACCTATCCCCGAGCGATTCGGTCGTCTGTACGATCTCGCCTACAACCTTTGGTGGAGTTGGGATGAGCCGGGAGCCGACCTTTGGCGAGCCGTTGATACTCAACTCTGGGATCGGTACAGGAATCCTGTCGAAATGCTCGGAGCGGTCGACCGGGCGACCTGGCAACGTCTGGCCGAATCGGAATCCTTTGCCGATCAGTATGCAAACACCGTTCGGCGTTTTGACGCGTACATGTCAGCCAAGGACACCTGGTATGAGCGAAATCACCGGACCGGCGATACCTCCGTTGCCTATCTTTGTGCGGAGTTCGGAATTCATTCGTCGTTGCCAATGTACTCGGGAGGCCTTGGTGTCCTCGCCGGTGACCACACGAAATCTGCCTCCGACCTCGGTGTGCCATTCGTCGGAGTCGGACTCCTGTACCGGCGCGGGTATTTCCGCCAGCAGATCGGTGCGATTGGTAGTCAGCAGAACCTGAACCCCGTGCTCGACATAGCCCGCCTGGCCGTCCGACCGGTGGCCTCTCCGACCGGCGGACATCTCAAGGTCTCCCTCGACTTTCCAGGGCGGGTCGTCAAAGCCGCCGTGTGGGTTCTGTCCGTGGGGCGGGTCTCGCTGCTACTCCTCGATACCGACATCATGGAGAACGACCCGTCGGATCGGCCGATTACCTCAATGCTCTACGTACGGGGCCGCGAAGCTCGGTTCTGTCAGGAATACGTTCTCGGCGTCGGCGCCGTACGAGCCCTGCAAGCTTTGGGCATTGAACCCGCGGTATGGCACGTCAACGAGGGCCACGCTGCTATGAGCCTCCTTGAGCGTATCCGTGAACATGTGGCCGGTGGCATGAAGATTGACGAGGCAGAGCGGGCGGTCCGTTCCAGCACATTCTTCACGCTCCATACGCCTGTCCCGGCCGGAAACGAGCGCTTCGATTTTGGCCTTGCCGAAAAGTATCTCGGGCATTGGCCCAACTCGGTCGGCGCAGATCTCGATCACCTCCGACACCTGGCCAGCTCTCGTAAGGGCGACTCCACCATGTTCGACCTTGGCGCTCTGGCAATCGGACTGGCGAGTTCGGTCAACGGCGTGTCGCAACGACACGGAGAAATCGTCGACCGTGATTGGTCCCACTTATTGACCACACCGGGGTACGGCATCACCAACGGTGTTCATCCGGCCACCTGGCTGAGTCGACCTCTCAAGCGTGTGATCCGGGAAACAGTCGGGGCAGACTGGTCGACCAGCCTCATCGAAGACCCCAAGACGGCCGATATCATCCGCGACTTGCCTGACCAGGAGGTCTGGGAAGCCCACCAAAACCGCAAGGATGTGCTCTCCACCTTCGCCCAGGGACGAATCCGGAGCCAGCTCGCCCGACATGGCGGCTCCCCGGACGAACTCCGCTCGGTTGACCGGATGATGCCGTCTGACCGTCTGACGATTGGCTTTGCTCGACGGTTCGCTACGTACAAGCGAGCCACCCTTCTCTTCCATAACGTGCCATGGCTCCAGGCGATACTCACGAACCCGGATCGACCGGTCCAGCTGGTGTTTGCCGGGAAGGCTCATCCGGCCGACCAGGAGGGTCAGGCCCTGATCAAACATATCCATGAGTTGTCTCACTCCCCCGAACTCCAGGGCCATGTGTACCTGCTTGAGGATTACGACATTCGGATGGCCAGGTTCCTCGTTCAGGGGGTCGACGTCTGGCTGAACAACCCGCGCCCTCCTGAGGAGGCCTCAGGCACGTCAGGGATGAAAGCGGCCATGAACGGCGTCCTCAATCTGTCGGTTCTCGACGGCTGGTGGATCGAAGGATTTAATGGAAAGAACGGCTGGGCGTTTGGACACGAGGCAGACATCGGCGACCACGGTAAACAGGACGCCGAGGATGCGATCGCCCTGTACCAGCTCATTCAGGAACAAATCGTGCCGTTGTTCTATGACCGCGACGACAGTGGCATCCCACTTGGCTGGGTACAACGTATGAAGGAGGCTATGGCCTCGAGTGTCGGCGACTTCTCGTCACATCGCATGGTGGCCGATTACGTATCAAAGGCGTACGTTCCGCTCGGCCTCTGAAGCCATCATCTCGCGAATCGAGCGAACCGCCTGGCCGATCCGATGTTCGTTTTCGACGAGCGCAAATCGGACGAAGCCTTCTCCATGTGTGCCAAATCCCACCCCGGGCGAAACCGCCACATTGGCGTTTTCGAGCAAATGAACCGTGAAGTCGAGCGATCCCATGTGCGAATAGGCCGGCGGGATCGGGGCCCACACGAACATCGTGCCCTTGGGTTTTTCGATCACCCAACCGGCCCGATTGAGGCCATCGATGAGAATGTTGAGTCGTTTCTCGTAGATGGCATTGACCTCGAGAACGTGATCATCACCCTCATTCAAGGCGATAATGGACGCAATCTGAATCGGCTGGAACGTGCCATAGTCGAGGTATGACTTGAGCTTTGCCAACGCACCGACCATGTCCCGATTCCCAAGGACGAAACCGACCCGCCAGCCGGCCATCGAGTGGCTCTTGGTAAGCGTGTACAACTCGACTCCCACGTCCTTGGCGCCGGGCGCCTGCAAAAGAGATGGCGGCCGGTATCCGTCAAACGCGATGTCTGCATACGCAAAATCATGAACCAGGAAGACGTCATGTTCCTTGGCGAAATCGACCAACCTTTCGAAGAAATCGAGATTCACACATATGGTGGTGGGGTTGTGAGGAAAGGACGTGATGATGACTCTCGGCCGTGGCCAACTGTCGAGGAACGCCGCTGCCAAAGCGTCAAAGTATTCGTCTCCCGCCGACACCGGGACCCTCCGGACCTCAGCCCCAGCCAGCAACGGCGCATACATATGAATGGGATAGGACGGTTCGGGTACGAGCGCTACATCGCCCTTCTGGACGAGCGTCCACATGAGGTGTGACAGACCTTCTTTGGCGCCGATCGTGCTGATGACTTCGGTTTCGGGATCGAGAGTGACGCCGAATCGACGCTGGTAGCGATCGGCAGCCGCCTTTCTCAGGTTGGGTATCCCGCGCGATTGCGAATACCGGTGGTTCTTGCCGACCTGGGCGGCTTCGCACAACTTGTCGACAACAACGTCTTGGGTAGGAATATCCGGATTACCAAATCCCAAATCGACGACGTCTCGACCAGCCCGACGGGCCTCAGCCTTCAGCTGATTGATTTGGGCGAAAACATACGGCGGCAGGTTTCCTATGCGACGGAACTCCAACAGATTCTCCTCGTGACAGGACCCAGCTTAACGGGTCCTAGCTGGCGAAACGGTCCAAGATCTTGCGAAGCCGCGACGGCATGAGGTTGGTACCAAGGCCGACCAGGTTCTCGATCAAGGCCAAGACATCCTGGCTTCCATCCCAGTGTTCGGTTATGACATCGCGACCCGCCGTCTTGATGAGGTGGTTGAGCGAGTAGGCGATGAGGAGGAGGTCGTCGGTCTGCCCGATCACCGGGATATCCGGAATGAGATCAAGCGGAGTCACCAGATAGGCGAGCGTGCCGACCATCAGCGCCTTCGAACGAACCGGAACCCGGGGATCACGAACCAAACGCACCAGGAGCTTGGCGAGGTTGGGAAGCGCCAATGCCCCTTCGAGCAGGATCGGCCCATAGCGCCGAAGCACGGTCCCATCAGGGGCTAACACGTCGTCAGGTCGTAGAGGTTCTGCCATATTGACGACAGGATACCGCTTTATGGGTTGCTTACGAGCCAATGCCCTGCCAAGCCTGCCCCGACTGCACCGCCTGTCGCCCCCAGTTGACGCTTTACGATGGTCGGCGTCGGTCGGTGACCGGCACCCTCCAATGCTGCCTGAAAGGCGATCCTCGCTGGGCCAAGCACGAGGCCGTCGGCCTCGGCGACTGCACCGCCGATCACAAACAACTGGGGATCAAGGACGGCGGCCAGGGAGGCCAAACCTCGTCCTAACCAGTCGCCCACCTGGTGGTACGCTTCGACAGCCGCCCGATCACCGGACAAGGCTGGTCCCAGCAGATGACGGCCGGCGGCCCGATCGCCACCGGCCGACTGAGCCACGGCGCCCTCAGGCTCGTCTTCAACGATCCGAAGGGCGAGTTCATCGAGCCGTCGACCTGAAACGAGGGTTTCCCAGCAGCCCCGGTTCCCACAAGTGCACACCAAGCCGCCAGGATCGACAACCATGTGGCCGAATTCCCCGGCAAAGGCGTTACCGCGATACACCTCACCGTTGAAAATGATCCCGCCGCCGATACCGGTTCCCAGGGTTAACACGACGACATGGTCAAATCCGGCCGCGACACCGACCGTCACTTCGGCGAGTGCCCAATAGTTGGCATCGTTATCCACGGCTACCGGGAGCCCAAAGCGATCCTCGGCAAGATCCCCGAAGGCGAGGTTCTCACCGGGAACGTTGGGTCCCCACGCCAACCGACCAGTCCGGCTATCGACGAGGCCCGCCACTCCCAGGCCAATCGCGACGGTCGAGGGCGTAATGAGGGAAGCGACGATCTCAAACGGTTCGATGAGCATGGCCGCGGCATTTGTCGGACGGGGTCGGGTGACGAGGTCTGAGATCATTCCATCCGGGGTAACTCGACCGGCGACCATCTTGGTACCGCCCAGATCAACCCCGATCGCGACCGGACCGCTCAACCGTTGGTCTCTTCTAGGGAAAACCGGACTTTGAGTTCAACACCGGACAACTTCGCTCCGCTCACGATCCGTCGCTTCAGCGAATCTGGGAGGATAAATGCCCGGCGGTACGGGCCGACAGTTACATACAGCTCGTCTCCATGCCGGATGACGTCGAGCTCGCCCTCATCTGCGTACCCGACGGTCAACGTCATGATGACGTCACTCTCTTCCTCAGTGATGACGAACGGTGGCCTCGCTTCATAACTGGCAATCGGATCATGATCCCCAAACAACTCACCGCCCAGAATCCTGAGCCGGTCGAGCCCGACCATCTCTTCGTCAAACAGGCGCAGCCGGAGACGGCTCGTGTCAGGAAATGATTCGTCAATCGAGACCAGATGCCGGGCCTGGACCCGCTGCCATTCCTTGAAGTACGGGTCATCGATACTGTCAGGCAGAACCCGGTTAACGATGACTGCGTCAACCGCGTATCCGAACAGGCTGAGATAGCTGTACGTACGCCTCGCCTCATTGACCACCATCTTCTCGGGGTTGATGACGATCCGGGCAGTCGTAATCGCGCTGTCAGCCAGCAAACGTTTGACATCCTCGATGTTCGCGAAAATGTTGTCAGCTGCTGCGAACACGGCTTCTGAGGGCATCGGAAGCTTCGTGACCCGCTCCAGCACCGGTCGGGCGGCCCGCATGATCTTGCGTTCGGTCGGCATAACCCGCTCGAAATACCACGACAAAACCTCGGGGAGGCTGAGCAACCGTAGCGTCTCGGCCGTTGGTGCACAGTCGACGACGATCACGTCATACTTGCCTGACCGAACATGGTCATTGACCTCAAGGAGAGCAAACAGCTCATCCATGCCAGGAAACACCAGAAACTCTTCGGCTTCGATCCCGGTTACGCCACCCCAATTGAATACGGCCTTCAATTGGTCGTTTATCTGACCCCAGTGTTTGGCGAGTTGCCGCTGACCGTCAATTTGCTGACCGTCGAGGTTGGGGACCACGTTGCTCGGCGTGTCCCCGAGCGGAAGATCGAACGCATCAGCCAGGCTGTGTGCCGGGTCGGTCGACGTCACGAGCGTACGATACCCGGCATCGGCCGACGCCAACGCGGTCGCGGCTGAAACGGTGGTTTTCCCTACGCCACCTTTGCCGGTGACGAGCAGGACCCTCATTCGCGCGCCAGTGACTCAGCGCGGCGTTTGAGCCCCCGCAGGGCAGTTGAGACGAGCGTCTTTTCAGCTTGTTTCCGCAAAAACCCCGGGATCACGAGGGTGGTCTCGACCTGAAGGGCGTAGACGACAGATGTGCCCCCGTCATCGGTCTCAGAGAATTCGTATGAACCTTCCATCGCCTCTATGTCCGGCCCGGGAACGGCGGTCCATGACATGAGATGAGGCGTTTCATGTTCGTAAACCAGTTCGTAGCTGATCTCCTTGAGCATTGCATCGACTCGAAACCGGGCCCGGCGCGGCGACCCATCGGCATCTGTTTCAAGCACCTCGACACCTTTGACACTGTTGGCCCAATCGGGATAGAGCGCCAGGTCTGCGGCGACTTCGTACACCAACTCTATTGGGGCACTGATTTCGATGTTCTGGACGGTCCCGTCGGACATGTTGGTACCTCTGACTTGCGTTCCCTAGAGGCTAGCGGAGCACCGGGCTACCTGGACGGGGGTTGATCCGGGTTAGATGCGGTTGGGAAGTTCGAACGGGCGTCCGGTAGCCCGAAAGTAGCCCACATTCTGACAGTGTGTCGAACCGATCTTCCAACGGGCGGCCTGGGGTTGATGGACGTCACCGAACAGGTGGTATTCGGGCTGGGTTGCAGTGACGTAGTCGAGTAGCGCCTGACTCGCTCGCTCCCGGTGCCCGGTGATGACGTCGATCCGGAGGGGGTCAATGGCCGGCGGAATGTGGGAGCAAAGAATATCCACGTGGCCGAAACTGCTCAACAGAGATTCAACATCAGATTCTGAGACCGAGATTGAACCCTCCAAGGGAGCCGCTTGGGCACCACCGACAAAGCCGATGCGGTAGCCGGCCAACTCAACGACTTCTCCATGAGCGAAGGACATGTCGGTAGGAAGCGCAGCTTTGAGAAGCTCGGGCACGTCAACGTTTCCAAATGTCGCGTAACCGGATGCCCCGACGAGCGCTTCTCGCATCTCATCGTATTGGCGGCGAGCAACCCGATCGAATGCGGCCCGGATGTCCCCCTCAAACTCGCCAGAAGCCTGGCCCCATAGCTCTCGCCAACCTACAAAATCCTGTTTGGCCCGGAGGGCGGCAACCTGGAGAGCGAAGTCGAGGCCGAGTACCTCGGCCACCATGCCTTCACCAGTTCGATAGTCGACATAGTTCAGGAAGTCACCGAGGATGACGAGGGGCTCGCCCCGCCTCACCAGACGACGTACCGCCTGGTGATTGCCGTGAAGATCACTGATAATGAGCACTAGGAATGCTGAGCCGACGAGTCACCGGAGGGGCCCGGCGACTCGGAAAGCGGCCCGTCATCGACATGAAGTGCGTACCAGGCCGACGCACCCGCGCCAGCCGCAGCTGCCACCACCGACATCCACGTTGACCAGCCGGCGTACGAGCTGGAAAGACCGGCCATACCGAATCCGAGCACACCAGCCACGACAAGCTTGAAACGCGGGATCCGCCGTTCGGGGTCGAAACGAACCAGCACGTCGGCATCAGCTAGGCCGCGAATGAGTATCCACAAGATGAGCGATGACAAGCCCAATCCGAACGCTACCCAGTAGATCGGAATCATCAACTGCCGCCCAGTTGACTGATCACCAGGATGATGATGACAGATACGAGAACACCTGCCAGGATCGTGATACGCCTCCCGTAGAGCAGCGGCGTGTTCCCATTCGCCAGCGACACGGCATCGACGATGGAAATCGCCGAAAGACCGAAATAAATCATCCCAAAGAACAGGGCCGCCCCACTTTGCGAAGCACTCGCAAAAGAAGCGGACGCCACGGCTGAAAAGACAATGAGTGCTGCCAGTGTAAGCCCCAAGAGCCCCTCACCGGACTTGACATGCCCCATCCCCGGTAGGAACAACGCCCAGAGGAGAGCGGTCCGCGGCTCTACATCAGGACTGGAATGTCGCTCGGCGCCGAAGGCATCATAGATAGAGGCACCACAGACGGTGCACGAGTTGATATCGAGCGGGTTCGGACTGTCACACGACGTGCATGTCCAGCCTGCTCCGGTTGGATCAGGCTTTGACCCGGCCGCCACAGCCGTTTCCCCGGGGCTCTCGTCTTCGGACGACAGGTTCCCAGACGGTTGCTCGGCAAGAGCCGTGGCAACTGACGCGGTAAACGGCTCGGAGACCTCTGGTTTCGAAAACGGCGTGTAACACTGGTTGCACCAGATGGCAGTATCAGCGTTGGTCGCTCCGCATGTCGAACATTTCAGGCTCATTACGGTCGATAGCGTACCGCAGAACGGGCGTCTCGACGGTGTTCTTCGTTTCGGTCACTCGTCCGTGACACACCCCTCGGAGGCCGATTTGACCGTTCGGATGTACCGGGCCAGGGTTCCCCGCTCGGCTTTGAGCGCCGGAGCCGTCCAGGCCGCCCGTCGGGCTGCCAGCACATCCGGGTCGACGAGGAGGTCGATCGATTTGGCCACCGCATCGATCACGATTCGATCTCCTTGCTCGACAAAGGCGATTGGACCCCCGACCTGGGCTTCCGGGGTGATATGACCGATGATAAATCCGTGCGACCCACCAGAAAAGCGACCGTCGGTAAGCAGGGCGACTGAATCTCCGAGGCCTGCCCCCATAAGTGTCGAGGTCGGTTGGAGCATCTCTGGCATGCCTGGCCCGCCCTTCGGACCCTCAAATCGGATGATGACCACATCGCCGGGACCAATTTCGGAACGCTCAAGGGCGGCCAGCATCTCTTCTTCGGAGTCGTAGGGCTTGGCTGGGCCATCGAAGAACAGGCCCTCTTTGCCGGTGATCTTGGCGACGGAACCTTCCGGGGCCAGGCTCCCCTTCAGCATCTGGAGATGACCGGTTTCCTTGATCGGAGACGCCCATGGTTGGACCACGGTTTGCCCCGGAGCGAAGCCGGGTAATTCTGCGAGGTTTTCAGCCATCGTCCGGCCGGTAACGGTCATGCAGTCACTGTTCAATACGCCTTGCTCGGCCAGCAATTTGAGCACTGCCGGCGTCCCGCCAACCGCATGCAGGTCCTCCATCACGTATCTTCCTGATGGCTTCATGTCAGCGAGGAGCGGCGTCCGGTCGCTGACTTCCTGAAAGTCATCAAGGGTCAGCGTTATCCCCACCGACCGCGCCATCGCGATGAGATGGAGGACCGCATTGGTCGAGCCACCCAGCACCATGGTGATGGTCATGGCGTTCTCGAAAGCCTTCCTGGTCATGATGTCAGCCGGCTTGAGGTCGAGTTCGAGGAGGTTGGCCATGGCGGCGCCGGCGTCGAAACATTCCTGGAGCTTGTCAGGGTCGGTAGCCGGCCGCGACGACGAATACGGCAGACTCATTCCGAGCGCCTCAATCGCCGAAGCCATCGTGTTGGCGGTGTACATGCCCCCGCAGGCTCCGGCTCCCGGGCAGGCCAGGCGGACGATATCGAGTCGGGCGGCGTCGTCGATTCGATCAGCGAGAAGCTCACCGTAGGACTGAAATGCCGAGATGATGTCGAGAGGTTCGCCGTGCGTTCCGATGCCAGCTCGGATGGTCCCTCCGTAGACCATGATCCCTGGCCGGTTGAGCCGACCCATGGCCATGATCGTGCCCGGCATATTCTTGTCGCATCCCGGCAAGGCGATCAGGCCGTCGTACCACTGCGCCCCCATGACGGTCTCGATCGAGTCGGCGATCAGATCACGGGATTGGAGCGAGTAGGACATGCCGTCGGTTCCCATCGATATGCCATCTGAGACACCGATGGTGGTGAACCGCATCCCGACGAGATCTGCCGCTAAAACGCCTTCTTTGACCTTGGCGGCGAGATCATTGAGGTGCATATTGCACGAGTTGCCTTCGTACCACATGGACGCAATTCCCACCTGGGCTTTGTCCATGTCCTCGCGGGTTAGCCCGGTTGCGTAGAGCATCGCCTGTGAGGCGCCCTGGGAAGGTGGTTGGGTGATGCGACGGGAGTATCGGTTCAGTTCGGCCATAGCCGGAGATTACCTTGAGTGGCGCGGCCGCGGCCAACCATCCGACAACTCGGAAAGGTTGCGACCTGACGACACCACGGATCCACCATCCAGATTGGAGCCAGGTGGACCAAGTCAAGCGAGCGGCCGTGATGAATCGCACCTTGGCTCTCGGTCATGAGGACAAGATCGTTGCCGGTAGACTGAGATCATGGCGCGCTACGTCATTGACGCCCCTACCTTGCTACACCTGCTGGATCGGAATATGCGCGTCGATCCCAGCCATCAGCTTGTCGCTCCGAACACCATTCGATCGGAAGCACTGCAGCTGTTGTTGGACGACGTTCGGCACGCAAGACGCACCGAGAAGGCCGCCCTGGAAACACACGAACGCTTGACCGGTCTCAAGATGCGACTGCTCGGAGATCGAGTTTCCCGCAGCTTGGCGTGGCGCATCGCCCTCCAACACGATTGGGAGACCCTGCGCGACGCGGAATACCTTGCGATCGTCGACCTACAAGCCGACGCCCTGATCACGATCGATCTCGATCTCGCGGCCAAGGCAAAAGAAATCGTGTCGGTCGCCCCTCTCCAATCCCTGTTCACCAGCGGCTAGCGGGAGCCGGGGACCGACGGACCAGGGCAGGACCCGCTCTGGCTGCGGCGCATTGGCCGACCACCGGATCGGCGACATAGCCATCGGGTCAATCGTCTGCGGGATCTCCGGCCGTGTTGGAAGCCCCTTCTCGCTGTCGGCGACGAAGCAGAACACCAACGGCAATGAGCAGGAAGGGAACGATCCACCAGCGAGTCTGGAAACGCTCGACCTGATCCGCAACCGACCCCCTCGCCGGCGTGGCAGCCTCTGAGGCAACGATGTTCCCGTCCGCACCGATTGGACCTGATCGCTCGATCCCCAGTCCCAGAGCCGTTAATCGGACCTCTTCGGCGGTCCAGGACCCTTCACAAGAGCCGGTCCAGAGTTCTCCTGACTCCAACGGAACCAGCACAAAACCCGACAGCTCCGTGGGCAACGAATCGAACCCGCAAGCCGAGCTACCTCCAGCCGTGCGGACTCGCACTGGCGACTCGAGATCCTGCGACAGATACACGTCTGACAGTTCGATGGTCAGAGTTCCGGTGGACGGGTACGATCCTTCTACCGCCATGTCCCCAACGATCTGGCCGACAACGACAGCCGCCGCATCGCCAGATGTGAACGCCTCCGGCAAGGTCAGTTGGGAGCAGTAGCAAGCTTGGGCAGGATGGTGCGCACCAACGCCGATCCCGGTGGCCATGAATGCCACGGCCAGGGCCCGGGCAACGGCGCGTCTCATCGGGCGTCCTGAAGGGCTAAGTCCAGTTCTTGCCTGACTTCGTGCAGCGGCTCCTCCTGGCGCGCCTGTTCAAGAGCCGCCGCCGAATCCGATCCTCCGATGCGACCCAAGGCCCAGGCAGCGTGTTGCCGGACGATGGAGGACTGGTGCTTGAGATACGGAACGATCTGTTCGCCCAGTGCTGCGTCCCGGCTGTTCCCGGCCACGATAAGGGCGTTGCGGCGCACGTATTTCGGATCTCGTTTGGGGATATACCAGCGGTCGAACCGGTCGAGCAGCTCTTCATCCGTAGCACGGAGTAGCCAGCAGACGTCGACCATGCCCCGGGCTTGCGTTGCCGTATCCAGCAGGCGAATCCCAGGCGGACAGGCGTCAAGGCAGTCGTCACACCCGTACAAACGATCACCCATGGCAATCCGATATTCGGGCGGTATGACTCCAGGAGCTTGCGCCCAAGCCGCCAAACAGCGCCGGGCATCAAGGACTCCGGGCGATACCAGGGCACCGGTCGGACAGGCAGGGATACAAGCGTCACAGGTTCCACAGTCGCGTTTCATGGGCTCGGTGATTTCGAGTGGGGCGTCGGTAACCACGGTACCGATCAACACCCAGGGACCGACTTTTGGGGCGAGCACCATCGTGTTCTTCCCCCACCAACCAACTCCGGCCCGGACGGCGGCGGCCCGGTCGACGAGTCGATTGTCATCAGCAATCACTTCGGCTCGCCACCTCTCGGCTTGCAAGGCGTCTGCGACGAGTTCCAGGCCGGCAACGAGCGGTTGATATGCATCATCGACGGCGAATCGAGCGACCACCGCCGACTCCAGAGCGCGTTCGGGGCTACCTGATTCGGGAACGTAGGAGCGGATGCCGACGACCAGACGCTCTGCCCACGGATAGGTACGACGGATGTCGGTCGATATTTCCGGTTGGGCGTAGGTGAACCCGAGCTTTCCGTTGAGCCCCGCCGACTTTCGATCGGCCAACGTTTGGGACACCTCGGTAAACGGGTCGGCCAGGCACACTCCGATGGCATTCAAGCCGCCTTCGACGGCCAGTTGATTGAGTCGGTGCCCGTCCACGAACCCAGTCTGGCATGCCTATGGGCCTACCAGACGACCCGGGAATGCAGTGCGACAGGCAAGCCATCGTGGATACAGATGGTCCGAAGGTACTTCCCTACCTTCGGACCATCTGTTTTGCCAGCAGTAACGCCAGTGCGCAATCTCAAGAACCAGGTTCTGATACTGGCCAGAAACCCGAATTCGGGAGACCCTTGGACCTAGCCCGCTCAGGCCGAACGTTCCACCTCTATCCCCTGTTCGACTGCTGGGACTAACCGCAATGGCGCCACCAGGCCCACCTCCGCAAGGTTTCCCAATGCTTCGGACTCCGCCTCGACCAAGCGGACAGGATGGTCGGTGATGTGCAGCAGAGCTGTCACCACGCAGTCGTCACACGCATTCGTGTGCTGCATGACACAGTCGTCACAATCGATGACCATCGAGCCCTCGGCCTTGTCCTGGTTCCATCTGGCATCCATACCCACACAGTATCGAGGGGGTGTGACAAAAAGAGCCCGACGGTTCCGAAACGATGGTCAGCGGGTCCGTAACCATTCAGCAAAGGCCTCTGACCAGAGAACGAGGGTGCCAGGGGCAACCCCGGAGTGGATCTCGCGATCGGTGCTGATCACCACGACATCGCCTCTGCCCTGCTTGGAAAGGCGCCGAACTTCCTCATCGGCGTCGGCGACAAACTTACGCTCGACCCCGGCCGCGGCCGGGCCTTCGGTGCCTTCTTCGGTGGAGTCCCACACAACGGTGATCCGCATCGGTGCGGACGCCCGAAGCCCCATGCCGCCGAGACCGTTGGCCACTCTCGCCCTGGCGGCCGGTGTCGAAAACCCGGCTCCGTCGATATGGAAAGAGACGTTGTAGCCATCGACAATCACCCAGGTGGGCCGGGACCGGCCGAGGAGATAGCCAATTGCTGCGGCCGAGTCTGGCGTGATGCCTTGCGGAAGTCGGAGTTCGTCACCGGTCGTCACTTGAGTGGTCCCACCTGGACTTCCAACCCTGGCGTCGGTGGCATGCACCGCGTCTGGTCGAGCGGTGACCATAAGCCTGTCGAGTTCACGAGCGAGCGACACGGGATCGGCCGACCGGCCACTGGAGTCGCGGGATTCGGCGTTCGGAATCGCCCGTCGGGCCTTGAGGAGGTCGGCTCTCGTTTTTTCGAGTCGCATCTCACGGTTGGCCAACTGGTCGGAAAGAGCAAGATTCAGATCCCTAAGTTCCTGAATCAACCGCGATTGGTCAGGTGCCGGGAACCGGGCCGGCTTTCGCTCGTCCCGGAGCTCGGCTATGGCTTGTCGATGTTCGGCACGCTCCTCATCAAGGAGAGCCTGGATCGCCTTGGCCTTTTCCTTCGCTTGATCGCGCTGGATAGCCATTCCTTCGAGATCTCTGGTGAGTTGACCGATCAGTCGCTGTTCGGCGTTCGCGGCATCTTCAGCGACCAGGCCATCCAGCTCCGGTTCCCAACCATCGGGCCGTTCCAGGAACAGTCGGGACGGCCCATTGTCCGCCTCCGGCAACTCCTTGAGGGCCTTGGCACGCAGCCATTCGTGCTCATCAAGCGCTTCGATCAGTGTTCGTTCGAGCGGCGCGGGCAGCCACCTGGCAGAGGACGCCGCAATACGCCGCAGTCGGGGTGGTATCTCAACGGGTTCTAGTTCGTTCAAGGCGCGGCGCGTGGCTGATACCGCTTCCGCAATCAGCTTGCCGTCCATGCTGCCATTGTGCCAGGTCCGCAACGCCATGTTGACCTAACCCGGCATGGCTGCAATACTCGCCTTGAAATGCAGATCACGACGATCGTACTTAGGTAGACACACACGTCACATCCCGACGTGTGTGTTGATGAGCCCTCCGGGAACGGGGGGTTTTTTGTTGCCGGAAAGGGCCACCATGCCAACTATCAGCGGAGCACAAGCACTGATCAAAGCCTTGGAGTTTGAGGGCGTTGACGTAATGTTCGGACTGCCGGGCGGAGCAATCCTCCCGGCCTACGACCCCCTCTATGACTCTCCCATAAACCATATTCTCGCTCGACATGAGCAGGGAGCCGGCCATATGGCGTCTGGATACGCCTGGGCCACCGGGCGCGTCGGCGTCTGCATGGTCACGTCTGGTCCCGGTGCCACCAATCTCGTTACCGCCCTTGCCGACGCGCTGATGGACTCGGTCCCCATGGTCGCCATCACCGGACAGGTGGCCACGACGTCGGTTGGCAACGACGCCTTTCAAGAGGCTTATACGACCGGCATCACGATGCCGTGCACAAAGCACAACTACTTTGTGACCGACGCCAACGACCTCGCCAACGTCATTCACGAGGCCTTCTACATCGCCCGTTCGGGACGCCCCGGTCCGGTGCTCGTCGACGTTCCCAAGGACGTCCTCAATGCCCAGATCGAATGGAAAGACCCGACCGCACTCGACCTTCCTGGTTACAAACCAACGGTTACCCCTCATCCGCGCCGTATCAAAGAAGCCATCCGCCTCATCGAACAAGCCGAGCGGCCAGTGTTGTACGTCGGGGGTGGGATCATCAAAGCCGAGGCATCCGACGAACTCCGCCAACTTGTCAGCGCAATGAATATCCCGGTGGTGACCACGCTGATGGGGCGCGGAGTCGTAGCCGATTCCCATCCGCTCACCCTTGGAATGCCCGGCATGCACGGGACGTACACCGCAACAACCGCCATTCAGAAGTCCGACGTTCTCATTGCGCTTGGGGTCCGATTCGACGATCGAGTGACCGGTGACCCCGACTTCTTCGCCCCTGAGGCGATGGTGATTCACGCCGACGTCGATCCAGCCGAGATCGGAAAGGTCCGCGAGGCCGAAGTCCCGATCGTCGGAGATGCCAAAGCGGTCATCGAGGCGTTGATCGAAGAATGGGGCGACCGGCCGGCTCCGGAGCGGGCCACTTGGCTGGAACAGCTCCACCGATGGCAGCGCGAAAAAGGGCTCAAATATGATCAGCAGCCAGACGGCAAGATCAAACCCCAGTTTGTGATCGAGGAACTGCATCGGATCACGGGAGGAAACGCCATTGTCGTGTCAGGCGTCGGCCAACATCAGATGTGGGCTTCACTCCACTGGGGCTTCGAGAAGCCTCGTACCTGGATCAATTCCGGCGGGCTCGGCACCATGGGCTACGCGGTACCTGCAGCTGTCGGTGCCAAAGCCGGTATGCCAGACGAGCTCGTTTGGGCGATCGACGGTGACGGATGCTTCCAGATGACTTCTCAGGAGCTCATCACGGCAGCCGTTGACGGTATCCCGGTCAAGATCGCCTTGATCAACAACTCACAACACGGCATGGTTACCCAATGGCAGCGTCTCTTCTACGGTGGCAGACTTTCGGCTAGTCAGCTCGGCGTTGGAGCCGTCGACTACGTCATGCTTGCCGAGGCGATGGGATGCGCCGGCATCCGGGCCGAAACCCCGGGCGAAGTCGCACCGGCCATTGAAAAGGCCATGAGCATCAACGACCGCCCGGTTGTCGTCGAGTTTGTGGTCGACCGCGACGAAATGGTGTTCCCGATGGTTCCGGCCGGCGGGTCAAATGACATAGTCTTGCTCGGACCGGAGGACCTCTAAATGCAACACACACTCAGTGTTCTCGTCGAAGACAAGGCGGGCGTGCTCGCCAGGGTTTCATCACTGCTGGCCAGACGCGGCTTCAACATCCACTCGTTGGCGGTCGGTCCCACCGCCGAAGCGGGCATGTCGCGCATGACCATCGTCGTTGAGGCACCCGAACTCGAACAGGTCAAGAAGCAGCTCCACAAGCTCATCAACGTGGTCAAGATCACCGAACTGGACAGAGAACGGTCGGTCGAGCGAGAGATCATGTTGGTCCGTATCAGCACGACAAGCGGAGCGCGATCAGACGTGCTCGAAATCGGCGCTATCTTCAAAGCAACGGTGATCGACGTTGGTCAGAGCTCCATCACGTTTCAGGTAACCGGCACCCCCGCCAAACTGTCTGACTTCTTCGAACTGGTTCGCGCATACGGCGTGATCGACATGGCCAAGTCCGGTCGGATCGCCCTGAGCCGTGAGAACAAGGCCCGCAAACTGAAAGCCGTCGGACAATGACAACCACTGGCGTACCCGGCTGGCTCCTTATCTAGCCGACCGGATTCAATCCGTGTCGGCATCTCGTGAATTCCTCAGCCGAGTCTTTTAAGGAGCAACCCAACATGTCAGACCGCCTAATCATCTTCGATACGACCTTGCGCGACGGAGAGCAAGCACCCGGAATCGCCCTCACCCCAGGCGAAAAATTGACAATCGCTCAACAACTGGCCGCCCTGAAAGTCGATGTGATCGAAGCCGGATTCGCCGCCTCGTCGGACGGAGACTTCGAAGCAGTATCGAACATCGCCCGAGAGGTTCGAGGTCCGGTCATCGCCAGCCTTGCTCGCTGCCACCCCGACGACATCGACCGTGCCAACGATGCGCTGAGGCACGCTGAGAAGTACCGGATCCATGTCTTTCAATCGACTTCGGCCATTCACATGGAACGGATGCTCAGGATGAGTCCGGACGACGTTATGAAGTCGGTCGTCGAGGGCGTAACCAGGGCTCGCGGCTACGTCGATGACGTCGAGTTTTCCCCTCAGGATGCCACCCGAACCGACCCGGAGTTCCTGATTGCGGTGTGTAGGGCGGCGGTGGATGCCGGGGCGACCACCATCAACGTTCCAGACACCGTCGGTTACGCGACGCCGACCGAGTTCGTCGAACTCCTCGGGCAAGTGTATGCCGAAGTCACCCGGGGCCGCGACGACATCATCGTGTCAACCCACTGCCATAACGACCTCGGCTTGGCCGTTGCCAATTCCCTGTCGGCGATCCATGCCGGCGCTCGCCAGATCGAATGCGCCATAAACGGGATCGGCGAGCGAGCAGGCAACACTTCGACCGAGGAAGTAATCATGGCGGTCAAGACCAGGGAAGACCAGTACGGAGTGGAGATCGGAGCCGACTCAAGGCAACTGTTCGATACCTCCCGACTCGTCTCCCGCCTGACGGGATATCCGGTGCAGTTCAACAAAGCCGTCGTGGGCCGTAACGCCTTCGCGCATGAATCAGGTATTCACCAACATGGCGTCCTGCGGGATCGCTTGACCTACGAAATCATGGACCCGGCCGCCGTTGGGCAGTCAGGCACCCAGATTGTGCTCGGCAAGCACTCCGGACGTGCCGGCTTCCAAGATGCTCTGAACAAGATCGGTGTGTCGCTCGAAGGCGAGGATTTCCAGCGGGCATTCAACCGTGTCAAGGAATTGGCCGATAGGAAGGTGGAGATCAACGAAGAGGAGCTCCGCCTGATCGTTTCAGACACACCTCAAGGTGAAAACGCGGTTCAGTTCGTCGGGATGCATGTAGCCGGTGGCCACGACATCACGCCGGCCGCCACGGTAACCCTTCTCTTGAACGGCCGCCAGGAGTCATTCTCCGGAACCGGCGACGGCATGGTTCATGCCGCATTCGCAGCTCTCCAACAGGGTTTCGGGGTTACCGCCGGACTTATCGATTACCGCGTGGTCCCTGTCACAGCCGGAGCAGACGCCATGGCTGAAGTCAACGTCGTGATCGGAGTCGACGGCAACACGTACTCGGGTCGAGGCATCGACACCGACGTCGTCGAAGGATCGGCTCGAGCTTTTGTCGCTGCGCTCAATAAGTCCGTAGGATCCAAGCCCAAGGAGGCATGAGCATGGATACCTACAGGATCGCTTCGATTGATGGCGATGGCATTGGCCCGGAGGTGATGGAGCAGGCCCGCAAGGCGCTAGCCGCCGCCGGCGACCGGTTCGACTTCGATCTCGAGTACACCCACTTCGATCTGGGCGGCCATCGGTATCTGACCACCGGAGAGGTGCTTCCCGATGACGAGCTAACGCAGATTCGTAGTCACGACGCGATCCTGTTGGGAGCAGTTGGTACTCCCGACGTCCCGCCGGGCGTGCTTGAGCGCGGTTTGCTTCTCCGGATCCGGTTCGAGTTCGACCAGTACGTCAATCTCCGACCCGTGAAACTGTACGAGGGAGTCCCCACCCCCATCGCCGGCCTGACACCCGATCGGTGCGACTTCTTGGTGATCCGCGAAAACACCGAGGGCTCATACGTCGGGTCTGGTGGCTTCTTCCGCAAGGGGACCCCATACGAGATCGCCACCCAGAACTCGATCAACACCCGCCACGGAGTCGAGCGGGTAATCCTGAACGCTTTCGAACGGGCGACCAAGCGCAACAACAAGCTGACCGTGGCCCACAAGACGAACGTCATGGGCTTCGCCGGAGACTTGTGGTGGCGCACCGCCCAGGAACTCGCTCCTCAGTTCCCGCAGGTCGAGCTTGAATACGTTCATGCCGACGCCCTCTGTCTCCACATGATCAATACACCCGAACGCTACGACGTCATCGTCACCGACAACCTGTTCGGAGACATCGTGACCGATCTTGGTGCCGCCATCCAAGGTGGCCTTGGCATGGCTGCCTCCGGGAACATCAATCCTGCCCACGGAACTCCCTCGATGTTCGAACCGGTCCACGGTTCAGCCCCCGACATCGCCGGCAACGGCTGGGCCAACCCGGTGGCGGCCGTCCTGTCGGCCGCCATGTGCATGGACGACCTTGGCGAACCAGAGGCGGCGATTGCTCTCGAAGTCGCCGCGACATCCGTGCTGCCACAGCTCAAATCGATGGGCGGTCCGGATATGGGAATGTCGACCGACCAGATCGGCGACCTGATCGCCGAGCGCGTGGCCGGGTAGCAACCCGACGGCCGACTGACGATTGGTTATGAGCGGTTGGTACGCCCCCAACAGGGGCTTTCGCGAGGTTGCGCCAACAACAACCTTCGATTGATCAGGCCCGTGTCGGCTGACGGATTCTCAACGAAACAGCGACACCGAGGAACCTGAACTCCTCGGACACGGTCGGCTGGATCCTCCGTCGGTCCCCCCAGCGAAACGGAGTGGAGCATCCGGGGGGAAGGGTCCCATCGCCGTCGGTGATCGGTAGGGGGGCGTGCCCAACAACTGCACACTCAACGACTCAACGACACAACGACACAACGACACAACGACACAACGACACAACGACACAACGACACAACGACACAACGACGGCGGTCTAGGCCTCGCAGGGGCCGGGCTTCCCTGTCGGTCGCCCAGCGAAACGGAGTGGGGTGTGGGAACCGTGATCTTCTGTCGAGATGCAGGTCCCCAAAACCGGTATCGAACACGAGCGGCCGAACCCGATCTCTGACCGACCGCAGATTCCTGAAATTTCCTTAGTGGGTGGGCGTTTTCGACCGGTTTTTGTCACAGCCAGGTCGTATCTTTGAACCATGGAAACAGAGGAATACCACGAGACAACCGACAGTTTGGAACGGCGACTCGTCGACGACGAACAGC
>JAHEDI010000017.1:27353-69938 GCA_024641305.1 bacterium | reverse complement strand
GGTGCTCGATGATCTGGCGCGCGGTATTGTTGAAACCATGAAAGGAACCCTGGAGATCACCGGCGATGCGATCGCTGATCGACTGCTCAACACGGATGGAACCGCCCTTCTGATCGGCATGCTCTTGGATCAGCAGGTCCCGATGGAATGGGCTTTCAAGGGACCTCAAACCCTCGTGGACCGACTCGGCGATCTCGACGCCAGCGCGGTGGCCGCCATGCCTGTCGACGATTTTGTGGCCGTCTGCGCGGACAAACCTGCCATCCATCGTTTCCCGGCAAGCATGGGAAAACGGGTCCATGCCTTGTGTGGCGTGATCGCCGACGAATACGACGGAGATGGAGCCAACCTCTGGGCCGATGTCGGGTCCGGCAAGGAACTGGAGAAACGCCTGGCCGATTTGCCGGGTTTTGGAAAAGAGAAGACCCGGATCTTCATAGCGATGCTGGCGAAACGCTTCGGAGTGCGCCCCGACGGTTGGGAAGAGGCCGCAGGCGTTTTTGCCGACCACACACCTCGGTCGGTGGCCGATATCGACGGCCCCGCCGCCCTCGCCGAGGTCCGGGAGTGGAAACGAGCCCAGAAGGCAGCTGGCAAAACCAAGCAGCAGTGACATGCCATCCCGACCGGTCCAACCCATGCCGGACGATATACGCTCCGAGCTAGTCGAGGCCGGCTTGGCTGACGCCTACGCCGCCCGACCGTTCTATCAGCGAAACGATTACCTGGCGTGGATCGGCCGGGCCAAACGCAACGAAACCCGCCAGGCTCGCATCACCCAGATGCTCGCAGAACTCCGAAACGGTGGCCTGTACATGAAGACGAGACATCTTCCGAGCGTGCGGAAGTAATCGCCCTCGCCACTACCCCCGGGCCTGCGACAGTTGTTCTTGTATGGCCCTGCGAATCGTGTCCTCCACAGCCTCCGGTTCGAGGGCGACTAACTTGTTCATGACCCGGATCACCCGAAATCCGGCGTCAGCCAGACGCTGATCCCGGGTCTCGTCAGCCGGATTTTCACTGTGCTGAAGGCCGTCGGCTTCGATCACCAACATCACGTCATACGACAGGAAATCAGCGATGTACGGACCGACCGGTTCCTGGCGACGAAACCGAACGCCCATCCTGGAACGAGCAATCATGCCCCAAATCACCTTCTCCGACGGTGTCAGGTTCCGCCGCAACCGACGAGCGGCCGACTGTGCATCCGGCAATGATTCGGCCCTCTTCATGAATCCGATCATGAATGAATCCGTCCCGACTTGGAAGACTCCTGTCCACGATCTGCTCGTCCAGCCTGCAGTCGGTGGCGAGCACCAGCCTCCCTCCGAGCATGCACTACAAACCCAGGTCCCAACCACCTCGCAGAAGAGTCCCGGACTCGCTCCTCCAAGAAGACGACGACAATCGCACGAACATGCTATCTGTGACGCTTAACCAGCCCCCCTACCCGCCATCGTCGTTGCGGCGGGGGTTGAACTCACGGAGGTCGGTCCCCCCAACGAGCGAAGCGAGTGTCCGGGGGGAAGGTTCCTGCGAACGAAGCGAAGCGCAGTTCGGAGGTAGGGGGGCTCGTTCCCCTCTCCGAGCATGCACCACAAAGTGCAGTTTCCGAAGGAAACTGCTGAATCGCTGAGCAAAGCTCAGGGATCAACTGCTGAATCGCTGAGCAAAGCTCAGCGATCTACTGCCCAAGGCCCAGGGCCAACCCTGTGCAGTTTCCGAAGGAAACTGCTGAATCGCTGAGCGAAGCTCAGCGATCTACGTCCCCCATCACCGGGTCGAGAGACGCCAGGGCGGCGATGGTGTCGGCGATGAGAGAGTCGGCGAGCATAATCGGAATGGCCTGGATGTTGGCGAAACTGGGTGCCCGGGTGTGCATGCGGAGTGGTTTGGAGCCACCGTCCGACACGATGTAGCAGCCGAGCTCGCCGCGGGGCGATTCAATGGCAACATACGCTTCGCCTTCGGGGACTTTGAAGCCCTCGGTATATATTTTGAAATGATGGATGAGAGCTTCCATCGACTCGTCGATGCGTTTGCGCGGGGGCGGAGTGACTTTGCGGTCATCAGTTTTGTAGTCGCCCGATGGCATCGTTTCGAGCACCTGCTTGATGATCTTGAGCGATTCTTCGATCTCATGAACCTTGACCCGGTAACGGTCGTAGGAGTCGCCCCGTTGGCCGACCGGGATATCAAACTCGTATTGTTCGATCCCCGAGTACGGCGCCGCCTTGCGCAAATCGTGGGCGAGGCCGGTCGCACGCAGCGACGGACCGGTGATGGAATAGGCCAAACATTCTTCGGCTGTGATGACTCCGACGTCACGCGTGCGTCGTAGCCAGATGGGGTTGGCCATCAATAGGTCGTCGTATTGGGCCAGTCGGGGCGGCATGGTTTCCAGGAACTCTTCGATGTCGCCTTGCCAGCCGTCGGGAAGGTCGGCGGCCACGCCACCGACCCGGATGTAGTTGTTGTTCATGCGCAGGCCGGTGGTCTTCTCGAAGAAGGCCAGGATCATTTCGCGTTCGCGGAACCCGTACATCATCATGGAGAGCGCACCGAGATCCATCCCGTTGGTGGCGAGCGCGACCAGATGGCTGGCAATGCGATTCATCTCCGTCATCAGAATGCGAATGGCCTGAGCGCGGGGCGGAATGTCAATAGCGAGGAGTTGCTCGACAGCCAACGAGAAACACAATTCGTTGTGAAGGGGAGCCAGGTAATCCATGCGGGTTACGTTGGTCGTTCCTTGCATGAAGGTGAGGGTCTCTGCGGTCTTCTCCATGCCGGTGTGTAGGTAGCCGATGATCGGCTTGATCCTCCGGACGATCTCGCCTTCGAGTTCGATTTGGAGACGAAGCACGCCATGAGTCGATGGATGTTGCGGACCCATATTGATGATCATCCGGTCGTCTTCGTCGATTTCCTCTTCCTCGTAGAGGACGTCGTCGACGATCCGGATGCCTAGTTGCTCAATGAGCCGGTCACCCGTCTCGTGGAGCTTCATCTTTTGCGCGCCCTCGTCGGTGGCGTGAGCGACGTAGTCGGGCCCCGGCCAGTCGGGCTCCTCGGTACCGGACACCCATATCTCTTTGGTCTTTCTGTCCTGAGTGTCGGTCATCAGGTCACCTTGTTCGCTTCCTTGAACTGCACGGGCACATCACCGACGCCGAAGTCTTTGCGGAGCGGGTGCCCTTCCCAGTCATCTGGCATGAGGATACGGGTCATGTCTGGATGGCCCTCAAAGGTGATGCCGAACATGTCGTAGATCTCGCGTTCGAAGAAATTGGCGCCAGGATAGGTGGGGACCAAAGAGGGCACGTTGGGGTCGTCGGCCGGGACCGGACACCGGACCCGGATTCGGAGACCGTGTTCTACCGACAGCAGGTTGGCGACGACCTCGAACCGAACACGACGTTTGCCAAGGTAGTCAACGGCGGTCACATCCGCGGCCATTTCAAACCCGGCCGCCTTGGCCGCCTGGGCGAATTCCCCGAGTTGTTCTTTGGGGAGCAGGACAACGTGCTGACCCGTCGACAACACCCATTCCGCGTCTTCGAATGGTTCGATGAGTCTGGCCAAAACCGGATGGTCGGGCAGGGAGCGCGGCTCGGGTGCGACCTCGACCGCTTCGACGTCGGCAGCGCCTGGCGCTTCTTCAGGCATTGACGATCTCCCCGGACGTGATCTTGTCCTGCAACGTCAAGATGCCGTGCATGAGCGACTGGGGTCCTGGCGGGCATCCAGGAACATATACGTCAACCGGAACGATCTGGTCGACACCCTGGATAAGGGCGTAGTTGTTGAACATCCCACCCGTCGAGGCGCACGCGCCCATCGAGATAACCCATTTCGGGTCGGGCATCTGGTCATACACCTGCCGAAGCACCGGCGCCATCTTCTGCGACACGCGACCCGCCACGATCATCAAGTCGGCCTGGCGAGGCGAAGCCCGGAACACTTCCATACCGAAACGGGCCAGGTCGTAGTGGGCGGTACCTGAAGCCATCATCTCAATTGCGCAGCAAGCGAGGCCAAACGTGGCAGGGAACATTGAGCGGGTCCGGGCCCAGTTGGCAATCGTTTCAAGTTGCGTCAGCAGAAACCCCGGCGGGGTCGTCCCGGCCATCAGGCTGCCTCGGGAGAAACATCGCGCTGCTCGCGCCTGGCCCGCAACGGGGTGTTCCAGTCAAGAGCACCTCTCCCCCACACATAGCCGAGGGTAAGGACCACGAAGCCCGTGAAGATGCCGATTTCGGCTACGCCAGACCACCCAAGCTCGGGGAACAAAACCGCCCATGCGAAGAGGAAGACGATTTCGACATCGAAGATGACGAACAACATGGCAATGAGGTAGAACTGCACCGGGAAACGCTGGACAGCTTCCGATTCGGGGACGATGCCGCACTCATACGGCGACAGCTTTTCGGGAGTCGGGTTTTTGGGAGACACGACCCAACCGAGCGTGAGGGCTGCCACCACAAACCCCACCGAGAGCAGGAACATGATTGCGATCGGCAAGTACGCCGGAAGATCCAATTACGTCTCCTTCACCTTATGTGTACAGACTAGGAATCTAGGCGCCCAACCGACAAAACGGGCCAACGACGACCGGGCAACGCCTCAGTGAACGATGACGTAGGCCTTCTGCATATCTTCAAGGGTGTCCCACCGGCCACTCCACCCCTTGGGGATGAAGAACAGATCGCCTTCGCTGACCTCGGTCACGGTTCCGTCGGTAGCTGTCAGCCGAAGACGCCCCGCCAGCATCACCATGGCTTCGTTGACACCGTAGGAGGCGATTGTCCAGCCGCCGGCGGTGCAACTCCACACCCCGGTCTCGATCCCCCCGGCAGACACCAACTCGCAGAAGGCCATGACCGGATTCCCTGCATCAACGGTCGCCGGCACTGAATCGGGTTCCATTCTCGTCAGCATCTCTTGCACATTGGCTTTCACAGCATGACTCATAGCGCGTCCTCCCCGGGCAGTTCGTTAGCCGTGAGGCTATCGGGTTGTGTGACAGGCGACCAGCCCGCTTGAACGATCGAACGAAAGTAACCACGGTCGATCAGTCGGGAATCGCCTTCCATTCCTCGTAGGCGACCCGGGCCAGGTACCCGGCGATCATTACCCTCAGCAACAGCGAGGTTGGGCTCCAAATCCCGGCGACCAACACCCAGAACACATCCAGGATCATCATGGCCGCACCGATCAGGTTTGCCCAGCGGGTTCGGGACCAATAGACCACGAGGAAGACCAGGCCGACCAGGAGCATCTCCCGGCGTATGGCCAGGTGCCAGGCAGGTTCGAATCCCGCGTACGCCAGGCCGGCGATGGTCAGACTTCCGACAGCTGCCGCAAGCAGAACCAGGGGTGCGTACCCCGCCCAGTTGAAGACCGAGACGATCGGTTTTAGCCGTTCTCCGTCGAGTTTGACAACAATCCGGTGCGCCCCGTCCCCACCCATGAGCGCCAACTCACCTCCCCCGGGCAGGGGAAGCGCCACACCGCGGCGAACCTCGGACATCGGTACCCGCCCGAGCTGCCCACCGCCATATTCGACTTTGACCACGTCGCCGTGTCCGGACAGCCTGACCAAATCGGATCCGTCGACTTCCCGTCTGTACACCTGACTGCGCATGTTCCCCGCCTCGTGGGTCTCGGGCATGGTTATCGGCATCAAGGCAGATCTACTTAGCGGTAGGCCCGCTACCTCTCGAATATTGCCCGCACCGTTTCGATCGTATCGACCTCACTGGCTGGCTTGTCCGGTCGATAACCCTTGACCCTGGCAAATCGGAGTGCCATTCCGGCCGGGTAACGGGGACTTCGCACAACCCCATCGATGGCAATCTCGACGACGAGTTCAGGGCGCACGTATACGGTTTGCTTCGTTCGACGGTCTTCGATTTCCTTTAGCCGTTCGGTCTGCCAGGCCAACATTTCGTCCGTCATACCTTTGAATGTCTTACCGAGCATCACAAACTCATCGCCATCGCGTGCTCCCAGGTGCAGGTTTGAAAGCCATCCGGTTCGCCGCCCGTGACCCCATTCTGCGGCCAAAATCACAAGATCAAGCGTGTGGACCGGTTTGATCTTCTTCCAGGCTGTTCCTCGCTTGCCGGCCAGATAGGTCGAATCGGCGTCTTTGACCATGATGCCCTCATGCCCGGCGGCGACCGCCGCGTCAAGCACTGCCTGGGCTATGCACGGGTCGTCGGTAATCGTCATCGGGATACGCATCTCGTCGGGAACGATTGCGTGGAGACGCTGGAGCCTTGCCGTGATCGGAGTTTCGAGCAGGTCCTCACCGTCGAGGTAGAGCAGGTCGAATAAGAAGGGTGACAGCGCCGCCGCTTCACGGAGTTCATCCGCTCCGAACTGACTCATCGTGTCGCCGAATCGACCAGGGCGCCCATCGGCGCCGACCATGAGTGCTTCTCCATCGGCGATCAGCGACTCGACCGGCAACTCCAGCATCGCATCCACGACCCCCGGCAACCTGGCGGTGATGTCGTTGAGGTTCCTCGTAAAGATCCGTACTTCCTCGCCGAGTCGATGAACCTGGATACGGGCGCCGTCGAGTTTCCAGTCGACAATCGACATCCCCCTGATGGCTTCGAGCGGGTCGGCGGCGGTACTGGCGAGCATGGGACGAACCGGTCGCAGCACTTCGATTCGGAACGCTTCCAAAGCATCGGCACCGGCCTGATGCGCCGCATCGGCGGCTGACGGGAGAGAACCACCCAACATGATGGCTCGTCGCACCAAATCAGCATCAATGTGGAACGCCCGAGCAATCGCCTCGACCACGACCCCTTCCAGGGCGCCCTGGCGCACTTCCCCCGTGAGCACCGACCGCAGGTAGGTCTGTTCCGGTTCAGTACACCGAGCGAACAGTCCGGTGATTGTCTCGTTGCGGATGGCTGATGATCCGGCCCCACCCAAGCCAGCGAGTTCATCCATCCACGCGTCGACTTCGGCAATCGTGACGTTTGGTTGGCTAGCAGGTTCGACTCTCGCCCCGTACGCCGCCGCGTACCCCACGCCGATCTTGCCCTGCCGAGGTTCGCCGGCGAGCAGCGCAACGAGCACTCCCGGTTCGGTCGACCGGGCGATCAATCCCGCGAGCAGTTCGGTCTTTTGTTTGCGCGACCGGGTCCCGCCCACCAGTTGGGAAACGTCAACGACCTCAGCCAGAAGCATGACGCCGACTCTAGATGGCGATCGGTCTACCTAGCCGCGTAACCCAGGTACAGCGCCCCGGAATCAAACTGGTACGACTCGACTAGTCGCAGACCGACCGGTCGATGCAACGCGGGGAAGAAGGACTTACCGCCACCAACCAGCACCGGATGTACAACGAGTTGATACTCGTCGACGAGGCCACGTTCGATAAAGGCCGACGCAAGGCTGGCCCCACCGACGGCCAGATCGCCGTCGAATTCGACTCGCAGTTTGGCCAGTTCGTCAGCGACGTCGCCTGCCACAAGGCGACTGTTGAAGTCGACGCATTTGAGCGTATTCGAGAAAACGATCTTGGGTTTGGCGTTCCAGATACGGGCGAACTCAATGGTGATGTCGTTGGCATCAGGAGCAGATTCCGCGGTCGGCCAGTAGGCGGCCATGGTCTCGTAAAGGCGCCGACCGTACAGCGAGGCGTCGACTCGACGCTCCCGTTCGTTGAACCATAGGTGCAATTCCTCATCGACCGTGCCAAAGTCGATACCCCCATCGTTGGTCTCGATGTACCCGTCGAGCGACACGTTCATCAGGTAGATCAACTTCCCCATCGGTGCTCCTCAATAGTTGCGATAGTGCCGTGACGTCTAGCTGCCACATTCATCGGGTCATGCGAACGCGCCTACGCCTAATCTACGCGCCATGCAGGCGACCCAGGCTTACGATTTTGGCTGGTAATGCGACGTCGGTCGATGACTACATAGCTGCGTTCCCATCAGACGTGCAAGACGTGTTGACGCGGATCCGCCAAACGATCCGAACCGCCGCCCCCCAAACCGAAGAGGCGATGAGCTACGGGATCCCCGTGGCGAGACTCGATGGCCACTACGTCGTCTACTTCGCCGGCTGGAAGCACCACGTTTCGATCTATCCGGTGCCCACGGTCGACCCAGGCCTCGAGACGGAGATCGCCACGTACCGAGTAGGCAAGGGGACGTTGAAGTTTCCGCTCAACCAACCCATCCCCTACGCCCTAATCGGGCGACTCGCGTCCGCCCTCCTAGAGCAGCGAAAACGCCGCCCGAAAAAGGGCCAGGGAAGGCGGGGCGACCGGGGCGGATGAACCGACGGCGCTGCCCACCGGCTTGGAGGAGATGACACAAGGGATGATTCTGGGGGCGATCCTGTATCGGTCGACCTGTCGGTCCCCACACGTGTCCCAACGGCCCGACCCTCCTTTGGAGCCGGTTGGCCTGGTGGCAAAAACCAACCGAAGATCATCTAATCAAGAAGCCTGCCGGGCGGCCTAGTCTCGGCTGGAACACTACCTAGTCTTCGCCAAGAACCCACGCAGAAGAGGTGTCAGCATGGAACGACGGAGTTGGGCCGAGCCCTACAAAATCAAGATGGTCGAACCCATCAAAATGACAACGCCGTCCGAACGTGAGGCGGCCGTCGCCGAGGCCGGGTTCAACACGTTTCTTCTGAAATCCGAAGACGTGTACATCGATCTCTTGACCGATTCGGGTACGTCCGCCATGTCAGACGCCCAGTGGGGGGCGATGATGATGGGTGACGAGGCCTATGCCGGTTCCCGCAGCTTTTATCGTCTCGTCGACGCTGTCAGCGATGTCTATGGGTATGAAGAACTCATCCCGACCCACCAAGGCCGGGGCGCCGAACACATTCTGAGCCAGATTCTCATCAAGCCGGGCGACGTGATCCCCGGGAACATGTACTTCACGACCACCCGGTTCCACCAGGAGTATGCGGGTGGAAGGTTCGCAGACGTCATCATCGACGAGGCCCACCTGCCGGCCAGCACCCACGAATTCAAAGGCAACGTCGATCTCACCAAGCTGAGCGAACTGATCGACGAGGTTGGTGCTGACAAGATCCCCTATATCTCGGTCGAAACGAACGTAAACATGGCAGGTGGCCAACCCATCTCCATGCAGAATCTGCGCGAGACGTACGAGCTCTGCAAACAACATGGGATCCTCGTGATGCTCGATGCGACCCGGGCGGTTGAGAACGCCTATTTCATCAAAGTGCGTGAAGCTGGTTATGAAGACGTCAGCATCGCCAAGATCCTTCGCGAAATCTGTTCGTACTCCGACGGCGCCACCGTGTCTTCTAAAAAAGACAATTTGGTGAACATCGGAGGTTTCCTGGCGCTCCGAGACCCGGACCTCGCCCGCAAAGCCAGAAGTCTGGTCGTGGCTTTTGAAGGCCTCCATACATACGGCGGAATGTCGGGCCGCGACATGGAAGCCCTGGCCACCGGAATTCGAGAGATGGTGGCAACCGACGATCACGTTCGCGCCCGGATCGGACAGGTCGAATATCTCGGGAACCGGATTCTGAAGATTGGTGTTCCGATCGTTCAGCCGATCGGCGGCCATGGCGTATTTATCGACGCTTCATTGGTGTTGGCCCACATTGATCAAGAGTTGTTCCCAGCCCAGGCGCTGACCGCGGCGATCTATCGGGACTCCGGGGTGCGCGGCATGGAACGCGGCGCAGTGTCGGCCGGCCGCGACCCGCTTACCGGCCTGAATAGGCGACCAAAGCTTGAACTCGTCAGACTGACGCTCCCCCGCCGTGTCTATACGCAGGCTCATATGGACGTCGTGGCCGAGTCGATCGAGGCGGTTTACGAGAACCGCGCCGCCATCCGTGGGCTGCGTTTTACGTACGAACCCGAGGATCTTCGGTTCTTCCAGGCCCGATTCGAAGAGGTCTAGTCCTCACGCCCTTTTTACGCAGACCTCACCGGGCCGACCCCGGCCGGGCGAGGTCGGGTACCCTTTCGAGACGGATGTACGCATGACCGAGTTCCCGACCCCCGACATGGCTTTGACCCACGTCCTGGTGGTCAGCGATTTTCAGGCGTCCGTTTCCTGGTATCGGGATGTCCTCGGAGCCAACCTGTTTCGCGAGTATGGCGGCACATCTGCCGTGTTCGACTTCAATGGATCCTGGCTTCTCGTGGTCATCGGCGGCGAACCCACCCCGGACAAACCGGACGTGGCATTCGGCGCACCTGAGTCCCCCGACACCGTAGATCACTCTTTCACCATTCGCGTCGCCAACTGCCAAAGGGCCTACGAGACGCTTTCGTCACGCGGCGCAGTCTTTCTTACGCCGCCCTATGACTGGGGATCCGAAATCCGTTGCTTCTTCAGGGATCCGGACGGCCATCTCTTCGAGATCAGCGAAATCCCCGGCTAGGCGTCGACCATTCGACTCGCCACACTGGCGGGCAGCTCCTGATAGTTGGCCGGCTGAGCGGTGTGGCGACCCCGCCCACCCGTCATGGACCGCAGATCGATCGAATACCGCAGAACCTCGGCGGTCGGAACGAGGGCAGTGACGATTTGGTTGCCTGCCAGCCCGGAGTTCGTGCCGAGGACCCGTCCCCGGCGAGAAGTCATGTCGCCCATGATGTCGCCCTGGAACTCCGAAGGCGCAATGATCGAGACCTCGGAAAGTGGTTCCAAAATGACCGGCCCTGCTTGTGCCAGCGCCTCGTTGAATGCAGCTCTGCCGGCCATGGAAAAAGCCAGTTCGGATGAATCGACGGAGTGATACTTGCCGTCAAGGCACGTCGCTTTCAGATCGGTCACGGGGAATCCGTGCTTGCCGCCGGCTTCCATGGCTTGACGGATTCCTTTCTCGACAGCGGGCAAATACTGCTTGGGAATTGATCCGCCTTTGGTGGCATCGACAAACTCGAATCCCGAGCCTTCCGGGAGCGGCTCGAAGAGAACCGTGCATACGCCGTACTGGCCATGCCCCCCGCTCTGCTTCTTATGCTTGCCTTCGACCTGGGCAGGATGGGAGATCGTTTCGCGATACGGAACCTTGACCGTTTCTTCGGTTACGGCAACCCCGAACTTCGACGCCATCCTTTCGAGGGCGATCGTCAGGTGCATCTCACCCATCCCGTGAAGCAATGTCTGATGGGTGATCGGATTCTGCTCAACAATCAACGTTGGATCTTCGGCGTGGAGCCGCTGGAGAGCCTCGGCCATCTTTGTTTCGTCGGATTTGCTGACAGGAACCAGAGCAGTTGACAGCGTCGGAATTGCTTTTCGCCGGTTGGGCAATCCGACCGGTTGCGAACGTTTCGACAAGGTGTCACCAGTTTCGGTGTCCGCCAATTTGGCGATCGCCCCGATGTCACCGGCGCCGAGCGTCATCAAGTCGATCTGGTCCTTGCCGCGTAGCCCGAACAAGGTATGGAACCGCTCGTCGGTGCCGGTCCGATGGTTGTACAAGTGATCGTCACGTTTGATGGTTCCGGACACGACGCGGAACAACGAAATCGCTCCGATGTACCGGTCGAAGGCAGTCTTGAAAACCACGGCGAGCGGCTCCCCCTCGGCGTCGGCGACCACACTTACCTCACGATCTCCCGCCGTGAGGCTCACTGGGCGGTCAACTGGAGAGGGACCGACCTCGCAGATGAAGTCTGCCAACCGATCCACTCCCACCGGCCCGGTCGCCGAACCACACACGACAGGGAACACCGAAGCTTCAATGACCCCTTGCTTCATGGTCTCCTCGAGAACCGCCACTGAAGGAATCTTGCCATCGAGGTAGTCGGCCACGAGATCGTCATCGGCGACCACAATGCCCTCGACGAGCTGATCGTGGACTTCATGCTCGTGCTGAGCCATGTCTTCTGGCATCTCGACTTCAGTCGCCGAACCGCTGTCATAAATGTATGCCTTATCGCGAAACAGATCCGCTACCCCGTGAAAGGATGGGCCCTCTCCGATGGGCAATTCGATAGGAGCAACGCCGGCACCCAGCTTGGATCGCAGCTGATCGATGGTTCGCTCGAAGTCGGCGTTGTCCCTGTCGAGCTTGTTGATAAAAATCATGCGCGGCAGCTTGAGTTCATCGGCTGCCATCCAGTAGTGCTCGGTGCTCGGTTCAACGCCGTCCGTGGCACTCACTACGAAGACCGCCAGATCAACCGCCGACATGGCGGAGAGGACGTCTCCCTCGAAATCGGCCATGCCCGGAGTGTCGACCAGGTTGATCTTGTGACCCTTCCATTCAATGGGGGCCACCGCCAAATTGATCGACATGCGGTGAGATTGTTCTTCGTCACTAAAGTCGGACACAGTGGTGCCATCTTCGATGCGGCCAAGCCGGGGGATGACACCTGCCCGATAGAGCAGTGCTTCAACCAGAGTCGTCTTACCTGATCCGATGTGACCGATCAGCGCGACGTTGCGGATCCGGTCGGGGGCGTATACGTCCACCAGTGACCTCCGAAATTGAGACTGCCACCAACCTATCGAAAAAATACAGCCTGTGAAGCTGCCAATGACACTAAGACCTAGGACTTTCGGCCCCGACGCGCGACCACATGGTTCTCGAACTGTCCCGTTCGCACCCGTCGGTGGGGATCTTTCGGATTGTCGAGAACCAACAACGCACTACTAAGGTTCGCTTGTGAAACGAATCACGATGCCGAAAGCAACGGTCGAGCGACTGCCGTTGTACCTTCAATGTCTTCAGGCCATGGGAGACGTCGAGTCAACCGTTTCCTCAGAGGAGTTGGCCAACACCGCGGGTGTGAACTCGGCCAACGTTCGCAAGGATCTTTCATACCTCGGGTCACACGGGGTGCGCGGCGTCGGATACAACCGACTGGAACTGTGTACCCAGTTGCGCAGGGCACTCGGCCTCATCGAAAAGTGGTCCGTAGTCATTGTCGGGGTCGGCAACCTCGGCTCTGCCCTCGCCAAATACCGGGGCTTCGATGCCTCAGGATTCAACGTCGTCGGACTCTATGATGCCGACCCCGCCAAACTCGGCCACCCGGTAGACGGCCACTACGTCAAGTCGATGGATGACCTCGAATTGGATATCAAGGAACACGACGTCTCGATGGCGATTCTCACGACTCCGGCAGCTGCCGCCCAAAGTGTCGCCGACCTCTTGATCGAAGCCGGAATTCGGTCGATCCTCAACTTCGCCCCTTCTTTGCTGAAGGTACCGGATGAAATCAATTGTCGTCAGGTCGACCTGGCTACCGAACTACAAATCCTCAGCTACTACCAGGCGGCCGGCCGGGCCTAGGTTTCGATCTGGCGGTTCTGTTCGGATTCGTACCGATTCAGTGCGATCAGGAACATGGCGAACAGGATCACCGACGCCAACAGAAACGTGATCGGGACGATGCGAATCTGGAAGCCATTCAAGCCTTCGATGCTCGCCTGCCGTGGTCCGCGCGGCGCATACAAGATGAAGAGGAACGAATTGATCGTCGTCCAGCCGAAGATACTGGCCCCGGTCACCAGGAATCCAAGACGTCTCCCGAGGTTGGTGGCGTTGAGCAGGTACCCGGAACCGTAGAAGATCAACATCGAAACGAGTGTCAGCAATACTCCGGTGAACAGCAGGTTGGCTGACAGGATTTCGCGAATGAGCAGTCGCATACGGTTACCTCAACACTTCGCCGCGTAGGTACTGAATCACCAGGTCAAGGTCGGTTTCCGACAGGACCGTTCCAAAGCCCGGCATATACCCCCGACCGATCCCGTTGACGCCGTAGCCGACGCCGAGTTTCGATCCCTCAGAAAGGAACTTCTTCATGTCGTCGGCGGTGAGAAACTGAACATTGGGACGGCCATTCCACAAGGCAGGCCCGAGCGCACCGGCCCCTGCCTCCTGAGCGAAGGCCGGACCCTCCGAATAGCCCGAGGTATGACAGCGAGCGCAGAGACCCTGGTAGACCCCCACCGCTCTGGTGGCTTTGGCGACATCTCCACCAAACGTTGAGTCCGCTACGGCCTGGAGATCAAACGTGTAGAACTGATTATCCAAGGCAGCCTGAAGAAACGCTAGTCCGGCTTCGGCGTTGGTCGTGAGCCGATCAAGGTTGTCGACCGCCACTCCGAGGGTGACAAGCTGCTGTTTCATCTCACCAAGCTTCGAAAGTGCCAACTCCCGGTCACCCTCCAGACCGGTCGAGTCGGGATTTCGGGGATCAAATGTCACAGCTAGCGAAGCGAACGGGGCGTATCCGCTGTTTTGGGCGCCGAGAAGAATTGAGGTGAGTTCCTCTTCTGCTCGATCGGCCAACCCGTCTTCATCGGTATCGATCTTGTACGACGCCTCCCACTCAGCAAGATCGTCGAAGCCGTTCTTGTTGAGATCAACTCGTTCGTCGGGCGGTTCCAAAACCTTCTCGGCCAGTTCCGTCCACATCTTGACGACGTCATGATTTGCTTCGGCGTTCGCATAGAACGTCAACAGTTCTTCCTGCTTGGCAATGGACCCGGCCACCGTGGCATCGGCGGTATCCAAACCGCTGATCGCAGCCGTGATCAGCGAGTCAGCCCGCGCGACGGCGTCGGTCTGGCTGACCTGGATGGATTTCAGGTAGTCAAGAACCTCTTCGAGCTGGGCATCATTCATCGGCCCATTGCCGGCCAGACCCCAAGCTGGCATCGGGCTACCCGCCCGACCGTACGTCAGCCAGAACTTCACTTCGTCGCGGTCATACCGGTAGTAGATGTCATTCAGCGACGGGGCAGCCCAACTGACGGTAACCCCGGACCGGGCATCCACATAGGTTGCGACCCCACCAACGAGGCCCTCGCCATGACAGCTGGCACACTTGAACTCAGCAACGTGAAGACTGCCGCGGTGAACGGCGACGTCATCGAATTCAACCACAAACGACTCCTGCCGGTTGCGTTCGCCGAGGTAATACACAGGCAACGAAACCGCCAGAAAGGCAGAGAGAATGACGGCTACTCCGAGGACGCGATCCAGCCGACGGTTCTCAAGCTCGTCATCGGTCTTGTAGAGCGACTGGTTGGGAGCCACGGCATCCTGGCTGCGACCCCGTAATCCGTTGGCTACGAGAAACGCCAGCCACCCGATCGCAACAAGTGCGGCAACAACAATGACCATCCCACTCATTCGGCAGCCGCCGCGGTGCAGAAAACACCCTGTGGGTATTTGACACTCTTGACCGGAGCCCGTTCCGTCGGAATGACCGAACCAGTTTTGATGATGAACTCGCCTTTGGCGTCGACCTCGACGACGAACCGATCAAGGTTACGCGGTGCAGGGCCTGCTTCGTACTCACCAATCTGGTTGTACTTCGAACCGTGGCAGGGACATTCGAAGCCCTGCGAACTCTGACACCATGGCACCGCACAACCGAGGTGGACGCACTTTTGCCAGAGAGCGGTCAACCCGTCGGCGACGGTTAGGTCTTCGGCAAATTGAGAATTGGGGAGCACGGAGTCCGAAACCGGCACGATCCACGCCTTGGCAGCCGGCAGATAAAATGGGGTGATGGTGCCATCCGGTTGGGCAATGGCATCTTTGATGGCTTGAACTGGTCCGGCACTGACATCTGATCCGAAGCCGCCACTCACTTTCGGCCAGCTAAACGCCAGCGAGGCGATACCAAAGGTACCAAGGGTCCCGAAGAACGAGGCTGCCAGTGCCCGGTTGAAGAACTGGCGGCGATTAACACCCTGCTCGGAAGCCGATAGCTCAACCACCGAATGGACCTTCTCAACGGGTTCCTCAACGACCGCCACCGCCACCGAAGTCGGCAGGGACTCGACGGTTGGTTCGGGGACTTCCGCCGCCTTGGACCGTGTGAACACGGACGGAATCCGGCTGCGGTCTGCCTTGCGGGCATCCTTATCCAACTGTTCTTCCCATGACCCGGGTCCCCGGCGATAGGCGATGACGAACGTCGCCAGACCGCCAAGCACAAACAGGATCGAACCCAATATGGTGAGTATCTGGGGGGCGGTCATCAGAAGTTCACCCAGTCTTTCAAGTCGTCGAAGAATATGCCATCCGCCCACGGATAGGTGAAGTTGAATCCGGGGCCCCGGAACAAAACTCCGAAGATGGTGAGGGTGGCGGCACCCATCATGAAGAACGTGTACATGAAAATGGCGAACTTGCGGTCAGATGGCTTGGTCGAGGGGTTCCGGTCCACGTACGGGATCGCCATGAACCCGACGAGGCCAATAATGGTTGGAACCGTCACACCGGCGATCTGGGGATCGAAATACGACAACAATTCCTGGAGACCAAGGAAGTACCAGGGCGCCTTCGACGGGTTCGGGGTCGCATTGAAGTTGGCAGATTCGAGCAGCGGTGCCTGCAAAATCACCGACAGCACAATGAGGACTGCAGTCACCGCCAGAAGTGCCGCAAACTCCATAATCATGAGATGCGGCCACGTGTTGACCTTGTCGGTCGGCTCTGATTTGACCTGTTGGATAGCGTTCGCCTTGACAACCGTGAGCAGACGCTGGGTACGAACGCCTTCCGGCACGGCTTCTGGTTGAGCGAGCGGGCGAGCAGCAACCGCGGTGGCTCCGCCGGAGCGACTCGCCGCAGGGGGTTCGGCAGCAACACTGGCGGCCGCGGCCGGCTCAACAATCGGAATCTCGACTACTTCGGCGACCGACTCGGTGATCTCCTCAACGGGAGCGGGCTCAGCGGGGGGCGGGGCCGAGGCCGCCGGTGGTGCTGCCGGAACTTCTTCGCCCAACATTTCGGCCAAAACGCTGGCTGGTGAGGCACCGCTTGCCTTGGCTTTCGCCTCGACGGAACGTTTGAGCAGTGACGCCGGCATACCGGCTTTGGTGGCTGCCGCGTCATAGTCGACATCTCCGGCGTCAGCTGACGAGGCAGCCATTACCGGGGCCGGGGGCGTCGGTTCCTGGGACGGCGTCTCCGGCTCGGCGACTGGCACCGCAGCTGGCGTAGCCGGGTCGGGGGCTACCACCGTTTCGACCTTCGGCTGCTCGCCAATGTCCATGGGCGTCGGAGCGGCTTCCCCCGTCATTTCGGCGAGAACATCCTCGACCGGAATACCGAGTGCTTTGGCTTTGGCTTCGGCCGATCGCCGGAGCAAATGTTCTGGAATGTCAGACACTCATCACTCCTTACAACGGACCGGAAATCCCGCCATCTTTGCGGACCCGCCAGAAATGGACGGCCATGAAGATGACGATGATGAATGGGAAAAAGAGCACATGCAGCACATACCACCGCAGGATGGTGTCAGCAGTTACTTCCACCGACCCGAGCAAGAGGAATTTGACCTGACCGCCGAACACCGGAACGAATCCAGCCATGTTGGTACCGACCGTCACAGCCCAAAGTGCCAGCTGGTCCCACGGCAACAGATACCCGGTGAAGGACAACAACAGCGTCAAAAGCAAGAGGATTACCCCGACGACCCAGTTGAATTCGCGCGGCGGTTTGTATGCCCCGTGATAGAACACCCTGCTCATGTGCAAGAACACCGACAGCACCATGAAATGGGCACCCCACCGGTGCATGTTCCTGACCAGCGAACCAAACGCCACCGACGTCGACAAAGCGGCAACGTCCGAGTAGGCCGCCTCTGCGGTTGGGGCGTAATAGAACATCAGGAAAATGCCGGTAATGGTCAACAGGATGAAGAGAAAGAAGCTGATCCCACCCAGGCACAACGTGTAAGAGAGTCGCACCCCGTGGCGCTTCACCTTTACGGGGTGAAGGTGGTAGAGAACGTTGTTCATGATCACGTAAGAGCGGTTTCGTGGCGTATCCGAGTAGCCCTTTTTAAACGGTGAACCGGGCCGCAGAATCGACTCTGCCACCTGACTGCCGTGGACCTTCTCCCAGACGGAGGTAGCTTGCTCTTTGACTTTTTCGATGATTCCGTTTGCCATCAGTTCCTACATCCGTAGTCCGTAGACGTAACCGTTCTTGTAATCGCGCTGCCCGGTATCGATGTCCCAGGGCGCCAGTCCTGCTGTCTCGACTTCGGCGGACAAAGAGCCTTCGAACTTACCGAGCGTGATAACGCCGGTCGGACACCGATCAACACAGAGTGCACAGCGGGTGCATTCGTTCTCGTCGACCAGGAAAAACCCCTTGGCGCCTTCGCTCTCTCTGGGGTGGGCAACGTTGCTCCCCTCCTGGATGGCATCAAGCGACAAGTAGTGGATACATTTCCATGGGCAAATATCGACGCATCCTTCACACAGAATGCACTCTGACTGATCAATATGGAGAAACTGCTTTGGCTTGACCTGGCCCAGCAGATAGGCGCCATCGACCACGGCCAACTGATAGTCGTCGCGGATCGGCGGAACCTCCACCCATACGTCTCGTGCCGTTGCCATTTATTTGGTGGCCTTCGAAAGCGGGCGCCCGTACGGAGAGGAGACCTCAGCCTTCGGGCTGGGAACGCCAAGGCCAAATCCCTGGATCTTGAAGGCGAGCAAAATGCCCAACCCGAGCACGACCGCATGATATCCACCGGACACGGCGTCCTTGAGAACGGCAAACGAAATCTCGACGTCGTTGTTCAGAACGAGCCACTTGGGGACGGTCAAGAACACCTTCTGTGACGTCCAACCGAGCGGACCCTGGGTGAGGTTCAGCCACTCGGAGGGGATGATGCCGTAATAAAGGATGAGTTCGTACCACGTGAGAAACGTCGCAAACCCTGCTCTGGCCCAGGTCATCGGCTTGCCGGTGACCCAAACCAGGAAGGCGCCGGCAATGATGAATTGCGAACCGGCGGCCGCGGTGATCTGACCGAACGTGACTGGTAACCAGCGCGGCATGTTGAGGAAGCTGTCTCTCAGGAATTCGGGCGAGACCAGTAGTTCGTTGCCGAACACAACGGCTATGGATAGACCAACCAATGCGGTAAACAAACCAAACACCATCGCGGCGCTGCCAATCCGAGTGCGTTTCTTTTGGTCGTATACCCAGTTCATAGGATTTTGGTCTGTTCCTCTTCGGACCCGATAGCAAGTGACGGCGAGCGGGTCCAAGCTGCGTAACTGCCATCGCAGTTCTAGCACATCGAGGTCCCGTTGCTCAATCCACAATACGCCACGAACAGGCGATCACATAACCTTTCCCGTTGACTTTGACTCACCATACGTGGGCCGGGCAGAATGCGAGCCAAGATATCGAACGCGGGCCGCCAGTCGAGTATGCTGCGCTCCGCCCACACAGTCACGGATAGCTGAAGGAGCGCCAGCTTGACCATAACCGCAGAAGAGAACCGCTCAGCAGCGGGAATCATTCGGGGGGCCGATTCGGCTGGCCGGGTGGCAATCCTTCTGGCCGGGATCTTCCTTCTCCTCGCCGTCGGTCTGCAGGTTCTTGCCACGCTGAAGTTGGCCTACCCGGACTTCTTGTCAAACAATTCTTTTCTGTCGTACGGTCGCCTCCAGCCGATGGCCGATGCCACCGCCCTTTTTGGTTGGTTGACGTTCTCGAACCTGGCCATCATCTACTACCTCCTGCCCCGATTGACCGGTGCCAGGCTCTGGAACGAGCCCGTGGCAGTGGTGGCAACGTTCACCACCGCAGCGGTAACCGTCCTGGCGGTGGTAGGGATCGGTCTCGGGTACACCGACGGGCGCCCACTCGCCGATGTTCACTACATCGCCGATGCGGTGCTACTCATCACCTATCTCGTACCGCTGGTCGTGACGGCCCAGACGATCCGTCATCGAACCGAGACCTCAACCTACGTCAGCCTCTATTACGTGCTTGCGGGCCTGGTATGGCTGATCGGGGCGACCATCGTCGGCAATATCCCTGGGGAAGCCGTGGTCGGTGGCCTTGTCCAGAGTGAGTTCTACACGTCGACCATCTACACCATGTGGGCGGTAGGAATTGGCATCGGTGGGGCCTACTACATCGTTCCGAAGACGACCGGCAACCCGCTGTACAGTCGGTCGATGGCCATGGTCGGCTTTTGGTCACTCGTTATCACCTCTCTCTGGGCCGGTTTGGCCAGCCAGATATACGGCCCGGTCGGTGACTGGGCCGAGAGCATCGGGGCAGTCTTCGCTCTCGGTATGATCATCCCGGCCGTGGCAGTCCTGGCCAATCTGGTCGGGACCATGAGCGGGAAGTGGGACATGCTCCGCACCCACGCCGACGTCCGATTCGCCATCGTGGGCAGCCTGGCAGCCGTATTCGTGGCGCTCGTGGCCGGAACGCAAGGATTCCGCAGCGTGTCAGCAGTGATAGGCCTGACGACGTTTGTTTCAGGAACCCAGTTGGCGTCGGTATGGGGGGTGGGAACCCTGTTCGCTTGCGCGTTTGGGTACCACGCCATTCCGCGGACCGCCGGACGCCTCACCTTCTCGCCACCGCTCGCCAGAACCCAGCTGCGACTGCTGTTGACCGGAGTCGTATTGGCTTCCGGAGCGTTATGGGCCGCCGGCCTGGCGTCTGGCTACACGTGGGTCTCAGCGGCCTACTCAGGTACCTCAGCCATCGCTGGTGACGGGTTCTCGGCCACCGCCGATGCGGTGGGCGGTCTCTATTCACTCGGACTCCTGGGAATGCTCGTGATGGCGGCCGCCGCCCTGTTGTACGCCTATAACGTCTGGCGCACGTTCACATCGGGCCAGACCACGACAAGGGAATTGCTCGTGTTCGCCGACGAGGAGGTGGCATCGTGAGCGACGCAGCATCCATCGCGGCGGCCACCGGAGTTCCCGAATCACTGGTGATGCGGTCGGCCCAGGCACGGGCGACGGCCACGGGGACCAGCATCGAAGCCGTCCTCGGCGCCTGGGGTGGGGGCGAAGCGATCACTCCCACGTCAGCAGTCGCCCCGACAGCACCGACTCCTGAGCCCCCGTTGGCAGAGATTCCATCATCGGTAATTGCCCCCACCGAAACGGCAGCCAGCGTGCCGTCGCCCGTGACCGCTGCTCCAGCCCCGGTCCTGGTGGCGGCTCGCCCCGATCCCGATGCAGCTCCCCTGCTCGTAGGACGCACCGATCACCCCATCATGGCACTGGCCGTCATGGTGATCGTCTTCACTGTGAGCGCCTTGCTGGCCGTCGGAGTGCCGGCGCTGGATGCTCGCAATGCGGCCGCCGATCAAATACCAGGAACGACTCCGATACTTTCGAGTCAAGCATTGGCCGGTCGAACGGTCTACCTGCAGGAGGGCTGCATGTACTGCCACACCCAGCAGGTACGCTCGGTCGTCACCGATGTCGGACTCGGCCCGGTTTCTGAACCAGGGACAAGTCCGGCCGTCGGTCCCCCCACCCTCGGCTTCGTCCGAATCGGGCCCGACCTAACCCATGTCGAGACCCGCTATGAGAACGATGAGGCCAAGTTGCGGACCGTCCTGGTCGACCCGAGGAGTCTCAATCCCAACTCGTTGATGCCTAGCTTCGCGCATCTGTCACCAGATAATCTGAACGCGTTGCTCACATACCTTAAGGAATCCGAATGAGCGACCTAGCTGCGGCAGCCGCCAACATCGGCGGGCCAGAAGATCTCGTCATGCGCTCCGCCAAGGCACGAGCCGAAGCCACCGGAACCACGGTGGATGCCGTGCTGGCGGCCTGGGCTGGCGGCGGGGCCACCCCGGCAACGACCGCGGCCACTCCTGAACCTGCTTCCGCCCCTGAATCGGCCGGGTCCGTCATGGAAGCTGCCGCAGCCGCCCCGGAACCGGCCCCCCTGGCGGCGCCGGCGGCATCTTCGCCGATACCTGCGCCTGATGGCGCACAAACTCGCATGGTGGCGGCGGCCCCGATCCCCGAGACCGTCACGATCGAAGAGTCATACGAATGGGATCAAGTCACGACCGTTCGGACCGCCGGGATCAAGGAACGCACCAAATCCGTCATACCGATATGGATGCTTGGCCTGTTCACGATCCTGCCGTTGTTCGCGGTCGGATACATTACGGTCAACTCAGCCGGACCCGATTGCGGAAAAGCCGGGCAACTTGCCGTCGATTTTCGCAACGAACTCGTGAATTGCGACCTGTCTGCCTATGAGGGGGTCGGAGGCGGTGGTGGTGGCCCGACCAACTTCATCGCCAATGGCAGTGCGACATACGCAACGTGCGCGGCCTGCCACGGAGCCAACGGACAAGGTGGGGCTGGACCAGCTCTTAGTGGTGGGTCCGTCTTGACCACGTTCTCGTCTTGTTCGGATCATGTGACCTGGGTCACACTCGGATCAGCCGGGTGGCAAGCCCAGTTTGGGAATACCTACGGCGACATCAATAAGCCGGTAGCTGGCGGTATGCAAGCCTGGGGGGAGTCACTTTCCGAAGAAGAGATTCGCTCGGTGGTGCTGTACGAACGGGTCGCATTTGGAGGCGAGCCCCTCGATACCGCCATCGCGGACTGCGGTCTGGCCGCCGCTCCAGCAGATGGCACAACCCCCACTGACTCGACGGTTCCAACCGGCGAAACACCAACCACCACGGCCCCATAGTCCGCTACCGAATACGAGCCCAAATAAGTGTCGGACCCCGAAGGGTCCGACACTTTCTTAAGGAGTCAACATCCACACCACTGGGGCGGGCTGGGAGGCTTCCGATACACCTTGGGTTCTTTGAACGTGCCCAAGGGTTTCCGTAGCGCTTCAGTTGTCTCCTTTACGGGAACACCGAAGCGCTCCCGTACCCCCCTAGTATCGGTCACCGCCCTGACCAGCTTGAGCCTTTTTTGGAGTTTTCTTAATGACAACGTTCGTATCTTTCCTTTCTGACTTCGGCAACGAGGATGAGTTCGTAGGAGTCGTCCATGGAGTTATCGCCAAGATGAGCCCGGAAACCCGGGTCATAGACGTGAATCATTCCGTCCATCCGGGTTCCGTGCGCTCAGGCGCCCTGTCGCTCATGCGAGCCATTCAGTACCTGCCTGAAGGGGTGGCGTTGGGAGTCGTTGATCCGGGAGTTGGCACCGATCGACTCCCGATCGCAGTCGAGACGGACTGGGGATACTTTGTCGGACCCGACAATGGACTTCTGTCTCCAGCCGTAGCACTCGTGGGCGGTGCCCGGGCGGCTCATACGTTGGCGAATCCTGATTTTGTAATCCCGTCCGCCGGAGCCACCTTCGACGGCCGGGACCGCTTCGGACCTGCCGCAGCCGTGCTCGCATCTGGCGAGGCACGTATCGAAGATCTTGGTGACGCCATCGATCCCGCCTCGCTCAAGCCCATGATTCTCCCGCTGCCCGAGGTGACTGACAGCACGGTCAGCGGTCACACCTGGTGGATCGACCGATTTGGGAATGTTCAAACAAATATTGGACCAGAGGACCTGGCAGAAATCGGGATCGGCTTCGGCGACACCATGACCATCAAAGTCGGACTCAACGAACGAGTGGTCCAATTGGTCGACACCTACGGCCGAGTCGAAGAGGGCGCGTTGATGGCGGTTGTGGATTCGCAAGGTCTGGTGGCTCTATCCGTCCGCCAGGGGCGCGCCTCGGACGAGCTCTCGATCGGGCTGGAACGCCCGGTCACGTTCGCCAGGCCCTAGGGGGAATTCAACTGCATAATCGAAACGGCTCCCGCAACGGCGAGAATGGCCAGCAGCGCAATAATCACGAAGGTGGTGGCGGGTCGCATAGGGCGCCATGCTACCGAGCGATCCGCCTATCCCCGCCGCCAGTTACCATTCGCTGGTGACTGATCACACACAGCTTGCGTCCTCCGTTGCGGCCCAGGGCGGCGTCGTCATGCTTATCGGGGCGCCCGACACTGGAAAATCGACCCTGGCCGGCGAAATCCTGCGACAGGCAGCCAGCCAGGGCAAGGTGACGGCTTATGTCGATGCCGACGTTGCTCAATCGACAGTCGGACCTCCGGGATGTGTAGGACTGAAATGGGTCCGTAGCGTAGAGGACCTTAGGACCATTTCAGAGGCAGATGCGCTGCGCTTTGTCGGAAGTACCAACCCGGCCCGCTTGGTCCTCCAAATGGTCTTGGCGACGGCGGCACTCGTTGAGCAAGCTCATGCCTCCGCCGACCTGGTCGTGATCGACACCACCGGAACCGTGTCAGGCGTGGTCGGCCAGACGTTGAAATACCACAAGGTCGAGACCTGCCACCCGCGACTGGTGGTCGGCCTGCAACGCGGGTCTGAGCTTGACCCAATCATCGGAATGCTCCAGCGGTTTTTCTCAGTCGATGTGATAACTGCCGAAGTGCACCCCGACCTGGTTCCGGTGTCACCTGATGTCCGCTCGGAGGTGCGGGTTCAGCAATTTGGAAAAGCCTTGTCCCATCCCCTCGAAGCCTGGCGCATAAAGCCAACCGTTTTTGCACCAACACTCCCGACCGGTCTCGATCTCGATCGGCTGGCCGGGATGGTCGTCGGCGTCCAGGATGGTTTCGGTGCTTGCCTGGGTCTGGGGGTCCTGGAATACACCGAGGGCGTCTTACGGGTCCTGACCAACCACGGGGAAGGCATGCAGGGCCTCCGGCTCGGCTCGATGCGGATCGACCCGCAAACGTACGAGACCAAACCGGTCAATCTGCGTGAACTCATGTTCGGGCTCGCCCTATAGACCTGGTTCAGGCTAGAGGTGCCCGCGCGGCGTAACTCAATATTCTCTGGGCATGTGCCGATACAACCGGTATGCGCCTGGCGATAGTTCTCACTCTTACAGTCGCCTTGACGGTCGGGTTGGTAACCGCCGTGGCGGCCGCTCCCCCTCGACCAGGGCCACCCCAGGCACCAATATTGGCGACCGCCATCACCGATGGGGACCTCGATGGGCAGTTCGTGGCACTGCTGAACGACGAACGAATCGCCGCCGGGCTTAGCCCGCTCGTCCCATACGACGACCTCGTAGATGACGCGATCGTCCATACGGCGGCCATGATGGCGCACGGCGACATCTACCACTCATCCGACCTCACGAATTTCACCACCGGTTGGCAATCGATCGGCGAAAACGTTGGTTATGGGCCTAACGTCTCGAAGCTCCACAAAGCATTCATGGCCTCACCAACCCACCGCGCCAACATCATGGGCGACTACGACCGGGTAGGAGTAGCCTCCGACGTCGACCCGAACGGTCGCATCTATGTCACGGTTCTCTTTATGAAGACCCTCGGTGGCTATCAATCCAAACCAGATTTCGAGCTGATGATCGATGCCGGGGTGGCGGCGACACTCGGAGTGGGTCTGGAGCCCTAGGCCGCACAACGCAAACGCCCAAGGAACCCCGACAAAACGTACTCCCGCACTTCCCCGAACGGTTGTTGATTGCCGCAGCACCTTGGGCGTTGCTTGTATCCGAATCTACGAGACATAGTTCTATGCGTCAACCCTCTCGATCTCGACTGTTAACAATGGATAACCATCGCCAGCTATCACAATCCGAAGCAATGTATACACGGCGGGCCCTCCACGAGTGAATATTCCACAGTATCCACAGGTTTCCACAGGCGCTTGTGCACAACCGGTGTGAACAAGTTTCTCAACCCTATTTTTCGCGACCCGTTTTGGGAGGCCATCCAGCCCGTATCAACGGGCGAAAACCGACTTCGACGGCCTCATAAATCTCGGCGAGCAGGAGGCTCAATTCGGAGCTGTTGACAACTTCATTGGCGAGCCGCCCGTGGAGCACAAGTCCGCCGTCTTGTCCCACCATGTAATGGACCCGCCAGGCCTTTCGATTCCGCACCAGACATTGCCGGAACACCGCCGAGTGGTCGTCGTCCGGCGCCGGTAGCACATAGGCTTCGATCTGAATCGACCGCTCCCCGACCATAAACCAAACGGACGTGAAGTCTCTCACCGCCTGGCGCATCCTGATGACGAGGAAGCCATCGACCTCCTCGGAATACACAACGTCGTTTTCGGGGTCGGCCAGCCAGGCCTCAACCGTCTCGGCGAGAACTGCGGCAGCTTCAGCCCTGGATACCGGCATACAACTCAAGTAGCCGATGGGCGGTCGACGCCCAGGAGAACTGCTCAGAAAACGCGATTGCTCCAGCGGATAGCTGTTGGCGGTAGTTCGTATCGGTAAGGATCCGGGTCAACGCGTCGGCATAATCGCCTGATTCCCAGCCGTCGATAAGCACTCCGGAGGTGCCGTCCGAAACGACATACGGAAGGCCGCCCACTCTGGCGGCGACCACTGGCGTACCACACGCTTCGGATTCAGCCGCCACCAGGCCAAACGACTCGGACCTTGAAGGGAATACCAGGACGTCGGCCGCCTGATAAAAGACCGCCAGCTCACGGTGAGGAACCGGGGGATAGAAATCCACCAGTTTTTCCAGGCCACGATGGTCGATGTTCTGACGAAGCGCCGAAGCCTCCGCCTCCCCGTTCGGTCCGCTTGGCCCACCGACGATGACCATCCGGGCGGCCGGCAGTCCTGCCTGCACCTTCTCGAAGGCATCGAAAGCTACGTCGACTCCCTTGAGAGCCTGGATACGGCCGACAAACAGAACCAATGGAACGTCAAGCGGGAAACCCAGAGAGGTTCGGGCGGCTTTCTGGTCGCCGGGTTTGAACAGGTCGTGGTCGACGCCAGGAGGTGAGGTGCACAGCCGATTCGGGTCGGCGCCGTAGTGAGTGAGCAAATCGTCATACTCGGCCCGAGTCGACGATATCACGCAATCGGAACCGGCGATGACGTCATGTTCGGCGGCGATTCTCACCAGGGCGCTCGGACGTTCGTCTGGCCTGCGCGTCGCATCCTTGACTCTGGCAAGCGTATGGAAAGAGTTTGCGAGGGGAATTCCCAGAATCCGTTTGACCATCAGACCCGCCCAGCCAGACAGCCAGTAGTGGGAGTGAACGATGTCATATCGGGTACCGGTTGATTTGGCCCATTCACAGACTGACTCGGCAAACTCGAACACATACTCGGTGAGTTGGATGACCGGCAGTTCAAACATGGGTCCGGCCGCGATATGGATAACCCGATAGTGATCGTTGACGACGACAATCGGAGGCTGGTTGGGATCAACTGCCCTCGTGAATACGTCGACATGGACACCGCGCCCGGCCATGGTTCTGGCCAGTTCGTCGATGTAGACGTTCATGCCTCCGGCGTCGCCGCTGCCCGGTTGCACGAGCGGCGACGTGTGCAAGCTGAGATAGGCAACCCGGTCGATCATGTCATCGCCGTCACGATGTACAACGGGCGCGGCTCGGCGCCGAGTCGGAACTTGTAGTTCTCGTCACCTTTGAGAAAATCGAATACGGTCGCGCCGTTGTCGATAGCAATATCGATGAGGCCAGAGATGAGTACCACGCCTGGCGACAGGTCTCCCCTGACCGGGTCGAACGTACTGTTGTACAGGAAATAGGCGTCGTGAGCCTGATAGCCAAAACCACCTGCAACCATCGCATCGGTGTCATCAACGAGCGCATCAATACCCCAACCATCGAGTTCCAAGAGGTCTCGAAAGTAGGCCACCATCTCATCCGTCATGAAACCACCTTTGTCACCGGGTGACTGGCGATGAAACGTGACAAACTCGTCAAACAGCGGGCCGGGCAGAGACTCGCGAGTAAAACGAATCTCACCGAGTTCTGCTTCGTAGCGACGTCGTTTCCGGCGGGTCTCATGCCGCTCTTTCTTACCAAGGCGTTCTAGATACTCTTCAAAACTGTCCGGAAGCTGAAGCACGGCTGCCAACGAATGTTCCTCGACTGATGCTTCAAGACCGGCCGCCGCAAGTCCCTTCATCAGCACATCGGCGGCCAGGCGGGGTAGTGAATCGGCGACGATCCTCAGTCCCTTCGGCCGGGACCCAATGGCACCGGCGATGAGGTCAGCCGTGCCCTCCCCCAGCGGACTGCGATAGTCGACCAAGTCGGCACTCCCCACGAACCGGATCGTATGTCCAACCACTGACAACGGGACCAATCCCCGTTCGTCACTCACAATCCACAGCTCGTCGGCTGGACCAGCCGTGTGTTTCCAAACCGTGTCGAGGAAGTCACCATGGGGAAAGGGTCCGAGTCGATCCGCCACAGGCGGCAGCAAAAATTGGGGATCAGAAAATGAACTCACACCAGTTCCACAGTCGGTTCGACATGACCTTGAGGTTCGCCGCCGCCAAGCACGATGAGGCGCTCACGCAACAGACGACGTGAAGAACCATTCAGTAGCCCGAGTTGTTCCATCGTCCCCACCAGTCCAGCTTCGATTCCTCTTATGGAACCATCCCACGATTTGATCGCTATGCCGAACTGAGACCGTACGCCGACCCCGATAAGCCCTTCCGCTCCGACCTTGGCAGCCGCCTCAGCCACTGTCGCAGCCAACTGATCGGCTCTCGGGTTCTCGCCAACCAGGGCGGGATAGCGGTGCATGGCCGTCCAGATGTCTCGATACTCAGGGTGAATGGCTAGCCGTGCGAAGGCTCGGGCCAATGATCGAACCGACACCTCGTACACCGGCGCTCCGCATCCGTCGACAACAGGATCCGAGAGATCGTGGCCAAGCGCCTCCGCCAGGCGACTCCGGATCTGGGCTTGAAGGGGGTGATCGAACGAAAGGTATGACTCAGTTGGGAAACCGGCGACTACGCAGGCCTGGAGCATGGCAGCGTGCTTGCCCGAACAGCCGTGCCAGATCGGAAGGGGATGGGTCTGGCCGGCGGCGAAGTAACGCCGACCCTGGTCGTCACTGGCTGGCCAGGTCGCCGGCGTGAGGAGCGCCGCTTCGGTGAGACCGACCCGGGCAAGCATGCCTCTGACATAGGCGACATGAATCGGAAGTCCACCGTGGCTGGCGCAGGCGACAGCCAGGGCAGGTCCTGTCACCAAGGCCCCCAGATCAAGAGCCGCCCTGGCCTGGAATGGTTTCAGGGACGAACGGCCATAGGAGACCCGATCAATGTCGCCCATGGATGCAATCAATCGACCGTCGACGGCTACTACCGCGACAGCACCGTGGTGTTCCGCTTCGACTACCCCACTACGAATTACTCGACCGAGCAGGTCAATCGGGGAGGTCGCCGACAACAGTCTCTCGATATCGATCGGAGATGACTTGTTGAACGGTGTCGAAGACAACCTGGATCGACCGGCGGGTCTCCGACACCTCGCGTTCGGCCTCGGTGAGAGCCGTCAGAATGTCCTCGAGTTCGGACACTTCAAGGTCATAGACATGTGTGAGGAAATCGTCCTGCAGGGCTGCGTCAATCGGACGATTCCCGTCACCGGCGAACGCCAGGTCGAATTCTCCCCGGACCCGACCGGTCTGCCCGCCTGCACGCTCCCCTGCCCCGAGAATTTCGGGCAATGCTTCAATGAGGGAGCGCTTCTCGTCTCCGCGGCGGCGCGCCAACTCAAAGTTGAGCAGGTCCATCCGACCGTGCAGCATCCGGCGATAATACGAAAGCTCACTTTCGACGTCAGCAGCCAATTGGCGCCGATCACGAAGCTCGCCAAGCTCGAGGCCTGTCAGGTTCACAACATAGGCCGGGTCGAGAATCTGATCGATTCGACGTCGTTTCTCGCTCACAATGCTCCTTATCCGCAAGTTCGTGCCAACGTAGGATAGGGGTTAACCCAGCTCCCCGCCGACGCTCGTATTCCAAAATGAAGATGAGGCGGTGTTGTCCTGGCGTTGCCGGTGTTCCCGGTGTATCCGACAAGATCGCCGATTGCCACGGTTTGGCCGTTCGTCAGTCCCGGCGCATACCCGCTCATATGAGCGTAATAGAAACGGACTCCATAGTCGGACACCAACCAGATGGCTGTGCCGCCGAGGCCACCAGATAACAGTTCGATGGTTCCGTTGGCAACGGCATACTGCTCCTGGCCGTATGGGGTAAACACATCGGTTCCCTTGTGAGTTCGAGCCCCACCGTCGCGGGGAAACCCCCAGTCGTTGACAAACGAGAATGGCTGGCGGACCGGGCAAACAAACCCCGGCGTAGCCTCCATCGACAGACCACCGGTGGCATTGGCCACCCGTGCGGCCTCGAGCCGACGCTGCTCGGACTGATACTCGTTGTAGAGCCGGGCACATTCGGTGTCGAGGTCGAAGTACGCCATCTGGGCGGCCTGTAGTGCCTGGTTGGTCTCCAGGGCGAGCTGTTCCAGCTCGTCTCGCAAGTCATCAAGCTGATCGTTGCGAGCCTGCAACTCGTCATTCAGCGCAAGAAGATCCTGAATCTGGCTTTCCAATTCGACCGCGCTGTCAAAACTGCGTTCGCTCAGGCCGGAAAGCATTTGACGGCCAGTCAGGAAGTCTGTGATGGACTGAGAACCAAGTAGCGATGACCCTTGCGCGGCCGAACCGGTCATATAGAGCTCGACGGCCTGGTCGTTGACCACCTGGCGAAGACCTGACACGGTATCGGACTTCTCGGACGCTTCGGCCCGCAACCCGAAGGTTTCCAAAGATTGGCGCTCAAGCTGATTGTTGATCTCAACGTATCGCCTGACCGCCTCGTCGAGCCGGGACGCACCGTCCTCAACGACGGTCAAGGCGTGTTTTGAAGCCGCACAGGCTTCGTCGACGGCTTGACGGTCAATCGAAATGGCTGGGGCAGGATCCCAGGCCGTCAGCCCGAGCACCAACGACAGCACCAGAAAAACCGATGTGAAGAATCGCACGCTCAATAGGCTAAACCCGCACCCCGACACAGAGATGGTTTTCGCGACCAGTAGGCTGGCGCATCGTGAAGACACTTATGTTTGTGGCCCTCGGTGGAGCCATCGGCTCGGCCGGACGATACGCCATTGGAAACTGGATGAAGGATCTCCCCGGGATCCATTGGGGAACGTTCTTCGTCAATGTTATTGGCGCGTTCATCCTCGGGATCGTGGCGTCGCTCGCCGCCAATCACCCGGAATGGGACATTGCCGCTCGCACCGGCCTCACGGTCGGGGTACTGGGCGGGTTTACGACCTTCAGCACCTGGACCGTTGAATCGGTGGAGCTGGTTAGTCGCGGTGAGTTGGCGCTCGGATTGACGAACCTGTTTGGATCACTGCTCGCCGGTGTAGCGGCGGCCGCAGCCGGATTGGCCCTGGGACGCGTCTTCTGGACGGGCTAGCACCACTGGCCGGGCGGCTAGGCGGCGGTAACCAACAAGAAGATCGGCAGCATGATGCCAGCGGCCAATACCGCTCCATCGAGGTCTCCAAGAATCCCGGGCGGACGGTCGATCACATACGGCTCACCGGTTCGGCACAATCCCCCGAACCCCTTGCCGGCCAACAGCGCCAAAGCAACGGCTACCCCGACGAGGACGAACTCGACGATAGGTAGACCCCAGAGACTGGCGGCTATGACACCGGCGATGATGGCACCGAGCGACCCAACGATGCTGGGGTCAAGGATCGCCACCCGGAAGGCAACGCCCGTCGCTACCGCAGCCACGATCACCTGCACGAGGAACACTCCGAGAACGGTCGACCCTCCGACGAGTCGGGCCGCCATCATGGAGGCGGCCGCCAGGCCCGCCATCGTCGTCATCACGGTTGTACTCGCCACCGCCGACAAATGGCGGGCTTCCCCAACGGCCACCGACCAAACGAGCGAGACGATCAACGAAACGACCATCACCAGCCCGAACGCCTCAAAACCCCTGGTGTCACCCGGCGAGGCCACCACAAAAGCGGTCCCTGCCATGATCCCGATGAGAACCGGCGGCAGCTGCATCGCCATCCCACCCGAGTTGGTTTGCCTGACGATGTCGACCGCCCACAGGGCCAGTACGAGGACCACCGCAGCCGCAAACCAGGCAACGGACAGATAGGCGTTGGCGACAGAAATGAGAATGGCCGATCCGACGACCCCCACCGGGGCCAGCAGGGGATTATCGATGATCGTGGCGGCACCGCCAGAAACCGGTGGGATCACGGCTACCTCGTCGCCTGGTCTCACAGCCTCGGCGGCCGACGCCGGCTCACCGTTGACCCAGACCTTGGCGGTGTCCAGGGCCGCGACGAAGGACGGACCATAGGTTGACCCGGCCTGGGTCAAGAGGTCACCGACCGTATCGGCGTCAATGTCGACGCTTCCGGTCCCGGCCAGTTCTCTCAGATTGGCGAAGAGACGAAGACGTGCCACCCGCACAGGCTAATGCACGGCGGGTGACACGCCGAATGTCTATTCGTCGGCTGCGGACGGCATAGGGGGCACGGTCCCGGCTACCAAAGGGTTCTCACCCGTCAAAGGCCGATTCAAACCCGACAAGATGTTCACACCGGTGGCGTTTTCGATCTGCTCGGTGATCTTGATCACCGAAGCAGGAAGTTGGGCAAGTACTCCCGGGATGCCCCCGGTGCCAGAGCCGGTGCCTCCGTCAATAACCGACACCTTGTCGATCGACACGTTGTTGACGGTATCGACGATTTTGGCAACCAGGTCGGGAAGCATGTTGAGGACAAAGATTCGCTCGGCATCGACGCCAGCTGCCTTGTACTGGGTGACGAGTCGGTTGAACACCTCGATCTGAGCTGTGCCGTCTTCGATGATCGAGGCCGCGTTACCTTTGGCTTCGAGTTCCGATGCTTCTTTCTTGGCTCTGGCCGGGGTGATGACGTCAGCTTCGAGCCGACGCTTCTGGAGTTCGATGCGGGCTTGCTCAAGTTCTTGCTCGGCGATGGCCCTGGCCTTCTCGCCGGCGACCAGCGCTTGCTGCTCCTTGACGACTGCTTCGGCTTCCAGGTCGGCCGTTCGCATACGAAGTTCGTTGCGCTGCACGATGATGGCCTCATCGGCCTGCAGGCCAGCCATTTCGGCGCGCCGGCGGGACTCGGCTTCTTGTTCTTCTGCCTCGGCGCGTTGGGCGGCTTCCGAAACCCGGGCTTCTTTGAGGACCTGGGCCGTCTGACGACGACCGACGGACTCGAGATACCCGACCTCATCGGTGACATTCTGAATCTTGAGGACGTCGAGTTCGAGGCCGAGGGTCCGCATGTCATCGTCCGCCTCGTCGATCAGGGTCGTCGCAAACTTCAATCGATCCTCATTGACCTCTTCGGGCGTCAACGTCGCCAACACACCTCGCAGGTTCGCTTCGAGTGTTTCTTTGGCGATCTTGGCGACGGCTTCTATCGGCCGACCGAGAAAGCGCTCGATGGCGTTGTCGAGAATCCCTTCCTTTGAGGAGATCTTGACGTTGGCCACACCCTGGACGTTGAGCGGGATTGTTCCTTTGCAGTAGGCATTGCTGACAGAGACATCGATCGCAATGGTGGAAAGATCCATCCAGTCGACCTTCTCAATGATGGGTCGTCTGACCTTTCTACCTCCAACAACCACCTTGTAGCCCTGACGGACCCCACCTCCGGAGCCGGAAAACACCGCCACCCGGTTGGGCGGGACGACGACGACGAGGCTCGAAATCACGGCCGCGATGATTATGAAACCAACAAGAACCAGCCCTGCACTAATGACCCATGGCAACATGGTATTTCACCTTTCTCTATGCGATCTATTCGTTGGCGAGCGAATCGAGGCGCGCAATAAGCGCCGTACCTGACTCATCGACTTCGACGACCACTACCTGGTCGCCTACTACAAGCTCTCCGCCGGTGTTGCTGAACAACTTGGCAGTCATCTGCGTCGGCTTGCCCGACACCAAGAGGCTCACCTTGCCACGTTGGTCGATGGCGACCGGCACGGTGACCCGGGCCGCCTGGCCTTGAAGGTCGACGCGCCGTACCTCCGAATTTGTCTCGTTTCCTTTGATCCAGGCCATGGCAAAAGACGACGCAAATGAAAACCCGAGACCACCGACGATCGCCATGATGAGGTGAATCGGGAATGCCAATCCAGACCACCACCCGACCAGTCCGGCGGTGCCGAAGCCAGCCAGGGCAAATAGGAGAGACCGCACCGAGAGCATGCCCGAGAAGGCCGCCCCCACCACCCCACCGGCACCTGAAACATCCAGACCCGTCTCCAGATCGGAATCGACATCCAGGTCAACGTCTACATCCAGGTCAAGATCGAGGTCAAGGTCGAGATCAAGATCCGTGTCGAAGTCGAAATCTGTGTCGCCCCCAAGGAACGCCATCATGAGCACGAGCGGAATACCCACGATCGCACAGAACAGGTACAAGCCGAACACAGTTCTTCTCCTTTCGATATCAACTGCCGGGGTCGGCCTTCGGTTCCTCTTTTCGGCCCAACACCGCCACCCAGAGGGCATCTCCAATCCACACGAGCACCGCCGCCACGAGCGGAGACAAAAGGAGGACCGCCACCAGCAAGCCCCGGCCAAGATCGTCGATTCTGCCGAGCGGCCACACGGTGGCCACGACGGCCGCGATGAGCATCGGCAGCCCTCTGGCGGCGATCCGACCCGGTCGATTGGCTGGCATGGCGCTCGCCCACCCGGCGGCCAGACCAGCGGCGGCGAATCCAGATGCCCCAACGCCGAGCAATGCGGCTCCGATCGCAACGCCCACAACAGTGCCGGCGACAGTCCGAGGGAACGATCGGGACTCGGTCGACCCATAGGCAGCACCGGCGACGGCAACTCCGACGGTGACCGGACCGGCGACCCAGAGACCGTAACGGATCACTTCGCCGGCCGATCCACCGATAGCCAGTTCCCGGTTGAAGACCCACACCCCCGATGCAACGACAAGTGCCAGTAGCCCGACCAAACCCACCAACAGGGCGGCAATAAACGCCGCGACATACGCCCATACCAGCGCTGGCCGCAGCGCTTTGATGACTGTTCGGTGCTTGATAGGTCGGAAGAAGAGCTGCCTATCGGTCATTCACTCACAAACGATCTCGGAAGAAGTCGATCGTCCGCTGCCAGGCAACCTGTGAAGCCGCCTCGTCATAGACCTCCGGGCGATCGTCATTGAAGAATGCATGGTCGGTTCCCTCATAGAAATAGAAGTTGGCATCCTTGCCAAGACCCATGAGATGCTGTTCCAGATTGCGGGCGCCCTCCTGGGTTGCCCACCCATCGTTCTCGGCATAGTGACCGAGATAGGCGGCACTCGAGGCCGCATATTCGGGTTGCATCGAGTCCCAGGGAATTGCTCCGTAGAACGGGACACACGCAACGACCTCCGGTTTGAGTGTCGAGAGCCAAAGCACCAAGCCACCACCCATACAAAAACCCACCGCCCCGATCCGATCGCTCGTCGTGGAGTCGTGCCCAACCAGGAAGTCAACCGCTCCCATCATGTGGGTAGCGGCCCTTTCGAGTTCCATGTTCATCATGATCTTCCCGGCTTCATCCGGTTCGGTTGTCTCCTGGCCGTCGTAGAGGTCGGGAGCCAGCGCCACAAACCCCGCAGCCGCGAATCGGTCGGCGACGTCTTTGATGTGTGGGACCAGGCCCCACCATTCCTGGATGACAACCACCCCGGGTCCCGAACCGCTCGGCGGAACCGCCAGGTACCCGCTCGCCTTCGACCCGTTCGACGCAAACTCAACCATCTGACCCATGGTCACCTCCTCCTGGCCCAGCCTAGGTGACCGGTTGTTGCGACCACCGGTCACGGAAGCGAATTGGCTGAAGCCCGAATGTTGAGATCCCGTTCATCGAGGCGACCGTCGGCGTTTACATTCCTGACACAATCCACAACCAGACTGCTCTCAAGCACAGTCCTCCTCCGGCCTGCGTTGACGATGGGGTTCGCTTCTGGCGGACCCCATCGTCTATGTGCGCACGCTCCAAACCGCTCACGGACCGAACAAATCAAGAGTCACGGCCTCAACCAGACCGGCGTCATCAACGAAGAAGTCGACGGTCCACCATTCAAGGCAACTCGTTGCGGTAGCGGGCTGAATGCTCACCCGCCGATACCCTTCGAATCCTTCCGGGGCCGGAACCGGCGGACCGACGCATCGACCATGGGAGCCGATCGTTATCTCAATCGGCCGCTTGGCGACGTCGAGAATCGAGAACGGCCCGGCATAACCGTCGTATTCCGACTCGTCGATGACCCAGGTAGCCGGATCAGCGAGTTCATTACGCACGAACGACGTCGCGGCGACATCGCTCAAACCGAGGACAACCTCGTCTCCAAACGGAACGGCCAGCACCGTATCGGCGGATGGATTCTCAACGAAGGACATGAACCCCTCAACGAGTGCGGTGTCGGCAGCTGTCGGCACCACACTGTCAGCAGGATCGTCGATGACCAGTCGCTCGCCATCAAACTGCGCATTTAGCACGATCGGAAGGTCGGTCCATCGAATGCCTTGCGCCTCACTCAACTCGGGATCCAGCAAACCGGGATTGGCAATGACAACCCATGCCCCGCCACATTGAGGAGGGAAAGACTCCATCAGCAATTCACATAGACGGGTGCTCGCCCCGTCGTCGAGGAGGAACCCACTCACGCGAGCCAAGCGAGCCCCTTCCCCGTCAAACAGGGAGGACACCGGGACAGCGCTATCAATCGTCGTGCCTGATGTCACCGCCGTCACAGTGGGTGCTGAAGTGGTCGATGTCGACGGACGTGCGGCATCGTCCGGTGGCCACGATGCGTCGTCAACTCGGACGATGAACTCGACGACCCGCTCGGCGACCGGTGGGTCATCAAAAGGTCGGAAGTACTCCAACCGCAGGATTTCGGCTCCGAACCGCACCGCCCTAAACACGAATACTTCGGTACCAGCCGCACCAACAAGGTCCGCATCAGCCCCCTCAAAACCGTGGCTCACCAACTCCAGAACGCTCGGATCGGGTTCCCCGGTGACTTCCCACGAATAGCCGGTACTCGGGTTCGACTCGAGGACCACCTGAAACTGGTCTCCCGCCCCGACTCGCACTTCCGAACCGCTGTCGGCGGCCGTGAAGCTCAATGTATTCACATCGTCACCGCAGCCCGACAACACCAACACCAGCAACAAAACACATAAGACAAGACGTTTCATCTCAAAAGCATCTCCCTCCACCACCGAGACCGCCACGTACCAAAGTCACTTCGAGCCCGATGCCGGTAGGGTTGCCAATTCATGTTTGCCACCTATGTCCGACAAACTGCCCAGCGCGCCGACGCCGCCTCTGACGCCTATCGCAAGGATGGACCAGGCGACGCCAACCGGCTCGTGGCGGTCGTCGCCATAACTTCTGCCCTGGCCCTCACCATCATCAACTTCTTCGCCAAAGACCCGGCGTGGGTTCCCGGCTTCCTGGCGAGTTTCGGGTTGAATTCGGAACCCGCCTCCCGTTGGCTCTCGTCGGCCGAGACGGGACAACTCGCCCGGCTGACCGTTTGGACGGTAGTGCAGCTGTTCGCCTACGTCGGCCTGCCGGTGCTGGCAATCAAGTTGATCCTCCGGAAACGTATTCGCGATTTCGGGGTTGCCTGGCACGGCCTCTCAGCCCATTGGAAGCCATATGTTGTGCTGTTCGCTATCTCCGTGCCTATCGTCATCTGGGCTTCCTACTCACCGGCCTTCCTTGCCAAATATCCGTTCTACGACCTGCATCCCGGTGAAGGCCTCTGGCCGAATATGTGGGCCTGGTGGGTCATGTATGCCGCCCAATTCGTGGCACTCGAGTTCTTCTTCAGAGGGTTCATGATCCACGGACTCAAGTGGAGACTGGGCTACGCAGCCATATTCATGATGGTCATTCCCTACAACATGATCCACTTCGCCAAGCCGCTCGCCGAGGCGATCGGGGCAATCCTCGGAGGCGTAACGTTGGGTACGCTATCCCTGCGAACCAATTCGGTGTGGTGGGGTGCCGCCCTCCACATCGCGATTGCCGCGACCATGGACATCGCTGCTCTGACACACCAAGGAGTCCTGTGGCACTGAATCTGCCAAGACCGGAACTACAGACCGTCTGGCCTCGCCGGCTGATGGAGGCCGTCTTGGCCGGTACTGTCGGTGGCGGCCTGGCGTGGGCGGTTGGCTGGCTCATTGGTATTCCGATTCCGGCGGCGACAGCTGGGGCGGCGAATGGTGCCATTTCGGGTTGGAGATGGATGTACGACTGGAAAGGCCGCGGAATTATCGCCTTCCTTCTTGATAGCACGTGGGGTTTGCTCGGCACGACGGCCGGTCTCCTGTTGAACCTCGCGAACCTGCCCCGGGCATCGTCCGGTTACCGATTCGACCTCACCTATCGACAGAACCATCAGGTGTACTCGGCGGGGATCAGCCTCAAACGTGGATACGCTTTAACCCTCGGCAACGTCATCTCGGGAGCCGCCGGTTCGATCGATTTCGACGACCTGGAAGCCTCGGCAGGTCGGCGCCAATTCATCAAGCGGCACGAGGCGCTCCATGTTTGGCAGAACCGCTGGTTCGGACCCCTCTACCAGATCGGCTACGCCGGCTGGCTCGTTGGGGCCGGCACTATCGGCGTGGTGGTGGCCCTGGCGAGGCGGCGGGAGTTTCGGTCGACCGTAGAAACGTTCGCCTATTTCGATAATCCATTCGAGTTCTGGGCCTACCGGAACGACAAATACTGGCCGCCCAGCGACGCTCACCCATCCTTCGTGTGGAGAGCACCATCGAAGGTCCACATCGAATGACCGATAGAACCATGGGAGCCAGGTTGAACGAACCGGTATCATCCAGATCCCCGAGATCGAAGAGGGTTCGAGCCGCTGACCGCGCGGGGCATCGCCGACCAGCATCATGAACCTGTTTTCAACTCTCACCAGCAAGCTTGACCTCGAGGCTGCCTTCCTCGACACACCCTCGGCCACGTGGACTTTCGGCGAGCTGCTCGATCTATCCGCCCGAATCGCAGGTTCCCTGCGCGCGAGGGGCGTCGAACCGGGAGAGCGGGTGGTGGTGGTTCTCCCGAAGTCGGCCCATTCGGTAGCCGTCTACCTGGCCTGCTTGCGGATCGGTGCGATCTACGTGCCATTGAACCCGGCCTATACGGCGTCGGAAATCTCCTTTTTCATCTCGGATGCCGGTCCACGAGTCGTCATCGCCGAGAACGAGCTTCCCGATGCGCCAACGTTGACCATGGGACCGACTGGCGCCGGATCGTTGCTCGGGGTTGGCGACACGGTCGTCGAAACGGTCGAACGCACCGATGCCGATGTGGCGGCCATCCTGTACACGTCTGGCACCACCGGTCGATCAAAAGGGGCGATGCTGACACATGGATGCCTCAGAGACAACGCCCTAACCCTCTTTGATATCTGGCATTGGCAACCAGACGACGTGCTCCTCCACGCTCTCCCGATTTTTCACGTCCACGGACTGTTCGTGGCGCTCCACTGCGCTCTGCTCGGCGGGTCACGCGTCATATTCATGGAACAGTTCGACGTAGCCGCGATCCGTGACCAACTCTCAACGGCCACCGTCATGATGGGTGTACCGACCTTCTACGCCAGGCTGCTTTCAGACCCGGAGTTCGGATCCCACGACTGCAGCAACATGCGCCTCTTCATTTCGGGCTCGGCGCCGCTCGCCGAACACGTCTTCGCTGAGTTTGCCGGCCGAACCGGGCACACGATCCTTGAACGCTATGGAATGACCGAGGCCGGGATGATCTGCTCGAATCCATACGATGGACCCCGCCAAGCCGGGACCGTGGGATTCCCGTTGCCCGGCTACATCGCCAGGGTGACCGACGAATCCGACCGTCCGGTTCCGGTCGATGAAGTCGGCGTATTGCAGATTCAGGGTCCTAGCTTGTTCGCCGGGTACTGGCAACTGCCGGACAAGACCCTCGAGTCATACACGGCCGACAAGTTTTTCCGGACCGGCGATCTCGCCAGGATGGATGAAGAAGGGAGGGTGACCCTGCTCGGCCGATCCCACGACCTGATCATCACAGGCGGATTCAATGTCTATCCAAAAGAAATCGAACGAATCCTCAATGAAGTCACGGGCGTGTCGGAGACCGCGGTTGTGGGACATCCTGACGAGGACCTCGGCGAAATCCCGGTGGCCTATGTGGTCGGCGACGCCGAAGAAGCCTCATTACGCCGTCACGCCGCCGCGCATCTGGCGCGTTACAAACAGCCACGCCAGTATGTCTTTGTGGACGCACTTCCTCGTAACGCCATGGGGAAGGTTCAAAAATCAGGTCTCCGTCCGAGCTGATCACGATTAGGTTGCGCCCATGACCATCAGGGCATATCAGGAATCAGACCTTCCCCATATCCAGCGGATGTGGAAGGAGATCGGCTGGGCAACCTCACCCGAGGAACAGGCGGCCCTGGAAGGGTACGTGCAGGACGCCGACGTGGCGGTCGGCACCATCAACGGCGAGGCCGAAGCACTGGCAGCGATCCATGACGGGACCATCCGATACCTTGAAACCGATTTGAGCCTGGCCTGCGTGACGGCGGTCACCACCAGCATGATCGGACGAAAGCAGGGCTTCGCCACCGAAACCACGGCCAGGGTGGTCGCCAACGCGCTCGAGCGAGGAATCCATGTCGCCGCCCTAGGCATGTTCGAGCAAGGCTTCTACAACCGACTCGGGTTCGGAACGTCCGCCTACACCAACCAGATGGTCTTTGACCCCAGCTCACTACAAATCAGCGCTCCTTACCGGACCCCGACGCGCCTCGACGCCGGGGACTGGGAAGAAATCCACGCCGCCCACCTGCGGAGAAAACGGTCACACGGCGGCGTCACCATCAATCCGGCAACCTACACGAGGGCCGAAGTGGCCACCGACTCCGACGGAGCCGGCTGGGGTTATTACGAAGCTGGGCGCCTCACCCATTTCGTGTGGGCCGCCAAGAAGGACTACTCCGGCCCGCTCGTCGTGAACCTCATGTCGTACGAAGAACCCGCCCAGATCCTCGAACTGCTCGCATTGTTGCGGGAGTTCGGGGATCAGATTCGCAGCGTGAAGATGGTTGAACCACCCGAGATCCAACTCCATGACCTACTCAAACATCCAATTCGGCAACGGATCCAGACGGCCAAGTCACCCCACGAGGCACGCCATCAGGCGCTGGCGTGGTGGCAGCTGAGAATCCTCGACCTGAGCCACGTCGTTGCCCAACGCTCTTGGACAGGCGACCAGTTTGCCTTCAATGTCGAACTCTCGGACCCGCTCAGCGCCTACGGGAACGGAGCCGGGTTGGACGGTTCGTACAGGGTGACGGTCGGCAAGCAATCATTTGTCGAGCCTGGCGTAGACGGATCGATCCCGACCCTGACGGTCTCCATCAATGCGTTCAGTCGGATGTGGTTCGGTGTGCATCCTGCTTCAAGCCTCGCCTTGACCGACCAGTTACGGGGACCCGCAGGTTTGCTTGCCGAACTCGACGAGGCGTTCCTGCTGCCAAGCCCGCATCCAGGAATGTTCTTCTAACCGGCGGCCGCAGCCGACGATCTGCGCGATACTTGGATCCGTGAAGGCATCCCAAAACCAAACCAGTCGACGCCAGACAAGCACAGACAACGAGATCGCCGACCGTCTGCAGAAGCTATCTCCGGCCCGTGCCGACCGGATCTTGCGCCGAGCCATCGAACTGCAAACCGACTCGGACTATGACGACACCGACGTGGACGTCGAGACGCTCAATCGAGTCGCCGACGAGCTGGGCGTCCACCGCGACATCGTGGCCAAGGCTCTCGCCGAGGAACTCTCGAAGCCGGAAGTCGTTCCGCCGGGAACCCTCTCCGAACGAATTTTTGGCCCAAAACAAATCACAGACCAGATCCTGTTGGAGGCCAGCCGCCCCCAGGCCGAGGCGAGCATCAACGATTGGATGACCAGGCACGAAGGGCTCCAGGTTACCCGGACCACGCCAGAATCCACGGTGTGGACCAAACGAGCGAGTCCGGTCAACTCACTGCGTCACGGCTTGAAGATCGCTCAGGGAACCGGAGCTCTGCGGACCGTCAGGGTTGCCCACCGCGTGGAAACCATCACCGACACGCAGCACGTGGTCACGCTGCGAGCCAGCACCACTCCTGCCTACTGGACCGGGTTTGGCCTGGCTGCGTCGGGGGCGGTTGTCGGACTCGGATTGTTCATCGGTCTCGGTATCGGGGTCGGACTGCTGGTTGGTCTGGCGGCAGGACTCGGTGCACTCATCGTCCAGGCGGGCGCCGGCATCATCGCCGCCCGCAGCTGGATCGGGCAGATCCGACGGGGCCTCGGCCGGGCCCTGACAGGCATCGCCCACCCGGAACTCACCAACCAGGACACGGTCGGCCAGGCCGTCATCGACATCATCGGGCAGTTCAAAAAGCGTCGCTAAGCAGATGCAGCGGAACCATCCGCATGCTTGGCTACGTCAGATGACCAATGGCCGCCGAGGCCGCGAAGCTCAATGTTGCGGAGGACGCGCATGAAACCAAACCTGATGATCCGACTACTGGCCGGACTGCTCGTCCTCGGAATCCTCGCCGCCGCCTGCAGTGGTGCCGACAGTGCCGCCATGACCGACGAAGAGCTCGGCAACCTTCTCAGCCCGGACCCGACCTCGGCCCCTACCTCCGGTGGTGATGGGGGCTTCACAGCCGGCGAAGCCGAATCGCCAACCACTCCCTCGGACGTGGCCCTCGGTGACGGTGGGATCGTAGGTGCCCAGGTTCCGATCAATCTGGGCCGCGACATCATCTTCACGGCCACCATGACCGTAGCGGTTACCGACGTCGGTGATGCCTCGGCACAAGCGACCTCCGTCATAGAAGCCCTCGGCGGATTCCTGTTCGGTCAGGACACGGTAGG
>JAHEDI010000017.1:7145-27253 GCA_024641305.1 bacterium | reverse complement strand
GACGACATGATCCTCGTGTTCGGTGACCTCGAAGACACGCTTGAACCAGGCGAGTCGATCATTCTCGCCGCCGAGATCACTCCCGAGCGTCGCACCCGGACCCAAACTCGCATCACAGCTACGGCGGTCGACCAGGATGGCAACCCGGTCGCCGGCCGAACGGTGTCGAATACTTCCTCGCTCATCATCGAGGTGGTCGATCCTGGCGGTCTACCAGGGTTCAGCGATGGTCTCGACAACGGCTGGGAACTGCTCCAGATCACCTGGTCGGCCGTCAACGTCATGCTGGGCTTCCTCATTGGCTTGACCCCGATCCTCGCACTCGTCCTTGGCTTCCTGTTCTGGCGACGCCGAAAGAGTCGGTCTGAAGGCGCCTACGCGGTCGGTACCACGGGAGAAAGCGGCCCTCCCCCAGCACCAATGGAGGATTAGGTCAGACGGCCCGCGTGACGGCCGGACGCTATTCTTCGGCCATGACAGACACGTACACCGTCGAACGATCGACGGCCATCAACGCCCCGGCCGGTCGGGTTTATGCCCAGATTGTCGATTTCCATCGCTGGACCGGCTGGTCCCCGTGGGAGGACCTCGATCCGAACTTGACGCGGACCTACTCGGGGTCGGAATCCGGACCGGGTACCGTTTACGAATGGTCGGGAAATCGCAAAGCGGGCACTGGCCGAATGGAGATCACTTCGGCGACCGAACCCACAGAGGTAGTCATTGCGCTGGAATTCTTGAAGCCGTTCAAATCAAGCAGCGTGACCGCCTTCGGGATCATCCCGGAAGGCAATTCAACGCTCGTCACGTGGACAATGACCGGCCCAAAGACGTTGGCGACCAAGGTGATGGGCCTCTTCACGAACATGGACAAGATGATCGGCCCTGACTTCGAGAAGGGCCTGGACCGGCTCAAAGCCCTTGCCGAGCAGCCGACCTCGTAAGTCACATCCCAGAGTCAACGAGACGAACTAGGCCCAGGCGCCGGCGGAACCGGCCAGCTTGACGATCACCGGCCCGAGGTTGTCCATTTCATCCTGAAGAAGTTTCCAGGCGGTCTCGGCGTTGGGCGTGAGACCTTCCTTGGCATGGCGCTCGAGTAGCGCGGCGGCTTGACAAGCGGGATTCGCTGAAAGAAGGCCAAGGCTTCCCTTCATCCGATGAGCGATCCTCGACACGCCCTCAAAATCACCTTCGGCAAAGGCGTCCCGGATCAACTCGAGATCGCTTGGATACTCTTTCTCGAATTCTTGCATCATCTCCACCGCCAGTTCGGGCATCCCTCCCAACCGCTCAAGAGCTTCGAATCGGTCAATCAAGTCGGCCGGCCGGGCCGCTCGTTTGGGGATCGACTCGATGTCGACCAGACCGGTGAACACCTGTTCGACCGCGGAGAAGAGAGCCTCGGGCCGGAACGGTTTCGACACCACATTGTCCATCCCGGCGTCGAGACAGCGACGTCGATCGGACTCAGCGGCATGGCCGGTGAGTCCAATGATCGGAATGTGACCCTGCTCCTGCTCCCGGATGGCAACGGTGGCTTCAAGACCGTCCATCTCAGGCATCTGCACATCCATCAATAGGGCATCGAACTGGATGGCCAGGGCCAGCTCCAGAGCGTCTCTGCCATTTTCCACTGCCGTGACCGTGTGACCTCTCTTTTCGAGGAGCCTGGTCACCATGATTCGATTGGTAGCACTGTCGTCGGCAACTAAAAGATTCATGCGAGGCCGGCGAGCCCGGAGCCAGTGTCGAGTTATCAGCTCACCTTCGGGTCGACTACCACCTGATACGGCGGAAATCATGTCCGTGAGTTCGCCTGGCCCGACCGGTTTGGACAAGTACCCGGCCACCCCGGCGGCCCGGTAAATGGCAGCATCGCCCCGCTCGCCGGTGGGCGTCACCACCACGATCGGTAGGTCCTTGAACGTCGGCTCCTTGACAAGTCGAGTGGCAAGCTCAGCGGTACCGGTTCGGATGTCGATGATCACAGCACCTGGATTGGGGTGGCTATGACCTGCCTCAAAAACGGCGTCAAGGGCTCCTGCCAAATCGCTGGCCACGATCGACCGAAGCCCACCAAGGCGGAGCAGTTCGGTCGTGCCGCGCCGGGCTTCTTCGCTGTCGGCGATCACCAGAACCGTCGAAGCACTTCCCGCCCCATCCGACTCGGCTACCCATTCGGTCGATGCCGCTCCCAACTTGGCTGTGAAGTGAAACGTGCTCCCTACTCCAACTTCACTTTCCACCCAGAGCTTGCCGTGCATCATTTTGACCAACTGCATCGATATCGAAAGGCCAAGCCCCGTCCCACCAAAACGTCGGGTTGTCGACCCTTCGGCCTGTGTGAAAGCTTCGAAGATCGACTCGAGACCCTCAGGGGCAATGCCGATTCCGGTGTCTCTTACCCAAACATGCAGCTCGACGATGTCGGCGGTTTCCTCCACAAGCTCGACCCCCAGCTCGACGCTGCCCTCATGGGTGAACTTGAGCGCATTGCCGACCAGGTTGAACAAGATCTGTCTGACTCGCCCGGGGTCGCCTACCACTACTTCGGGTACATTTGCGGCGACTTGCTGAGACAGGACGAGACCCTTTTCGGAGGCCCGCAGTCCCAGTGTCCGCAAGGTATCGCTGATCGTGTCCGTGAGCTCAAAAGGAATCGCTTCGAACTCAAGCTTCCCGGCTTCGATCTTGGCGATATCGAGTAGGTCATTGACCAGCGTGATGAGGGCATCGGCCGCCGCCCGCGTGGTGACCAGGTATTCGCGTTGCTCCGGCGTCACTTCGGTCCCGAGCGCCAACTCGGTCATGCCAAGAATGGCGTTCATCGGAGTCCGGATTTCGTGACTCACGTTCGCAAGGAACTGCGACTTGGTGGCGGTGGCCGTTTCGGCAGACTCCTTGGCTTCAACCAGGGCTTCCTCGGCGTGTTTACGTTCAGAAGTGTCGCGCGTCGACGCATGCAAGCGCCTCACGTCCGAGCCATCCGGTTCAAAGATCATCTTGAAACTCGACGAAAACCACCGCCACGAGCCGTCGGCATGTTTCATGCGGTAGTCGATCGTCACGACGTCTCGACCCGCGTCAAATGCCCTCTGATGGGCGCTTTCCATTGCTTCTATGTCGTCTGGGTGGGCAAGATCATATGGCGTTAGCCCGATCAACTCCTCCGGGGGGCGGCCGAGTAAGGTGGCGCAAGCGGGTGAAACGTAGCGGTATTCCCCTGTCGGCTCGTGACTTGAAATCATGTCGGTCGAGTTCTCCGCCAACAACCGGAACCGGCTCTCGCTTTCCCGCATCGCCTCCTCAGCTAGTTCGCGATCGGTTATGTCTCGCGACGAAATGACGAAACCCTCGACAAACTCGTCGTCGATCATATTTCGAGCGGTCCCTTCAAAGGTCCGCCAGCTTCCGTCCTTGTGCCGAACTCGATGTATGACGCCGTCGCTGATGGACCCGGGTCGCAGTCCCATGCCTGCCCCAATGACCGCCGCCGCATCCTCCTCGTGGATAAAGCAGGAAAAGGACTGGCCGACGATCTCAGTGATTTGGTAGCCGAGCAACCGTTCCACCGAAGCACCAATCCATGTGATGATCCCGGTCTGATCAAGAATGAAGAAGAGGTCTGCCGCGTTGGCAGCCATGATCTGGAGCCGCCTCTCTTGCTTGGCAAGTTTGATCTGCAGGAGAGCTTCTCGCTCAGAAGCTTTCATGGACGAAACATCTACGAGGGACACGACCACCTTGGAATAGTCGAAACCTCCCCGCTTGAGTGGAGCCGTCCAATACAAAACGCAGTCGATTGGTTTTCCAGCGAACGTACTGCCCGCCATTTCGGTCGTTACCGAACCCTGGCGGTCCCACACAGCACAGAGTTGAGCCACGACACTGTCGTGGGTTTCCTCACGGTAGGTTTCGGGGTGGATCTGGCCGATCAACTGCTCCCGGCTGTCTGCACCGAGCAGATCCACGGTCGCCTGGTTCGTCTTCGTGACCTTGACCAACCCGAATACACCTCCGACCACGTCGCGGTTTGCATCGAGATACGCTCTCAGATCGTCGATCCCTTGCAAACGAAGGTCCTCCAACCAGGCTGCCGCAGCCGAAAAGTCTTCCTGCCACATCGAAATCGGCGTCTGATCGAAGAGGTTGTCGTACCGATCCTCCATCGCTTCCAAAGCACGAAACATGTGACGTAGCCCGAGCGAGATCACCAGGTAAACCGCGATCTGGACAACCATGAACACCACATGGTCGGCGTGGTTGTGAAGGAGTGGCTGGACGATCCAGAGAGCTCCAAGGAGCGAGTGATAGCGCCAGCGCAGTCCACGGTCTACGAACGCACTGCCGATCCCACCAAAAACTGCCATGGCTACCCAGAGGGCCTCAAGCGGAACGTGATCCAAGGTGAATGCTTGTGCCACGGTCAGAGTCACCACGACAGCCATCAGTAGGTCGGCACGCGGTTTACTCAAGCGAAGCTGCAAGAACGCCAGCGAACCCGACAGAACAGCCAGGGCACTAAGAAAGGCCAGCGCCGGGTCACTTGTGACGATGGCGATGGCCAACAGGGGTGGCGCCACTGCGAGCGTCAATCCCCGGATTAAACGGACAAACGCAATCTCTGTTGAGTTGATTACAAAGTCGTCCCGACGTACATCTCCGTCAGGATTCGTCATCTCATGGACAAGTTCTGCCATTCCTTAACTTCGGTTGCCAGTCGGGCAATCTTGAGGTGTCGTTGGTACGAACGTCCTACTTGTCGGAGCGGATTCTTGACACGAGGTAGGCACCCATGGCGAGCCCGGTTGCGAACCAACCGATTCCGGTAACGGGCAGCTCAGGATTCACAACATCAGGTCTATTCGACCCCATCAACTCCGACTTCGGAATCTCCGGGAGCGGTTCGTCGAGGAAATGTACATCGATGATTTCCGCCCCGAACAGAACCACCTGGGCGAGGACATAGACACTGAAGAGGATCAGAACGAACCCACCCGCGAAACCCGTGCCAGTGAAGCGCTCAGCATCGAAGTAAACACCGACGACGCTGGCTGCAATGCCAAAGCCGACGGAGGTCAGGGCGCCCCCGATGGCGGCGGGACGCCAGGGAACCACCCGACTCGGAACCAGCCGGAACATGAGAGTGAACAGGCCAAACAGCACCAACCACCCCACCACCGGCGCCAGCCATGCCACTCCCAGTTTGAGCGTTTCCGACCAGTCGACTCTTGACCTGATCATTCTCCACAACGTTCCTGATAGCAACACCCCGAGCAGCACCAACCCCATCGACAGGGCCGCTCCCAGCGCCAACAGCCGTCGAACGATCCACGCAACCAGTCCGGTCTTCGGGTGCGGGTTGCCCCCGAAGACGAGGTCTAGTGACCCTTGCGCTTCGAGAAACAGAGAACTCGCCGTCCATGACATGAGGAGCACACCGATGATCCCGGTCGTGCTGCGACTAGCGGCCGCCTGGCCGAGCAAATCCGACACGAGGCTCGCCAACTCGGACCCGACCACCGGTTCGATGTCGGCGACCAGCCTGACCTGAGCATCCACTGACCCATAGACAAAACCGGCCACGGCCACCGCCACCAGAAGCAACGGCGCCAGAGCGAACACCGTTCGATAGGCCAAAGAGGCAGCCAGTCGGCCGCCCTTGTCCTCACCGAAACGGGTTGCAACCGCCAATACCGCATCAAGCCACCGTCTCACGCGCATCGTCCAGGTCTCGAGCATGTCTCTGAGCCTACCCATGGCGGATGGGCCATCCCCGATGCCACGGGCCAGTGCGGGACCAAACGCGGGTAGTGTCAACTACACCATGCATTCCTCCTGTGGCTGATATCAATTGGGCAGCCTGGCTGCCGCTCATTTTGCTCGCCGTCGCCATCGCCGGTTATGGCGTGTTTGACGTGAGCCGGAGTGAGGTCCGCTATCTGCCGAAGTGGGCTTGGGCGCTCATTTGCCTGCTTTCCGTGCCATTCGGCACCATCCTCTATCTCACGGTTGGCCGCCAGGAGCCGGACCGCACCGACCGCCTGTGATCCGTACCAAGGGGCTGACCAAACGATACGGCGATGTCCTGGCGCTCGATGACATCGATCTGAAGGTGGCGGCCGGCTCGGTGTATGGCCTTATCGGGCCGAATGGGGCAGGCAAGACAACGCTGTTGGGCATACTGGCGGGTCTGAAAAGGCCGACCAACGGGTCCGTTGAAATGGACGTGTCCTCATCAGACGTGGCGGTTCTTCCCGACACACCCCGGTTCGATGCCTGGCTGTCAGCCAGAGAAGTAGTCGACCTGGCCAGGAACATTGGTGCCAAACCCGCACCACCCGATCGAGTTGAAACGGTATTGGATGAAGCTGGCCTTACCGACGCGGCCGATCGCCCGATCGGAGGGTTTTCCCGGGGAATGCTGCAACGCCTGGGATTAGCGGCCACGATCGTCAACGAGCCACAACTCCTGCTGCTGGACGAACCGAGTTCGGCGCTCGATCCGATCGGCCGTCGCGAAGTTCTCGACCTCGTGTCCCGTCTGCGGGGCGAGTCGACAGTGGTGTTCTCAAGTCACATCCTGGCCGACGTCCAAGAAGTGTGCGATACCGTCGGAATCCTTCGAGAAGGGCGACTGGCCTACCAGGGGTCGGTCTCCGATCTGCTCAGCAAACGGACCACGCCGCGCTACCTGGTCCGCCTTCGCCCGCCGATCGAGCAGACCGTCGAAGCTCTCCGCCAGGCCGATTGGGTCGTTGCAGTTGATCAACTTGGCCCCGACCAAGTACGAATTGAGGCGGCGTCAGTGGCGGCAGCCGAGTCGTCCCTGGCCGCGGTATTGGCGCAAACCCAAGCCAGGGTGGTCAGTCTCGTTCCTGAAGCCGCCACTCTCGAAGACGTTGTCTTGGGGATAGTCACATGACGCTTTGGAGGCTTGAGTGGCTCCGCCTGGTTCGGACCCGGAGATGGATCGTCCTCACATTTGCCTACTTATTCTTCGGCTTACTCGGCCCGGTCAGCGCCCGATACATGGGCGAGATCGTCAAAAGATTCGGGGGCGGAGTGACTGTGAGTTTTCCCGATCCGACGCCGGCCGACGGGATCACTCAATTCGTTGGCAATGCTTCTCAAATCGGGCTGTTGGTGGCGGTGGTGGTGGCGGCCGGAGCTCTCTCGCTGGACGCCACTCCAGAGATCGGCACGTTCTTCCGTACCCGGGTACCGAGCCTGGCTCGGATCCTCTTGCCAAGGTTCGCCGTGACCTCCGCGGCGGTGATCGGAGCATTCGCCCTTGGCACGTTGGCAGCCTGGTATGAAACGGTGGTGCTGATCGGAAACGTGCCGGCTGGCCGGTTGTTCGTCGGTTGGATTCTGGGAGCGATCTACCTGTTGTTCGTTGTTTGTGTCGTCGCACTCGTCGCGGCTCGGACCTCGTCCGTGCTGAGCACCGTCCTCGCCACAGTGGTGATCCTGCTCGGACTGCCAATTGTCGGAATCGTTCCGGACGTTGCCGAGTGGCTCCCCAGTCATCTGGTCGGAGCACTCGACGGTCTCGTCCGCGGTGTCAACTACACCGACTACCTCCGAGCCGCAGTAGTCACGGTCAGCGCGGGGATCGCTGCCTTATGGGCAGCGATCAGAATGACGTCCCGCCGAGAGCTCTAGATTCTTTCCCGGTGACCCGAACTGGAGCGAACCGAAACTGCTGAGGTCAGGCCTTGTCCTCGTCGTCCTCGTCGTCGTTCCAGGCGGCATCGTGATCCCATTCCTCGTTGCGGTCCTTGGCCATCTCCAGCGCCCTCGCCGCCTCTTGCTTGGTGGCATAAGGGCCGAGCCGGTCTTTCGCCGGACATCCCCCGAACGGTTCGACCGTGCGGTGTTCGATGCAGTAGTACCAACGTGATTTAGTCATGCGTCCTTCCTAACCTGTGGCGAGGGTTCCACAGGAGACTTGGCGAAATGTAGGCCTTCTCGCCTATCCGTACTCGCTCACTTCCCAACTTGACGGTATTGCAGCACCATGTTGACTGCGAATGTATTGAGAAGATGAAAGACGAAACAAGATGCGTAAACGAACCCTGGGGCGACGCATCGGACCCAAACGTCCACAGGTTGATGCCAATCGCCATCCACGGGAACAGGCTGGCCAGGGGTCCGAACCAGGATGCCAACCTTTCTTGAGCCGAGCGGTTCAAACTTCTCCAGGAGCGGGACGAAGAAGGCCATAGACATCGTTCACTCTGACGGCGCGGGCGTTATGCCGGATTCCTACGGCTGGTAACTGAACTCGAAGATCTTCGTTGTTCCGGTGGCTTCCGACTTCACATTCACGGCGAACCACACCCCGGCCGGCGCATCCGGGAACTCGACCCGTAGTTCCCAGCCACCGTCCGCGTTGGCTTTGACCGAGCCGGAACCCCATTCTGAGCTGACGATCACCTTCGAACCGGGCTGAGCCGTGCCCCAAAAGACGTCAAACGGTGGAGACGATGGACAGGTTCGGTACACCTGGTTGGCCGAGAATTCGACAACGTCTGCAGTGGTCGTTGTCGTTGTTTCCTCCTTCGGTTTGGTCGTCGAGGTCGTCTCGACAACCGGTCGCCTGTAATCAACGGTCACCTGGGCGGTGGACTCGTTCCCGACCTCATCAACGGCGCTGAAGAGCGCCCGGTTCGAGCCGGGGCTGAGGACAAGCACGATCGACCAGGTGCCGTCAGCAGCGACGTCGGCTTGGTATCGGCCGGCCCTCACAACCGCACCCGGTTCCGTCACGCCCTCGAAACGAACCACGTCCGTTTCGAACACATCACCATCGGCCGGGTACGTGATCGCCAGCGACGGAGGCTGTGTGTCAACCTCCACTACGCCACCGGAATTACCGGCGTCTCCGGAGCCTGCCTGCTCGATCGGAGCATCGCCCCGAGCCGTTGTCGTGGAAGAGTTGACCGTGTCGGTCGCCGGAGTGGAATCGTCGACCGGTGGGAGCACGAACTCGGGAATCACGGTGCCGTCCGGTGGCTGTGTCACGACGGCTGGCGTGTTCGGGGCAACCTGAATCGTGAATATCGCCACCATCACAATGGCGGCCGCCGTACCGACGGCTGCCAGGACGCGAGGAACCCATGCCCATCGAGCCATCCCCGGGATGGGGCTTGAGATCGGAGAGGCGGCCACCGCGGCCTTCAAACCGGAAGATGCCTGACGGGCGCGATCGTCGAGGTTCACGCCTCTACCCCCAGTTTGGCAGCCAGATTGGTCCGGCCTTTGTGAAGGTGCACCTTGGCCGTCGATTCCGTACAGCCGAGAATGCGGGCAATCTCTGCGACTGGTCGATCCTCGAGATAGAACAACGCGATCGCCTGAGATTGGCGTTTCGGAAGATCTCGAACATGTCCCCAGAACTCAGCGTCATCGGGCTCCATCTCGCTGAGCGGTTCAAGACGATGCACGGCCAATTTGGCAAGCGCTCTCATCTCGGTGGCTGACCGGCGGAATCCCGAAACAGCTTTGTTGGCCACCACTCGACGCACCCAGGCTCCCGGGTTGTCATACGTTTGGAGTTTGTCCCACTCGCGATGAGCGGCCATGAACGCCTCCTGTGCCAGATCTTCAGCGCTGTTGCGCGATCCCGACAACGCATACGCCAACCCGACCACCAATTTGAATTCGCGGCGATAAAAGTCGTCAAAGCGTTCAGGTCGGGAGACGACCTGGGTTTCTTCCATTTGTCTCATCTGCGGTCCGGAACCGTTTCGTGTCGCTGGTAACTCGTATCGGCGCCCTCTGAGGTTTACTTTCAGGAAAAAATTCTTTTCCCGGTAAACCTTTCACTCACGTCGTGCGAGTGACCACTCAAAGTGACCACAAACAAACCAGCTACCGGGGGTAGTCATGCAAAGAAAACTCATCATCCTTCTGGCGACGTTCTTCGTCGTTCTCACGGCCGGCGTCGCCGCCGCTCAAGTGGCCGCCTCAGATGGCACATCCGTGCTGTCTTTCTTGGGATTCGATACAGCGACCACTACCGCCCCGGTGGCAGATTCCACCTTGGCAAAGTCTGAGGTGATCTTCGAAGCCGACCGGCCCATCGAGGTCGAAGAAACAGTCGAAGTAGCCAAACCCATCGTCGACGAACCCCAGAAGCCGATCTCCGACGCGGTGGACCCTGAAGTGGCCGTCGACAAGGTTCTCGACGAGGACACCACGGCCCCGATTCTGAAAATCACCTCGCCCGCAGACGGCGCCGAAGTCGATGACGAGTTCGTCGTGTTCCGGGGGACCACGGAACCAGGCGCCACCGTGCACGCCGGTGATTGGAAGGCCGATGTCAACGCCGAGGGCGGTTGGGCCATCAAACTCCGATTGAAGCCAGGTCGCAACCTGGCCTCGTTTGTCGCCATGGATGCGGCCGGCAACCGGTCGGAAGCCTCGATCACCATCGTGTATATGACGCGCCAGATCACGTTCAGCGCTCACCAGAAGTATCAGGCCAGCGATGCCGCAGTCCCCGCCAATCGCTACTACGGCACCGCCACTCCCGGAGCCAAGATCTTCGTCGCATCCGAGTTCGGCACCGGATCGACCAGAGCCAACGAATCGGGCGAGTGGGACGTCACGGTGAAGTTCCCCGAGGCTCCCAATGCCGTACCGTTCCGGGTGGTCGTCGAGTCATCCGACGGCGGACGGGCAGTATTCGAAATGGTGGCGTACCGGCAGGACATAAAGGTTGAGTTCACGGCCAAACAGAAACTCGGCACTAATCCTGAGAATTGGGACGTGTTCTGGGGAACCGGACAGCCCGGAACCAAGATCACCGCCCGCTCCGAATACGGCGGTTCGTCAGCTGAGGTCAACGCTGACGGCGGATGGGAGATGAAGGTTCGCTTTGAGGCACCGGCCGGCACGACCTTCCCCGTCACCATCGCCGATACGAGCGGCCACTCCAAAGTGTTCGAGTTCACCAACCCTCAGCGCGATGAAGTTGCGTTCACCGCAAACCAGAAATACGGATCCTGCGGAGAGGAAGTCCCCTTCGACGTCTTCTGGGGAACCGGACAACCAGGCACCACTGTGTGGGTTGGTTCGCCCTATGGCGGGGGCACCACCACCGTTTCGGAGAATGGCAGTTGGGAGATGCGGGTGGAGTTCCCCGAGGCGCCCGTCGGCAAGACGTTTGAGGTCGTCATCGAAGGTAACGGGGGACGCAAGGTGTTCACGTTCACCAACAACCGGGGATAGTTCTCCCCAGCCGGGTAGGGCCACGGCCCGAATACGAAGAGAGGGTCGGCCTTGCCCTTGGCCGGCCCTCTCTCGCGGAACGGAACTCAGCTGAAGTGCAGCGGATTAGATTGGGTTTTGATGAAGGGGAGTTCGGTGAATCAACGCAAAGGATTTCTCTACGGACTTCCGGTGGGAGCCGTCCTTGGGGCTTTGATTGCCCTGGCGGTCTCCGGGGCTTTCGGCGGATCCGACACACCCCAGGCCGGACCCGGCGATCCAACCACGACCACCACTTCGATCGCCTCCATTGATGATGTTCCCCAAGGGGTCACTCCCCCGGTCGATGGCTTCGTGGATCCGCCTGTCGGGCGCTCAGCCATTCCCAACCGCACCGAGGCGGCCACGATCCAATCACGGGCCACAGGCATCTATGCATCCAACGGAATCCGGCTGACCGGATCCAAGGGGGCCGTGGCGTTCGCCGTCAACGGGTCGCTGGTCTACCAGTTACCGGGAGTCGATACCCCCATATTCGTTGATCGGGGAGCCGGAGCCGACATCCTTGCCAACCCGGCCAACGTCCAGATCCGACTGCTTTCCCTGGGATTCAAAGACGGCACCCCTTTGGCCGTCGTCAAACTCCTCGAACCGGCTGTGGTCGAAGGCGTCGAGACGACCAACGAACGGCTAGCCACCATCAACGTCTCGAACGGCGAGATGACCGACTACGGCATCGTGGCCGGCTTTGAATCGACCCTGGCATCGGCCTCACTCAGCCCGACCGGGTTTGTGCTCGGGATCTTCGGCGAGGGTGAAGCATTTCTGCAGACACTCGACTTCGACGCCAAGCTGGGGGAAATCATCGTGCCATGCTTCACCGGAAGCTGTCCACGGCGACCGTGGGTGTCCGCAGACGGCGAGACGGTTGCGTACCTTTCCGGCCTTTCCAACCTCGTGATCTACGACCTGGACTCCGATCGGGTCTTCACCGACATCGATCTTGGCATACCGTTGACCGCCGGCAACGACTTCCCCGGTTGGGCGATCACCGACTACGACGATGTCACGGTCGCGGTGGCCGAGATCACCTTTGATCCCGACGGGAACCTCACCTATGGCAACGCTTTCCTCGTAACCATCGGCGGCGAAGTCACCGAATACGGTACCCAGGGCGCTATCACCTTTATTCGATAACCGGCGGGATGGATCGTCCAGTCCGGAAACGACGTACAATGGCTATTGGCCCTGGTGCTGCAGCATGTCTGCGACCGGACCAATATCGAGAGGATCCCTCTGCCATGACCATGTTGCCGAACGCGCCCACCCGGGAACTCCTATGACTACCCCGCGCCGCACGTTCGCGATCATCTCGCACCCGGACGCGGGCAAGACCACACTCACCGAAAAGCTCCTCATGTATTCGGGAGCCATCAGTGAAGCGGGTGCCGTAAAAGCCCGGGCCGGGAAACAGCGCGATGTCACCTCGGACTGGATGGAGATGGAGCGCGAACGCGGCATCTCGATCACCTCCACCGTCCTCCAGTTCACTTATGACGGTCACGTGTTCAACCTGTTGGACACGCCCGGTCACCGCGACTTTTCCGAAGACACCTATCGGGTCCTGTCCGCGGTGGATGCCGCCATCATCGTGCTCGATGCCGCGAAGGGCATCGAGGCTCAGACCAAGAAGCTCTTCGAAGTCGCCAAGCGCAAAAAGACCCCGATCATCACCCTGATCAACAAGTGTGACCGACCGGGATTGGCTCCCCTTGAGCTGCTCGATGATATCGAAAGGCAACTCGGGATCGTCGCAACCCCGGTGACCTGGCCGGTGGGGATGGGCCCCAACTTCGTCGGGGTCGTCGACCGCCGGGACGGCGCCTTCTGGAAATTTGGACGCACCGACCACGGTGCCAAGGCAGCCGAAGAGGAACGTCTTGAGGGGGCCGACCTGGCCTCCCACGGGGAAGCCGGCATCGACGCGGCGGGCGAACTCGAACTGCTCGAAGGGGTCGGCGCCGACCACGACCTCGACCTGTTTCTGGCCGGGGAAACCACCCCGGTGTTCTTCGGTTCTGCCGTATGGAATTTCGGCATCCGCCTCCTGCTGGATGCGATCGCCGAGCTCGCCCCTTCGCCGTCCTCCCGACCGACGATCGATGATGCCATCCAGCCGATCGACGGCGAATTCTCAGGGTTCGTTTTCAAGATCCAGGCCAACCTCGATCCGCGCCATCGCGATCGCATCGCCTACCTCCGGGTCAATTCCGGTCAATTCGAGCGGGGCATTCAACTCACCAACCATCGGACTCAACGTTCGTTCGCCGCCAACTTCGCGCACCAGCTATTCGGCAGGGACCGCGAAACCGTCGCGACCGCCTACCCCGGCGACATCATCGGTTTGATCAGCTCTGGCAACCTGCAGATCGGCGACACCCTGTCGGAGTCCGGGAAGGTTCAGTACCCGCCGATCCCCACGTTTGCGCCGGAGCATTTCATGAAGGCGCTCAACCTCGATACCGCCCGGTACAAACAATTCCGTCGTGGGATGGCAGAGCTCGATGAAGAAGGGGCCATCCAGGTGCTCCATCATCCACTGTGGGGCGAGCAGCAGCCGATTCTGGCCGCCGTCGGCCAACTGCAATATGAAGTTGCGGTCGCCCGCCTCGAAGGCGAGTACGGAGCGAAGCTCGAACTCACCTCCACCCCGTTCACCGAAGCCCGCCGCACCGACGCCGCCGGTGCCGCCGCCCTGGCCGGCGAACGTGACTGTGAGGTGGTTGAACGCCGCGACGGAACCCTTCTGGCCTTGTTCAAAGGCAAGTACCGGATGGAAGCGACCCGCGACCGCCACCCCGACATCATGCTCGACTCGATCATGGTCTCATAACGGCTCGGGCCGATAGGGTCTAGAATCGCCTCGTCAGCGAGGAGTCGACACGTCGACATCACATTCGTCCAGAGATCTCGGCCGCCGGGGCGGGTTGGTCAACAAAACCGGCGGGTTGCTTAGGTTCTTTGCCTACTCGACTGGGGCAGTTGCCCTGTGGCTCGTGTCGGTGATCGTGTTCGTACTCCCCTCTCAGGACCCGGCCAACCTCCCCTTGTGGATCGCCATCACGGCGGGATTCTTCACGTTCAGCCTGATAAGCCTCTGGCATCTCAGCCGCCACAACAAACCGTGGCTTCGGTTCGCGGTGGTGGCGTTGGCCATTCCCGCCGTCGGCTTCGGAGTGTTCCAGGTGGTGTCAATGATCGCCCCGTCGGGCGGTCACTTCGAGGGATACCTTCTCCTCATGGGTCTCATCCTCACCGGCCACGGCTTGGCCGCCCTCGCTCACACGTTCATGGACCGCTCGGTTCCCGGCCCTCGATCTTGAGTGCGGCCGATTTGTCGCAGTGAACGCGAATGAAGCAGGCGGTTGCGTTGGTCTAACCGGCCTCATGGATAGTGTTGCGTGATGAACGTCAGCAGCCCCGAGCGGATCATGTTCCCCGAGATCGGTCTGACCAAGGCTGAGATGGTCGGCTACTACGAGACGATGGCTGACCTCATCTTCCCGTTCCTGGTCGCCCGCCCCTTGACGCTTGAGCGCTACCCGCGCGGAATTGACGCCAAAGGGTTCATGCAAAAGAACGCCGCCGATCATTTCCCGGCCTCGATTGAACGATTTGAGGTTCCCAAGTCCGATGGGGGCACGACGACGTTTCCGGTGATTACGGATCCGACCGATGTCCCCTACCTGGCAAACCAGGGAACGGTGTCGTTCCACATCTGGACAAGCCGGGTTCCCGATACCGATCGGCCCGACTATTTCGTCATGGATCTCGACCCCGAAGAAGGCGACGTCGCCAAGGCTCGTCTCGCTGCCGAAGCAGTTGGCTCGGTCCTGGCTTCATTCGGGATCGATTCGCTGCCCGTGGCCACCGGGTCGAAGGGATATCACGTGTGGGCACCCATCGTCGCCGACGTGGCATGGGAGAACGTGGCGACATCGGCACAGGCCATCGCGGGACTCGTGGTCGCCGCCCACCCGGAGATCGCCACCACCGAGTTCCTGAAAAAGAACCGCCACGGTCGGGTCTTCGTCGATTGGATGAGGAATCACCCCGGGGCGTCGGTCGTTTCGCCGTTCTCGATCCGACCTCGCCCCCGGGCGTCGGTGAGCACTCCGATCGCCTGGAATGAGCTCCCCTCGACCAACCCCGACACGTGGACGGTCACGAACATGGCAGAGCGGATCAACGACCTCCCGGTCTGGCCTGACCGGTCAGTGCTTCCCTACGCAGCGATTGAGGAGGCTGCTCGGAACGCAGGCGTCGACCTCGACACCCGTTTTGATCGCTTTGGGAGAGAGACATAGACACTGTTCGTAACCAATCGGACAGTCGACGTTGACAGATCCTGGCTACTTCAGAAGGAGCGCGATTGCCTCATCGAGCGACAACGCCCGACCCTCGTTCCAGAGCCGATCGAACGACTCTTCACCGATCCGGTCCCGAATGATCGCCATCATTTTGTCGAGCTCGAACTGATCTGCCGGTTGGGTTTTCGTGCCAATGGCGGCCTGTTGGGTTATCGACGCCCCCATCATCCGAACTCCCCTGTCTGTGTCACCCAGAATCCCGATCAGGGCTCCACAAAAACACAGCCCCTCCGCAATGATGAAGTCATTCCCCGATTCGAGAGCCAGGACGTAGGCTTGGCGGACCAGCCTCAGCGCTAGATCAAGGTCACCCAGGTTGAACGCGACGACCGCAAGGTTACCGATCAACATCGCCTCACGAAGCCGGTGTCCGGTGGCCCGGGTAATGGCTAGCGCTTCCTCATAGACCTGCTGGGCAGCCTCATATTCACCCTTCAAACGGTAGATTTCGCCGAGCACATTCAAACCATGGGCAATCTCATCCTGGTCACCGATCTCACGAGCCAGGGTCAGGCCCGATTCGGTTGTCTCAACGCTCGTCTCTTCCGGATTACTCGACGGGAAACCCAGGCTGATCAGGATCCGGGCGACGGCCGATTGGTTGCCAAGCGTCTGTTCTATGGTGAGAGCTTCCTCGTACAGACGTTTTCCCTCGGTGGCTTCGCCGAGGCCCCAAGCCATAAAGCCTGCCCAGGAAAGCAGCTGACCGTGGACGGCTTCGGGAGCTTGATCGGCCAACCCGAGGGCTGCCTGCAACCAGTGTTGCCCTTCAACCAGATGCGACTTATATCGCCAGTAGATGCCAAGGGCCGCCACGAGTCTCAGGCCAGTTTGAACGTCACCCCCGCCCAACGCCCACTCAATGGCGCTGCGCAAATTTTCGTAATCGGAGGTCAGCCTCTTCAGCCAAACCCGTTGATCGTGACCCGTCAACTGGGTACTGGCTTGCTCAGCCATCTCCAAGAAGAATGCGGCGTGCCGACCATGGAACTCGTCGGCCGTCCCGCTGGCCAATAACTGCTCGGCGGCGAAGGCGTGGATCGTCTCAAGCATCACGAAGCGAGTAGTGCCCGCGTGGTCGTCCAATCGCCTGAGGAGATTCTTGTTGAGGAGGGATTCCAAGCCATCAACAGGGTCGAGCGCCAGGCCGGGTCCGCAGACCACCTCTACGGCTTCGATGCTTCGTCCCCCCCTGAACACCCCCATTCGGCTGAACAAAACTCGCTCATCGTCTGTGAGCAAGTTGTAACTCCATTCGATGGCATTTCGGATGGTTTGCTGACGATGCGGCAGGTTCCGTGCTCCGCCCGTCAACATCTTCAGGCTGTCCGAAAGGCGAGCCAGCAGTGTATTGGGATCAAACATCCGGACCCGGGCGGCCGCCAACTCGATGGCCAGTGGCAAACCTTCCAATCGCGTACAGATCTCGGCGATGGCCGGGGCGTTGGCTTCGGTGATCTCAAAGTCTGGCTTGGTTGCTTTGGCCCGTTGCAGGAATAGTGACACCGCTTCATACTGTGAAATGATGTCGACTGTCTGAGTTCCGACTTCGGTCGGTAGACCCAGCGGTGGAACCGGGTATTCGTGTTCTCCATACAGCCTGAGCGCTTCACGAGAGCTGGTCAGGATCTTTGGGCCAGTCGTCGAAGCGAGCAAATCGGCAAGTTTGGTGGCTGCGGCCATCACGTGCTCGAAGTTGTCGACAACCAGGAGTATTTGTTTGCTGTGCAGGGCTCGTCCTACGGTCTCGAGCAAGGGCTCGTCACCCGCTTCCACGACTCCGACGGTCCCGGCGATGGCAGGAACGACCTGGTCGGCACTCGTAATTGGCGCTAGCTCGACAAGAAATACGCCGTCGGGGAATTCTTCCAGAAGATCTGCCGCCGATTGCAACGACAGGCGGGTCTTACCGATGCCCCCTGGTCCGGTCAGGGTCACCAGGCGGACCGACGGCTGTCGGAGTAGATCTACGACGGCCGCCAAATCGGCGTTCCGACCGATGAACGGCGTGGCTTGCGATGGAAGGTTGTGTCGGTGCGTTTCGAGGGTGACGAGCGGTGGAAAGTCATCGCGCAGGTTGGGGCCGGTCACCTGAAATATGGTCTCCGGGCGAAACAGGTCTTTGAGCTGATGTTGGCCGAGAGCCATCAGGCCGATCCCCTCCGGCAAACGATCCCGGACGAGTTCCTGGGTGGCGACAGAGAGCAGTATCTGACCTCCGTGCCCGGCAGAGAGTAACCGGGCGGCGCGATTGACCGGCTGTCCGAAATAGTCGCCATCGCGTACATCGGGTTCTCCGGTGTGGAGCGCCATGCGGACCAACAACTCATCAATGCCTTCGGGCCAGGTATCTGCCCGCAATCGAATTTGTATGTCGATGGCCGCCCCCAGTGCGTCACTCGGGCTGGCAAAGGCGGCCCCAAACGCGTCTCCTCCGGTATAGAACACGTATCCCGCCCGTTCGGCAATCGCCTCACGGAGGAGACGATCATGCTGTTCGAGTGCCTCGGGCATTGCGACCGGTTTACTTTCCCACAGACGGGTGCTGCCTTCGATGTCGGTGAACAGCAGCGTCACCGTTCCGGTCGGGATGGTTTGGATCATGTTCCAAACAATAGAGTCTGTCCTCTCTCAACGAGCCCGAAACCACGAGCCGTCGAGCGCGATGCGCTGTTCAGGAGCGCATCGCCTCGGTGACAGACCGCTCTGTCGCGATTGGATCAGGCCAGCAGGAGTGCGGCTCGCCGGGCGAGGGTTCGCCTGACTTTTGGGAGGTCAGCAAAGTCCGTGAAAGGCCATCGGGACAGGGCACCTTCTAAGCCTTCCGCCATCCGGGGGACCTGAACATCGAGCATTCGTTCGACCGCCCGATCGGGCAGGTGTAGCTCACGGGTGGCTTGTAGAAGTCGACGCCGACCGATTTCGCGAACTCCGGTGTCACCGTTGAAGGGGGCGGCGAGCGTCATGTCGCCGTAGACGGCCGTACACACGATGTCGTACCAGGGCGACGGTTCCCAGACGCCGTTCGGCCGGCGCCACACCGACAAGTTGCGGGCGTGCAGGTCGCCATCACCGGCCAGGTACGAGTACACGAATCTCTCGACGAATTGCAGCGTCGCAACGGCCGGTGCCGTACAGAGAGCGGCGAGACCGGCGATTACTTCGAGCGTGTCGAGGTTGTACTTGTCGGCCGGATAGCGGCCGAGGGCCTGGCAGCCGTCTTCGACCGGGTAGCGGATCAGATGACCATCGGCTACCAGTCGATCGAACCGGTCGATGACCAGTGCGGTGGCTCCGGCTTGATCTTCGATGAGCTGATGATCGGGGGCCGGGTATCCGAGGCTGGCCGCCTCTGCGAGCATGGCGGATTCGTTGGCGACCAGGTGCCGATACTCGGGCGGGTCGAGCTTGATGATGGCTGGCCCGCTGGTTCCCGCCGCAGGGAAACTGATCATTCGCCCCGAGATTTTGGGCTGGACGCCGGGGATCGCCACCGCGTCGTGAGTAGAGCTTATTGATCGGGTGAACAAGTCGGCGAGGTCGACGTCGGTCCAACTCCGATGGTCCATGACGTGCGGGGGGTCATGGGGTTCTTGACCGGAGTTGATGATTCGGACATCGCCGACGGTGTCTCCACCGACCGCTAGTAACTGGGAAAGGTCGTCATCGGCGGCGACTTTGAGCAACTGGCGCAGTGCGGTGAGCCGACGCCCCTCGGGTAGTAGCCCTACGAAGAACGGTGGCAACTGTCCGGCCGGCGCCGTGTACGCCCCGGTCCGGACCGGCAGGGTCGAAGCGACCGGATCGCCCTGATAGGTCGGGTCGTATGCGAACTCGACGTGATCGGGATAGCGGGTGATTTCGCCGGCTTTGAGGTCGCCTTTGTAGACGTCGGCGTTCACGACACGTCGATCTTCAGTCCAACCGCGGTCAGGACCCTGGCGAGCACATCGAAGCGGATGGTTGGTTTTCCTCGCTCGATATCCGATACGGCTTTGCGCGACACTCCGGCCAGGTCGGCGACAGTTTGCTGGTCGATATGTAGTTGTTTGCGACGGACCCGTACCGCCTTGCCGATGCCGTCCATGTAACTGATCGGTTCCATTTCATCATCGTACGCTATCGCACGCCCAGAGTCCAGCAATATGTAACCTATCGAACTCAATATCCGACAGGACGGCGCCTGGGTTACCATCTAGCAGTGAATGTAACCGATCAGACGCAAGTTTCAATCGAGTGGAACCAGTTGGGACCGGTGATTACCCAGAATCTCGATCGGGCCTCCAAATAGCCCCAGCCACGATTCTGGTCCGTTCGGAAGCTCAGTGTCGGGGAGATCCACATGTACACGCCGTCGCGGGCCGCAGTCCCGCCGTTGGCAGGCTACGAGCTGGCGATGTAGAGCTGCCATTCGTCGGGGACGCCTTTGAGGGTGGAGGTGCCATACGGTTCGAG
>JAHEDI010000017.1:412-7045 GCA_024641305.1 bacterium | reverse complement strand
AGCCCGAGGGAGCGGCGTCGGGAACGTACCCGGGCCGAGATCATCATGGAAGCTTGGAAGCTGGCCGAAGAAAGTGGCATTGCCGGATTGTCGTTTCGCGAAGTGGCTCGGGCCGTAGGCATGCAGGCGCCGTCGCTCTATACCTACTTCGATTCCAAAGATGCTCTCTTCGACGCCATGTTTGCGGAGGGGTATGTCCAACTAGGAGAAGCGGTGGCGGACTGGGTCGCTGAGGCCGAAGGTCAAGAGCCGATTGAAGCGATCGGTAGCGTGGTCGCTAAGTGGATCCGTTTCTGCCAGGCGTCGCTGGCTCGCTACCAGATCATGTTCACCCGGGCGCTACCCAGCTGGCAGCCATCGGAAGAAGCCTACGCGGTGTCGGTGCGTGAGTACGAGCGCATGACTGTCTCGCTGGCGGACATCGGCATCGTCGGCCAGGACAACCTTGATCTGTATACGGCGCTCGCTTCCGGGCTCGCCGCCCAGCAGATGGCGAATGACCCGATCGGCGACCGTTGGGTGCAACTGAGCATTCCGGCCGCCCGGATGCTGATCGACGATATCAATAGGAGGAACCAGTGACGACTACAAGTATCGATATCGAAACCGTCGGACGTATCACGAGCGCCGAAGAGGCCGAACGGCTCGGTCTCGCCGTCTTCGAGGCGCTTTTGGCCGACCTTCGCAGCCTTGAGCCAGGCGACTGGGAAGCCGTAACCGTCTGCGCTCCGTGGACGGTGACCGACATGGTCCGGCATATGTTGGGCGCGGCCAAAGGCAACGCTTCGATGCGCGAAATGGCTCGCCAGCAAATCTACGGTGCCCGGCATAAGAAGGAGCACAGCGGCAACGCGCTCGATGCGGCCAATGCACTCCAGGTGGCCGATCATGAGGATCTCGGACCTGACGAACTGGTTGTCGCCCTTGAGGATGTGTACGCAAAGTCGGTGCGGACTCGGGCGGGCAAGGGGAAGATCTATAACCGCATCAGTGTGCCGATCGACGCCGGTGGTTCGACGGCCGACGGGATGCCGGCCCGACTAAACATGGCCGAGCTTTTCAAGGTCATCTACACCCGGGACGTCTGGCTGCACCGGGTTGATATCGCTCGAGCGCTCGGACGCGAACTGATACTCGATCCAACCGTGGACCGGCGGATCATCGAGGACATCGTGAAGGAGTGGTCAGATCGACACACCAAACCATTCGACCTGCATCTCACCGGTCCGGCCGGTGGTCGCTATCAGCGTGACGGTTCGGGGCCGGCCATCGAACTCGACGCCGTCGACTTCTGCTGGATTCTGTCTGGCCGGGGAACCGCCGACCCGGTCGCGCCAGGTGCCGCCCTCCTCGGATACCGGGTGTTGTTCTGATGCGACCCGCAATTGTCGACAGATTGGTTGAGCGTTTGGCTCTCTTTGCCATCTCCAGATGGGGTCAATTTGATACCTATTGGCATGCCGAGGACCTTCCGACCCACCGAGACAAAGTCTGACACCGCCCGCCGACCAATGGCAGCTCACGCCGGGGAGCTCAGCCGGCTAGGCGACTGAAACCGGTTCAAGACGTTTTGTGCGTGGACGATGTTGCGGCGGGGCGGCGCTCGTGGGTCGAGATTTCGTCGTTCTTGACGAGTCTTCTGGGATCAGACGCCGAGCGCCCCCGGACTTGGGCATCGAGAGCCCCGCCCCCTGGCTAATGCAGGGACGCTCATTCAGTCAATCGTCGATAGTGCTGAGCAACAGCCCTACGTCAACTCTTGAGACACTCACGATACCGTGATATCATGCTTTCATGAAACAAACCACTGTTAGATTGCCTGATGATGTCGCTGAAGATGCCGAGGCGGTAGCTCGTGTGAACGGGACAAGCGTCAACGCCTTGATCATCGATGCGCTCAAGGCTGAGATCGAACGGGTTCGCAAGGATCAAGATTTCACCGGGCGCGCCAAGCGGCTGCTTGAGCGCGACAAGGAGCTGCTTGAGCGTCTCGGCCGTTGACGAGGTACATCACTCTCGCCGAGTACTACTGGCTGGCAGAGCAGGTAACGGGAATTGACGCCGACGCCCTGGCAAAGGCCGGCCGGTCCGATCTGGCCGACTCGGCGCTTCACGCTTCGCAAGCCGGGTACGGAGACGTCGAGTTCTACCCGGATATCTAGGACAAGGCGGCGGTCCTGGGGTGTCGTTTGGCATGGAACCACCCGCTTCCAGATGGGAACAAGCGAGCCGCCTGGGCTGCGCTCATTCTGTTCGTGGATCTGAACGAGGGAGTGTGGGACCCGGATCCGCCTGATACCGACGAAGCCGAGGAAGCGATGTTGGCTGTCGCCGCCGGCGAGGTCGACGAGGGGTGGACGGCTGCCTGGCTGCGGGAACGCGTCGTTTTCTGACATCCGGAGACTCCATCGCACAGCGGGGGATGACGTCGCCTCTTCGCCCGAGCGACGGTTACAAACCGAGACTGAGTCGCAGTCCCTGGTCGACCTTTCTCATCGTTCGCTCGTCGAGCGCCCCACACTGCTCGGTGAGCGATGACTTGTCGATCGTGATGACTTGCGAAACGTTGACCACCGATTCGTTCTTAAGTCGAGAGAGTTTCGGAGACATCACGACGTTGCCAGGGGCGCCGGCGAGCTTCAGATTCGAAGTCACGACCGCCACCATCACGGTTCGAATGGCGCTGTCGTTAAATGGGTCGGATTGAAGTACCAGTACTGGCCGACGTCTCGATGGCCCGGATCCTTTGGTCAGGCCGGCATCGGACCACCAGATGTCGCCCCGTTGCATCAGTCCGCCACATCGCCCGATATGACCGCTCCAGCTTGCAGTCTCGCCAGGTCGTCTTCCAGTGCGGAGTCCTCCTGCTGGTAAACGGCATTGAGCCGGTGCGTGATCGAACTGGAGGAGTGGCGCTCGACGTACTCGGCCAGGGCAAGCGCATATAACCGGCTGCGAGCGATGCCCAAACGGGACGCCAGCTCTTCGGCCCGGGCAAACAATTCGTCCGGTAGTGATATTGCGGTCTTCATGGCGAAAAGTATAACCTTCGTCATACCGATACGGTATCAGTTACTCCTGACAGAATTCGATGACACCCGTCGGGTCTCCGATCTCCCGGTCGACGCTTCGATGAGGCATCAGCGAACCGTGAAAAGGTTCCACTCCCCCGGGACGCCTTTGAGATCGAACGTGCCGAGCGGTTCGTACCGGATCGACGACCCGACGGTGAGGTCTTTGACCGTGCTCGAAACGGCGATGCCTCCATCGGGGGCGTGTCCCATCACCCGAGAGGCGATATGCACACCGATCCCGGCAATGTCGGTGCCTTTGAGGGTGATCTCGCCGGTGTGCAGGCCCGCACGCATTTCGATCCCAAGCGTGGCGACCTGGTCGAGGATCTCTCTGGCGGCGGTGACCGCCGAGGCGGGACTGCCGAAGATGGCCAGGTACCCGTCGCCGGTCGTGTGAATGACCGTCCCGGCGAACCGTTCGATCTGGGTCGCACAGATCCGGTTGGCGTCGCCCAACAGATCGAGCCATTTCTGATCCCCGAGTGTGGCGGCCTGTTTGGTCGATCCGACGATGTCGGTGAACAGGACGGTGGCCAGTCGCCGTTCCTCGGCCATGTGTGAAATCCGGCCGGTGACGAACCGCTGAACATGATCGAGGATCTGGCCATAGTTGCCGACATGAAACGGGCTCGAATCGGCGCCGTCGAGTTCTACCCATTCGGCCCCCTCGATGTTCTCCGCCAAGTACTTGCCGAAGGCGACCCGGTGGTACAGGTTGTCCCGGCGGTGAATCACGAGGGTCGGAACCGTGATTGAAGAAAGCTCACCGGTAACGTCTGCGGCGGTGACCCAGCCGTATCCGGTTCTGAGTATCTCCGGCGGCATGGTGGATCGCTGGAACCGGACGTACCACCTGCGGAAGCGGGCGTCGCTGGCAACCGACGGGGCGGTAAGTATGAGCACGTCCCCGGTCGTCCCATGCTGGGCCAGGAATCCGGCGGCGTTTCGTTCGATCACATCGGCCGGCATTCCAATCGGGTAGTCGGGACCGCGAGCCACCCGGGCCAACGAGTTGATGAGGACCAGCGAGTGGGTTCGTTCGGGAAGGGTCGCCGCGAACTGGATCGCCACCAATCCACCTTCCGTGTCGCCAACTATCGCTGCTTTGTCCGATCCGGCCGCGTCCATGACGGAAACCATGTTCTCGACCCACAGGTCGGCCCCGGGGAATTTGCCGCCCGGGATGGGATCGGACACGCCGGTGCCGAGTTTGTCGAAAATGATGACCCGTGCGAACGAGGCAAGCCGGTCGAGGTATCGGGAGGCGGACGGCTCGTCCCAGTAGTTGTCGATGTTGGTGCCCCACTGGGTCACGAACACGAGGTCAACCGGACCGTCTCCAAACACCTGATAGCCGATGGCCCCGTTGGGCGACGGGGCGTACTTCGTTTCCGGTTGCACCTGGACGACACCTTCCCTATCTGCTGCGCTGCTCGATCGTGTGAGCCACAGCGATCGAACTCTACCCGTCGGCCGAGCCACAGACTCGCAACGGGCTCGGTCTCAGTTGCGGTCCCAGAATCGGTCGGCGCGTCTTACCTCGCGCCAGGCGAGGATTGAAAATCAACTTTTGCCGATAATTCATCCTAGAAAACATTGGGATTAGCTGTTATTATCTTCCTATGGCACGCACAGGTGTATTCGGAAGGCGAGCACTCGACGAGCGCCTAGAGCAGTACCGCGGTCTGGCGGCTCGGCCCAGTCGGGGCTGGATTCGTGCGATTCGTGATGCGCTGGGTATGACAGGCGCGGAACTTGCGGACCGTATGGGAATCGGTCAGCCTGCCGTCGCTGAGATGGAGCGGAGCGAAGCCGGTTATGGCATCCGTCTCGACACCCTCCGACGCGCGGCCGATGCGCTCGAATGTGAGCTTGTATATGCGTTCGTTCCTCGAGGCTCCCTCGATGAATCTGTCCGGCGTCAGGCTCGTGCCAAAGCGGCGCGCCACCTGACCGGAGTGGCCCATCACAGTCGACTTGAAGACCAGTCGGTGAATGAGAAGCAATCGGACTACCAACTGGATGAGCTGACTGAAGCCCTGATCGATCGTCCTGGACTTTGGTCGGACAGTGACTGACCGTCTCGTTCCCTCCGGGGACGGGCACACACCGCTGTCGGATGACGATCTCGCCGGTCTCATTCCGAGCTACATCAGCACACGCTCCGAGTTGCATGAAGCTGAGCAGCGGAACATCGCCGTTGCGCTCCTGGGACCGATGCCTGCGCCGGCGACATTGTTGTCGGATACGTACCTGCGAGGACTGCACCGCCGAATGTTCGGTGAGGTGTGGCGGTGGGCGGGCCGGTATCGCCAGATACAAACCAACATCGGCATCGAGTCGTCTCGTATCCCCGAAGCAGTGCGAAACCTCGCGGACGATACGATGTCCTGGGTTGATGCGGATGCGTTCGAGCCGAGCGAAACGGCGATTCGATTCCACCATCGACTCGTTGCGATTCATCCGTTTCCCAACGGCAACGGGCGACACGGCCGAGTCGCGGCAGATCAACTGGCGAGAGGACTTGGCCAGCCCGTATTCAGCTGGGGAGCGGCATTAGACGTCACAACTGATGAGCTACGTGCTCGTTATCAACACGCTCTCCAAGCCATGGACGCGGATCCTGAAGACGTCGAGCCGCTGCGTATGTTCGCCCAGTCGTGATGCGCTGGCCGGCGACCCTGGTGCGCCACACCGGTTCTCTGTCAGGAGCCTTGGATAAGAAACCCATGCCCTCGATTCGTTAGGGCATTTGCCTGAATTCTCGACATGCAATTTCAGGCAAACCGGCGTTTGGTTGAATTTGGCCATTCGGCAATTCATCCTTCGACGGCTGGGTCGCGAAAACTTTCTTAGCGACTTGGCTCCTCGTGGCATACCTTGATCCGATGGCTTACAAACCTGAATACGGTCGGAAGGTTGGCATTGTGTTGCCCACCGAGTTGGTGCGCCGGCTCGACCAATACATCGTCAAGAACGACAACTACACGTCCCGATCGAAGATCATCGCTGCGGCGATCGCTCAGTTCCTCGACAGCCTTCCGGAGGAAAGCCGATAGTTTCGCCTTCGAAACGCAGCTGTCGTATTTCGCCCGCCATTTGATGGCCTTTGTGTCATGATGTCGACCATGCTTCTACACAAAGCCTTGGAGGACCCGTATGCCAGCTGAGCGGATCGAGTCTTGTCCCGGATCGTCGTTCAAAGCGCTCTTGAGGTCGAGTTCGCCCGACGACGAGTGGGCTGCCGACCTTGCCGAGATGCGTCGGCTTCTGACGGATGGCTCACCAGATCGATCGATCGAAAACGTCCTCTACTCTCGTCCCGAGCGAGCCGACGACTAGCGGTATCAACCAAGACGCTTTGACCCCGCCTGAACTGGGAAAAAGCGTCAGGGTTCTGGTCCACGGAGGCGCTGCCGACGGGGATCCCTACGTCGGCTCGGCCGCAACCGCCGCCCGCAAGACACCAAGCTCTCTAGCGGTGTAGACGGTCGCGAAGGTTTTCTTTTGCCATGAGGTTGGGTGCGGCAGGAAAGCCAGCAGCCTGTCTTCGAGAGGG
>JAHEDI010000017.1:0-402 GCA_024641305.1 bacterium | reverse complement strand
TGACCCCGCCTGAACTGGGAAAAAGCGTCAGGGTTCAAGCTATTCATGCGACCGGAAGGCTGTTGTGAACCCGTCAGTTTCTGTAATACCCGCGCGGTTCGGTGGCGATCCACACCGCAACCTCGAGCAAACGGAGCGCGGTGACTGGCGTCCCGGCCGCAGTCAAGCGCGATACCTTGGCTGATAGGGGATCGATGGCGCCGGCCAGGTCCCCGCGAAAAGCCGTGAGCACGGTGACGCCTACTCCGCCAGCGGCTTTCCCGTCCTGGGTCTTGCCACGAAGGTTGCCGATACCGGCCGCATCCAGATACGCAAACATCACCACGTTGTCGAGCATCGGAACGAACGCCGGTCGTTTCCGATTGAGCACCTTGGTGGCGACTGGCATGAGAACGCCACGAA
>JAHEDI010000016.1 GCA_024641305.1 bacterium | reverse complement strand
TGGTTGCCGATCTTCACAACCCTTTTTACGCCGACATGGTCGACAGCATCGAAGATGCGGCCACCGCCGCCGACTATCGGATTCTGATCGGGTCCGGGTTCCAGTCGGCGGAGCGAGAGGCAGTGGCCGTCGATACCTTCCTGCAGTTGCGGGTGGACGGGCTGATCCTTACCGGGTCAAACATTGCCACCGTCGACATCGAGAAGGCCGCCCAGTCGGTACCAGTCGTTCTCGCTTCCCGTTCAGCAGCCACCGACGCGGTCGATTCGGTGGTGGTCGATGACCGGGCCGGGGCGTTCATGGCGGTCGAGCATCTCGTCGAACTCGGGCATCGGCGGATCGCCCATATCCATGGCGGCGAAGGGTCAGGTGCCGTGTCTCGCCGGTCCGGATACGAAGCGGCGATGGAGGCTGCAGGACTCGGCCAGCACATCGTCAGCCAACCGGGCCGCCACAACGAACAAGGTGGTATGGATGCCACTCGCCTGCTGCTGGCTGGCCGGCACCGGCCGACCGCTATTTTTGCATCCAACGATCTCGCTGCCTTCGGGGCTCTGTCTGTGGCAAAGGACTACGGCTTGCGCGTCCCGGAAGACCTGTCGGTTATTGGATTCGACAACACTTCGATGTCGCGCATCGCCGCCATCGACCTCACCACGATCGATCAGCGGGGAGCCGACCAGGCTGCTCAAGCAGTTTCCTTGTTGCTGGAACGCCTTGCAGGGCGAACCGAGCCACGGCGCATAGTGGTTGAACCAAACCTGGTCCGGCGGTCGACAACCGCCATGGCCCGCTAACCGACTTCAACGACTGCGCCTAAACCGCTGACATGCACCTGTTCTTGGTGCACAAACGATCAGTAGCGGTACGATTCACGCGATGCGGATGCCCGACGATCCGAAGCCGAGGGTCCGTCCCATCGGCGACGACCCATCACAACTTTCAAGTCGACCGCTCTCCATCGCCGGCGCGGTCCTCCTGGCCATCATCGCCTCAACGGCCCTTTTTCTATCGACCAGCGCAGACGATATGCGGCCACCCCCTACCTTGCCACTCGCATTGCCAACAACGTCGACCACAAGCGCCTTTGCCTTCCTGGATGCGCCCGCACCTCCGCCAGGTACCCCAACCAATGCCTTCGATATCAGCGAGCGAACCGCTCGGCTCCTCGACAGCAGCAACGCGGTGTGGGAGGCGGCGCCCGGAGTCAACGGCGAATTCGCAGCGGTTATTGGAACTCCGGCTGGCACCGACTTGATCCGGGTAGTCCGCAACGGCGCCACCCTTCTACTCCAAGGCATGGCGGGTGCCACGTCGGTGTCCTTCGATCGCTCTGGCCAACTCATGGCTTACATCGCAGATTTACCCACCACGAGTCGGTCGACTCTGTACATCGATTCGCTCCCGGTCGCCGAAACCAGATCCTTTGCCTGGCATATGACACGACCGGGCCGGATCGCCTGGTTGGCGGTCGGTTCCCCGTCGCAATTGTGTTGGTCCGATATTGACGAAATAGATGTGATTCTTCCGTCACCCCGCTGTGTTGACGGGCCGGCGGTTGGCTTTCAACTCGTCGGGTTTGACGATGAAGGGTTTATTGCCTTCGATGGAGTCGGTAGGTCAGTTATCCGGCTTGATGGAGAGGGCCACACGACAGCCAGCATGACTGGAGATGACGTCGTTCTCGGGCCATCAAATATGCTGATAGTCGTCGACCGCGGCACCGGAACGAGCGGGGAAACGACGTTCACCGTCGCCGGCCGCGATCTGACAGCCCCGAGCCGACTCGACTGGGCTCCCCCTAACGCCACCGGCACACCAACAGTGGCAGCCTGGTCGCCATCAGTGGCCTACCCCGAAATAGCCTTCATGACCTGGGACGAGGATCACTATCAGCTCCAGGTCTACGACCTTGAGGGACGCTTGAACCATGCCGTCGATCTTGAGGGCCGGGTCTTGGGGCTTGAATGGGACTCGACCGGCCGGTACCTCCTCATCCCTGGAACTCTGGAAACCTTCCATATCCTTTACATCTTCGACGCATCCGAGGACCGGCAAATCCTGGCGACCATGCCGTTCGCCGGATCGCTCAACGAGGCCGTCCTGGTGACCCCGACCGAGTGCCTCGATGCCGACCATGTCGTAGAGGCCCACTCGTCGATATTGCCAAACAGTGTGACGCTCTCGCCGGCTCAGATGGTCACTTCCCGAGACGCCTTTCTGCTCGCGTTCACCTTCGTCTCGGCGCGGATCATCGGCGGCTCTTCCGACGGACAAGTGGCAACCTGGGCCCTGCCGGGATTCACTCCCGCGACAAACGGGCTTAACATGCCGATCCACATCGTTGCCGTCAACGAGGCCGCGGCATCGCTCGGACTCGACAACACCGAACTACCAATCAACCTCGACTGGATGACCGTCGACGGCGCACTCGACAGCCAGTACTGCCTCGCCACCCCGTGAACAACTGTCCTCAACACATCCCATAGGTGTATTGATGCACCGGTTCAGGCGTCGACGGCAGCAAGGACGTCATCACAGGCGATTTGCCAGATAGTTTGCTCATGATGGACGGTGAATCCCATGGCAGTGTTGATGGCAAGCATCGGCCCGTTTGAATGAGCGTTCTCGGTCCGAACGCGGGTCACTGCTGAATGTTCGGATGCAAGCCGCAGAACCATTTCAGCTTTAAGCCATTTACCTAGACCGTGCCCTCGAAACTCTTCGAAGACGCCGGTGTCGCCCTGCTGACCGAGGTCGGGAAATGACGGATTGATACCCAGATCTGTGTAGCCGGCCAATCGACCAGACGGTAGATCTCGCACTGCGAATACGAGCCGGGCGAAGCCGCGTCCGGCAAGCTCTGCTTCCCATTCCGTGATGTGAGCGGCGGTGAAAGCCTGATCATTGAAGTCGAGGTCGCCTACCGGTGCGTCGTTCATGACGTAATACAGGGCGACCACTTCATCCACCATTTCAGCTGGCCAGGATCCATCCACCCGTAGCAACTCAAACCGTTGGCTTTGTCCTCGCCCGGCCGCCACCCAACGCTCAATCAGCCCCATGTCGAGGTCGGCCATGCGCAGCTCGTTCGCTCGCTCAACCAAGCCAGCTTCGGCGCCAAGACCCCTCATGAACTCAGCACCGGCTGGGATGAGGGAGTTGGTATCGAGCATCAACGTCGTTCTCCTTGCATCGAGAGCCTGCGTGGCAACGTGACTGAGAAGCTGGCTTCCAACCCCGCTACGGCGATACCCGGGCAGAACTCCAAGATCAACCCATCCGAGATGCAGGTTGGCCGTGTCCTCGTCATCGAGATACAAAGCTGCGGCGCCGACAACCTCGGCACCGCTCATCGCCAGCCACCGATGACGTTGTTCGTGAGAAGGCGCCTGAGTCAGCATCGCCGCCGTATCAATAACCGGCCGTCGAGGAAACGTTGGTTCCTCCTCAGCCAACATTTCGTTGTCGAAAGCGTTGTATGCCTGGTGGATGTCGGTGTCGGTGATCGCACCGGCGAAGTGATCTATTCGTATGGCCATGCCCGGGAGGCTAAACCAATTCCACCGAAAACGACTGTGCTTAAACACCATCCATAGCTGGGCGGTGTCAAGGGATCGTTGCAACGCGACGAGGATGGTGGCCTCAATGTGGGGGTTGTTGTGGGGTGGGTTAGGCGACGATGATGCCGGACCCGACGACCTCGTCGCCGGCATATAACGCGGCCGTCTGACCGGTAGCGATCCCGTACTGGGTGCGGTCGAAATGCACGAGCACCTGATCGTCCTCCATCGCAAACACAGCGGGGTTGGCTTCACCGTGGGCGCGATATTGCACGGTGACAGCGGGGCGATCGGGTGGGTCGCCAGTCACCCAGGTGACCTGATCCAGTACGATTGAACGGACCGCCAGGTCCGAACGTTGACCGATCACCACCGTCGACGATTCGGGCTTCACCTCGACGACGTAGCGAGGCTCGCCAAACGTGACCCCGAGACCTTTACGCTGGCCGACGGTGAAGTTGATGATGCCCTCATGCTCGCCGACCACGTTTCCGGCCGTGTCGACCATAACCCCGGGACGCTCCGCTTCATCGGAATGCTTTCGGACGAAGTCGCGATAATCACCATCACCCACGAAACAGATATCCTGGCTGTCGGGCTTGGCGGCCGTCCGTAATCCCAAGCCTACGGCGATCTCCCTGGTCTCGGCCTTGGTCTGGGCCCCGACCGGAAATTGAACTTGTTCCAGTTCTCGCTGGCCGAGCATCGCCAACACGTACGACTGATCCTTATCTGCATCGACTCCCCTAGTCAGCCGCCAGAACCCGTCCCGGTAGGTGTTTTGGGCGTAGTGACCGGTCACGACGAGATCGCAGTTGAACTCCCCCGCCTGATCAAGCAGGTGGTCGAACTTCACCGTCCGGTTGCATTCGATGCACGGATTCGGGGTTCGGCCGTGCAAGTAGTCGTCGAGGAATCGGTCGACCACCCCGGTCTTGAACCGGTCGGTGTAGTTGAGCACGTAGTACGGAATATCGAGTTGGGCGGCCACCCGGCGAGCATCCTCAGAGTCAGAAACCGTGCAACATCCGGCAGTCGGCATGGCCCCGCCCGGTCCTTCCCAAAGCTTGAGCGTGACCCCGATGACCTCGTGGCCGGCTTCAACCATCATGGCCGCCGCCACCGACGAGTCGACCCCACCCGACATCGCAACGAGCACCTTCATCGGATCACCCCGGCGACCAGTTCGGCACCGCGCACCCCGTCGCCCGGTTCGGTCGTCCAACCGAACGAAAATCGCAGGCACTCGGCCGCTTGGCTGGCCGACATGCCCATGGCGGTGAGCACATGCGACGGCGTTACCGCTCCCGACTGACACGCCGACCCGGCCGAACCAGCCACTCCACCCTGGTCGAGTTGGATAAGCAGCGTTTCGTTGATCTTGTTCGGGAACCGCAGGTGGGCGTGCTGTGGAAGTCGCTCGCCGGCAATGGTCGGTATGGCACCCAGGAGTTCACCAAGCCGGGATTCGAAGGCGTCGCGTTCGGCACCGACCCTGGCACGAAAGTGACTCCGGTCGAGAACCGCCATCTGGGCGGCCACCGCCATACCAACCGCTCCCATGACATTATGCGTCCCCGACCGCATGCCAAGCTCCTGGCCACCGCCATGCTGGACTGGCTCAAGAGCAGTTCCCGCTCGAACGTACAGCAGTCCGACCCCGCGCGGACCCCCGAACTTGTGGGCCGCGAGCGAGAGTAGGTCGATGCCGAGTTCCTCGACGTTGATGTCTTCCGAGTTGAAGGTCTGGACGGCATCGGTGTGGATCGCCACCTTCGGAGCGACCGACCGAACGGCCTGGGCGATGGCGGCGATCGGCAAGACCGCGCCGGTCTCGTTATTGGCCGTCATGGCTGATGCCACCACGGTATCGGGACCGATGCCGGCGGCGAAACGATCCGGATCAACCGACCCCGATGTCTCCGGGGGTACCTCAACAACGGGGTAGCCCAATCCAGCCAGGAAATGGGCAGATTCGAGAACCGCTTCATGTTCGATGGCGGTCGTCACCACGCCACCCTTGCTCGATGCCAACGCAGGACCCTTGATGGCCAGGTTGTCGGCTTCGGTCCCGCCCGAGGTGAACACGATCTCCTGGGGGCGGGCTCCTATGAGTCCTGCGATCACTTCGCGGGCTTCTTCCAAAGCATTCTTGGCGCGCCGCGATACCCCGTGCGAGCCAGAGGAATTACCGAACGTTTCGGCAACGAACGGTTCCATCGCTTCCCAGACGGCCGGCCGCATCGGCGTGGTGGCGGCATGATCGAGATACAACATGTTATGAGAATTGTCCCACATCGCCGACGCCACATACCGAGGGGCCTTCTCGGGCCTGGTTGCGAACTACCAGTGCGAGGTTGCCGACCAGGAGCGAGGCAGTTGGCGGTCACCCCCGGGCCCTCGTCTGCGGACACCGCCGGGGTAGCCCGCGATCCTTACGCGCTACAGATGTGATGAGCGCCGATGTGGCGTTATGGGCGGGCGGTGAGGAGTAGCGCGTTGGAAGCGTCGTAGGCTCGGCCGTCGAATCGGGTCTCAGGATTGGCTGGAATGGAATGGACCACCGCGACTCTGCTGGTGGGTCGAACTGTCTCCACCACGGTCCCGTCAACACTAAGTTCCACAAAAGCTGTCTGTTCGGGGAGCGGGAACCATGTCATCGCCGTTTCTGCCGGGTAGTCACCGCCTGACGACCAACTCACGTGTGGCCGCTCATGCAGCGTGGGCCAGTGGAAGAGCACACTCGCTCCGTTCACTTCGTCACTCCAGGACAGAAGGCCAAGCGCCGTCGGCCCACTTTCGACTTCCCTCACACCGACGAGGATTAAATGCAGACCCATGTGCGTGGTTCCGACGTAGATGACTGGTTCATTCAGCAGGAAGATCGGGCCAGCGTCCCGAGGGTTACCCGACCAGCGGTCAAACGGGATGTCGCTGAGGGTCATCGTGTCGAAAGCGACACCCAGCGATGGATGGGGCTGCCTCGGTTCGGGACCGACCACGCCCGTAAGCACCTCACCCGACCCTTCCACTTGGAACGGAATCCCCGCAACGATGACCCTGTGGCCGCGCTCCAACATGTCACTCAACCTACGCCAGCGTCCAGCAACTGAGCACGTTGCCGGCAGGCTATATCCGGCAATCCGGGTGGATTCGCGGCCTACCCATACCGTTCTCGAACCGCAACCTGCGCTCTGCGCAGGGACCTCCAGCCCGAAGCGGAGGCCGGGTAGGTCTGGGCAGCGGGGCTGAAGCGCTGCAAAGGTAACACGCCGCGAAGCCGACCACGGACGGGATCTTGTTCGCCAGTAGGCTTGACAGCCCGAAACCGAGGGCGACATGACGCCCTACCTCCGTATATTGGGCATCATCCTCACGGTCACCGGGATCCTCGCTCTCGCCCAATAGTTCCTGAGGAGCCGCGAAAGGCTGCCAGACTTTCTGAGCAACGACACCCTGTCACCACGGGCTGAGCTCATCGGCGTTACAGTGCTGGCCGTTTTGGGTGTACTCATGTGTTGATCGCCTTCAACAACGGCTGACAACAGGATGCTGACGAATTACCTCCGGCCGGGTAACCATCCTCATGGCCATCGAGAGCGGATGATGATGTTGTAGGAACCTACCGACTAGAAACAGGTCAACACGGGACCGTCGGCGGCTCCGAGAGCGACGCCGCCCTTGCTCCAGAACATAGATCTAGCCGATAGTGGCGCGGCCGTTACGGCACGTATTGCTCGTCGAGAGCGACGATTATCCCGTTCTCGACCGTGGCCCACCAGGGACTGGTTCTCAGGTGACCTTCGACCCTCTCTTCGTGGCCCTGGATCACGTCGAGGAACTGTTGGTAGGTGATGGGATCGTTTTCGAGATCGGGGTCGGTGTCGTAGTCGTACCAGACCGACGTCACTGAAACGTTTGCTGCCACCGGGAGGGTGAGGGTGGTCGAGTCGGCGTTGCGAATGTAGTCGTCGTTGGCGACCGGAATGTCGGTCTCCCCGTCGAGCCTAGCCGCCATGTTGGCCTCATTCCCGCCGAACCAGACCGCCAGGTCGACCTCCAAGCTGACATCCCCTTCCGGTGATCCCTTGACGTAAACGAGATACCGGCCGTTCCCAAGAGTTGTTACTCCCTCGTCGGTGATGATCGGACCTGAGGCATATCCACCCAGGTCCAACTTCTCGACAGGGCCAGTCCATTCGACGTCGAATCCGGTCAGCGTGGCGCTGGTACCACCAGCGACAAACGATTTGGTAACAGCACCTTCGGCGAGGTCGATGACCAGGAAGGTCTCTTCGGGCATGGCCGGCTCGAACGGACCCCGAGAGACGATGATGGTCTGACCGTCGAAGTCGTGAATTCGCGCCCACGGTTCATAAAAGCCACCGACTCGAATATCGACCAGCGTCAGGTCACCCTCGGCGACGATGAGATGAGCGGGTTCGATTACCTGCGATGGCTGGCCTTCTGAATCCCATTCCATCTCGGGTTCGGTTACCCAAGCTGCAAGGCCATTGGAAGCGGTCCAGCGCCACTCCCACGGGTTGACAGGAACCGGGTTCATCCCGCCGGGTGCGTCGACCAATTCGCCGTCAGTCAACCGAACATATACCGGACCGTAATCCCAGAGCACCGCGATCGGACCGTCGGGACCAAAGGCTACGTCGACCAACTTATAGATCGGGGCCGCCACCCGCACCCGGGTCGGTTCACTGGCATGGATCGGGAACCACCACAACCCGCCGGAGTCAACGAACACCAGGCCACCCTCATGATCACGGGCGACCTGAGCGGGAAAGGTCGCCGTCTCCCACACCAGAGTGCCGTCGTCTTTGTGGATACCGTCGGGTCCATGCGTCACCCAGGCAGCGTCCGAGAGATCCAAACCAACCGCCGGCACGGTTGGGGATGAAAGAGTTGTCGATGGGGCGGCAGTCCTCGAAGTAGAGGAAGAAGGGGCACTCGTTGAGCTACCCGCTGGGTTCCCGCCCGCATTGTCGCCGCAGGCTCCCAGCATGAATACGAAGCTTGTTAAGACCACAACGAGTCGAAAATTCGCTACCACCATCACGCCTTTCATGAGATCAAGCAATAGACCAACGAACTAGACCGCAATGTCGCGAGGACGAACCCGACGTACTCAGCCATTCAACTCCTCGCGGACCGGCAGCGTTCCCTGTGTGGGTTGACTAGGTAGGGAAGTCGAGGATCAGTCCAACCGTTTCGCGAATTTGGGTAAGCGTGACGGAACCGACGTTACCGCCAACGGCCTCAATCCGACTGGTCGCTACGGCCCGGATGTGTTGGCATTGCGCCGAGGAAGGATATAGGAGAGCGTTGGATTCATCCGGTTCGATGAGAACCTCAGACCCGAAACCGCGGGTGGTGGTGGTCAACGGCACGATCTGAATCACCTTGGGTTCCCGCACCAGGATCCTCTGGGCGGTCAACACCACTGCCGGGTGACGAAATCCAGCCTCACGTCCCGATGGTGCCCCGATATCGAGTTCGATGATGTCACCCGAGGTCAGCATCAAGCCAGTCCACCTCGGCGGAGGTGAGCGAAGCCGCCAGTTCCAGGCCGATCCGTTCCTGGCGTAAACGCCGCACCGCCAAGGCGACCGTTTCGCCGACGGTGGCTCCCAACTCGCTGGCTAGCCGTTTCAATTCCTGGTGGGTGGTGACATCGATTCGAACACTCGTGCTCTGCATACATTTATGTATACTACTTTGCATGCTAGGGAACCCTTCGGCTGGTCTCCGCAGGCCCTTCATGATGGCGGAGGTTGGAGCCATCTGACCACCCCATAGACGGGCCGGTCAGATCGTCACTTAGGAGATCCGGCTGAGCGAGGGCGGGGTACGCCGCCACTAGGATCGGCTGGCACCACTCCGGAGGCGAGCGTTCCATGGTCATAGCCGAATCACCCCGCTTCATGAGAGCCGACGGGCCGGACAAGGTCACCGGCTCTGGCCGCTATACCGCCGACCTGACCCTGACCGGGATGCTCACGGCCAAATTCCTGTATGCGGGCGTCTCCCATGCCCGGATTACCAAGCTCGATGTCACCGCCGCCAGGCATGTTCCCGGTGTCTTCGCGGTTCTCACCCAGGCCGACGTCCCGGACATTCGGTACGGATCGGTGGCAGATCGCACGCTGTTTTCCGACGGAGTCATCCGCTTCGAGGGTGAAGTTGTCGCAGCCGTCGCCGCCATCGACACCAAATCTGCCCAGGCAGCGCTCGATGCGATCGTCTTTGAATACGAAGAACTTCCGGTCATCAACGACGTCGAAGCGGCGCTAGAGCCAGACACGCCCTTGGTCCACGAAAACTGGGCAACGTACGATGCCGACGATGACGTCTCGCGCCAGGCGAACGTTGCTTCATTCACGTCGATCACCCGGGGTGATGTCGACGCCGCCCTCGCCGGGGCGGATCGGGTCATCTCCAGCCGATATGTCGCTGATGCGTCTCACGCCGTTCCGATCGAACCCCGGGGAGTAGTCGCACAGTGGGAAGGCGACCGGGTCACCATTTGGTCGTCGACCCAGGTGCCTTTTCAGGCGCGCGATGGCGTCTGTGAAGTCCTCGAACTGCCCACCAACCGGGTACGAATCATCGTGCCGCACCTCGGTGGCGGGTTCGGCGGCAAGTGCGGATTCCACTACGAGGCACACATCGCCGCGTTGGCCAGGGCCTCCCGCCGCCCCGTGCGGCTGGTGTTTTCAAGGGAAGAGGAATTCCTGGCACCTGATCGTCGCCGGGAAGGGATGATCATTGAGGTCACGTCAGGTCTCAACGCCGATGGAACCATCGCCGGACGCCGGTCGCGGGTGCTCCTCGATAATGGTGCGTACAGTTCCGACGCGGCATTCTTCCCGCACATGGCCGCCATGCACGCCCTCGGTCCGTACAAGATCGATCATGTCCACGCCGAGGCCTCCAGCGTCTACACCAACCACCAACCGTCCGGTTCGGTGCGAGCTCCGACGGCTCCCCAAGCCTGCTGGGCGCTCGAGTCACACACCGACGAGTTGGCCAAAGCCATCGGGATGGATCCCGTGGCGTTTCGCCAGTTGAACGCGGTCGATACTGGAGCCACCGGGGTGACCGGCCAGGTTTATGACGAGATCGGCCTCCAAGAGTGTATTCGAGAAGCGGTTGCAGCGAGCGCCTACGGCGACGAACTGGCCGACGACGAAGCCGTCGGAGTGGCGATCGGGTGGTGGCCTACCTTCCCCGGTGCCTCCGGCGCCTACATCAAAGTTGACTCCGATGGGAAAGGCGTCATCATTACCGGCGCCCAGGAATGCGGCACCGGAGCGGTCATGACCCTGCCCTACCTCGCCGCGGCCGAGTTAGGCATGGCACCGGAGGATTTCGAACTCGTCTACCAGGACACCAGCGTTGGTCCCTATGACGTTGGAGCGACCGGCTCTCAGACCCTGCTGAACAATGGACGGGCAACCGTTGAAGCTGCCCGCCAGATCGCCGTCCAGCTCAAGCAGCTCGCCGCCGAAAAGCTGGAAGCTTCCCCGGATGACATCGTGCTGAACGGAGGAAAGGCTTTCGTGGCAGGATCTCCCGACTCGGGAGTAACCATCGCCGAACTCGCCGCCATCGCCGCCGACGGGGAAATGCTGTTGGGGCGTGGTTCTGGGGCTCCACCCGAGACGCCCGAAGCCCCCAACACCGTGTCGTGTGTTGGCGATCAGGGTATGAACGGCTGGGCTGGACCCCAGTTTTCCTGTCATGCCGTACGCATCCGGCTCGACCGGGATACCGGAGTGGTGCGAGTGCTTGAAGTGAACACCGCCCACGATTCAGGGGTGATCATCAACCAGATCGGCGCCTCGGGCCAGGTCGAAGGCGGGGTCTTGATGGGCATCGGTCAGGCGCTGACCGAAAGAACCGTCTACGGCGCCGATGCCAAACAGATGAACGCCGGGCTACTCGAATACAAGCTGCAGACGATGGCCGATGCCCCACCGATCAGCATCCATTTTGCCGAGGTATACACGCCGGACATGGGACCGAATGGATCGAAACCGATTGCCGAAGCCCCCAACGTCGCCACCGCGGCGGCCATTTCGAATGCCATCGCCAAACTGGTCGGGAAACCGGTCCGGCTATTGCCGATGACCGCCGAACGGGTCTGGGAAACGCTTCAGGAGGACGGCGCATGACCCTGACCATCGCCACCTCCCTCGACGAAGTCCTGACCGCGTTGGCCGAAGGAGCCCGACCGATTGCCGGTGGGACCGATCTGGTAGTTGGTGCCCGACAAGGAAAATCGCCACTGCCCGACTCGCTGGTGGCCATCGACCGGGTAGCTGCCCTATCGCAGATCGAGTCCGCTGACGGCCACATTCGTATCGGGGCGGGTGTACCCCACCGCCGCCTGATGAGCGACACCCTGATCGTTGAACGGTATACGGGGCTCGCGGACGCGGCGGCGCTGATCGGGTCGCCGTCGACCCGCAATGTCGGGACCATCGGTGGCAACGTCATGAATGGATCGCCCGCCATGGACACGGGCGCACCGCTCTTGACACTGGGCGCAATGGTCGAACTACGCTCAGTCGGTAACACCAGACAGGTAGCGCTGTCGGATTTGTGGACCGGCCCGGGGCGGACCAGTGCCAATCCCGACGAACTCTGCGTGTACATCGTCATTCCGCAACCGCCCGCTTTGTCGGGTAGCGCCTACGTACGTCTCGAATACCGCCGCGCCATGGAAATCGCGGTGGTTGGCGCAGGAGCCTCCGTTGTAGTGGCCGAGGATGGGACCATCGTGTCAGGCCGGGTGGCCATGACGTCCGTTGCCCCGACCATCGTAGAACTCGCCGGAGCAAGCGATGCCATGGCCGGACTATCGCTGGTCGAGGCTGCCGCGGTGATCGGGGCGATGGCTTCGGACCAGGCCGTTCCGATCAGCGACCTGCGCGGATCAGACCGGTATCGAAGACACACCATTGGCGTGATGGCTGCCCGGGCGCTCGACGCGGCTGCTCGCCGGGCTGGCGGGGAACAGATCGGCGTTCCGGTCAACCGAAGCCTCGGGATTGGAGCGGCCCGATGAACGAAGCATACGAATTGGACGTGAACGGGGTTCGTTACCCGATCAATGCCGCCATGGACCGGAACCTGTCGAGCGTTTTGCGAACCGAGGTCGGGCTGACCGGCACGAAAGAAGGCTGCGATGATTGCGAATGCGGTGCCTGCATGGTGCTGATCGACGGTCAACCCGTGAATTCGTGCTCGTACCTGGCGGCTCAAGCCCAGGGGCGAGAGGTGACGACCGTCGAAGGCATCCTCGACGGCGACAACCTGCACCCACTGCAACGGAACCTCCTGGAAGAAGGCGGTGTGCAATGCGGGTTCTGTACCCCTGGCATGATCATGTCGGCCCAGGCCCTGCTCACCCGCAACCCGTCGCCTACCGAGGAGGAGATCCGGATCGGATTGTCCGGCAACCTTTGCCGGTGCACCGGTTACCAGAGAATCCTGGCAGCGGTCGAACGAACAGCTGCCGAATCATGAGCCGACCGTAGTGGAAGCCTCGAGCTGGCCAAGCCAGGCGCTCAAAGGGGCCAAGCCGGCCGTTTTCTGGTGGGACCGTCCTGACGCTCCTCCGGTCGCTGCGCCTCTCCACGAGTCGGTCAACGCCGACCTCACGGTAATCGGCGGAGGCTTCACCGGTCTGTGGGCGGCTATCCAGGCTCTTGAAGAACAGCCGGGGTTGAAGGTTGTCGTGCTTGAAGCCGAACGATGCGGATTCGGTGCGAGTTCACGCAACGGAGGGTTTTGCGACAGTTCGCTCACCCACGGCCTCGAAAACGGGATCTCCCATTGGCCAGACGACATCAAGGCCCTCGTTCAAATGGGACGCCAAAATCTCGATGACATCGACGAAACGATCAATCGGTATGGCATCATCGCCGATTATCGACGCGCCCAGGCACTCGACGTTGCGACCGAACGGTGGCAGGCCGATTCATTGGAGCACAGTAGGGATCTCCATGCCCAGCACGGCTACGACGTCGAACTGCTCGACACTGACAGTATGCGGGCTCGGGTGCACTCGGCAACCTACATCGGCGGACTCCTCCACCGCGGCGACATGGCACTGGTCGACCCTGGTCGGCTGTGTTGGGGGTTGCGCCGGGCCGCGGAGTCCCTCGGCGCCACCATATTCGAACGCACGCCGGCCCTGGCAGTTTCCCTGAATGGCACAAAGATCGACGTCACTACACCGGGCGGTGCGGTCAGGTCAGAACGAGCCCTTATGGCCACCAACGCCTACCCGGGTCCGGTGCGGCGTCCCCGACGGTACGTGATCCCCGTCTATGACCACGTGCTCATGACCGAACCGCTCAGCGCAGAACAGATGTCCTCGATCGGATGGAAGGAGCGCGACGGCATCGGCGACGCCTCCAATCAGTTTCACTACTACCGCCTCACCGAAGACGACCGCATCCTCTGGGGCGGCTGGGACGCCACCTACCACTTCAACAACGGACTCGATCCGCGACACGACCAACAGGATGCGACGCACGGTGTCCTCGCCGAGCACTTCTTCGAAACCTTCCCGCAACTCGAAGGACTGCGATTCAGCCACCGCTGGGGAGGGCCGATCGCAACCACCACCCAATTCACTGCGACATGGGGGACGGCCCACGAAGGGCGACTCACCTGGGTAGCCGGGTACACCGGACTGGGGGTGGCCGCCAGCAGATTTGGCGCCAGGGTCGCCCTGGATCTCGCCTTCGGGATTACGACCGAGCGAACCGAACTCGAGATGGTTCGCAAAAAGCCCTTCCCATTTCCGCCCGAACCGCTTCGCTGGGCAGGCATTCAAATGACCCGAAAAGCCATCCAAACCTCCGACAATCGCGACGGCAAGCGTGGCCTGTGGCTTCGACTGCTCGACCGGTTCGGAGTCGGCTTCGACTCCTAGAGGCTATGCCCGACCGAGAACCTGGCTGATTACCCATTCTCTGACATCTCGATAGGCTGAGGACATGGCCACAGAAGTTTCCATTGATATCGACGCCCCGATCGAGACCGTGTGGGCCGACCTCGCCAACCTGGACACTCACGTCGAGTGGATGGCCGACGCCGATTCGCTCTCATACCGCGGGGACCAAAAGACCGGAGTTGGGACGGTGATCGAGGTACTCACGAAAGTCGGGCCGCTCAAAACCGTCGATGTCCTGACCTTCACCGTCTGGGAACCACCGCACACAATGATCGCCACTCACTCGGGGGTGGTGAAAGGCGAAGGCATTTTCAGGCTCACAGACCTGGGAAATGACCGGACCCGCTTCACCTGGGCAGAAGAACTCGACATGCCCTGGTACTTCGGAGGGAACCTGTTCCGACCGGTTTCCGAACCGGTCCTCCGCATGATCTGGAAGAAGAACTTGCAGCGACTCGCCGATCGGTTCTGATCAACGGCCGCACTGCTATTGGCCGGTAAAGTCGGCCTTGCGCTTCTCGATGAACGCAGCCACACCTTCTTTGGCGTCCTCGGTAAAGAACACGTCTTGGAACGCATCTGCCTCGGCCTTCAGGGCCTCATCGATCGGCCGACCCCAGCCAGTACCCATGGCCCGTTTCACAGCCGCCAGCCCCAAGGTTGCCATGGTTGCCCATTCGGCCGCGTCGGCCAGGGCCACCTCGAGCAGTTCTTCGATTGGGAGCACCTTATCGGCAAGGCCGATTATCAGCGCCTCTTCGGCCCCGACCTGGCGGCCCGAGAAATTCATCTCCTTGGCTTTCTGGAAACCCACCACTCGCGGCAATCGTTGTGTGCCACCTGCACCGGGAATAATGCCGAGGAGAATTTCTGGTTGACCGACCTTGGCATTGTCGGCCAGGTAGCGGAAATCGGCCCCGAGGGCTAGTTCCAACCCACCACCCAGGGCGAATCCTTGGACGGCGGCGATGGTCGGCTTCCTGAGCTGTTCGAGCCGGCGGATCACCGTAGCAAGCGTCGTGGCCAGTTCGTCTTTGACGCCTGCGTCGAATGCCGCCTGGAACCCTTTGATATCGGCTCCAGCCGCAAAATGGGGATCGCCGTAGATGACCACGGCCCGAACGGATGGATCTTCGGCGTGTTGTATCGCCACGGCCAGATCGGCCGAGAGCTCCTCCGAAAGAGCGTTGACTGGTGGCCGGTTGAGGGTAATCAAACCAACCGCATCATCCTGGGCGAATTCAACGAGTGACATGAGACTCCTCCAAAATCAGCTTACGTACGCCTACCTTACGACAAACCGGCCGGTCCGATGAGCCAGAGCTCTCCGCTGATGAACGCCACCTGCCGGCGCAGTACCGGAGTCACCCACCCGGGCCCAAATACACCTCTTGACGGGTGGGCGATCTTGGACAATTATCGAACATATGTTCGATAATGAAGAAGGATACGATCCGGGAGCGAACAGCGATGTGTTTGCCGTCGCCGTCACGGCTTTGGCCTGGGCCGAGGATGAAGTGGTCGTTGGGTTCGACAACGACCACCTGACGTTGAGCTACGAACAACTCCGGCAGCTAGGAGACCTCTTCCACGCCCAGGCCCGTCGGCGGCTGGCTGTGGTCGACGAGCGCCAGACGTACCAGACCGACGGGTACACCTCAACGACCGCTTACCTGAAGCACCGGTTCCGAACCACCGGCGGCCAAGCAATACGTCAAGTATCCGAGGTGCGGGCCCTTCAAGACATGCCCCACACCCGCCACCTGGCTGAACAGGGTCGCCTGAGCAGCGACCAGGTCCGAACGCTCATCACGGCCAAGCAATCCGCCCCTGACCAGTTCGCTGTCGACGAAAAGGAACTGTGTGACATTGCCGAGACGCTCGAATGGGTCGCTGATCTCCGCAAAGCCACCGCCTACTGGCAACAAGTCGCCGCATCTGAACCGTCCTACCCAACGTTGGGCGACCAGCGCAATGCTTCCCACATGTACCTGTCGCGCACGTTCGAGAACATGGTCAAACTCGACGGTCTGTTCGACCGGGAGCGGGGTGCCCAACTCATGGGGGCGATCAGGGCTGCCACCCCCGCTCCGATCGAGGGCGAACCGTCCACCCCGTCGCAACGACGAGCCGCCGCCCTATTCGACTTGGTGGTGTCAGATGGCGAACGACCGACCACTCCAACCATGGTGGTTCATGTAGATGCCGCCACCCTCACCGGTGACTACCCGACCCTGGCCGAGATCGGACGGGACGTACTCGACAAATACACCGTCGACCGGCTGGCCTGCGACGGCGACTTCCGACGGATCGTGTTCGGCCCCAAATCAGAAATCATCCACGTTGGCCGGCAACTGCGCCTCGTCACCAAATCGATGCGCCACGCCATCATCGCCAGGGACCGCCGCTGCGCCTTTCCTGGCTGCGATCGCCCACCCCAATGGTGCGACGCCCACCACATCATTCCCTGGTGGGGAGGCGGACCAACCTCAACGAGCAACCTGATCCTGCTCTGCCGCCACCACCACACACTCATCCACACCGGCACATTCACCCTGCGAGGCACGGGCCACCAACCAACGTTCTATCGGGCCAACGGCCAGGCACTCGGCCGTAGCGAATTCCTCGACACCGGATAGCGCGGACAGCCCACCATGAGATAGCCAGTTAGGGACCCGAACGCTGAAGCGGCCGCCTTGTTGACGGTGCGCGATGAGCGCTAGGCGGTTGCTTCTACCGAAACTACGCCGGGGACCCGGTCCTGAAGGATGCGCTCGATGCCGGCCTTGAGGGTCATCATCGACATCGGACACCCGCCGCACGCACCGACCATCTGGAGGTTGACGACACCATCTTCGACGCCGAGCAGCACGAGATCGCCGCCGTCAGCTTGAAGGGCCGGGCGAATGTACTCAAGGGTTTCGCTGAGGAGTTCAATATCGACGTCCTCAATCGGCTCGGTTGAACTCGTCTTGATCGTTACTTCGGTCATGTCGCCCTGAACAACCTTCCACAGGTCTCGAATATTTCACAATGGTACTTCACGAGGCCGACAACACCGAGTTGAACGTCCCCGAACTGCCGTCTGGATAGCGAATCTGTCCGACCACCCGAAGCGATCCGGTCCGGTCAACCGGCCAATAGAGTCGAATCGGACCTCTATCGACCGTTGTCCAGGGCGTAACAAACACCACTTTGTCACCCCGATAGAGCACGACCCGGGCCTCTCCCGGCTGGGCAACGAAGCCGGCCACGGCAATAATCCCCTCACCAGAACGGACGTCGACCGCCATCTCCGCCAATTCGGCGGGGACATCCCAACCGGGAGGTGGCGAGACTTTGACCCGTTCTCCGACTGGCTCCATTCTCCACGGTCCTTCGATTCCCGAGGCAGCCAACTGGCCGTCGAGATAAACATCAACCACGCCCGTGACAACCTCGATCTCGTCGAGCTTCCAGCCAAGCCCGACCGAAATGAGGTCAGGGAAATCGAAGTCGGTGGGGGTCAGACCGCCGTAGTAGTGGGCGAGGATCTCACGATACGTATCGCCGGCGTCGGCTCGCGCCTTGGCCCCGAACTGAGACATGCCGACAAGATGGCCCCAGCCGTTCCCGGTGATGACAAATTCAGCTCGGTTCGGAGGACGATCGAACGAACCGTGCTCAATCACGACTCGTTGTTCGATTTCGAATGTCGGCGACAACACGACCTGCGGGTACCGTCGCCCGTCAGGACGGAGGGCAGGGAAATCTTCGGGAAATAGACGCTCAGCCCAACGGTTCATGACACCCCGGAAATTCCAAGTGTCAGTCCCTCGCCGACCCGCCGAAGACAAGACTTCGACGGTCGACGGACCCTCCCCATCGGGAGATACTGCGACACTCACGTCGAACAAAACCTCACCACTCAGGCCGGCATGTTGGAGGATCTCGGTGAACTGCTCGATGGGAATTCCATAGGACCATTCAACAAACGGGCTGACTTCATCCGCGGAATCCACCGCCCGGAGATACGGGAGATCGGCCGAAGATTTGAACACGTCTCCCACGTTGCGGGTTCGTCCGCCTGTGGTCGATGAATAGAGCGCCTGAGCCGGAGCGCCGTCGTACATGAGTATTTCACCGGACGTCTCAATGACTGCCTCCGCCCACCTGGGGTCCCCGCCCCCGAGATACACCTGGCAGGCAGTGGTAGCGCAGATGTCGAACCCGTAGGTAGCACCACTGCCTGCTCGACCGCGGCTCAGCGTCCAGGCGAGGTAGGTACGAGCCGCCACCGCTTGGGCCTTCAAGGATTCGAGCGGCCACTCAGCGGGCACTTCGCGAATCCCCACCAGGTAGCTCTCCGGCTCCAACTCAGAAATCATCACGAGGCCACCGGCTCGAGCCTTGATTTCGATCCGACCGGGGTATTGCTGGCCTTTCCATTCGAGGATGGCGCCGTCGACAGGAACGAGCTCGATCCGACTGGTGATGAACGAATCGTCTGTCGACGGTTCAACGTCTGATACGTCTTGGGCGGCCATCACCGCGGTAAGCGCCAGCACCAAGACGAGCAGGCGCGTGGCCCTAGCCGGCCAACCGTTCGATTTGTGCTCCGAGCGAAGCCAACTTTCCGACAAGATCTTCGTACCCTCTATCGATGTGTGAAATATCGCCCACTGTCGTGAAACCATCGGCGGCTAGACCGGCCAACACCAGTGCCGCACCGGCCCGAATATCAAACGCCAGAACCGGACACCCGGAAAGGGTAGGTACTCCGCGGACTACGGCATGCTGCCATTCGGTGGTGACATCGGCTCCCATTCTCATCAATTCGCCGATATACCGGAACCGGGAGTCGTAGAGGTTCTCGGTCACGATAGAGGTTCCGTCGGCCGTCGCAAGCAGGGCCACCATCTGCGGCTGCATGTCCGTGTGGAATCCGGGAAAAGGCAACGTGGCGAAATCGACCGCCTTGGCGCGCTTGGGGCCGGCAATCACAAAGAAGTCATCGCCCCGTTCGATCTCACAGCCGACCTCTTCGAGCTTGCGTAACTCCATCCGCAGATGTGCGGGATCACAGTTGCGGATCGTCACCTCTCCCCCGGTGATGGCTCCGGCAATCGCGTACGTCCCGGCTTCGAGGCGATCGCCAATGACATGATGCTCGACCGGATGCAGCGCCCCGACCCCTTCGATGGTGATGGTGTGAGTACCGGCGCCTGTGACCTTGGCACCCATCGCATTCAGCTGAGCTGCAATGTCCTGGATCTCCGGCTCACGAGCCGCGTTGTTGATCGTCGTCACCCCATCGGCGATTACGGCCGCCAGGATCGAATTCTCCGTTGCACCAACCGACGGAAACTCGAGGTCAAGAGTCGCTCCCTTCAATCGGCCATCGACCCAGCCGGTCAGGACCCCGTGCTCAAGCTTGAACTCAGCCCCCATTTGGCGCAATGAGTCAAGGTGCCAGTCAATTGGTCGACTTCCAAGGTCATCGCCCCCGGGAAAAGCCACCCTGGCTCGACCCGTGCGAGCCAGTAACGGACCCAACACGACAATCGAGGCGCGCATCGCCCTGACCAGGTCCAGCGGTGCTTCAGGGTTGATTTCGTCGGGGACTTGAACGGTCAACGTGTGACCTTCGAACTCACAGGAGGCTCCGATGTGATCGAGTACCCGCCCCATGAGGGATACGTCAAGGATCCCTGGCACGTTGGTTAGCCGATGAACCCCAGCGGCCATAAGCATGGCAACCATCTCTTTGAGAACCGCATTCTTGGCGCCGAGCACTCCCACCTCACCTTTGAGCACGGAGCCGCCGGTCACCTTGATCTTCTCATCGATGTCCAGGGGGTTGGTCACAGCGGCATTGTATGTCGGACCAGCGCACTGTCTCTGTGTTTGAGCCCACCAGGGAAGTCTCGTCGGGCTCTCGGCTGAGCGTGTCAATAGTTGAATCAAACAAGCCATCGGTTTCCAACCCCCGGTCGCGGGGACCCGGCTAGCGTCAAAACGTATGCGCGGCGCAGTTTGTTATCAGTTCGGAGAACCCCTCGTCATCGAAGACCTGGAGCTACGTTCACCGGCCCCCGGAGCGATCACGGTCCAGGTGGCCGCCTGTGGCGTGTGCCACTCCGACATCCACTTCATCGACGGCGCCCGTGGTGGCCCTCTTCCAGCCCTTTACGGGCACGAAATCGCCGGAGTCGTTTCAGGCGTGGGACCGGGCGTGTCAGAACTGTTGCTGGGCCAGCGAGTAGTTGCCTCGCTCATTCGCCGATGTGGAACTTGTCCGTTCTGCCGGCGGGGCCAATCCTTTCTGTGTTCAGGTACCTTCGCCCTCGACTCTGAACCGCACATCACCGGTCCCCGCGGTCCGGTGATGCCGGCGATGAATACCGGCGGCTTCGCAGAGTACGTAACCGTCGACCAATCCCAGATCGTGGCGATCCCGTCCGATATACCGTTCCCGGTCGCATCGCTGCTTGCCTGCGGAGTTATTACCGGTTACGGAGCAGTCACCAAAACGGCTTCGGTGGCCGGGGGCAGTTCGGTGGTCGTGATCGGGACCGGAGGCGTCGGACTGAACGCCATCCAGGGAGCGGTGGCAGTGGGAGCCGATCCACTCATCGCCGTCGACATCGTCGACGATAAGCTTGAGCTCGCCCGATCGTTTGGGGCAACCGAGACTGTCAACTCCTCGGAAAGCGACCCCGGCGCAGCCGTCCGCGACCTCACGAAGGGACAGGGGGCCGACTACGCGTTTGTAACGGTAGGGATCGGTCCGGTCATCGCTCAGGCCATCGATATGATTCGTCCCGGTGGCACCGTGGTTCTGGTGGGCCTACCCGCAGACGGGGTCATGGTTCCTGCCGAAGCTGCCAACCTGGCGAGCTACGCCAAGTCGATCGTCGGATCGAAGATGGGATCTTCGACGATCGCCAACGACATTCCTCATCTCATCGACGAATACCGGGCCGGGCGGCTGAAACTCGACGAACTGGTCTCGGGTGAGTTCTCGCTCGACAACATCAACGAGGCCATCGACGGAGCGAGACAGGGATCGGCCTTACGAAACGTCATCGTCTTCGATTGAGGCCTCGATCGATCCATCGAGCGGCGCGGCTTCTGAGGCATGGCGGCTAACGTAACGCCAACCGCGAAGGAGATTTTGGTGCGCATCGCAATCGGGGCCGATCATGCCGGCTACGAACTCAAGGACAAGATGGCCAAACGTCTGGCCGAGGCAGGCCACGCGGTCACGGATTTCGGCACCCACACGACCGATTCGGTCGACTACCCCGATTTTGCCGCAGCAGTCGCCAATGCAGTGCGCGACGGGCGATCTGAGCGCGGTGTGGTCATCTGCGGATCGGGCGCCGGGGCGGTTATCGCCGCCAACAAGATCAAAGGGGTGCGAGCCTTGATGGGCTGCGACACCTACACCGCCCATCAAGCTGTCGAGCACGACGATGCCAACGTCATCTGCTTCGGCTCACGGACCCAGGGCGAACTCGTCACGTACGAAATTCTCGACGCGTTCATGAAAGCCGAGTTCATCCAGGAAGAGCGCTACGTGCGCCGCCTCAACAAGGTCAAGGCCCTCGAAGCCGACTAACCCTCAGTTTGGTTGGCGGGCGGCGAGCCATTCGGCCAACCGGGCCATGATTTCTTCTTGGACCTGCTCATTGGTCCGGCCGGAAGCTTTCCGAACCCGCATCGAATGGTCACCATCTGCCACCTCGAATGTTTCGGCAGTCGGAAGCGGCCTGACCCACCTGTCGAAGAGGGCCATCCGAGACAATGGATCCCGGGTTCCCACCAGGAACAACATCGGAACGGTGATCCCGGATAGGTGATCCTTGCGCAGTTTCTCTGGCTTGCCGGCCGGGTGAAGTGGGTAGGAATGCAGGACTACCCCTTCGATATCGGCACCTTCGGCAGCAAGATACGTTCCCATCCTGCCGCCCATGGACCGGCCCATCAAGGCCACCCGTCCGGTGACGTTGTCCTTGAACCAATCGAGGGCTGCCCGGTGCACGGATAACAACCGCTCTTGGGGGTCGGGCCGTTTGCTCCCCCGTTCGGTATAGGCGTAATTGAAGGTCATTACCGGATATCCGAGCGCGCCGATGCCATCGCGTAGCCCGACCATCATCGGGTGGTCCTGATCGGTTCCCGCCCCATGGGCAAGCAGGACCCCGGGTCGTTTCTCGCCTCGAATGAGGCGACCGCTGACCGTTCCCCCATCCCAGTCGATACTGACGGATTCGACCTTCATAATGCCGAGTCGCTGTCGTCGCCGACCGCGAACACCGCCGAGTGTCCATGGCGTAACGTCGACTTCATAACCTTTCCCGATGGGTTTCGAGGAAGCAGGTCCGTTCGGAACTCCCACTGACTCGGGACTTTGTATTGAGCTAGGCGCTCACTGGCATGAGCTGATAATTCGTCGGCGGTCACATCGTGTTCTGGTTCGATAACAACCACGGCTTTGACCTCCTCGCCAAGCTCATCATGAGGTACTCCGACTACGGCAACTTCCACAACTTTCGGATGGGTTCCCAGCACGTTTTCCACCTCGACGCAGTACACGTTTTCTCCTCCCCGGATAACGACATCCTTGGCCCGATCGGTGATGTACAAGAATCCGGCGCCGTCGACATACCCCACGTCGCCGGTGCGGAAGAAACCGTCGACGAAAACTTCGGAGTTGACTTCCGGCCGGTTCCAGTAGCCCGAGATGACGTTCGATCCCTTCGCCCAAATCTCGCCCGTCGCGCCAACCGGCCGTGCCTGTCCGTCGGAATCGGCGATCTTCAACTCGGTGGTCGGGACCGCTACGCCGACCGAATTCGGGTGGTTGTGATAGTCGTCCCCCACATTGAGCGTAAGCAACGGGGAGGTTTCCGTGAGACCGTAGCCCTGAATGACCCGCCCTTGCAGACCGGGAAACACCCGCTCGATACGGCGCAAAAGTGCCGGAGAACACGGTGCCCCTCCGTACGAGATGGCCCTGACCGACGAGAAATCACGCCCGACATACGCTTCCTCATCGATGATGCGGGCCACGATGGTCGGTACACCTCCGAACCTGGTGACGTGTTCTTGTTCAATCACCCGCCCGGCTTCCTGCGGGTCGAATCGACCGGGTGCCATGAACACCAACTTATGTCCGGCATATACGTACGGGATCATCGTGGACAACAAAGCCGTGGCATGGAACATCGGAACAACTGTCAGGTCGATGTCCTGCGGTTTCCGGTCTGACCGCTTCGCGAAAACCTCTTTCGGATGCAGGTCTCGGGCGGCAGCCTTGTTCGCCTTGGCGACTGCCCCGAACACCGCGGCCGCGTTCATGAGGTTGGCGATGATGTTTCGGTGGCTGTTAGCCGAACCTTTTGGGCGTCCCGTGGTTCCGGACGTGTAGAACAAACCAGCCGGTTCGTCCTGATCTCGCAACGGTCCTATCGCCAATGGCTCACTGGCCAGCACCTCCTGGAGATGAAGCGCCCCATGAGGAACATCGCCTTCTCCCCACACCACGATCCGACCCGGCGCCACGCCCGCATCCACGGCAACCCTGGCGCGTCGCGCATCGCCGAGAAGCAATTTCGTGTCAGAGTCGGCAATGCCGAACGCCAGTTCCTCGGCCCTCCACCAGGCGTTGAAGGGAACTGCCACACCATCGAGAGCAATGATCGCCCAGAACGAAACGACCCAATCGGGGGCATTCGAGCCAAGCAGTGCAATTCGATCTCCCGGCTCCAAACCGAACCTTTCGGCCAAGCCTTTGGCCAGCAACAACGCCCGATCCATCGCCTGGGCGTAGCTGTAGCGAATCTCGCCTTGCACCAGAAACTCGAGATCGCCATGGTCCTTGCCGATCTCGATCAGGAAACTCAGGTGTCCTGGTTGCGTGAGAAACCCCAGCTGTTTGATGCCACCGATCTCAACTTCCCCGACTTCGAAACGTCCTCCTGGTCCGGTTATTTCGCGCAGGTACGGGGCATAGACCGACATGACCGTGACCCTAGTGGGACGGGTCGAGAAACGGCAGGTAACTGTGGCTTCCTCGTAGAGTGGCGATCGAACGAAGAAGGATCGACCATGAATGTGATTGTGCTCCCTACCGCCGAGGCGCTCGGCAGGTATGCAGCAAGTTTTGTCGCGGACGAAATCCGCCAGTATGAGACTGGACGGGTCAATCTCGGTTTGTCGGGCGGATCGACTCCGATCGCCATGTACCAACACCTGGCCGATGTCGATCTCGATTGGGACCGGATAGACGTGTGGCTCTCCGACGAGCGGTGGGTACCGGACGACCACGACGACTCCAACGCACTCATGGCTCGCACCAACCTCGACGCTCCGGCCACGTTCCACTTCCCGACCTTCGACGATGCCACAGATCCCCACGCCGCCGCCGCCGCCCACAGCGCCGAGCTCCGGGACCTGATAGGTGAGGCTTCCGGCCCGCACATTGTTCTCCTCGGCATCGGCGACGACGCACACACTGCCTCCCTCTTCCCTGGCACCCAAGCCCTCGACCACGACGGCAACGCGTACGTCGCCAACTGGGTGGAGGCCAAGAACGTATGGCGATTGACGGCGACCATTCCGATGCTCCATGCGGCCGACCATCTCATCTTCCTCGTGTCGGGGTCTGAGAAGGCCGCCGCCCTGGCCGGGATCCTGGAGGGCACGTTGCCCGTCCCAGCCAAGCTGGTTGCTGACGGCGCCAGGAAAGTCACCTGGCTGATCGACGAGGCAGCGGCTATGCATCTCAAGACCACCAAGCTGACCCGCCTTTTCATCTGACACATGCGCTGGCATCCGACCGACCCCATCGACTTTGAAGCGAGCACCGCCCGGTTCACCCGATGGGGAGTAGATCTGTCCAACCTTGTCGAGAACGGCACGTTTTATCGAGTAACCGACAAAGGAGTGGCGTACGCGGCTCGCCAACTCGACGACGGGACCATCGAAGTGCAGACGGCCGACCCGGCTGACGAACCGGAAGCTGTGTCCGACCTGAAATGGCGGCTCGGAGAGGCCATCGATCGAACCCCTCTCGCCGAGTTGGCGGCGAACGACCAGAAGGTCGCCGGCCTGGTCGCCCGATACCAGGGACTACGACCACCACTCCAGGTCGATCCGTTCCAATCCCTCATCACATCCATCACGGCTCAACAGGTCAATCTGGCGTGGGCCACAACTACCCGCTCACGATTGATCGAAGCATATGGAGTGCCGCACCACGTGTTCGGAACGGTTGTCTGGCGCTTCCCTACACCCGAAGCTCTGGCGCCAGTCGATCCGGGCAACCTCCGCGCACTCCAGTTCACCACCCGGAAGGCGGAGTACATCGTCGGCGTTGCTCAGGCAGCTTCGGCCGGCGCCCTGGCCGGGCTTGCCGGACTCGGAAATGAAGACGTGATCCGATCGCTCACCGACCTCCGAGGCATCGGCCGGTGGTCAGCCGAATGGCTACTGGCCCGCTGCCTCGCCCGTCCCGACGTCATCGCTGCCGGCGACCTTGGGGTCCGCAAAGCGGTGAGCTATCACTACCGCGGTGCCGGCGAACTGCTGTCCGAAGAGGTCGTCCGCGATCTGGCTGCCCCGTGGGGCGACGCCACGAATCTTGTTACCCATCTACTCCTCGAAACGTTGAACGAATGAATAGATTCCTGGCCATAGTTGCACTGGTCACCGCTTGCGCCGGCGTTACGGTACCCGTCGTGTACGACGTGACGGTCACCCGGGATGTGGCGTTCACCGAGACACTGGACATGGATGTCTTTACTCCCGGCAGCGATGCCAGCTTCCCGGCGGTCGTGCTCTTCCACGGCGGATCCTGGTACGGAGGCGACAAATCAACCCTCGATGGTTTCGCCGAGTTACTCGCCAGCAAAGGGCTGGTCGTGTACAACGCCACCTACACGGTCGGCGGAGCCGGCGGCGGGTTTCCGGACTCGTACGAGGACATCCGCTGCGCCATGGCGATGGCAAGCGAATTGTCGGCAGGGACACCGTTGACAGTGGTCGGATATTCTGCCGGCGCCCATTTGGCATCCACGGTGGTGCTGTCTGATGGTCAGTTTCAATCGGACCGCTGTGCATCGAACTCGCCGTACACCATTACAGGGTTCGCCGGCCTGGCAGGACCGTACGAGGCCAAGCGTTACGGCCCGCTGCTCGTTAGCTGGTTCGGCACGACGTTCCAGGACGATCCCGAACCCTGGGATCTCGGGAGCCCATACAGCTATCTGACCGCCGCCACCAGAATCCCGATCGTTCTCGTGCACGGGGATGGCGACCAGGTCGTCCAACTCGGATTCAGCGAGGGTTTCGACATGGCGCTCACGGGCGCCGGTTTTGACGTTTCGCTGACAATCCTCGAAAACGCCGATCACGCCACCATCGTCGACCCCACCACCGACGGTGCTGCCGTGGCCGATCTCATCTTCGAGCTGGCGTCACGGTCGTCGGATTAAACCGCGTCGCGGTCGACTCTCGGCCCCTCGTCAGTCCGCCACGGGCATCATCGTCGAATCACTGTCCCCGAATCGTTCGGACGCTGTTCTTGGGGCCGAAGGCGGGCGCTTTGACTCCGGAGGCTTCTAGCAATCGTATGACCCGACCACGGTGCCCAATATACGGTTCGAGCAGCTCAAGCATACGGGCGTCGTCAGCGCGTTCCTCGCCGGCCAGATTCCAGGCGACGGTGTTCGGGATGTGATAGTCGCCAACCGGCACCGCGTCGGTATCGCCGAGCGCCACGCCGGCCACCAAAGCGGCCGTCCATGGACCAACGCCTCTAAATGCCTGCAACACCCGATACGCTTCGGGGATCGGATCCGCGATCAGCCGTTCCAGACGGACGTGCCGCGCCGCCACCCCACGAATCGTGTCTGCCCGCTTCTTCTCGATATCGAACCGGTGATACTCGTAGTAGGGCAGGTCGGCAAGGCAGTCATCCGTTGGCAACAGCCAAATCTCGTGCGGTCCTGGCGCCCGTTCACCGTGGGCACGAGCCAACCCCCGCATCGACCGAACCGCGCCGCGCGCCGTCACCTTCTGACCGATGACCGCCGGGATCAACGCTTCCATAACCCGGTCAGTCCGACCCCAGTGAGCGCCGACCGAACGCCGATTGAGCTCCCGCAGGGTCCGATGTTGCGGCTTGAACGAACCCGGGTCGTCATCAAAACCGAGCATGCGCTGGGCCCGCGCCCCAAGCCAGCCCGAACCGGGACCCCACAAGGTGCAAACGACCTGATTGGCGATCTGCTCGAACCGGATGGTACCGGGACCGTCAGGAGTACGACTCGACTTCATGACCGTCGAAAAAGCGCTTTCGAGTTGCCCACGGTACAAAGAAGCCTTAAGCGAGCCGAGGGTCCTGATCAGGTCGAACCCGGCGGGAGGTTCCAGCTCAAACCGCTCGTCCGGTTGCTCAGCCAAGATCGGTGAATTCTTCGGTAGGACGCCCGACTTTGTACACTACAGTGCCGAAGGCCACCTGCTCGGCGGCCTCATTGAAGACCTCTACCTGGCAGTACACAACGGACCGTCCACGCCGGGTCACCCACCCCTCGCCAATGATGTCGGACTTGATTACCGGACCCGTGTAGTTGACTGCCAGGTTGATGGTGGCCAAGCGACGCCGCTCGGTATATGACGAGAGAATCGCAGGCACCACAACGCTGTCAATCATCGTGGCGATCACTCCCCCGTGCATCACTCCCTGTGGCTGGATCAGCTCTGGCTCTCGCCACGGCAGACGCATCCGGCAGTAGTCGACCCGCACATCTTCGACTCGCAGCCCCACGAACCTGGGAAAGTAATCGGTTTCCCACCTGGCATAGCCCATCCAAAGATCACGAACCGTCGACGAAAGTGGTTCAAAACGAGCTGCGTTCGGGGCGATTTCCATGGATCAAGAGAGTAGCGGCTAGTACTGTCACAGGATGTCTCCTGATGATCTGGCCAGGCACCTGACGATCGATTTCACCACGATCGGACGACACTCAGGACTGGCGCGCCGCATCGAAATCTGGTGGTTCCGGGTCGACGGACACTTCTACATCACCGGGACCGGGGGACGTCGCGACTGGCTCGCCAACGTCCGGGCGAACCCGGCCGGTATCGTGCATATCGGAGATCTCGACATCCCGGTTCTCGCACGGGAGGTCTCGGACCCCACCGAACGCCGACGAGTACTGTCTGACCGGCAGTTGGCGTGGTATTCGTCTCAGGAAGAACTCGACCAGCTCGTCGCGAGCGCCCCGATGATCAAACTGCGTTTCGCCTGACGAAGCTCTGACCGTTCGGGAGTTACCCGGATAGTCCGAGCTTGGCGGACAGGTCAAGATCGGATGGTTCGGTCAGATGACTCCCATCCGGGAACACGATGGTCGGGACCGACCGCATCCCGTTATTGCGTCGGATAACCTCCTCGACGAGAGCTGGATGCTCTGCAAGATCGATATAGGTGTAGTCAACCATGTGCTTGTCCAACAGTGCCTTTGATCTCCGGCAGTCACCGCACCCGGCGGTTCCATAAAAGAGAATCGGGTCCTGCTTCTCCATGACGTCAGATCACCTCGTGCCTGCGACAGGCCCGGGAGCCAGAATCGTAGTTCGCTTGCCGGCCGCGAGCCGATAGCCGGCCCAAATGAGACTGACAGCGGTTAGCACGGTGACGGTGAACAACTCCTGGGAGCCCGTGGCATCGATCACAGACCTCTGGGCCGCTGCCACGAAGGTGCCGGTGACGATCAACAAATTCCCTGCTACGAGAGCCCTGGATCGCCTCCAGAAACGGAACACGGAGGCAAGACCCGCCACGATCAGCAATGTGGCTCCGATTCCAGACCCAATCGCCACCAGGACGGTGATCCCGGCGGAGGCAAATATCTCACTTCCCCGAGGAAGGATCTCATCGGGAATCGGACCCATGGCGGCGGGCAGAACGAGGAGAACCCCCATCAGGGTGAACGGCAAGAGCAGACCAAGCATCAGTTTTCCCCACCGTTGACCGCCGACCAGGTACACCGAGCCCAGGGCGAGGAATGGGACGTTGAGAACCCCGCCAAACAGATAGAACGTCTTGTAGATGGCATCGGTCCAACCGATGGCAATGGATAGAAACGAGGCGAACGCGGCGAGGGCAAACATGGTCATTCCCGCCGCATAGGCGGCGGTGTGCGGGCGGGGCTTTGCTGCGGCGGATCGAATGAGATCGTAGGCAAACCAAGCGGCGATGAGCGAAGAAACTGCCGACAGAACAATGGCCATTGGAGGGAAGGCTAGCCAGCAATTAACTGCCATGGAACGGGCCCCTCGGGACTTCTGCCCGAGGGGCCCCGTGCGCTACCCTTCTCCGACTATGAGTGACGCACGCCACATTCTGGTAGCGGTGGCCTGGCCATACGCCAGCGGTCCCCGCCATCTTGGCCATCTGGCCGGGGCCTACCTTCCTGCCGACATCTTCGCCCGGTACCATCGGACCGCCGGTAACCGGGTCCTCATGGTCTCTGGAAGCGACGTCCACGGAACTCCGATCACGGTCCGGGCCGAAGACGAAGGGGTCACCCCGCAAGAAATCGTCGATCGCTATCACAGCCAATTTCTCGAGCACTGGCGGACGATCGGCATCTCCTGGGACCTGTACACGACCACCGGAACCGAGAATCACGCCGAAGTGGCTCAGGACGTCTTTCTGAAGCTTCTCGAAAACGGTTACATGGAGGAGAAGACGACCGACCAGTTCTTCGACGAGGACGCTGGTCGATTCCTTCCGGATCGCTATGTCGAAGGAACCTGCCCCCACTGCGGATACACCGACGCTCGTGGAGATCAGTGTGACAACTGCGGTCGGACCCTCGATCCTGAGGATCTCATCAACCCGAGATCGAAACTGACCGGCACAACGCCACAGCTGCGCTCGACCGACCACTATTTCCTCAAACTGTCTGCATTGCAGCAGCCGGTCGCTGATTGGCTCGCCACCCGCCACGGGTGGCGCAAACACGTCATCAACTGGGCTCAGAGTTTTGTCAATGACGGCCTGCACGATCGCGCCATTACCCGGGACCTCGATTGGGGAATCCGGGTACCCCTCGACAACGTCGGATCCGAGAAGCGGATCTACGTCTGGTTCGAAGCGGTGATCGGATACCTGTCGGCCGCCAAAGAGTGGTCGAAGCGGGTAGGTGCGCCCGAAGCCTGGCGACTCTGGTGGGAGGATCCGAAAGCCGAAACGTACTACTTCGTCGGCAAAGACAACATCCCTTTCCACGCGGTCATGTGGCCGGCCATGTTGCTCGGATACGGTGGTCTAAACCTTCCGACCGATGTGCCTGCCAACCAGTACATCACCTTTTCTGGAGAGCAGGCATCCACCAGCCGCGGCGTTGGCAAGTCGATCAGCTACTACACCGACCGGATGGAACCCGACGCTCTCCGCTACGCGCTCGCCTCGAACCTTCCTGAACAAAACGACACCGACCTGACAGAAGCCGAGCTCGACCGAGCGATCAATCAAGAGCTCATCTCAACCTGGGGCAACCTCGTCAACCGGGTGCTCAATATGACGTGGAAGAACTTCGACGCCAGGATTCCCCAGCCGGGCCGGCTGACCGAGCTTGACCGGAACCTGCTCGACTCCATCGACGCAGCGCTGGTAACGGCCGCCCGACAGATCGAATCCGTTGAGTTGCGCGCAGGTTTGCGAACGATGATGGATGCCGCTGCCGATGTGAACATCTACCTCAACGCCACCGAGCCATGGAAGCTCGCCAAAAACGACCTTGAGCGCACGGCCACCGTCCTCCACACCGCACTATCGGCCATCAACGGAATCAAGACCGGTCTCTACCCTTACCTTCCGTTCTCGAGCGAAGACATCCACCATTGGCTGGGACAACCTGGGACCGTGCGCGACGCCGGATGGATTCGAACCGTCGTGACCCCCGGCGCGACGCTCGTCAAACCAGAACCGATGTTCCGGCGCTCCGAACTGATAGCTCCCGAGGGAGACTGAGATCTCCGGAACTTAACCAGGCGTTCCCGTGTCAAACAGACCATGAAGACCAAACGATGGGGGCGACTCGTCGGCGGGACCGCGCTGGTTGGAGCCGGAATCGCCTCGCTCGTTATACCCGTACTCCCAGGAGTCGTAATTGTCGGTGCGGGCCTTGGCGTTCTCGCCCCCGAAGTCCCCGCCGCCCAACGGGCTGTCGACTGGTTGCGCTCCCTCCGTAAGCAGGCCGTGTAGCTTTACTCCTCCATGCCATTGTTTTCCGTCGACAACCTCACCCATAACTACGGAGACGTTCAGGCGCTCACAGATATCTCGCTGGAAGTGCCTGATGGTGCGATCGGACTCGTTGGGGCCAACGGGGCCGGCAAGTCGACCCTAATCAAGATCCTCCTCGGTCTCCTCACCCCGACTTCTGGCGACGTCCAGGTCCTCGGACAAGATGTCAGGACCCAGATCCGTCAAGCCAGAGCCCGGGTTGGATACATGCCAGAGGGTGACTGCCTTCCCATAGACCAATCAGCCTCTGATTTTGTCGCGTACTCCGCTGAGTTGGCCGGGGTTCCTGCCAAAGCGGCCAGACGGAGAGCATCCGAGTCCCTAGCCCTGGTTGGACTCGGCGAGGAGCGGTTCCGATACCTCAAGGACTTTTCAACCGGCATGTTTCAGCGAGTGAAGCTTGCCCAGGCGATCGTTCATGATCCCAAGGTGGTATTCCTCGACGAACCCACCGCCGGCCTCGACCCCGAGGGGCGGGAGCAAATGCTTGATCTCGTCAACCGGTTGGCCGAATACAAGATCAGCGTCATCTTTTCAACCCACATCCTCAGCGACATCGAACGGACCTGCGACTGGGTGGTGCTCCTCGACAACGGACGGGTGAAGCGCAACGGCGCCCTCGACCGCCTCGGTAGCCATGGGGTCGTGCAAATCGAACTCATCGACGACCCCCACCCGACCGCCGACATTCTGCGAGGTCGCGGCCTGATGGTCACCGTCGACGGTTTCCGAATGTCGATACCGGCCGCCGAAGGCGTAACGACGCTGGTTCGCGACGCTTTCGCCGAAAGCGGAGCGGGCATCAGATCCATGACGGAAACCCAGATCACCCTCGAAGAAGCCTTTTTCGAGGTGGGGCCTGCCCTCCCACCACCGGTGCCGACATGAGCGAACAAGCGATCATTGTCGATCGAGGTTACCGCCCGTACGAGGGACCGAGAGGCACGCTCCGCTCGTCGATGTGGGCCATCGTCAAGGACGGCTACCGCCGGGCGCTTGGCCTGAGACGTCGAGCCTGGTCCAAGGTCATGCCGTGGGGCCTGATCGCCCTCATGTTGATGATCACCATGGTCGTGATCGCCGTTGCCTGGTTCGCAGGTGATCTTATTCCCGACCTCCCGAGCTATGCCGAATACTTCGATCTGACGAGCCAACTCGGCCTGCTGTTCGTGGCCCTGACCGGTCCGCTGCTGCTCGTACCCGACCGGGTAAACGGTGTCCTGGCGGTCTACATGTCCCGGCCGCTGCGAATGTCCGACTACCTACTCGCCAAAACCGCCGCCCTAGTGAGCTTGATGCTCACCTTCTATCTGGTTCCCCAAACCATCTTGCACCTTGGGTTGGCGGCCCTTTCAGATGATGGCTTTTTCAGCTATCTCGGTGCCAATCTCGATGTGTTGTGGAAGGTGCCGGTGGTGGCTCTGGCCTACATCGCTACGCACGGATCCATCGCCTTTGCGGTATCAGCCTTTTTGGGCCGATCAGGCCTCGCATCGGGGCTCTACCTCGGATTCATCATCATCACCAACAACGTGGCCGGACTGATCGTCAGCGTCGCCACCTTCCCGGGAGCCAAGTACGCCGCTCTATTCGCCCTCGAACAGCACCCACGCTATTTCCGGGACTGGGTATTTGGCACCAACGCAGGGTTCCTCATCATGGAAGAAGCCGGATTCGACGCCTGGGTTTCCCTCATTTGTATCATGGCGATCGTCGCCTTGTCCTCGCTGGTCGTGTGGCGTCAGTATCGGAAACTGCCATGACCACGCCCGATACGACGACTGTCTCTGTTGAAAACGTATCGAAGTGGTTCGGTCAAAAAGTGGCGGTCTCAGAGATCACCAGTACCTTCGGACCAGGGGTTACCGGGCTGCTTGGACCGAATGGAGCCGGAAAAACAACTCTGCTCCGCATGATGACTGGCCTGGTCCGCCCGTCAGAGGGCCGCATTACCATCGAAGGTATCGACCCTCACGATGACTACCGGGCGCTCAACGCCGTGGGGTTCGTGGCTGAAGATGAGGCGGTCTATAAGCACCTCACCGCCCGCAAATTTGTCCGGTTCAACGCAGTTCTTGCCGGAGCTGCCGATCCCGATGGCGACACCGAACAAGTGATCGAACTGGTCGACCTGCAAGGTGCCGCCGACCGTCCGGTCGGAGGGTTCTCCAAAGGTATGCGGCAACGCACCAAGGTGGCGGCCGCGCTGGTCCATCGACCACGTGTGCTGTTGCTCGACGAGCCGTTGAATGGTGCCGACCCGGTGCAGCGCTCCCACCTCATCGACCTCTTCAAGACCCTGGGCGCTCGTGGCTACACCGTGATCGTCTCTTCACATGTTCTTCACGAGGTTGAGCGTATGGCGGATCGAATTATTGCCATTACCGACGGCCGCCTGGCCGCTTCGGGCGATGTCCGATCGCTGCGCGCCCTGATGACGGACATTCCTCAGACGATTCGGATCGACGCCGACAAACCGCGGATACTGGCGGCAGCCCTGATCGGCACGCCGTACGCGTCCGGGGTCAAACTGGAGAGAGACACCATTCATGTTGAGGCGGCGGATCCGGCCGGCCTCGCCAGGGCTATCGCTCGCCTGGCCAAACAACACGACGTGATCGTGAGCCGGATACAACCAGAGGACGAGTCGCTTGAGAGTGTGTTCAGCTACCTGGTACACCGCCGATGACCAGGACCATCAGGCCCGGGGCGGCCATCTTCTTCAACATCCTCAGGCGACTCATGCAAAGGCGCATCGCCATCCTCCTCGTGTTCGCCACGGCCGCCCACGCTCTGTTGATGCTGACCTTCGATCTGACGGAGCGCAGCTTCTCGGAAGTAACCGTTGGGCTTTTTCTGGCGGTGGCCCTTCCGGTGACCGGCCTCATCACCGCCGGGGCGGCTCTCGGAGACGAACGAACCGAAAACACGATGCCGTATCTACTTGTCAAACCAATCCCGCGTTGGTTGGTTGCGGTATCTTCCCTACTGGCGTCGGTTGCCACGGTGATGGCCGTATCGACGCTCGGAATTCTGCTCGCATGGTGGTTGGGGGCCAGAGCCACCGGCAACAATGGCATCGGTTGGCCAATGCTGGTTGCCATGGTCATCATCGCCGTCGGCTACTCGGCGGTCTTCGTTCCGATTGGCCTGATCGCACGCCGCTCGACCCTGATCGGCCTGGCGTACATCCTGATTTGGGAAGGGATCATCGCTCGGGTCGTCGACGGCGTGGCAGCTTCATCCATCTGGAGAATCGGCCTGACCGCCTACGCCGACCTTGGCGGCGACTTGCCTCGAGACGTAGACGACTTGCTCGCCACGCTGACACCGGGTACCGGCGGCGCCGTGGTCAAAGTTCTCGTGCTGACGGCCATTTCCATTACGGCCACGACGTGGCTACTCCGCAAGCAGGATATGGCCTAGCGTTAGCTGGAACCCTGGGTTGTTCTCAGGGCCAGAGTGCGCGGAATCCGCGCACTGGAACCCTGGGTTTAACCCAGGGTTCCAGCAATCACGGTTAGGTGGGTGGGTAGACGCCCATCCCTTTGGCTTTGTCGGTCTGCCAGAAGATCGCGGAGATTTCATCGATCAGAGCCACAAGCTTTTCTCCGTCGGCCGGGTCGACTGACTTCTTGGCAGCTCCTGCGGCCCGGATGGCCCGCCAGAAGAGGTCATGAAGCTGAGGGAACTGCTCGACGTGCTCAGGACCGAAGAAGTCGGCCCAGAGAACCATCAGGTCGTGTTTACAAACCTCGGCACGCTCTTCTTTGATGGCGAGGGCCCTGGCCCGGAAAACCTCATCCGTGCTGTCCTGATATTTCTGCGCCGATTTGAGGACCGACAGGGCTTCGATCTTGGCCTGAGCCGGATCGTATACGCCGCAGAACAGATCACAATGGGCGTACGCCGTGGTGGCAGGTTTGAAGATTCTCATAAGTCCTCCGTCGTTTGGAATGTCGACTCCGACCCTACACCCCTGACGAACTAGCGTGAACAGCATGCTGAAACGGTTCACCATTGCCCACTCGTCGATGACACCGTCGCTACTCCCGGGCGACGCCATCGTGGCAGTTCGGACGACTCGACCCCCTGGCCGAGGCGCCATCATCGTTTTCGAATCCAAAAACGGGCTTTTCGTTATCAAGCGGGTTCTGGCTCTCGGCGGGGAAACCATCGGCGCCTCCGGCGGGGTCGTCTCGATTAACGGAGCGCCCATCGACCGTTGGGCGGTCGGCCTCACCTCCCCTTTTGACGCCACCATTGTGCCTGACGGGCATGTCTGGGTAATGGGCGACCGTCGGGAACTGTCAACCGAAGACAGCCGAACCCTAGGCCCGATTCCTGTGCCGACCTGGTGGAGGGCGACGTTCCGTTACCAACCGATCTCACGCCTGGGGTGGCTCCGGTAGCAAGTCAGTCGAACTTGTTCTGAGATCGAGCTTCGTGCCAACGGCGCCACCGATCTTCAAGGGCAGGTTGAGCAATTGTCAGATTGGCGAGCGCCGCATCGAGCGAATCCATCCGATGGGTGAAACCAACCATCCATACACCCCACCGGTTGGCGGTCGGCGGCGCCATCATCAAGACATAAGGCTCGCTACTCATCCGCCACTCGAGGCCGGCCCGGCTCCCGTCAGGCGCCTGAATGAACCCATCGCCGGTATCGAGGTTCTGGTGGCGCAGGAAGTCCGTGATCGTTCCGAGGATGAACCCTGACACCTCAACTTCGGGCAGTAGCTGGAATCCGTAATATGGCTGGGCACCGGCAGGTGGGGCCATGAAGGCCGGCTCCCCCGCTCGACTTGATATAGCGTCAAGGTCAATAGCAAGATGAGCGGTAAGATCGCTGAGGTCAGGAGCTTCGGTTTCCACCCCGCTGCGGCGGTTGAAAAGTCTCGAAAACACCCCTTTTGGCTTTTTCATGTGGGATGGTGTGTCTCCGTTGAAGGGCACGCCGAGTGTATAGAGACCGCCGATCGCAACCAAGTTATCCGTGGAGGACAGCAGATGAGACAGACCCGATGAACTGCGCCTGGTGCCGAAGGCAGATGGGTTATGTGCACGGACACGCTGCCTGTCTGGATGGATCCTGCCCGATGTTCGGCCTGAACCAAGCCGAATGCTGCGACGGTGAGACCGCGGCATCATGCCCCGCACCAAGATCCCAAACTGCCGCCCGATCAAAGGTCGTTCCCCGATGAAACGCTTAATCCCTCTTTCTCTGGCACTCAGCTTGCTCTTCGTGGCCTGCGGGTCCAACGCTGAAGACACGACCACCACATCGACCACCACCACGGTTGTCGCTACGACGTCCACGACGACGAGCACTTCGACGACAACCACCACCACGCTTCCTCCTGGCCCAACTTCGCCACTCACCGGTCTCGAGAGCGTCAACCCGGATCTCCTTGACCGGCGCGTCGTGGCAATCAAGATCGATAACCACGCCAACGCCCGTCCTCAGTCGGGCCTCGAAACCGCAGCAGCCGTGTACGAACTCCCGGTTGAGGCAAGTTTGACCCGATTCATCGCTCTATTCCACGACCAGGACAGCCCCTACGTTGGACCCAACCGCTCTGGCCGCCCAACCGACCCGACCCTGGTGGCACCCCTGGGAGCCACGTTTGTCATCTCCGGTGCCCAGCCCTGGGTCCAGGGGGTACTCAACAAGTACGACATCAACTGGTTTGGCGAGATCCGCGGCCCTGCATTCCGAATTTCGAGCCGGCGCGCTCCGCACAACCTCTACGTCAACACCGAGCTGGTCAGAACCGAGGCGGACCGACGCGGGTTTGATGACGCTCCGCCCCCGGATATGTTCACGTGGGGGGAATTCCCGGCTGACGCAGAAGCGGCTACCGAGATCTTTTTCGACTGGTCCTCAACCACTAAAGTCACCTGGACCTGGAACGGATCTGGCTACGAGCGCAGTACCGGCGGAGCCACCCAGGACTGGATTTCCCAGGACGGGGAGACCCAGCAACCGATAGAAATGGACACGCTGATCGTGCTGTACGCCCGCAAATACACGGCTTCCGGGTCAACGGGCTCGGCCGTCCCAGCGATGGAGACTGTCGGAACCGGCCTGGCTCAGGTTTTCGCGGGCGGAAAAGTTGTTCAAGGCACCTGGACCCGCGCCTCTGCCGACGACCTCTTCGTCTTGACCACCGAGGATGGCAGCGTCCTTGAGGTCCCGCCGGGTCGGCCATGGATCAATATCTTCCCCGATAACCGAACGGTCTCCTGGTGACCGCCCGGTCAATAGCCGCCGACGTACTCGCCGGTTCGCCTGCCCGTCCAGCCATCGAGTCCGCTCTCGATAAAGCTCACGCCGACCAGCTGAACGCATTTAACTCGATCGACGATTCAGTGGTGGAAACGATCCCGGCGAGCGGACCGCTGGCCGGGGTACCGATCGCCATCAAAGACATCATCCACCAGGCTGGCCGCACAACCACTTGCGGTTCATCGTTCTACCGATATGAAGCCACCGAGTCGGCAACGGTCGTCGACCGTTTGGAATCGGCCGGGGCGGTCATCATCGGCCGGACGGGCCTGCACGAGTTCGCGTTCGGCTTTTCGTCGGAAAACCCCTGGTACGGGCCGGTGCTCAATCCATGGAACACCAAGACGTCCCCAGGGGGATCATCCGGCGGCAGCGCCGCGGCTGTGGCCGCCGGTATCGTCCCGATCTCCCTTGGAACCGACACCGGCGGCTCGGTCCGAGTTCCTGCCGCTCTGTGCGGCATCTACGGACTCAAATCGACCCACGGTCGGATCCCGATCACCGGGGTGTTTCCACTCATCGAGTCCCTCGATACTGTCGGCTCGTTCGCAACCAACATCGGTGACCTGGCCACTGCCTACCGGGTCCTGGCTGGCTATGACCCGCTCGACCCGTGGTCCGTACCCGATTCGGCCGCTCTCACCAGGCCGATCTCGCGACTCGGTGGGCTGCGGGTCGGGGTCCCTCAACCCTGGGTCGAAAGCGCGCCTATGGAAGATGAGGTTCGGCGTAGCTTCGAACACACCCTCGAATCTCTCGAACAGATTGGCGCGACGGTGATCGAGGTCCGGAACCCGTTCTTCTCGATGCCCGGGATGATTGGCCCCACGTTGGCAGCCGAAGTCAGCGTGCTCCACGGCGACTGGATGCGAGATCCTGACAAGGCCTATGGCCAGGACGTCGTGGACCGGATCAACGCTGCCATGGAGACACCGCTGAGCGACATCGTCGCTGCCAACCGTTGGAGAGCAGCTCTCACAAACACGTTCCTTGCCACGTTCGACCAGGTCGATGTCCTCGTCACCCCGACCGTCCCCGCCCGCACCAAGTACATCGGCGACGACATCATGCGTTTCGACGGGCAGGAACACTTCTACCGAATGGTGTTTTCATGGTTTTCGGCCCTTGTGAATCATGCGGGCTTGCCGGCTCTGGCCGCCCCGCTGATCGGGCCGGGCTCGCCGCCTCCTTCGATCCAGATCATTGGACCGCCCTGGTCAGAAGACCGCCTCCTGGAGATCGGTCAGCGACTCGAGGACCACAACATCGTCGGCTTCCGCGCCCCCTCACAGGGCTAGTTGCCCGCTACGGATTGCACGCAAGCACGTCAACGTCGATAGGGCCGAACCCATCATCCTCGAAGGAAACCAACGACACCTGGCCCTCTACGTCACCCGGCCAGGGCAGCGTCTCCCCCCAGAAGCCATCACGATCGATCCGAAACTCACCGACTTCGCCATCGAAGGACCCAAACCACGAGTAGAAGTAGTTGCCGGCCACACCCGGTTCTCCTTCCACGCCGAGCGTTAGTTCCCATTCGTCGGGGCTTATACAAGCGGCCTCGGCGGTCACGATGATCAGCGGCGCCTGAGCGCAGACCGGTATCTCAAGGAAACTGATCGGCGAGGACTCGCCGGAGGAAGCCGTTGCATTGACGGTGACCCGGCCTAAGCGATCCCCAAGGCCGATACTGCCCGATCCCTCAGCGACCGGGCCATCAAATGTTTCGGCGTAGATCAGCTCGCCCCCGATGTCCGTAACGAACACCGTCACATCGCCGCCCGTCCCGATCCCCGGCGAAGCCAGGACCGTGTACTCGACGACAGGTTCGCCACCTTCGAAACAAAAAGCGACGGCGTCGATTTCCAGAGTCGTGTCCGGTACCACCGTTTCGCAAACGCCGGCTTTGACCGGGATTTCGATTCTCTCCCCCGAATCATCCGAGATCACGACTCGTCCAGGACCGGGCACTGCCTTCGAGAAGGAGAACTCGACTGGCTCGGATCCGAGAGTGGCATTGAAGAGCTCTGCTCCCGAGCTTCCCCAGGCGAGCACTCCGTTGACCGTATTACCCGGTTCGCCTGTGACAGTGACGGTGATGTCGTGCTGGTCAGGCTCACTCCCGAGTGAGTAGCAAACCACCTCGGCCATGACCACCATTAGGGCGATGGCTACGGTCGTCGTCGTCGAAGTGGAAGGCGCCACCGGGGCGGCGGAGGTGGGAACGGGCGGCGCCGTGGTTGAGGTAGGCTCGACCGATCCACCGCAGGCGATCAGGAGCACCAGCATCAACGCTCCCCAGCGCTTCGACCCACCGCTCCGAAGGCCAAGACTGTTGTTGGAATCGCCGGACAGAAGACCGGTTTTGAGACGTTGGAGGGGGGAATTGGGCACCCTGAACCTTACCGTAGTCGAAAGACTGCATGCGGATTCGGTCGGGACCAAGGTATCTTGTCAAAACCCGACATCGCTGTACGACCCATAGGAGAGCCGCCTCGGCCTCCAGAGCAAACGCCCCGACGGCCTCGTCATCCCGGAAAGCGGGCAGATGTGATTCGGCACCAACGAATATCAAAAGGTTTCCAGGTGGCGTTCCGATAACGACTAGACAACCCGCCAGAGTGGGTAACCTGGCGAGGTGCATCTCGGGTAGGAGCCAGGTTCACCTTCCTCCTCCCGCGTCAAAGCCAGCAAGACAAAAAAGGATGGAATCGTGTCTACCACGATCGAAGACGTAGAGCCAGAGTTCCTCGACAAAGTGATCATTCGGTTCGCCGGTGACTCTGGAGATGGCATGCAGTTGGCGGGAAACCGCTTCACGGATGCCTCGGCCGCTTTTGGCAACGACCTGGCGACCTTTCCCAGTTTCCCTGCTGAAATCCGCGCCCCGGCCGGAACACTGCCCGGGGTTTCTTCTTTTCAGGTGCAGATCGCCGATTTCGACATCCTGACCGCTGGCGACGAACCGGACGTGCTGGTGGCCATGAATCCGGCCGCCCTCAAGTCCAACCTGGCGGACCTCCGACCGATGGGCACCATCGTTATCAACACCGAAGCGTTCGAAGAACGCAACCTGGCCAAAGCCGGCTACGAAACCAACCCGCTAAGCGATGGCTCGCTCAACGGATACAAAGTCATTGAAGCTCCAATGGAATCCCTGACCAAGGAAGCCGTCAAGGACACTGGCGTTTCGGGCCGCGACGTACTTCGCTCGAAGAACATGTTCGCGCTGGGCCTCATGGCCTGGTTGTACAGCCGACCGCTCGAACCAACCATCGAATGGATCGAAGCCCAATTTGGCAAGAAGCCCGAAGTGGCGGCCGCCAATATCGCCACCCTTAAAGCGGGCTACAACTTTGGACTCACGACCGAAGCGACCAAAAACTCAGCGGTTTCCGTAAAGCCCGCAAGTTTGCCACCGGGCGAATACACGACCATTTCTGGCAACCTGTCGCTCGCATGGGGATTGATCGCCGGCGCCAAGGCCACCGGACTTCCGCTCTTTTATGGTTCGTACCCGATCACCCCGGCATCGGACATTCTTCACGAATTGTCCCGCCACAAGAATTTCGGCGTGCGCACGTTCCAGGCCGAGGATGAAATTGCCGCGATCTCAGCCAGTATCGGCGCGGCGTTCGGAGGCCATTTGGCTGTGACCGGGACGAGCGGTCCGGGCCTTGCTCTGAAGTCGGAGGCGTTGTCACTGGCCATGATGACCGAACTTCCGCTCATTGTTGTCAATGTCCAACGAGGCGGGCCATCAACCGGTCTACCAACCAAGCCCGAACAGTCCGATCTGCTGTTCGCCATGTATGGTCGCCACGGCGAGTCTCCCCTGCCGATCGTGGCTGCCAGCTCGCCCTCGGATGCCTATGACGCAGCTATCGAGGCCATTCGAATCGCCGCGAAATACATGACGCCCGTCCTGTTGCTCTCGGACAATAGTGTCGCAACCGGGTCGGAACCCTGGCGCCTTCCCGAACGGGATTCGCTGCCTGATTTCACGGTTCGGTTCGCCACGAAGCCCAACGGTCCGGCGGGAGAGTTCATGCCATATGTGCGTGACCCGCTGACCTTCGCCCGCCAGTGGGCGGTACCGGGAACTCCCGGTCTTGAACACCGTATCGGTGGCCTCGAGAAGGAAGAAGTCTCCGGCAACGTGTCATACAACCCGGCGAACCACCAACTCATGACTGACACCCGGGCCTGGAAGGTTGCGAATATCGCCAATGACATCGCGCCGGTCGCAGTTGACGATCCCGACGGTGCCAGGACCCTGGTGATCGGCTGGGGCTCAACCCTCCCGGTCATCAAGGCGGCCGTACGCCGGGTCCGAAATGCCGGTATGCCCGTCGCTCACGTTCACTTGCGGCACCTCAACCCCTTCCCGGCGAACCTGGGCGAAGTGCTCAGATCCTATGAACGGGTCCTCGTACCTGAACTGAACAACGGTCAGTTGATTCGATTACTTCGAGCCGAATATCTCGTCGATGCAGTCGGATTGAACAAAGTATCCGCCTTGCCGTTCAAGGTTACCGAGATCGAAACAAAAATTCGGGAGATGATCTAAATGACGACGATCGAATACACCCGGGGCGACTTCCAGTCGGATCAAGAGGTCCGGTGGTGCCCGGGCTGCGGCGACTACACGATCCTCGCCTCGGTTCAGAAATTCATGGCCGCCTCCGGCATCGTCAAAGAGAACGCGGTGTTCATCTCGGGTATTGGGTGCGCCGCCCGGTTCCCCTACTACATGTCGACGTATGGCATGCATTCAATCCACGGTCGGGCACCCGCCGTGGCTACCGGTCTGGCCACGGCCCGCCCCGATCTATCGGTGTGGGTGGTCGGTGGGGATGGCGACATGATGTCCATCGGTGGTAACCATTTGATTCATGCGCTCCGTCGCAACGTGAACATCAAGATCCTCATGTTCAATAACCAGATCTATGGTCTGACCAAGGGCCAATACTCACCAACGTCGGAAGTAGGGAAGAGGACCAAGTCTTCACCGATGGGCTCGATCGACTACCCGTTCAACCCGATGTCCTTGGCGTTGGGGGCCGAAGCGACGTTTGCAGCCCGCACCCTTGACATGGACACCAAGCACACCGTCGAGATCCTGGAGGCCGCCTACGCTCACAAGGGATCGGCGTTTGTCGAGATCTACCAGAACTGCAACGTCTTCAATGACAAGGCATTCATCGCCTTGACCGGCAAAGAAGACCGCGATAGCAACCGCATCTATCTTGAACATGGCAAGCCGATTCGTTTCGGTCAGGACATGGAAAAGGCAGTCATCTTCCACAACGGAGAAGCGACGATCGTCGATGCTGCGTCGGTGGATGAAACGGCCATCCTGGTCCACGATCAGACCAACATGACCATGGCGTTCGCCCTGAGCCGTCTCAGTCACTCTCCGACCGGACCTACCCCGTTGGGCATCCTTCGCAGCGACGATTCTCGTCCCACGTATGACGACGGAGTCAGCGCTCAGCTTGCCCGGGCGAAGGCCACCAAAGGTGACGGAAACATCGACGACCTGATCCGGTCCTTGGGAACCTGGACAGTTAAGTAGACCGATCTACGGCACCTGAAGGGGACGGACCACGGTCCGTCCCCGTATGGGCTTCTACCCTCGATCTCGACTGAGGGCATCGAGGGCGACGCTGATCATGTCACCAAAAGTCGACTGGCGTTCTTCACTCGTCGTGGCTTCACCGGTGCGTATGTGGTCTGAGACCGTTGCGATCGTGAGAGCTCTGGCACCATACTCGGCTGCCACGCCATAGAGGCCGGCGGCCTCCATCTCAACCGCCATTACGTTCATGTTCTCAAGCGTATCCCACACATGGGACGTCGGGTTGTAAAACAAATCAGCCGAGTGAACATTGCCAACATGGGCCGTTTTGCCAGCTGCCTCAGCCGCATCGACCGCCGCCCTGGCGAGCTCAAAATCAGCCGTGGCTGCAAAATCCCAGCCTCCATATCGGGCACGGTTTACGGCCGAATCGGTGCAAGCTCCGATGGCGATGACAATGTCACGGATGTTGACCCTGGTCGATATGGCCCCGCAACTGCCAACCCGAACCAGGCGTTTGACGTCGTAGTCCTTGATCAGTTCGGTCGCATAAATCGATGCCGATGGGATGCCCATACCGGTCCCCATCACTGAGACCGGAACCCCGTTGTAGGTCCCTGTAAAACCGAGCATGTTCCGCACGGCATTGACCTGCACGGCATCTTCAAGAAAGTTCTCGGCAATGTACTGGGCACGGAGCGGATCGCCCGGTAGTAGAACGGCCTCTGCGAAAGCGCCCTTTTCAGCAGAAATGTGGGGGGTTGGCATGGTGTTCTAGCTCCTGTACAACGGCAAGCAGTAAAGGGTAGTCGCTCCCGAAAGGCGGCGGGTTAAACCGTGCGACCCTGCGATAGGATGGTCCCCATGTCTGACATCGTCCTGATCGCAAGAATCATCGCCAAACCCGGATCTGGGGAAGAAATGGCCGAAGCCCTGACGAGCCTCGTCGCAGCTTCCGAAGAAGAGCCCGGCCTGCGGGTATATGCCGCCCATCGACAGGACAACGACCCAACGACCTTCTGGTTCTACGAGGTCTACGACGACGAGGATGCCTTATCGGTCCATGCTCGCGGACCCCGCATGACCGAAGCTCGCGGCAAGGTGCGGGAATTCGGCGCGGCGCCTCCCGAGGTCTTCCGGGTAACGCCACTCGCAAATAAAGAGTAGAACATGGTGGCCGGGCTCCCCAACCTTGGCCCGAAGTCCGCACAACTTCTGTCAATGGCCGGCATCACGACCGAGGCGCAGCTCGACGAATTGGGTCCGGTGCGTTCCTACGTGCGATGCGTGCAGGCGGGCACCGTGTCCAAAGTCATGTTGTATGCGCTGCTCGGGGCGGAACTTCACCTGCACTGGAACGAGGTCCCGACCGATATCCGAGCGGCGGCCCTGGAGGAGTCGACTGCCCGACTGCGCGCCGCCCAAGAGGGGCTACTCCACATCATGTCAAGCGCCGGGTGGGCGGCGGTCGGCGATCAATACGTTCCTGATTCGTTGCACGAGGAAGGGTTCATCCACTGCTCGACCCGTCGGACGGTCCTGGGTCCTGCCAATACGCTCTACGCCGGGCAGTCGGGTCTCGTCGTCCTTGACATCGAGGCGGACCGAGTTCCTGACCACATTCTGTTCGAAGACAGCTACGGCGCCGGTATCGAATATCCTCACATTTATGGTCCGTTGCCGAAAGACGCCGTTGTCGGTGTAGTGGACTTCCCCCCGGAACCGGACGGCAGCTTTCGCCTGCCAGCTTCCTTACGCGTCTGAGGCGGCCAATCCGATCGACCTAGTGTCTGACCAGCCTGAGTAGTCGGTCAACCAGCTCGGTTTGGGCAGGATTCAATTTGGCCTTGGCCAGGGCCGGGCTGGCCCATTCGACCCGATCGATCTCAGGAAATTCTGCCTGCTGACCCGATCTTGGCGGCCACTCCATGGCAAAGGTGTTGGACATCACTGCCTCGGGATCAAGCTCGGTTTCGACGGCCCAGGCCGTCACGACCTTGCCGGACTTCTGAGTGATCGAGCCAAGTTCGAGGAACGGACCCTCGGGGCAGCGAACGCCGAGCTCCTCGGCGAATTCCCGTTTGGCCGCCACCAGTGGAGCCTCGCCGTCCTCCGGCTCGCCTTTCGGGATGGTCCACACCCCATTATCACGGTGTGCCCAGAACGGACCCCCGGGGTGGGCGATCAACATCTCCAGATCGCCCTCCCGCCACCGGTACGCCAGGATCCCGGCACTCTGTTTCATCGGTACGCAGGCATGTCAGGGATACGCTTGGCACCCTCCCGGTATGTCAATCCGGACATCTCGTGTCGATGGTCAAGTAGGAATCGGCGCACCGACTCGGCATTGAACCAGGAGTAGTCACGGAGGGCCCAGCCGATAGCCTTGCGAATGAAAAACTCCTTCTCGGGCAGGCGGGCCAGACAGTGGTCGAACAGCAACGCCTCGTCCGTCTCAAGCTTGTGGCGAACCTGGCAGATGATGGCGCTTCTTCGTAGCCACATATCTTCACAATCAATCCACGATCGCACGATCGGAGTGACTTCGGGGCGTTGTTTCAAAAGAGCCCGGCCGACCGCGTGGATCGCCAGCTTGTCGACCAGGTCCCACCATCCTCCCTCAACGATCAATCGCTCGTAGAGATCGATCCACTCGACCGCCACAAACTTCGTGTGTTCGGTGGCATACCCCAGGGCCAGGTATTTCATCTCACGCTGGGGCTGGTTCCACAGGCCCAGAACGGCTACCTCATAATCGTCCGGCGTCTCGACTGGGAAGAGCTGCTTCGCCTCTCTCAGAACCACCTTGAGCGCGGCCGAACCGACCCCATAGAAAGGCATGTCGGTCTTCATGTAGGCGGCCATCTGGCTGGCGCGTTCGGCGTCGGCCAAACCCGACAACTCAGAGTCCACGAACGAAACGAGACCTTCCACATCCACGCCAGCTAAGTTACCCGAATGGTCGACCGGATGAGCTTGCAGTTCTTCAAGTACCCCGACGTTCCCCATTGGCGCCATGAAAACCTGCTCGTACTTGGTGAGGACGAGCACGGCAGCTGGTTGGGATGCGAGCCGGGCTCTGAACAACAAAAAGGGTTAGGCCCGATCACCATTACGAGCCACCCATGGGTTTTTTGCTCGGTCCCCGGCGCCTGGTGGTCTCTCGTATTCAACGGAGATCATCGGATCACCCACTTCCTCGACATCATCACCCCGCCCAAAATCAACGGCGACCGGATCGAGATGATCGACCTGGATCTTGATGTTGTCCGAACGGCCGGGGGCGACGTGTACATCGACGACGAAGACGAATTCATCGAACACCAGAAACTGTATGGCTACCCGCCCTGGATGATCGATAAGGCTCGCACCACCACCGCTGAACTGGTGATGGCGCTCGAGAAAGAGGCGGAGCCCTTCGCGGTCGCCTGCCAGGCTTGGTTCGACCGGTTCACTGCCTGAGCGTGGCCGATTTGGGTGGCATGGCTAGGCGAGCGCGACGAGTTCCAGCATTGATTCGTCGAAATAGGCCATGGTTCCTTCAGGCATAAGGATGGCCTTGTCCGGCTTGAGGTCTGCGACGAAGTCGGAATCGTGGGAAACCAGAATGATGGTGCCGGTATAGGCGTTGAGCGCTCCGAGCAAGGCCGTTTTGGCCTGGGGGTCCAGGTTGTTGGTTGGCTCATCGAGCAGGAGCACATTCGGCCGAGCGACCACCAACTGGGCCAACGCCAGCTTGGTTTTTTCCCCACCTGACAGAGTGGCGGCGTCCTGATCAACCTTGTCGGCCAACAAAAAATGGCCGAGTAACGAGCGCAGTGTCTGATCGGGCTGGTCAGATACCTCGCGCATATGGTCGATCACCTCGACGCCGGGTTTGATCTGCTCGTGCTCCTGGGCGTAGTAGCCAATCGTGGTTTTGGCACCGAGTTCGACCCCACCGAGATCTGCGGTCTCCACGCCGGCCAAGATCCGCAGCAGGGTCGTCTTGCCGGCCCCATTGAGACCCATGATGATGATCCGCTCCCCACGATTGGTGTCGACGTTAACGTCCAAAAACACCAGGTTGTCACCGTACGACTTGGCGAGCCCGTTTGCCACGAGTGGGGTCCGAGCCGAGGGATCTGGTTGCGGAAACGAGACATTGACCGCCTTGCCGCGGGCGGCGACTTCCACGAGATCGTGCCGGAGGCGACCAGCCCGGGTCTCCATGGTCTTGGCCTTACGAGCCATCTTCTCGGTAGAACCTTTGAACCGGCGAATCGTCGTTTCCAATTGATCGATCTTGGCCTGCTGAGTCTTGCGTTCCCGCTCTCTTTGGACACGGCGCTTTTCGCTCTCATCGAGGAAGTGGGAATAGTTACCCCGGTAGGCCTCGATCCGGCCGTTCTCCAACGCCAACACCGACGTAATCGACTGGTCGAGCAGCGGAAGATCATGACTCACGACGAACAGACCCCCCTTGTAGGCTTCGAGATAGCCCATCAACCAGGCTTTCGCATCAAGGTCGAGGTGGTTGGTCGGCTCGTCGAGCAACAAGATGTCCGTTTCTGAATACAAGATCCGGGCAAGTTCGACTCGCCGTCGTTGACCACCAGACATTGAAGCCACCGGCTGGTCAAGGTCCTCGTTGTCTATACCGATGGCCGCGGCGATCGCCTTGGCGCCAGCCTCCAGTTGAAATCCACCCTTGGCCTCAAACTCGTCGTGCAGCCGACCGAACTGGAGGATGGCACGTTCTTGCTCCTCACCGGACGAGTGTTCGATCTTCAAGCGAGCGCGCTCAATGCCGCGTTGCATTCCGCCGACATCACGGGCGGTCAGGATGCGCTCCAGGGCAGTCATGTCGGGATGCTCAAGTTCGTCGAGTGGGACCTCCTGAGAGAAGTAGCCCACTCGACCGGTCTTCGTGATCGTACCGTCGGCCGGCTGCGTCTTGCCGATCAGCGTCTTCATCAGGGTCGTTTTGCCCGCGCCATTCCGCCCGACTAATCCGACCTTGTCGCCGGCTTGAACGGTGAATGAAACGTCTTCGAGGAGGACCCGAACACCCGCTTCTATACGGACATCTCGTACGAGGAGCATGAAGACGACGAGGCTAGTGCGACGAGGGAGCTGTTCACCAATCACCAAGATCGCGCGAGAAAAATAAGTCACAGTATTCCAACAATTCAAAAGGATTGAATATATGGTCGGTCTGAACCAGCCCTCTCAAGGCGAATAATGATCGAACCAACCCGAGAAGGTCTTCTGGATCGAAGACGTCGAGACTCGCCAAGGCCGCGCCATACCCGAGAAGGTGTATCAGGTGGCAGCCAGGACGTTCCAGCCCTTGCCCAGCTTCCTCAAGTCGCCAGGACATCGGGAATAAACCGAGGCCATCATCGGAGCTCTACTCGGCGAGACACGGGCAGACGTTGTCTGCTCGCTGACTGATGGCGCATTCAGCCTGCTCCAGACCGACCAGCACCGAACGGTCAGCATCGGCCAGCGCAACAGGCGTCTCACCGACGAACGCCTCGACGAACTGAACGGTGACCTGATGCGCTATTTCAAAAGTACGACGACGCCGACCCGGACCACGACCTTGGCGCCGGTGCGCTGGCGTTGATTCCCCGAGCTCGAGGACCATGTGATGAAACTTCTACGGCTGCGAGACTTTCGCCTTCTCTTTATTGGACAAGCCGCCTCGAACTGGGGTGATGCTCTCACGAGTCTTACCCTGCTCATCGTCACCCAGCGGCTCACTGGCTCGGTTACGTCTGTCGCCGGTACAGCGATCGCCGTCGCGCTCCCGCAGCTTCTCTTCGGGATGGTCGCCGGCGCATATGTGGACCGATGGAATCGAAAGACGGTCATGGTGGTGTCAGACGGGATTCGGGGCATGCTGGTCCTAGGATTCGTTTTTGTCGATTCACCCGACAAGATATGGCTTCTCTACACCGTTGCGTTCGCGCAGTCGATGGTCGGTGCATTCTTCAATCCTGCCAAGGGAGCGATGATTCCCAGGCTGATTCCCGGGGACGAACTGCTCGCTGGGAACTCTCTCATGGAGACAAGCCGAGTGGTATTCGGGCTACTTGGGACCCTGGTGGCGGGCGTCTATGCGGGAGCTTCGACCATGCTCTGGCCGATCTTCGCGATCGATGCCATCACCTTCATCGGATCTGCCTTCTTCGAGGGTGCAATCCGCACCGACGGCCGAGCCAAGAAGGATCACGCCGAGCCGTCGAAAGTGTGGCACGACATGTTGGAAGGTTTCCAAGCATTGGCGGCATCGAGAACACTGATCGGCGTCATGGTTGGCGGAGGCGTGGTCATGCTCGGCCTCGGCGCGGTCAACGTGCTCCTGGTCCCGTTTGTCGTCGACGACCTGCAACTCTCCGAGTCATGGTTTGGATTGATCGAAGGCGCCCAAGTAGTCGCGATGGTCATGGCTGGCGCGCTCTTGACCGCGTTGGCCGCCCGGTTAGCGCCCACCAAAGTCGTAACTCTCTGCCTGGCCGGCATCGGCCTGGTGGTGGCTTCGTTGGCGCTTGCCGACAACATGTGGCACCTCACGTTGGCGCTGTTCGGCGCGGGTTGGTTCGTGACTCCTCTCCAGGCATCAGTATCGACGCTCATTCAGTCATCTACCACCGACGCGGTCCGCGGCCGGATTGGCGCTGCTTTGGGTACGGTCTTGACCGCCGCCAGCGTCACTTCCATGGCCTTGGCGGGATTGACCGCGGCCGTGATCGGGGTCCGCGGCGTCTTTGCCGGCGCCGGAGTCGTAGCACTTATCGCGGGAGCTACTACGGTCGTGTTGTTCAAAGGTGTGGCGGCCGGCGAAATACCCGCGCCCGCTACCGTCGAATAGTCTTTAGACCCGCCACCAAATCGTCGCCATTGACTTTTGGCGTTCCTCGAGCTGAACCCGGCCAGCGCCGAGTTCGACAATGGAGGGACCGAGCGTTGCCTCGAGGTCATCCCGACGATCGACAGGTACAACCAGCCGGCGGCCATAAAAGTCCAGCAATTCGTCGCGATCGACAAACCACATCGGCGGGCCGCCGTACCATCGTTCAACCGTCGGGTTCACCCCGAGAGTCTCCTCGATCACGGCCACAAGATCAGCGACAGTCGGCCCCATGGGCCGTTCCAGCTGATGGAGTTTCATGTAATACGGTCGAAGGTGTACCCATGGGTGCGTCTCAAATTCTTGAATGACCACCGCGATCCCGGCGGCAGCGTGCATCGCTGCAAGAAACGGGCCAGGGTCTGGAACGTTGTAAATGACATGTGAACTTGTGACGACATCGGCAGCACCAACAGCATCAGCCGCTGCTGGCCATGCCATCTCCACGACACCAACACGAAGGTTCCGATCCACAGACCTCGATCTCAACTGCGCGGCCATACCTGCGTCGGGTTCTACCGCGGTAACCCGTATCCCCGCGGCCGCTAGATCGAGACAGCTACCACCGGCTCCTGCCCCGATATCAATCAGGGACATGGGTCGCAGTTGGCTGATTACCGCGTTCGTATGCCGCTCGGTCATCTTCGGATCGGACACCACCGCATCACGGCGGGCGAACAGCTCGGCCGGCCACTCGTAGGGGTTCCAGGGGACAGCGTCGAGCAGTTCGTGAGGGACTGCCCACCCCTCAAGCTGACTGCGCCAGCGTTCCACCGCGGTCATCGATCGTTTAGCGAAGTCCGTTGAAGAGGTCGTTTTCGGGACTCGCCACATCGACATCTGAAAAGATCCGAACAAAAGACTCCAACCCGAATACCGTTGGGCGAATATCGGCCGGTACTTGAAAGAAGAACCAATCCTCGGGAATCTGAGTTCTGTGCGCTCTCCAGGCGTCCTCTTTGCGACCAAACTGATCCTTGACGTCGATCCAAGCGTCGATCATCTCATCAGGTGTGCCACCGTGGCGCTGTTGTTCATATTCGTCTTCGTTGATCAGCCCGGCCTCGAGCCTGGCGAGGGCAAACCCGGCCACCCTCGTGCGGGGCCACGCCGACCAATACACCTTGGATGGTCGCCACAATTGCTCGCCGTCGGCTAATGGAAACCGTCCCAAATCCGAGGCGCCCCAGTACGCGGCCAGGCCGATTCTGTGGACCTGGATGTGATCAGGATGTCCATAACCCCCAAACGGGTCGTAAATCACCAGAACTTCGGGCTGGTACTTTCGGATGAGCTTGATGAGCCGACCGGTTGCCTCCATAAAATCTGCCTGCCAAAAACAGCGCTCGTCTCCGTTGGGTTCAGTACCCATCATTCCCGAGTCGCGGTATCCGAGGAACTCGTGATTCTGAACCCCGAGAATCTTCAAGGCATTGGCAAGCTCCTCGGCGCGCATCTCGACGAGCCGCGGCTTGAGGTCGTCCGGGTTCTCGTAATTATGAATTTCACCTTCGGCGCCGTCGGTTGCCGTGACAACAACGACCTCTTCGCCCCGGTCGGTGTACCGGGCCAACGTGCCGCCGGTTGAAGTGGTCTCGTCATCGGGATGGGCGTGAAACGCCATTAGTCCAGGCATGGCTGCCAGGATAGCCGGATGCTCAAGTTGGCCTGGTTTGACCCGGATACCGGCCGCCAATACGCCAGTAGACCCCATCGGCCCTGGCGAGTAACTCTTCATCAACCAGATACCGACGCAGCGCCGCATAGTCCGAAAAGAAGAGTTGGAGCATGAACGATACCTGACGCTCCGGATACCGAACCCCCGGTTCGAACGCCTGTACCAGGCGCTCAAGAACCACCAGCCGTTTTGTACGGTTCGTCGGGATGGAAATCAACCGGGTGCCCTGGAAAAAGGCATTGAGGACCTTAACTTCGTCGTCAGACCAGTCTCCGGCCAGGATTTCGGGAGCGGCTCGCTCCTCATCGGGGAGTTGGGAACCGAGCTGATCAAAGACGTCTCCGTTGAGTGAGTGATCATCATTGAGCAGTCCCGCCTCACGAAGCCGGGCGGCAGCCAGGAGCAGCTTCTTGCGATCGCCCCCTGTTGCCTCCGCGAAGTCGGCAACCGAGAAGGGTCCCAGCGCCGCCCGCCCGAGTAACGCCAGCCGATTGCGATCGACTACCACCCTTAGGAACTCGGTGGGAGTCACGGGAGGCCGGCCACTTCAGGCTCTTCGGGCCGGATCCCGCACCGGTGTTCTGCCGGCTCCGGGAATAGGCGTTGGAGATCTGACCCAAGCCGACGAGACAACAGCTCGGTTCCGGAGAGATTCAGATGATAGAGGTCAGAGAAGAACTGCCGGTCGTCGTCCATGTCGGCATACCTGAGTATTGGAATGTTGTAGTCCGCTCCAAGTTGGTCGATTACCTCCTCAAACGCAAGAACGTCAGCCATTTCATCAGGGAGGACCACAGACAGCTCCTCATTGAGCGTCGGCATCCTGACGACCACAACTCGCATCCCCAGATCAGTCGCGTCCTCGATCATCGCTCGAACCGCTCGATCTTCCATGCCGCCGACTGAGAAGTTCACAAAGGCACCCTCAGCGAGTTGATCGAGCCCCGCTTGAGTGGGTACTTGGTACACATTGTTATCAAAGCCTTGAAACCGGCCTTCCTCGGTGAGTACGGTGACCGGCCAACCCGCGGTTCGCCCCCACACCAGATATCGAGCAACGTTCTCGGGTTCCCGAAGCCGGGAACGGATCCGGACGAACGTCGAGAAGCGCCCGACCTGCTGTTCGAGAGAGGCCCAGCTGAACTGACCGTACAAGCCCAAACGACCTGCCGATGGCAGGTACTCGCGCAAGTCGTAGGAAATCCCCGGATTGGCATCGTTGTAGTCACGGATCGATATGCCGATGACCACAACCTCCGGACACAAATCCGGCCAGACGAGGTCACGTGACCAGACCCTCCAGGTACTCGGAGTCGTCGAGGGAATTGCCGCGTTGTAACCCGAAGAAAACCGGCTTTCCTCTCCGACAAAGCCAGAATCAATTCCGGCATTCACGACTGACGACCCGATAAACACGACGTCAACCTGACCGGCCCGGTCGATCTGATCTGCCTTGTCCTGGGTGAACTGGTTATCCCACAAGAGTTGACCGGGAATGTGGGGCGCCAACAAACGGGCTCCCCCCTCAAGAAGAAGGACTACGACGAGAAATCCGAGAGTGAGCGAACGACGCATCAGAATTGGAAATATAGGAAGGGGACAACTTCTTGACCAGAAAACAAGACGATCGCCATGAAGAACGCGCCGTAGACCAGCCCTTGGGCGAAGGCAGGAAGCTGAAGCAGGCCTTCGTGGCGTCGGGTGCGGCGTTGTACGAGATCGACAAACAGAACCGCCAGACCGGCGGGAACCACCAGCACCAACCCGCCATAGGGGATGCCGTCGGCGTGGCGGGCGGTTGCGATCCCCGTGAGTACGTCCCACGCCTGTGCGAAGGAATCAGCTCTGAAGAACACCCATGAAAGAGCAACCAGGTGAAACGTGAGGAGCACGGCGGGCACATCGGCCCATCGGGGCGGGTCCGTTTCCGAGCGTTCGGATCGGCCGCGGAATCGACGATGAATCACCAGATACAGTCCATGCAAACCGCCCCAAACGACAAACGTCCATGCCGCGCCGTGCCATAGGCCTCCGAGCAGCATGGTCACCATCAAGTTTCGCTGAGTGGCGACCGCGCCCTTGCGACTTCCCCCGAGGGGTATGTAAAGGTAGTCACGTAACCAGGTCGAGAGTGAGATATGCCAGGTGCGCCAGAACTGGGTGATGTTGCGTGACAAATAGGGCTGGTTGAAGTTCACCATGAGGTCAAAACCAAACAACCTGGCGGACCCTCTGGCGATCGAGGAGTAGCCAGAAAAGTCGCCATAGATCTGCAAACTAAACGCGTAAACGGCTACCAACAGCTGCATCCAACCTGCGGTCCCCGCCGTTTCGAACGTTTCTTGGACGAACGGGGCGAGCGCGTCGGCGATGACCACCTTTTTGAACAGCCCGATGAAGATGAGTAACAGTCCTGATGAAAGATCCGCCCCCGTGAGCTTGGGCCGATCGGCCAGGAACTGGGGCAACAGTCGTTTGGCCCGTTCAATCGGACCGGCCACCAGTTGGGGAAAGAAAGCCACAAAAACGGCAAAGCTCAACAGATTGTCGGTTGGCTCGAGCTCCCTGCGGTAGACGTCGATGGTGTACGACATCGTCTGGAACGTGTAGAAGCTGATTCCGACCGGCAGCACAATGTGCAGGGTCACAAAGTCCGCTTGGATCCCGAGGGTTTCGAGGAGTTCACGGGCCGAATCGGCGAAGAACCCGAAGTACTTGAAGAATCCGAGGATTCCCAGGTTGACCGCCATCGAAACCTGTAGGAGTCGTTTCCTGACGAGCGGGTCCTTCGAGGAACCGATCCGTTTCCCGACGGCGAAATCCACCAGTGTCGAGATCCACAGCAGTGACAGAAATCGCCAATCCCAGAAGCCATAGAAGACGTAGGAAGCAACCAGAAGCAACAGGTTCTGTTCGCGGCGCCGCAGGAGGCGGTATAGACCAAACACCACCACTAGTAGGACGGCGTACTGCACACTATTGAATGCCATGAGTCCGTGACATTAGTGGTCGGCCCAACCCATTGACCGCACCTTGCAGCGACGCTTCGATACACTCAGCGGAATGGTCAAACTCGCAACGGAGTCCAAGTACCAGTCGCTACTGGACGAACTCGTACGGGGTGGTGCTGCCCCGGGTGCCGCTTTGGGGATCGTCACCCTCACCGGTGAAATGGTCCTGGCCACCTCGGGAGTTCGCTCCCTGATCGACGACAGTCCCATTCGATCCGGTGACCATTTCCATCTTGGATCGTGCGCCAAGGCCATCACCGCCACGGTCGCAGCTGAGTTGGTCGAAGAAGGCCTCATCAACTGGTACGAGCCGATCAGCAGCGTTTGTGATCTCCCGACCGAGGCATCACTCGCCCAGCTTCTCAACCACACCGCTGGACTCCCCCCATTCGAAGAGGAGCGCGAGCTGATTGGGATGCCCGAGCTACCGAAAGACGCCGTCCAGAATCGCCGGGGTTTTGCTGAGTTCGTGCTCGGCCATCGGGACAGCTCGCCGCCGGGTACAGCCATGCGCTATTCGAATGCCGGGTATGCCGTGGTAGGAGCCGTCATCGACACGCTCACGAATTCCAGCTGGGAAGAGGCGGTGCGCCATCGGATCTTTGAACGCCTCGATCTGGCCGCCGGATTCGGGTGGCCTGCCGGCGCTCGAGCATCCAACCCGTGGGGACACCAGCTCATAGATGGACGACTGGTTCCTCATCCGCCCGACGACTCCTATCAACTCGAACCCTGGATAGCGCCAGCCGGGGACATTCACATGTCATTCATGAGTTTCCTGCGATGGCAGCACGCCAACCTCGAAGCACTGTCTTCGGGGTCCGGGGCGCTGAGCCCGCGAGTCATCCGGACCGTCCACGAGAACGGCTACGGATGGGGGCGTCAACAATTCGCCGGTCACAACATCAGCGGACATACCGGTTCGGCCGACACGTTCTTCGCGGCCGCCATCATTCTCCACGACATCGGGATGGGCGTCGTGGTAACCACCAATGCCACCTGGGAGCGATGCGAGCCGGCCACGATGGAGCTACTCAAGGAGATCGTCAGGGACCTCTGAGGAATCCGGCTACGCTCTCCTCCCATGCCAGCAGCTCATTTCACCCACACCGTGACTTCTTCGGCCACCAACCTCGATCAGGCGTGGGCCGGCCTTCAAGATCCCCTCACATGGGCAACGGTTGCCGGCATCACAGAGGTGAGTAATGACACATTCGATGGGAGTGGCAATCTGACCGGTTATCTGTTCACCGCAGCGGTCGCCGGCAAGGAATATGCAGGAAAAGCCGACGTGCGCTTGTCGTCACGCCCGACGGACATGGTCGTGCACATATCAACCTCAGAGATCGCAGGCACCATTGCCGCCAATCTGGTGCCAGGCCAGGACGGGGTTCGGGTCACCATCACCCTCGATCTGCAGACCAGGGGTCTCCTGGCGGGAATGATGTTCCCCCTCATAACGGGGGCGATCCGCAATGGGCTACCCGAACAGGTCCACCAGTTCGCCGCCCACCTGGCTACATAGCCGGGAGCTTGCTTCACCTGGCGAAGCAGCGATTACTTCGCCTAGGCCTCATCTTCGATAGCCGCCAGGGCGGCGGCGGCCAATCGGGCCTCGGTGGCGTCTCCCTCGACGATTTGAGCCCGGTCGGTTAGAAGGGTGACCTGGTTGTCGAGAACCTGGATAAAGCCACCGTGGACCGCAATGGTGGTCTTCTTCCCATCGGCGCCTTCAACATGCACCGCGGCGGTTACCAGGGCACCCATCGTCGGTTCATGGCCGGCCATGATGCCAATCTCACCCTCAGGGGTCCTTGCCACGATGAACGTAGCTTCCCCCGACCACAGGGTGGCCTCGGGGGAAACGACATCGACGCGGAAGCTGGCAGCCAACTCAGGCGCCTACCTTTTCCATGTCCCGGGCCTTGGCCATGACATCGTCGGCACCACCGACCATATAGAAAGCCTGTTCCGGGTACTTGTCCATCTCGCCAGAAAGGATCAACTTGAACGAGGCCATTGACTCATCAAGGGACGTGTAGATGCCCTCCTGACCCGTAAAGGCTTTGGCAACAAACATCGGCTGAGCAAGGAACCGGGTGATCCGCCGGGCCCGACCGACAATGAGCTTGTCCTCTTCTGACAACTCGTCGATTCCGAGAATGGCGATGATGTCCTGGAGGTCCTTATACCGCTGGAGAACCTGCTGCACCTGGGCTGCGAGATTGAAGTGATCCTCACCGACCACCTGCGGATCAAGCGCTCGCGACGTTGAGTCAAGCGGGTCGACGGCCGGGTAGATACCCTGGGCTGACAATGGTCGAGACAACACGGTCGTGGCATCAAGGTGTGCGAAGGCCGTGTGCGGAGCAGGGTCCGTAATGTCATCAGCAGGGACATAAATCGCCTGCAGTGAGGTGATCGACTTGCCTTTGAGCGAGGTAATTCGCTCCTGGAGGAAGCCCATCTCGCCGGCCAGGGTCGGCTGGTAGCCCACCGCGGACGGCATACGACCCAGCAACGTTGACACTTCAGAGCCGGCCTGCGTGAAACGGAAGATGTTGTCGATAAAGAGCAACACGTCCTGATTCTGTACGTCGCGGAAATACTCGGCCATCGTCAAAGCCGACAGGGCCACCCGAAGACGGACACCCGGTGGCTCATCCATCTGGCCAAAAACAAGCGCAGCTTTTTCGATAACGCCCGACTCCTGCATTTCCAAAAAGAGGTCGTTACCTTCACGGGTGCGCTCGCCAACGCCGGCGAACACCGACACACCACCATGATGGGTGGCGACCCGGTTGATCATTTCCTGAATCAGGACGGTCTTGCCGACCCCGGCACCACCGAACAAGCCAATCTTCCCGCCCTCAAGATATGGCGAGAGCAGGTCAATGACCTTGATGCCCGTCTCGAACACCTTGGTCTGCGGGACGACATCCTCGAAGACCGGAGGCTGGCGATGGATGGGCCAGCGCTCACCGGTGAATTCCAGTTCGGGAGCATCAAGCGACTCACCCCAAAGGTTGAAGATGTGACCGAGCGTTTGGTCTCCTACCGGCACAGTGATCGGGCCGCCGGTATTTCGAACCTCGGCACCTCGAACAAGACCGTCGGTACCGGACATGGCGATGGCCCGTACCCGCCCACCACCAAGATGGGCGGCCGTCTCGGCGATAATTGTCTTGGTTTCACCGGCGAGCGTCAGGTCAACTTCCAACGCAAAAAGGATCTCAGGCAGACCATCGGGCGGGAACTCAACATCCACCACCGGACCGGCCACTTTGATGATTCGCCCGACGCTTTTTACTTCTGCCACGTTGCGTACTCCTTATGCTTACTTATGCCTGGCTGAGCGCTTCGGCGCCGCCAACAATCTCGGAAATCTCGGTTGTAATTTCTGCCTGCCGGGCCCGGTTGGCACGCTGGGTTAGCGCCCTGATCAGATCCTCGGCATTGTCGGTGGCCGCTTTCATAGCCCTCCGTCGGGCAGAATGCTCCGAAGCGGAAGCTTCGAGAAGCATCGAGAAGATGGTCGCTTCCACATACCTCGGAAGTAGACGATCCAGGATCTCGCCCGGTGATGGCTCGTAGGAGTAGTCGATCGACTTGGACGGCTCCCCCTCCGGTTCCTCCCCGACCTGGGTAATCGGCAACAACGCCGTCAGCATTGCCTCCTGGGAACCCGCCGATTTGAATCGCGTGAAGACAGCATCGAGCGAGTCGATGGTTTCGCTCGCATAGGCGTCCATCACCACGTTGGCGACCGCCCTGGCGTCACCATAACCAGGAGCGTCCGTAACGCCAAGAAAGGCTCGATCCACCTTGTACTTGCGGTACTCGAAATACGACTGAGCCTTCTTGCCAACGACAAAGAAGCGTAGGTTCTTTCCCTCACCGAGATACTCAAGCGCCCGTCGTTCGGCGATCCGAATGACCGTCGAGGCATAGGCTCCTGCCAACCCGCGGTCCGAGGCGATCACCAGGATGCCAACCGTTTCGACGTCTCGCTTTTCGAGCAGCATGTGGGATGCTCCGCCAGATGCTCCACTGACGTTGCGAATCACCTCGACAAGCTTGTTCGAGTACGGCTTCGACCGATTGACCCTCGCGGTCGCCTTGGGAATCCGTGAAGCGGAAATAAGCTCCATGGCGCGCGTGATCTTCATCGTCGACTGGACGGATTTGATCCGTCGTCGGGTATCACGAAGTTCAGCGCTGGCCACTTAGCTACTCCCCGCGGGTTTCTTTGAAAGCGTTGATTGCCGCATCGAGGGCGTCGGATTCGGGCAGCTTGCCCGTCTGACGGATGGTGTCGAGCAACTCGGGGTTGCGGGTCTTCACAAACATCCGCAGCCCGGCGTTGGCCTTCACGATCTGTTCGACCGGAATATCGTCAAACAGGCCGTTGGTGACCGCGTAGATCTCCAGCACCTGCTCCTCAACGGGTAGCGGCGAGAACTGCGGCTGCTTGAGCGTCTCGACAACGCGCCGTCCCCGCTCCAACTGGGAGAGTGAGGCATCGTCAAGCTCGGAACCGAATTCGGCAAATGCTTCCAACTCACGGAACTGGGCGAGATTCAAACGCAACGAACCGGCCACCTTCTTCATGGCGGAAATTTGCGCCGCACCACCGACCCGGGAGACCGAAATACCAGCATTGATGGCCGGACGGATACCGGAGAAGAACAAGTCCGTCTCCAGGAAGATCTGTCCATCGGTAATCGAAATAACGTTGGTAGGAATGAATGCCGAGACGTCGCCTGCCTTGGTCTCGATGATCGGCAACCCGGTCATGGACCCTCCGCCGAGCTCGTCAGAGAGCTTGGCGCAACGCTCCAACAGCCGGCTGTGCAAGTAGAAAACGTCACCCGGATAGGCTTCACGGCCCGGTGGGCGACGCAGAAGCAGGGAAATCTCACGGTAGGCCACAGCCTGCTTGGATAGATCGTCGAAGACGATGAGCGCATGCTGGCCGTTGTACATCCAGTGCTGACCGATGGCCGACCCCGCATACGGAGCGTACATTTGGAGAGCGGCCGGATCCGAAGCGGTAGCCGATACAACAACGGTGTACTCCATGGCCCCATTACGTTCCAGTGAGGCGACGACCTCGGCGACGGTCGATGCCTTCTGACCGATGGCTACGTAAATGCACTTTACGTCCTGGCCCTTCTGGTTGATGATCGCATCGACTGCGACGGCCGTCTTGCCGGTCTGGCGGTCACCAATGATCAACTCTCGCTGTCCACGGCCGACGGGGATCATGCCATCGATGGCCTTGATACCGGTCTGGAGAGGTTCACTGACCGGCTGACGTTGGACAACCGACGGCGCCTGGGTCTCGAGCATGCGTCGTTCGGTGGTCGCAATCGGGCCTTTTCCGTCGATGGGAGCGCCGAGCGGATCAACCACTCGACCGAGCATCGCATCGCCGACCGGAACGGAAAGAATGTCGCCGGTCTGTCGAACCGGGGAGCCCTCTTCGACGTGGCTGTACTCACCCATGAGTACGACACCGAGGTCTGCTTCGTCGATCTGAAGGGCGACACCGAGCAGACCACCGGGGAACTCAAGGAGCTCCGAAGCCATGGTGGCGGGAAGTCCCTTGACGCGAGCAACGCCATCGGCGATTGCCGTCACGTACCCGATCGTCTCAGTTTGTATGGATGGCGACCAGTCGGCCAGGTTCGCTTTGAGGGCCGACGTGATGTCTTCGGGATTGATGGTCATCTCTGACATCGTTACTCCTGGTTCCTATGCCTTGAGTGCCTGGCGGAGGCTGCTGAGCCGCTTCTTTACCGAACCGTCGATTACGGTGTCACCGACTTGGGCGATAATGCCGCCCAACACGGTCGGATCGACCACAACCTTGGCTTCGAGCGACTTGCCCGTCTTTCGTTCGAGCGCACTGATCAGGCGGCCCACTGTTTCATCATCGAGCTCGATCGCCGTGCGAATCTCTGCGACTTCTTTGTTCGAAGAAGCCGCCGCCGTTGCAGCCAGGGCATCGGCGATGGCCGGAATGGAGTTAGCCCTCCCCATGCCCACGATTAGCGATACGACGTTGCGGGTGAGATCGGTCGCCCGAGAGCCAAGTAGATCATTGACAATGGCATCTTTGCGCTCGGCTGGCAGCTGCGGGTTGCTGAGCGCATCGCGCAGCTCATTTGAGCTCTGAAAAGCCCGGCCGATCTCAAGAAGCTCGGCGCGAACCCGGTCGAGCTCACCCTCACCTTTGGCAATCGCGAAGATGCCGCTGGCGTACTGTGAAATCCGATCGTCACTCGACATGGAGGTTTAGGCCCCTTCCAAAGAAGCCAGGTAGTTGTCGACCAGGCTCTTCTGAGCGGCGCGGTCGAGGCTGTTGCCGACGACCTTTTCCGCAAGGTCAATTGACAGGTTGGCGACTTCCTGACGGGCCTCGGTCATTGCCCTGGCTTTTTCGCTCGAGGCGTCTTCTCTGGCCTTGCCAACGATGCCTTGAGCTTCTGTCTGAGCTTTGGCAATGAGATCTGCCTTTACCGTGTCGGCCTGGCTGCGAGCAGCTTCGACAATTTGGTTGGCTTCGGACTTGGCTCCGGCCACTTGCTGGCGATAGTCGTCAAGCAGGCTTTGAGCCTCGGCTTTGATGGCTTCAGCTTCCTGGATCTGCCCCGCAATAGCCTTCTGACGGTTGTCGAGGAGCTGTTGCATCTGAGGCCAGGCGAACTTCCACATGACAAAGAAGACAACCGCGAAAGCCAGAACACCGCCCACCAGTTCGGGAACGGTAGGGATCAACAGGTCGATCCCGGAGCTTTCGGTCGCCTCTTCGGCGAGGATGAGTACGTCGGCAATCATGACGATTACGCCAAGAAGAACAGGACGAAGCCGATAAGGGCCAACGCCTCGGTGAAGGCGATACCCAGGAACATCGTCGTCCTGACCATGCCGGCCGCTTCTGGCTGACGGGCCATGGCCTGTACGGCGTTACCGGCGAGAATGCCGATACCAACCCCGGGGCCGATAGCTGCGAGGCCATAGCCAATCACGGCCAAAGAACCGCTGATGTCACCGGTTAGGCCCGTGGTGGCTTCCTGAGCCAATGCGAGTAGTTCCATTCCTGCTTTCCTTTCTATGCGACCGTTGCCGGCCAGTAACTGAAATCTGGATCAGTGCTGTGGGTGGAGTGACGATTCGATATATACCGCTGACAGAAGTGTGAAAATGTAGGCCTGCAAAAACCCGACGAGCACCTCGAACATGAAGATCGCCACACCGACGACGAACCAGGCAGCTCCAATCGATCCCCGAAGAACGCTGATGTCACCGCCCAACACGCCGAGGAGAAAGAACCCGGCGGAACCCAGCAGCAACGCGAGCATCACATGCCCGGCCACCAGGTTGGCGAACAACCGGACCGTAAGAGAGAAGGGCCGAACAATGAGTGTCGATACGAACTCGATGAGCCCGACCAGCGGCTTGAGAGCCACGGGTACGCCCGGGGGCCAAATCAAATCAAGGAAGAAGTGCAAACCTTGCTTGCGGATACCCTCGACGACAAAGATGACCCAGGTCAGCAGTGCCAGGGTTAGCGGGATTGCCATCCGCGACGTGAACGGGAAGTTGATTCCCGGTACGAGTTCCATGAGGTTGCCGACCCAGATGAAAAAGAAGAGAGACAAAAGGTAAGGAACGTACTTCACGCCTTCGGGTCCAATGACGTCGCGGGCGATGCTGTCGCTCACCAGGCTGATCAAGGATTCAACAGACGCCTGGAACTTGCCAGGAACCAGCTTGGGTTTGCGCAAGGCAAAGTACATGACCAGGGCAATGATGACCGCACCAAGGCCGATGAAGATCGGTACCGAGTTGAATTCGAACAAGTCCAAAACGTTGGCAGGAACACACACCACCTCGCGGGCAATGTCACATTCCTCGGATGCCAGGATCAATGGATCCACTCAAGTTCCCTTTCCGCTCCGCGTGAGATGGCTACCGTCTCCCAGGTCAGGAGTATGAGGTAGGCCACCACCGCCGTGATACCAAATGCCATTTTGTCTAGGTCCGTGAACTTCGTAATCAAAACCATCGCGCCGGTTAGAAGGCCCAACCGAACGAAGAAACCGAACAGAGCCGCCGCATAATAGGCAGACAACCCCAGTCGAGCCGAAATCGAGAGCATCCAGCCCGATACCAGGAACATCATCACGACCACTCCACAGCCGACCGCCGAGGCGATCGCCCCGTCGTTCCCCCGCAACACGGCAAACAAGCCAATGAGCACCGGGGCTACGAATACTGCCCTTCTGACTGTATGTTTGGCGATTATGGCTTCGACATCGGTGGACGTCCGCTTGCCCGTTGGGTGCTCAATCTCTGGCATGACGGCGCTCCTCGTCCTGACGTTCACCGACCGCGACGGCGTATCGCCACATGGCGCGGAAACCCGAGTAGGAACCGAGTAAAACGAAGGCGATGGTAAACCATGGATCAGTACCGAGCCAACGATCGAGGAGAAAACCGATGAGCAATCCGCTGAGAACCGAACCAAGTAGGGCACTGGTGCCCCATCCCTCGTCTGCTGCTCCAGCTACCTGACTGGTCACCGACCGCTTCTCCAACGTGCTGTCCTCCGTTGCGCATTATGGTCCTTGTGAATTGTTTCACAAAATCGAATAGGGCACAAGTCCTCTAGTCAGCACCGGACAAGATGCGCTGTGCCGAGAGGCGGTCAATCCTCGTTCGAGATCCAGAATCCGACCATCAAGAGAACCACGCCAAGGGCCAGGAACAGGGCCATCTTCCAGATCGTCTCGACTGTGGCAAGGTCGATGAGGAAGACCTTGACCAGAATGCCCGCCATGGTACCGAGGCCGAGGCGCATGATGGTCCTGCGCTCCGCCACGCTGCCGTACAGGATCAGACCGACGGCAATGGCGCTCCAGACCGCAGTCGTGAGCGCCTGGCTGTACGACGCCAGGTCTATCAGACCCACGAGAAACCCAGCCAGGTACACGTACCCCGCCGCGAAGTTTCTCCCGACCGTTGCGTCAGAGCCGCTTTGCCGGTCCAGTGCGATTGCCACGAGTCCGATAATTCCAATGACAGCTACCCGGGCAACCGAGTCACCCGACCCGCCTAGGTCGACCAGCGTGGCGATATTGAGATACCCCGCCCCGGCCAGGGCCAGGCCACCGGCCCACTTGGGCCCTACTGCCTCTGAGTGAAAGCCGATGATGGTCACGGCTGCCGCAACCACGGTGATCGCAAGTACCGCGGCCGGACCATCGAGCAACACGGCCGAGCCGACGGCGGCCAGGGCGGCCCCCACCAAAGCGTGCGTAACCCCGAGCGCATCGTCGTCTCGCATGGAAAACGCCACCAACCCGTGAAGACCGGCGAGAACAAAAGCCGTGGACGCCAGGACCGTTGACTCGCCTGCGTGCGCGAGGTAGGCGATGGCAAAGACGACCGGGCCAACTGCTCCTGCCCCAAGGGACAAGCGAGTGTCCAAAACGGTTCCTACCAACCTGGCGATCGATGGTGCGACGAGAAAGGCGACAACGATGCCAGCCAGCATGACATCGATTTCGAGAAGAGAGGCGCCTCCCAAATCCCGCGCGACTCGGAGGGCCTCGAAACCAACGACCAGGACGGCCATCACGAACGTAGTTGCATACAAAACGACCCATTCGCGGATAAGAAACAGAGCGACGGCAGCTCCGAGAATGGTCAGGAAGTAGAAGGCGTCGCCAGAGCCCTGGAGCATCCGGCCCGGTAACACCAACGGCGCAATCAACGCCCCGACCAGGCCCGCAACTCCGAGCGATTCGGCGTCCCAGAACAATGCCAATCCGACGGCCAAAATCGAAACAACGACCAACTGGATGAACGCCGACGACGCGGCGGTGAGTGAATACCACTCAAACGCGGCATAGCCCGTCAGGTACAGACCGGCGACGCCACCCCCCGCCAACAACGTGCCGAAACCCCGCCGGCTCGGAACAAGTTTCGCTCCGAGCCCCAACATGGCAACGCTGGCTGCCGCACCGAGGCCAACCCGGGCGGCCGCCGTGACCCAACCAGCTTCGACGGCATAACGAAACATGAAGACCAGACCGAGCAGAACGAGGGCCAACCCAACTCGAAACAGGTTTTTTCCCGTAAGAATTGTGTCCCAGAGGTCATCGTTGGCAGGGCGCCTCTGTGAGGGTCGTTGTCCCGGAAGGGGTGGCGGTTGTTCGGTGACTGTCGGTGTCATGGTCGATCTCCCTCTCGTGTACCAAGAGCATCGACCCTGACGATCGAACTGACCAGGGGTGAGACCACCCATTCGACCCGGGGGTTCCACTAGGGGTCGTGTCGAATCGACCTGGAAGCGTCGCTTGGCGGCAGCACGATCGACGCGCCGAACCCCGGAGTACCGGGGGTTCGGCGCCTGTGCGATTCCGGGAGGAGTGGGCATTCACCTGTAAGGGGTGGGACCGTGCCCGGATTCCGCACTAAGCCTTTTCTGCCTGTGCTGACACTATCGCGCCGCGCCGCCAACCTGGCTAGGGACCAATGGACCATCGCAAGTCGACGATCAGCCCAACCGCCGAACCCCGTATGATCTCAAGGCATGATCCTATTCCGCACAAACGTTCGTTCACGATGAGTGGTTTTGCGGGAGGCTTCATCGTGGCCATCGCCGGCGCAGTCGTGGCACTGGGGATCGTGGCCTTCGTCGGGGTTTTCCACAAAGCGATCAATGTCTATCGCGGCGCCGGGTTCCTAACGGTCCTGGCGCTCATGGCCGCGGCCGTCTGGTTCGCGTATGGTCTGGTGGCCGATCCCAACCTCTCGAGCGACCCCTACCTGGGAAGCTTCCTCGGTTTGGGGGGCGCTTCCTTCGCACTCCTTACCCGGGCAAGACACTTCGTTCCGCCTGCCATGCTCCCACCTCCGCCACCTCCCACTCTCGGATCGGTCAAATCGAACGTTACGCCGATGAGCGGCGACCCCTTCGACCGGCGCGAGGTCGATCCGAATGGCTAACCGCTCCGTATGCTGGTTGTGATGACACAAGAGCACCTTTGGGACGACCTCCGCTCCGATCTACGAGGCCTATTCGTCGGCGATCGGACGGTCGGGGACTCGTTCCTGGCTCCTATTGCCTTCGTGGCCGTCAACGCGTTGACCAACCTCGGCGCGGCGTCTGTCGCGGCGGTGGCCGTAGGAGTTGGCGTGGCCACCTGGAGAGTTCGCAAAGGCCAAAAGGTGTTCTACGCCCTCGGGGGCATACCGGCGATCGGATTGGCCGCTCTTCTGGCCCTCCGGTCGGGTCGGGCCGAGAGTTTCTTCCTGCCCGGAATCGTCGGAACCGGACTGATGGCCGTCGTATCCATCGCGAGCATGTTCGCCCGCCGCCCACTGGCGGCCTGGTCCAGTTGGGCACAGCGACGCTGGCCATTGGCCTGGTACTGGCGCCCAGACGTCAGACCCGCCTACACGGCTGTGACCGGCGTATGGGCGATCTACTTCGCAGCAAGGGCCGGCCTGCAATGGTTCTTGTTCGTCACCGGGCGCCCTGAGGCATTGGCAGCAGCCAAGGTCTTGACGTCTTGGCCAACGATCATCCCACTCCTGATGGCCACCTACGTGTACGGGAACCGGCGACTCGTCCGGTTGGGCGGCCCTACGGTCGCCGAGTTCGAGGCCGGCGTGATTGGCCCCTTCAACGGAGGCCAACGAGGTTTTTGACCCGTTGACAAGCCGATAGTACGGTGACCGACGCTCCTGCCGGTTGCCTGGCGATTGCCTACACGTGACCTGAGAAGTCGGACTCGTATGGCGTGAACTTCGAAGCTAACGCCGCCACTTCTCGCTTGACATCGGCCAGAACCGCCTCGTCCTGATAGTGGTGAACGGCCCGCGAGATGAGCTCAGCCGCCGTCCGGCAATCAGCTTCCTCCATGCCCTGGGTCGTTATCGCCGGCGTGCCCATGCGAATACCCGAGGTTACGAACGGGGGCCGGGGATCGAAAGGAATCGAATTACGGTTCATCGTGATGCCGAGCTCGTTGAGCATCGAGGCGGCATGCTTACCGGTGAGATCAGGGTCGACCGATCGCAGGTCCGCCAGGATGAGATGGTTATCGGTTCCTCCAGAAACCACCCGAACACCCTCGTCGATGAAGCTTTCGGCCATGGCCTTGGCGTTGGCAACCACCTGGGCGGCATAGACCCGGAACTCGGGCTGGGCAGCCTCGTGGAAGGCTACTGCCTTGCCGGCAATCTGGTTGTACAGAGAACCACCTTGAGCACCGGGGAAGACGCCCTTGTCGATGGCTTTTCCGAACTGCTCCTTGGCCATGATCAAACCTCCCCGGGCTCCCCGGAAGGCTTTGTGGGTGGTTCCGGTCACGATGTCAGCGATCGGGACCGGGTTGGGATAAGCCTTGCCGGCAATCAGGCCAATGAAGTGAGCGGCATCGACCATGAAGATGGCACCGACCTCGTCGGCGATCGAACGAAACGCCTCGTAGTCGAGATGCCGTGAATAGGCCGAGTACCCGGCCAGAAGAATCTTGGGACGGCTTTCGAGGGCGATCCTTCGTACCTCATCCATATCGATGAGTTCGGTTTCCCGGTCGAGGCCGTACGACACGAAGTTGTAATACATGCCCGAGAAGTTGACATGCGAGCCGTGGGTGAGATGCCCACCCTGATCAAGCGACATTCCCATGACGGTGTCGCCCAACTCGATGAGCCCGAAGTACACGCCCATGTTTGCCTGCGCACCCGAATGAGCCTGCACATTGACGTACTCGGCATCGAATAGATGTCGAACACGGGCGTTGGCCAACTCCTCCATCTCGTCGATCACTTCACAACCCTCGTAGTAACGACGGCCCGGGTAACCCTCGGCGTACTTATTCGTGAACACCGAACCAGTCGCCTGCATCACCGCTCGCGACGCGAAGTTTTCAGAGGCAATCAGGTGGAGATGAGTGTTCTGGCGTTCAAGATCCTTGCGGATCAGGGCGGCCATCTCAGGGTCGACCTGTTCGAGTGGACGGTTGTCAATCATGGTCAGAACTCCACTTGGCGACGAAGCCGTGATCGTACCAGCGCCCGTCACCGTCACGGTCTAACGTGCTGGTATGGACTCGATAGGCCACCTCATCGAAAGGTTCGACCATGTTGCCTACGCCGTGGAACGGATCGAGAACGCCCTCCCTCTCCTCGACCTGCTCGGCGCCACGTTCTACGACGGAGCCGACCATGTACGAAACCAGTTCCGCTGGGCCCAGTTCACGTTGCCGGACGGAAGCAAGGTCGAGTACCTCGCTCCCCTCTCGGACGCAAGTTTCCTGCGCCGTTTCCTCGACACCCGCGGGCCCGGCATGCACCATGTGACGCTCAAAGTGTCCGACCTCAAGAACGCCGCAGAGCTCTGCGAAATGGCAGGCTTCACGGTCTCCGGGTACAGCGAGTCCGAGATGTGGAGCGAGTTGTTTATCCATCCGAAAAGCACCAACGGCGCCCTCATCCAGCTCGCCCAGTGGGACTACTCGGAGACACTCGCCGGCTCGCTCGATCAGGTCCTCAGCGGCACCGTGATCGACGAGACGTAGCTCCCCAGCGGTCGATCATCGGCGCAGAGAGCGGTCGGGGACCCGCCGCGGGAATTATCCACAAACCGGATCGACCCCCAGACATGTGGGGTTTCTCTGAGGCCGGTTTCAACCGGTCTCGTGTGCGCTGCGGCGTACTTCACGGACGTAGACTGGCGCCATGATCTTTGAAGCCACCTCGGTAACCGACGAACTTGTTGACGCGTTTTCAGAGCTGATACCGCAGTTGTCCTCGTCAAGCCCACCTCCAACGAAAGAAGCTCTCGCCACGATCATCGCCGATCCGAATACCCACCTGTTCGTCGCCGGGAACGATGGGACAATTGTGGGGTCACTAACCCTCATCATCTTTCGCAGTCCGACCGGTGTGAGAGCTCGCATCGAAGATGTGGTTGTTGCCGAATCAGCCCGGGGCATGGGTATCGGGCGTCTGTTGACCGACGCCGCCATCGAACGAGCCCGAACCATCGGGGCCAAGGCCATCGGTCTCACCTCTCGCCCCTCGCGCCAAGCCGCCAATGGCCTGTATCAGGCGATGGGCTTCGAACGTCGGGAAACCAACGTGTATGAGCTGCGCCTGATCTGATCAGGGCGCTATCGGTCCCGGCCGTAAGACAACCGGTTTCGGACCGGTCACATCGATTACCGTCGAAGCCAGGCCGATGACCGCCCGCCCTTTGAGATATCCGTCGATGGCCGACCCCAGCAAAACATGGGCCGATTCGTGTGAGTGACACTCCGGCTGCCCGCTGAGGTTCGCAGAGGTTACCGCTAGCGGGCCAGTTCTCTCGAGCAGCGTCAGGGCTACCTCATGGTTGGGAACCCGCACCCCGACGGTATGCCGCACGGGATCTCCGATTCCTTCGGGGAGCAACGGACCCGACCGACATACCAGGGTAAGCGGTCCCGGCCAGTAGCGCTCGGTCATCTCAACCGCCCAATCGGGCACTGTCGCCCAGCCGTCGAGAGCTTCAGGAACATGGGCCAGGATGCCGATTGGTTTATCGACCGGACGCCCCTTCAAAACGTAGAGGCGGTCGATGGCAAGCCGGTTACCCGGGTCGACTCCCAGGCCATAAACCGTATCGGTGGGTATCCCGATGATCGCTCCGGAAGCGAGCAGCTGAGCCGCTCCGTCAACGGAAACGAGATTCACGATCTGTGACCTACCAAATACCGGTCCCGCCCGGTGAGGTCGCGTCGCACATGCGCCTGAAGGCCAGGTGGTACCAGACCCAACGCTTCGGTCGCGTGTGCGGACCCAACCTCGATGAAGAACCAACCCGTCTTTGACAACCAATCGGGGAGCCGAGCGAGGAGCCGTCGGATGACGTCAAGTCCATCGCTTCCGGCAGCCAGGGCCAGTGACGGTTCCCAATCGGCCACCTCGGATGGCAATTCAGCCATTTCGCTATCCGACACATACGGCGGATTGGCGACCAGTAGATCGACCCGACCGACCAATTCTTCTGGCAGCGCCTCAAACAAGTCACCGGCAAAGAACCGGACGGTGGTGCCGTTGGCCAGAGCGTTATCGCGAGCGAGGCTCAGGGCAGCCTCTGAGATGTCCGAGGCGACCACCTCAGCGTCCCGATAGACCGATGCCAGCCCGATTGCCAGGGCGCCACTCCCGGTGCACAGATCGACGATAAGAGCCGGAGGCTCATCCGGAAGCGTCGAAGCCAACTCCCACAGGTATTCGGTCTCCGGTCGCGGAATGAGCGCCCGGTTGTCAACCGCGATCTCGCACAAGGCAAAGGGAATCGTCCCTTCGATGTACTGGATCGGCTCCCCAGTAAGTCGACGCCGACACAACAAAGAGTAGGCAATGGCCGTGTCATCATCGAGTGGCACTCCGATGATCACTTCGGATCGAGACCTACCCGTCACCTTCATCAACAGTCGTTCGGCTTCGTGACGGGGCAGACGGGCGGCAGCCAGGACGTCTCTGGTAGTCAAGGGGACGCCACCACACCGAGCAGAATCGTGTCCTCATTCGAAGCCCGGTAGACGGTCGTCCCGCCAAACGCGTACTCAGTTTCGGCCAAGCCGAATAGCGTCCCGTTCTCACCGAAACCCAACTCACCGAATGCAGTATCCACCGCGTTGGCGTCTGACCCTTCGGGCAGAATAAGTCCCAGAAAGGCGAGTACGGCCGCCGAGGAGCGCAACTCGTCGTCGTCGCCGGAACCGGCAATCAGCGCCAACTGCACGACCGAGACCGCCTCATCTGCCACGACCGCCTCCAGCGAAATTGGAGCGTTTCCGGCCCCGGCTTCGATCCGGCCGTCCACGAGTACGGCTGGCGGGGCACCCAGTTCCGCCTCAAGCGTTTCACTCCATCCGCTGATCAATTGATCAACGGTCAAATCCAGGGCGTTCCCGGCGGGTGGGTACATGATGGAAACCGCTCCAGCGGTAGCGGTGGGTCCGACCGACGATCGGTCAACATCGCGTTCTCCACCGGGTGTGCAAGCCACCAGCGCAATCGTCAGGAGTGAAGCTGCGAAAAGTCGCATCAGTCGCCGTCGGCGAGTCGACTGGCCATCTCCTCGGTCTGTAGCTGAGTGACGAACTCGTCAAGGTCGCCATCGAGGATCGAGGTGAGCTGTTTGATGGTCAAGCCGATACGGTGATCGGTCACCCGGTTGTCCTTGTAGTTGTAGGTCCGGATCTTCTCAGACCGGTTCCCGGTGCCCACCTGGGACCGACGATGCTCGGAGTATTCGGCAGCCTGTCGTTCGCGCTCGGCTTCGTAAAGACGAGCCCGCAAAATCCGAAATGCCTTTTCCTTGTTCTGCAACTGAGACTTCTCATCTTGACACGAGACCACCACACCGGTCGGCTCGTGCGTGAGGCGCACCGCCGAGTCAGTCGTGTTGACCGACTGCCCGCCCGGTCCTGAGGAACGAAAGACGTCGACCCTGACGTCGTTCATGTCCAACTCGAGTTCGACCTCTTCAGCTTCCGGAAGCACCGCAACCGTCGCGGTCGACGTGTGTACTCGCCCCTGAGATTCGGTCCGGGGAACTCGCTGCACCCGGTGCACGCCAGCCTCGTATTTGAGCTGCCCGAAGGCTCCCTTGCCTTTTACGGCAACTGAGATCTCCTTGTATCCGCCTGCTTCGGCCTCAGACGTCGACAAAGTCTCCAGGCGGAGGTTGTGACGTTCGGCGAATCGTTGATACATCCGCATGAGGTCCCCGGCCCAGATGCCGGCTTCATCACCACCGAC
>JAHEDI010000040.1 GCA_024641305.1 bacterium | reverse complement strand
GGCTTCGGTGCACTCGTCCCGCCGCTGGTTGTAGTCCGACTCGGTGAGTTGACGACGGGTTCCGGTGTCGAGCACGACGACGCTCACTCCGGCGGGGAGTGGAACCGGTGTCTGCGAAAGGTCGCGACAGTCGATGAGGATTGCCTGATCCGCCTGCCCGCACGCCGAGATGAGTTGATCCATGATGCCGCTGCTGACTCCAACCCAGCTATTTTCAGCCCGGCTACTCATCCGGGCTGCTCCGATCGGATCCCAATTCTGATTTGCGAGGGTGACGAAGGTCAGCGCCGTGGCGACCTCGAGCGCCGCTGAAGAGGAAAGGCTCGCTCCGAGCGGAATGGTTGACACGACGACGCCTTCCCATCCTGGGAGCGAGTGGGCTCCCATTGACCAGGCGATTCCCTTGAGGTATTCGGCCCAGCCGGTACCGCGCTGCAACGACCCGAGGTCGAAACTGGTATCGGGGAAGTCACTCGACGAAACTGCCACGATGCGGTCGGTTCGAGGTCGAGCCGCTATCACCGTTCTTCGATCGATGGCCATCGGTAGAACGAAGCCCTTGTTGTAGTCCGTGTGGCCACCGATTAGGCAAATGCGGCCGGGCGCCTGAACTATGAGTGAAGCTTCCTCACCGAACCGTTCAAGGAACAGCGTCGCCGCTTGCTCCTCAGGTGACATGGACCCGGCGAGCATCGGCATAGTGGGTATCCGAGAGTGCGCGTAGGCGCTCGGCGGCTTGTTCCGGAGTGAGATCTCGCTGTGCCTCGCCGAGCAGCTCATATCCGACCATGAACTTGCGCACGCTGGCGGACCGCAGCAGCGGTGGATAGAGGTGGGCGTGCAATTGCCAATGGTCCTGCGACTCGGCGTGAAAAGGTGCCCCGTGCCATCCCATTGAGTACGGGAATTGCGTTGTGAACAGGTTGTCATACCGAGTGAGGAGTCGTTTGAGGACGTCCGTCAGGTCAGTTCGGTCGTCGTCGGTCAGGTCCGGCAGTCGCAGGATATGGCGTTTTGGCAGGATCATTGTCTCGAACGGCCACGTAGCCCAATACGGTACGAGGACAACCCACGAGTTGTTTTCTACGACGACGCGGGTCTCCTGGTCGCCCTCGGCAGTCGCGTAGTCAACCAGCAGGTTGTTGCCGTTGGCCTCCAGATGAGATCGTTGGTGGTTGTCTTCGGTGGCGACATGGCTCGGCAAAAAGTTGCTGGCCCAGATTTGACCATGCGGGTGGGGACTGGAAGCTCCCATCGCATCGCCTTTGTTTTCGAAAACTTGCACCCAGCGGTACTGTCTTCCCAGTTCTGCCGACTGGGCACACCACAGGTCGACCACCGATCGTAACCCAGGCCGGTCGAGGTCAGCGAGTGTGCGTCCATGATCAGGGGTGAAGCACAGCACCCGACTCGTCCCCGAGGTGGTCTCTGCCTGGAATAGCGGTGATTCGAAATCGCGCTCGACAGATCCGTTTGGCAACAAGGCAGGGAAGTCGTTCGTGAACGCGAAGGTGTGCTCATAGTCAGGGTTGAACTCTCCGCTGGTTCGTTGGTTTCGAGGGCACAAAAAACAATCGGGATCATGAGACTGCGCGGCCATGGTTTCGTCGGATTCCTCCGTACCGCCCTGCCATGGTCGCAGTGTTCGGTGGGAAGAGACCAGTACCCATTCGCCGTTGAGTGGGTTGAAGCGTCGGTGGGGCGCCGCGAACTGGGGTGCCGGTCGGGTCATCCTGCCACGATCGTCTGAAGCCCAAGGTCGGTGAACTGGGTTACGAGGTTCCCGGGGGCTGTCTGGCCGGTGATGAGGATGTCGACGTCGTCGATCTCGGCGAAGCGGGCCATGGAGATCCTGCCGAGCTTGGGTCCTCCCGCAACAACGACCACACGCTGGGCGGCCTTGACCATCCGGCCTTTGACGGCTGCCTCAGGCAGATTGATATTCGTGACCCCTTCTTCGGGATGGATGCCGTTGCACCCGATGAAGGCGGTTGTGACGTGTATCCGATCGAGGACCAGTTCGGCGTATGGGTCGACGAGCGAGTGTTGTCGAGGTCTGAGGGTGCCACCCGTCAAGATCACAGTAAAGCGTGGAATTTGGGGCTCTAATTCGGTCGCAATGGTAAGGCTGTTCGTAAATACGACGAGGTCTGTGAGGTCGTTGCGGCGGGCAAGCGCAAAGGCCACGGCAGTGGCGGTACTACCAACGTCGAGGATCAGTGAGTCTCCGGAGGAAACCAACTCTGCGGCGGCGACGCCGATAGCGGCCTTCTCGCTCGCCGATGTTCCGGCCGACTGTTCAAATGATTGCTCGGCCTGGGAGTGACCACCGCCAACTATGGCCCCTCCATGCACTCGCTGGACCATGAACGATGCCGCCAGGTGATCAAGGTCGGACCGCACGGTGACTTCCGAGATGCCAAAAATCTTGGCCAGATCCGATACGCGCATAAATTCGCGCTCCTCGAGGAGAGCGAACATTCTCTGCCTGCGGACGGCGCCCGGCAGAGACTCTGTAGGGGCGGGAACCATAGGGAAGTTAGTTTCGTATTCTGTCGTTTTTTTGTCAAATGTTCACATATCTCTCAAATTGACAAGAAAACGTAACTACCTGTAAGCTGAAAGGGGTATTTCGCACCACTTAGGCGAAATCCATGCCATAACGAAGTTCGGATAAATTTGTCGACTCTTGAAGGGAGTCCACCCCAATGAGAACAAAGCAACCCTTTCAGTTTTTGGTACTGATTGTCGCCCTCGCCCTTACGCTCGCTGCCTGTGGCAGTAGCAGCACGGACACGACGGCGGCATCGGGATCCAGCGATACCACGGCCGCATCTGGATCAACGGACACAACTGCCGCCTCCGGCACCACCGATACAACGGTGCATCAGGACATGGCCTCGCAGGTCGAGGTGTTTTCGTGGTGGACGGGTGGCGGTGAAGCCGCTGGCCTCGAAGCGATGATCAAGGTCTTCGCAGCCGAGTATCCCAATATCGAATTCGTCAACTCGGCCGTTGCCGGTGGCGCCGGAACGAATGCCCGGGCCGTGTTGGCATCCCGCCTCCAGGCCAATGATCCGCCAGACAGCTGGCAGGGACATGCCGGTCAAGAGCTCATCGGCACGTACGTGGCAGCCGATCAGATCGAGCCGCTCAACTTCTTGTATGACCAAGAAGGTTGGCTTGATGTGATGCCCGAGACTCTTATTCCGTTGATCTCCAAGGACGGGAACATCTATTCGGTTCCGGTGAATATTCACCGATCCAACGTGTTGTGGGCCAACCCGAAGGTTCTCGCCGACGCCGGTGTGGAAATGCCGACGACGCTTGATGAGTTCTTCACGGCACTTGATACGCTCAAGGCATCAGGCATGGAAGCGCCACTGGCCATGGGCGAGCAATGGACGTCGATGCATCTCTTCGAGTCCATTATGTTGGCGTCGATGGGTCCAGACGGATGGGAAGGTCTGTGGAACGGTTCCGTTGCATGGGATTCGCCAGAGGTAACGCAAGGTCTTGAAGACTTTGCCAAGATCCTTGGCTACACGAACTCTGATGCTTCGGCACTTGCCTGGCAGGACGCCGGGCAGTTGGTGCTCGATGGCACCGCCGCCTTCAACATCATGGGTGACTGGCAAGAAGGGTTCTTCCGTGAGGTCGGATCTGTGCCGGGCACTGACTATGTGTGGGCTGCGACCCCGGGAACCGAAGGAAACTTCCAGTTCCTGTCTGACAGCTTCGTGCTCGCCAAGAATGCTCCGAATCGGGATGCGGCTGTCGCATGGCTGACCGTTGCCGGCTCGAACGCCGGTCAGGACGCCTTCAACCCGGTCAAGGGTTCAATTCCTGCGCGTAACGATGCTGATCGTTCACTGTACGGAGAGTACCTGCTCTCCGCCATGGACGACTGGGCATCCAATCGGGTTGTCGGCAGTTTGACCCATGGTGTCGTCGCCAACGACTCCTGGAAGTCAGAGATCGACACGGCGATTGGCCTCTTCCTTCTTGATCGTGATGTGGCGTCCTTCCAGACGGCCCTCGTAGCTGCTCAAGAAGCATCCGGCTAGGCAAAATCGAGTTATTGCGTATTGACGGTCCGCTCCCTCCCCCGAGGGGGCGGACCGTCCTTTTGAGTAGGATGGACCTATGACGGTCGAGTCTCCTGAAACGAAATCGGTGAGTGGCCGGCGAAAGCTCTTCAGGATGGAGCATTGGTGGGGAGTGCTCTGGGTGCTCCCTTCGATCCTGGCCGTCATGGTCTTCGTATACGGGTTCATTGGTTGGACCGCCCGCGTTGCGGTGAGCGCCTGGAAGGGGCTGCTCCCGGACTACACCTTCGTTGGGGCGGACAATTTCGTCGGGCTCGCTTCGGACCCCCGCTTCCACATCGACGTCAGAAACACCGCCATCTTCACAGTCGTGTTCATCCTCGGTTGCCTGGCCATCGGACTCGGTCTGGCGATCCTCCTCGACAAAGGGATCAGGGCTGAGGGCTTCTACCGGAGCCTGTTCCTGTTCCCTATGGCGATCTCCTTTATCGTTACAGGAGTTGTTTGGCGCTGGCTTATGAACCCGGCTCAGGGTGACCGACTCAGTGGTCTGAACCTGCTTTTTGACAAGGTGGGTCTCGATTTCCTCATCAACAAGTGGTACGCCACGCCAACGTGGGGGATTGCCGCCGTCGCGCTTCCCGCGGTGTGGCAAATGTCGGGCTACACCATGGCTCTCTATCTCGCCGGGCTGCGGGCTGTTCCTGAGTCCTTGCGCGAAGCGGCCAGGGTTGACGGTGCGAGTGAGCTTCAGTTATACCGGCGGGTGATCATGCCGCTCCTATGGCCGGTGACGCTATCTGCCGTGATCATCCTTGGTCACATCTCGCTCAAGATCTTCGATCTGATCATCGCTTTGGCCGGAAAGCAGGTGGCCCTTGATGTGCCAGCTACCTACATGTGGACCACGACATTTGACGGCTTCTTCTTCGGCCGCGGTGCGGCGATAGGCATGGTTCTGCTCGTATCGGTCGCCGTACTGGTCGTTCCCTACCTCTGGTTTACGCTTCGTCAGGATCGGGCATAGTGGCCAGCGCAACCGTTTCGAGAGCGAATCGCCGGTCATGGGTATACATCCCACTCACGATGATGGCGCTGTTTTATCTGGTACCCATGTTCGTGATGCTGAACACCGGCTTCAAAAGCTTCGCCGAGATCAGTTTGGCGACGATGTGGAAGCTGCCAACTTCGCTTTCGATCGAAAACTTTGTGGCAGCGTGGGATGCGCTATCTCCCAACCTCTGGAATTCGGTCATCATCGTCGTACCGGCGGCCACCATTTCGTCTCTCCTCGGGTCCGTCAACGGCTTCGTGCTTTCCAAGTGGAAATTCAAAGGGGCCAACGTGGTCTTTCCTCTATTGCTTTTCGGGATGTTTATCCCGTATCAAGCGATCCTCATTCCGCTGGTCACGTTCATGTCAAATATCGGTCTGGCCGGCGGTACGTGGGGACTCGTAGTCGTCCATGTCATTTATGGCATTCCCATTACGACGCTCATCTTTGCCAACTTCTTTAGGACGATTCCCGATACGTTGCTCGAGGCGGCCAAGGTAGATGGGGCCGGCATCTACACCATCTTCCGACGAATCATGATCCCGCTGTCTGTGCCAGCTTTTGTAGTGGTCTATATCTGGCAATTCACGTCAGCTTGGAATGACTTCTTGTTCGCGGTCGTACTAACGAACACTGAGCATTGGCCGGTGACCGTGGCGCTCAACAACCTGGCCGGCAGTCAGATCATCGCCTGGAATGTGCAGATGGCCGCCTCGTTCCTTGCTGCCGTTCCTACCCTCCTGATCTACATCTTTCTTGGCCGGTACTTCCTGCAAGGCATGATGTCGGGAGCGCTCAAGGAGTAATCCTTCACTGGAGAAGCGATGCTGGAGAGCAGCGGATCTCGACCATTCGAGTAATCGACGATTCGGCCCCATGTTCTCCTCACTGGCCTTGTAATGTCGGCTGTGGAGGTGTTGATGCGAACGGCAACGGTGGACATGGTCGAGGGTGGCACCGAACCAGGGTGGGAATCGGTCGCGGATGCCTTTCGGGCCAATTTCGAAGCCGGGACCGAAGTGGGCGCAGCCTGTTCCGTGTATCACCGGGGTGTCAAGGTCGTTGATCTGTGGGGCGGATTCCGAGACCCGGCGACCTCGGCGCGGTGGAAGGAAGACACCCTCGTGTTGGTGTTCTCCACCACCAAAGGGATGTCGTCGCTGGCCGTGGCCGTCGCTCACAGTCAGGGATTGTTCGATTACGACGAGAAGGTCGCTGTCTATTGGCCTGAATTCGCTCAAGGTGGCAAGGCCGATGTGACCGTGCGGCAGTTGTTCTCCCATCAGGCAGGTCTGTGTGCCATTGATGAACCGATGGACCTTATGGTTCTGGCTGACCCTGAGTTGGTGGCGAATGCCATCGCCAAACAGGTACCTGCATGGGCGCCGGGTACCAAACACGGGTATCACGGCCTGAGCCTGGGCTGGTACGAGTCCGAGATCGTGCGGCGCGTCGATCCCCAGCACCGGACCATTGGACGATTCTTCGCCGACGAGGTGGCGGGTCCGCTTGATCTTGAGTTCTACATCGGTCTACCTGATGATGTGCCAGACGATCGAATAGCCGTGATGCAAGGCCGGTGGTATCGCACGATGATGCTGGCCAACTTGAACAAGCTGCCATTCAAGTTTGTCAAAGGTTTTCTGAACCCGAGGTCGATTACGGCCAGGACGTTTGCCAACCCGAAGATTCTCGGGATGCCCATCAGGTACAACGACCGTGAGATGCGGCGCATCGAACTGCCTGCCTCAAATGGCATTGGGCAGGTGCGGTCGATCGCCAAGGCCTATGGTGAGTTCGCCACGGGAGGGAAAGTCCTCGGTATCGACGCCGTAACCATGCATGCCTTGACCGATGCGGCTACTCCGCCATCGGACGGGACCTATGACTTGGTTCTTCACGATCACACGGTGTTTTCGCTCGGCTTCCTCAAACCATGGGAGCATTTGCAGTTCGGTTCCGAGCATGCGTTCGGGACGCCCGGCGCGGGCGGTTCGTTTGGCTTTGCCGATCCGGAACTGGGGCTCGGATTCGCCTATGGCATGAATCGAATGGACTATTACCTCTACGACGATCCCCGGGAAAAGAGGCTCCGGGAAGCTGCGGTTGTCTGTGCGAAAGCGATCGGCTAGACAATGACGATGATGCGCGCGGCGTTCTATCGCAGGTTTGGTGAAGCAGCTGAGGTGCTCCAAGTCGGGGAGGTCGATCAACCCGTCCCGGCTGAGGGCGAGGTGCTCGTTCGCGTGGGCGTGTCGGGAGTCAATCCCACCGACTGGAAGGCCCGTCGGGGGAGTCGACCGATGGTGTTCCCGTTTGTCATCCCCAACCAGGACGGTGCCGGGGTGATTGAGGCGGTCGGTCCGGGAGTCGACGAGGCCCGGGTCGGGCAGAACGTGTGGATCTACTTCGCGGCGAGTGGCCGCCAGTATGGGACGGCCGCTGAGTACACGGTGGTGCCAGAGGCACGGGCGGTCGCTCTGCCGGATGGTGTCTCGATGGACCTGGGTGCCAGCCTGGGGGTCCCCGCCTTGACTGCTCACCGGGCACTTTACTGGGATGGCCCGATCGAGGGGCATACGATCCTGGTCGCTGGAGGCGCCGGCGCGGTCGGTCACTACGCCATCGAGTTGGCCAAGGACGGCGGAGCTCGACAGGTCATCACCACCGTCAGCAGTCCGGACAAAGCGGCGCTCGCTGAGGCGGCCGGGGCGGACGTGGTCGTCAACTACAAGGAGTCTGACGCTGTTGCCGCCATCCTGGCCGCCGCCCCAGGCGGCGTTGATCGGATTGTGGAAGTCGCGCTTGGAGAAAACATGGAGCTCGACGCGGCGGTTCTCGCCCCTCACGGCACCATCGTGACTTACGCCAGGACCGCTCACGACCCCGAAGTCAACGTGATCAAGCACATGATGGGTAACCAGACACTGCGCTTCATGATGCTCTATGACGCCGGTGATGGCGCTCTTGCTGACGGTATAGCTACCGTCACGGACTGCCTTGAACGGGGCGTACTGACTGAGCTGCCGGCGCATCGTTTCGACCTATCGGAGATCGTGGCAGCCCATGAAGCCTGCGAGGCGCGGGTCGTCGGCAAGGTGCTGATCGACATTTAGTGACCCACACGGCTGGTGATGGTCGTCTCATGCCAGTGCATTCTCGATGGCAACCATTGCAGCCTTGAGGCCGCCCCGGTCGGAATCCGCAAGCGGAGTGCCGGCATCGAGTTTCCGTTCGAGTTTATCAATCAGCATCATGACGCGGCCGTCGGGATGTAGGGGCCCGGCGTGCCTGCCCACTTCCACCAGGGTGCGGAGGTTGGCTTCGTTGTCGGATCCGTGCTTGTCGTAGACCGGGGCCGGGCCGTCGGCGAGCGTGCACATCAAGTCGGTGAGGTGGTCGGCCAAGCCGACCATTTTGCCGTAGTCGAGCTTGTCGGGCGTGTCCTGGGGTGTGTGATAGTGACGATCCCTTCGCGCGGTGTAGAAAAGGAACGGAATTCCCACTCGTTCGAACGCATAGTGATCTGACGATGAATCAATAATCCCCACATCCAAGCGTCGTGTAACCAGCCGATCGCCCTGGGCCGTGACTTCATCGACGACGCTACCCAACCCTGAGCGTTCGGCGCCTGTCACAAAGACGGAACGCCGAATGCCGTCCGGGATACTGGCGGGTCCGAGCGGGTGTCCGATCAGGTCGACGCAGACCATGGCGTCGAGGCGGCTCAGGTCGACCGTCGGGCGATCCACCCAGTGCCAGGAGCCCATGTCGTCGGTGTAGAAATAGGGTGGTTCCTCGGCGTCGAACGAGCAGATGAGCACGGTTCGCCCCAGGTCGTCTCGTTCGGTTAGTCGACGGGCAACGTCAAGGACGACAGCGACGCCGGACGCGTTGTCGTCTGCACCGGGGTGGACTTCACCGAAGTTCACCCCGAGGTGGTCGTAATGTGCGCCGATGAGCAAATACTTGTCGGCGTTTGCCCCATGTCCCGGTATTGACCCGAGCAGGTTCGCACCGCCGATCGAGCGGATGGCGTGATCGTAGGTCCCGTCGTCGCCGACCGGTTCGAGGGCAAGGTCGGCGAAGGCTGCCCTAACGTACTCCCGGGCGAGGAAACCGCCTTCGGTTCCCGGTGCTCGCCCGGCCAACTCGTCTGAGGCGAGGTACTCAACGCGTTGGGCCATGGCGGCGGCCCGTTGGTTCGTGTCGGTCATGTCTCTTCTTCGGCCGTACTCGGTGACAACGTTAGGTGGTGGGTGTGACACACACTACGGCGAGACGGTCGCTGAGCCACGTTGACATCTAGAAGCGCGGTGCTCAGGCTTGGCCGACTAGGAACCAGGTTTCGACGAGACCCTTGCCCTTGATGTCGAGGGAGCCACGAGGCTCACAGACGAACTCATCCCTCACGAGCTCGTAGGTCGCGTGAGTGATCTGAATGGACTGCGGCTCGCCGAACGATTCCATCCGACTGGCCATGTTCACGGTGTCGCCCCACAAGTCGTATGCGAACTTTCCCTCTCCGATAATTCCCGCCACGACCGGTCCCGAGTTGATGCCAATGGGTTGACATGGGTTGGAGCGTACCCATCAGTGGAGGCCAAAATGGGATAACTCGTACCTATTTGTGCACCTGGGCCCAGGTTGCCCTGTGAGGTGTTCGGGTGTGATCAATCAACGGCAGTAAGCGGTTCGCCCCTAAGGAATCGGGCGATGACGTCGTCGGCCTTGTCGCCGTCGAACACAACATAGGAAACGCCTCCCTCGTTGGAGAAGAGGACCGGGACCGTAGTCGCATCAACGTCGGCCTTCCACATGCCGAAGGCGGCGGTGAGAACACCGATCGGGCCAAGCCCTTTGTCGATCCGGGTGGAGACTCCCAGTTTGCTGAGGAACAGGGGCATACGGGCTACCCCCTGCAGAGACGCGGCCCGGTGCAGCATGGCTTCCAAGGCTTGCTGCTGGCGCCCGGTTCGGCCAATGTCGTCGGCGTCGACCGACACCCACTTGCCGTTGATGTTTTCCTGGTACGAACGGGACCGCGAGAAGGCCAGCGCGGTGGCTCCATCGATGTGGGTCGTTCCGGCGGCGACCTCAAGTCCCGACTTGGTATCGCGTGTCGCATTTGGAAAAGCGATATCGATCCCACCCAGGGCGTCGACGAGTGCGGCAAACCCGGCAAAGTCGATCTCGACGACGTGGTGGATGGGGATTCCGGTGGCAGCCGAAGCGGTATCCGCCAACAAGGCTGCCCCGCCGAAAGCGTACGCGGCGTTGATCTTGTTGGTTCCGTGACCTTCGACCGTGACCTTCAGGTCGCGTGGCAAACTCAACAATTGGAGGGTTCCGCCGCTCGGACGGGCCAGGATGATGACATCAGAACGTTCTCCGCCGAAATCACCAAAGCTGCCGGCGAGTCCGTCGGGCAGGTCGGCACGACTGTCGCTGCCAATGAGGAGGAACGTTTGGGTAACAAAGCCGGCGGCCAGGTCTGGTTCGGGCTCGACATGGGGGATCTGGGCTAATCCCCAGTAGAGAGCGCCCAGGACGACGACGAGCAGAACGACGATGAGTTTGAACAAAAACCGGAACGGGCGCCGTTTGCGTTGGGGTACCGGGGGTGGTTCGGTGATATCTATAACGGTGGTTTCATCCATGAGGGAGCCATTCGAAGAAAGTGGGGGTTTAGCCCGAGACGGGCTGATGGCATGATATCGGGTGTTGAGCCCTCTCGGGTCGTGGGTTCCGAAACCCTTCGAAGGATCCCGCCTATCCGCCGATGAGAGCCTCGACACGTTCAATGTCTATGTTGGCACCCAACGACGTAAACGCCGATTTGGCGGAAAACAGCTCCAACCGGGCGGCCGAGTCGAAACCCGCCTCATGTTGTGCTTCGGCGAGCAGAAGCCTTGATTGGGCGGTCTCGTACGGCATCTGGAGTTCGTTCCGGCGCCGAATGGCCTCACGTAGTTCTTCGATGGCGTCAGCCGTGCGGCCTTCTCGGAGAGATATGACCGCCCGCCGATGAAGTGCTGATGACCGCATGGCAGACGAGTCGCACGATCCGGCAACCCCCTCGAGTTCGGTGATCGAGGCTTTCGCCTCGTCGATATGTCCAAGTGACAACTGGGTGTCGATGAGAGCAGGTAGGTATTTGGCCCGAGCCAGTGGACCCAGGTGGTCGGTCCGGAAGGCATCCGACAGGAGCTGGCTGGCGGCTTCAGAATCGCCCTGAGCTAGCCGTAACTCGGCCAGCCCTGGCAACACCGGGTAGCCGTGTTCGTGAGCCGACCGGAACAGATCTTCGGCTTCGGTCAGGTGCCCGGCCCGCAGTTCCACCTCGCCCTTCTGATAGAGGGCAGAACCAACAACCAGCGTGAACCCATGAAGCTCGGTAAGCGCCCGATCAAGCTCGGCGGTGGCTGTCTCCCAATCGCCGCGTAGCCACTTCAGCTCCGCTCGGACGATCCGGCACACGCCCGGGTAGGCCGAATCGGAGTGCTGTTCGCACCATGCCTGAGCTGCGTCGCTCCACTCTGTGGCGCGCTGATAGTCGGCGACCTGGTCGCACACGGTCAGCATGTTGCAGTAGCTTCGGCCCGTCGCGTCGGGCGATAGCTCGCCTGATACGGCCGCCACCATGGCCTCGTCGATGAGGGTCATGCCCTCGTCGACTTGTCCCATCGCCACGAGAAACCGTCCCTTGTCTTGGAGTCCAAGTGCCCGGAGGCTTTGATTCTTGAGTTCGGTGCCGAGTGCGATGACCTCTTCCGCCAGTGCAACGGCCTTTTCGGAGTCGCCTTCGGTTTCGAAACTGGCGACCGACTTCCAGCGCAGCAGGTAGCCGTATGCCTCAGACTGTGGGAGATCGTTGATCAAACTCTCGGCCCGGGCTACCCACGCCCTCGACACTGCTTTCGCCAGTCGATACTTGTATGAGTCGGCCAGGGCGAGGGCGATGAGGGCGGCTGCTTCGCGCTTTCCCTCCCTTGAGTAGAGCCCGAACGTCTTCTCCCGGATGGCGATGCCCTCGTCGCTCCGGCCCGTCCAAAACGCGGCCTCTCCCAGGCGCTGGAGATCCTCGGCCTCCAGGTCGATTGCCTTCGCAGCGGCTGCCAGGGCGACATACGCGGGTTCCCATTGCTGGGAAGCGTGCGATTGGCGTCCGGTGGCGACCTGCTCAGCAGCATCCAGGACCGGTCGCTCTGACCGAAGCTCGGGGAAGGCGGAAGTCAATCCCTTATACATGACCTGGAACACGTGCTCGGGCCGTTCGAGGTCCTTGAGATTGTGGGCGCCTAAATCTTTCAGTCCGATCCCCGCAGCGAGATTGTCCTGGACGAGATTGGCCGTTGCCGAGGAGACAAGAATTTGGCCTCCATAACCCGTGGACAGAAGGCGAGCGCACCGGTTGAGCGGCGGCCCGAAGTAGTCGCCATCTCGTTCATCGGCATTCCCCGTGTGGAGCGCTGCCTTGACTCTCAGGTCTCCGAGAATTCCCCAGTCCTCGGCCGCCAGACCGAGCTGGGTGTCAAGCGCGGCATTGAGCGCCTGTTGAGGAACGGAAAAAGCGGCGCAAAACGCGTCGCCAGCCGTTGTGAAGACAACTCCATCGTGCTCTTCAATCGCAGACCGCACGACCCGATCATGCTTGGCGAGAGCATCTTTCATCGCCTCCGGATAGGTTTCCCAGAGACGGGTACTCGCTTCAACATCGGTGAAAAGGAACGTTACGGTTCCGGTGGGGCGATTGACGATTTCGTATGTCCTTACTGAGGAGATGCCGATTCTACGCTGCTGGCAACCACCCCGTCGGACTTGCTCCCGCTGCCGGTGTCCATAGTGTGAACTCAAAGTACCGGCGTTCGCATTCTCGGCGTCTTGTCGTCAAACACCGTTCAACTGCTCTAGGTTGCGTGTTATGCAATCTTTCCACGACGAACCGGTTCGCGGCGTCATCGGCAATTTTGGCCTGCTCGCCCTTCCCGGGATCGAAACCGTTCGGAGCATGGTCACGGGGCACGCGGCTATGCCGCCGATTCACCACCTCACAGGCATTCGACCTACCCAAGCCGACCCCGGCGCAGTGACCTGGGAGATGCCTGTCACCGACTGGATGCACGACCGCTACGGCGTCATATGGGGTGGGGTATATGCGTTCTTTTCCGACGCGGTTGTGGGGACCGCACTGCTCACCGGACTCCCGCCCGGCAAAGTCGTAACCACCTCCGAGCTGACCCTGAGCTATCTTCGCCTGGCAACCCCCGATGCGGAGAAGTTGATCGGTCATGGTCAGACGGTCCATCTCGGCCACAGCCTTGGCCTGTCGGAAGCTCGCATCGAAGATGTGCATGGCCGACTACTGGCGTTCGCCTCGACTCGGTGCGTCGTGATCGACATACCCGGCGGAGGTGCGGCGGAGGTAATCCCTCCCGGCGCGCCAATCAGTGATCCTGTCGACCCATACTTGAGGCCGCTACCTGACACGCTCAATGTATGGCATGAGCACAGCAAATACAGCCCCCGAGAAGTGTTCGACAAGCAATGGATAACCGGCGAGCTCGACGTGGGTCCCGTGACTCGCATGACCGGCCACAGAGCAGTGGAGATGGGCGACGGCACGTACACCATCGAATGGCCGGCCAGTCCGTGGTTCAGTGCAGGGATGCCTGCCATGTACGGCGGGGCTATCTCGTGGGCACTCGATACGGCCATCGAAGGTGCCATTTTCTCAACCCTCGAGTCCGGCGAGTTCAATGCGTCGATTGACCTGCAAGTGCGTTTCTTCAGGCCACCCATGCTCGACGGTCGTACGCTGACAGTCCGGGGCGAAGTCCAACATCGTGGACATAGGCTCCGGGTTGCCACCGCCGAGATGGTGGACTCCGATGGAAACAAGGTAGCGACCGCCACCGGTTCGGCCATGCTCATACCTGAGGGCGTCGAGCATCTGATGGCGGGCGGCGCCGCCCACGAACTTACCCCCGATTAAGGCAGAGCCGCCTTTTGTCACGGTGTCGCCACAACCCGTGGTAGGCCCACTCTTTATGGAGCAGCCTGACCTTGCCTCAGGCCTCGCCTTGACCGTCGCCGACCTTCGTCGGATCTGGCTGGTGTGCCAGTTCGGAGTACCCGGGGGTTTGTCGAGGTCGCGCGTAGCGGTCCCCGGCTGCGGTCCCGTCTAATGAGGGGTGTTGGCGATCATCACCGACACGTACGTCAGGAGGTCATCGGTGTGGGCTGTGAACTTGACGGGCATGCCAGGGAGGGCGGGGGCAAACCAGAAGGTGTGGATTGTGATACCTTCGCGAACCCTGTAGCGAAGGCAATCGATCGTGCCGATGTCGAGGTCTATGGATTCGTTTTCCACGGTCGTCATCCGAGCGGGGAAGGAGGCGTGCCTTTGGAGTTCCGACCAGGTCGAGTACACCGTGTCGATTCCGCCCAATGGGAGACCGTCAAGGGTGGTCCGCCACAGATCTTGAGTGGCGCCCCGATCGTCGGCCTCGACGAAGCGGATGTGGCCGTGATAGGGCGGTTCGACGCTTGCCTCGACGAGCAGTTTCATCGTCCGCCCGGCTGGACAGCCAGAACGTATCTCGTCGGCAGTGAATGGAGTCGGGGCGTGACCGGGTTCGAGCGTCCGGGGATCGTCGTTATCCACGGTCACCACAGTTGCGCAATTGCGCGTGAGCCCCAGACCGTTTGACGGTGGCCGTCTTTGCAGAGGACATGGAGTGATCCTACGTTCCCTCTGCGTGGCCGTGTCGGGCAAAACGCCCATCTCGGCGCTATGGCATGGCAAACAGAACCAGCCCGTGACAGGCTCAAACGGTGGTCAGAACTCGGCGATTTCGGCTAGGCAGGCGGCTGACTGTTCCAGTATTCCTTCGCCTCGGCTTCCATGTCAGCCAGCCGGGTGTAGTAGTCGGGGAATTCGTTGAGATGAGCCCAGGCGATCTTGGCGGTGGCGGCCGGGTCGTTACCGGTGACATTGGTGCGGGCGTCTTCATCTCCGTGTTCGAGTTCGACCTCGAGACCCATCCGGAATTGATCGACATCGAACCGTTGGTCGGCGAAGTCGAGGCCAATCTCGGCGGCGACCGCTTCAGCCTGAGCCGTAGTGAAGGCATTCTTCATGGTGCTACTCCCGGGTTGGTTTGGTTTGGCCGCTCTGCTTGCGTTTTTCGCTTCGGTAGCCGATTACGCCGCCACCGATCGTTCCGATTAGTAGCGGTCCGAGAGGGGTGACGCTCAGGCCCACCGACACCAGGACGCCGACGACTCCGCCCGTGAGAGCCCCAACCCGGAAACCGTTCAGGGGGTCCCAGGGGGCTCGATCGCGACGTATTGCCTGCTGGTTGGTAGCCATGAGACCACCATACCGAAGCTCAATTGCCATCACCAGAGCCGTCCGTCACACATCGCCGCCCGTCGGAGCTGTCCGGGTATTTCCGATCGTGGGACGAATGCGGGAGGGGTTCGGGTCGAAGGGCCGTTGGGGTGAGGCGCCCATCGGCGTAGTGTGACCCCAGGCGCCTAGAGCAGCAGAGGATGGCACGCGTATGGACTTCGAGATCTCGGAGAAGATGACCACCATTTTGGACATGGTTGGCCAGTTCATGGACACGGAGGTTATCCCCCTCGAAGGCGAACTGTTGCACGGAGACCAGGCGACTCTCGACCAGATGGTGCGGCACGCTCAGGACAAGGTTCGCCAGATGGAACTGTGGGCGCCCAACCATCCGGTCGACTTCGGTGGATTGGGCTTGAGCATGCTTGAACACGGCCTTGTGTCTGAAGCGCTCGGCCGAAGCCCGCTCGGACACATCGTGTTCGGAGTACAGGCTCCCGACGCCGGCAACATTGAGATCCTTCATGCCCACGCCACCGATGACCAGCGGGAACGTTTCCTGCGTCCGCTAGTCGCCGGAGAGATCCGCAGCTGTTTTTCGATGACTGAGCCGGAAATGCCTGGTTCGAACCCGACGATGATGGCCACGACCGCTGTCAAAGATGGCGACGACTATGTCATCAATGGCCAGAAATGGTTCACGTCGTCGGCCGATGGCGCCGCTTTCGCGATTGTGATGGCGGTTACCAACCCCGACGCTCCGCCCCACCAGCGGGCCAGCATGATTCTCGTTCCGACCGACACACCCGGGTTCAACCTGGTTCGCAATGTGTCGATGATGGGCCATCCCGGGTCCGGTCATGCCAGTCACGCCGAAGTCATTTACCAGGGGTGTCGGGTGCCCCAGGCGAACCTGCTCGGAACCGAAGGGGCCGGATTCGCCATGGCCCAGGAACGCCTCGGCCCTGGTCGAATCCACCACTGCATGCGCTGGTTAGGCATTGCGAGTCGTTCGTTTGATCTCATGTGCGCCCGGGCCAACTATCGGGTGATCAACGAGAACGGTGAAACCCTGGCCGATCAGCAGGCCATCCAACATTGGGTGGCTGAACTCGACGCCGAAATCCGCGGGGCTCGTCTCCAGACGTTGCATGCCGCCTGGATGATCGACCGGTATGGAGCCAAAGCGGCCCGTGATGAGATCTCGGCCATCAAGTTCTCGGTTGCCAACACAATGCTCAAAGCCGTCGACACGGCCATCCAGGTACATGGCGCCCTGGGCGTGACCGACGATACGATCCTGTCGTACTGGTATCGCCACGAGCGCGCCGCCCGCATCTACGACGGTGCCGACGAAGTCCACAAGACGTCCCTCGGTCGACGCATCTTGCGTCGGTACGCCTCCCAGGCTGTCTGATCCGGCCCGTTCGTTGGTCGGTTGGTTTGGTGGGCGTCGACCATGGACGTTTTGTCGAACACGGCAAAACCCGCCGGCCTAGGATCCGCCTGATATGGCGTACAACCACGGTGTCGCAGACGATATCCGCGCTCGAATCGCCAATCACGCCGGGCTGACTGAGAAAGAGATGTTCGGCGGAATAGCCTTCATGGTCAACGGGAATATGGCTGTCGGCGTTTCCGGCGAGGAGTTGATGGTGCGGGTGGGCAAGGATGCCCACGACGAAGCCGAGGCCCGGATTGGCGCCCGTATCTTTGATCTGTCGGCCCGACCGATGCGGGGTTGGATCGTGGTTGCTCCCGAAGGGTTCGCCACCGATTCGGACCTCGAGGCGTGGATAGATCAGGGAGTCGCCTTCGCCGAAAGCTTGCCCCCGAAAAAGTGATCACTCTGCCGCCAGCAGGTCGTGTCCCCCATCGGTTCGCTTGGTTCTCGGTCGAGGTGGTGGCCTGGGTTTGGACCAGAGTTTTGAAGGAAGACCACCGACGAAGTCCGGCAGATCACCGTTCGTGGTCCGTAAACTGACGGCATCGAGAAGGAGAACTCCATGAGGGCTCGGATACTGGCGGTCGGGGTGGTGATGGCACTACTTGTGTCCGCGTGCGGCAACGCGGCAGAGACAGTTGCTGAAAAGGTCATCGAGAACCAAACCGGTGCCGATGTCAACATCACTGACGACGGCGCGTCCATGCAGGTCACCGACGAAGACGGCAGCACGGTAGATTTCAACAGTACCGATGGGACAGTTGTCATCACCGGGACCGACGATGAAGGGAACGAATCCACGATCGAGATGGGTGGCACCGAGGTACCCGCAGATTTCCCGATGCCGATTCCCGATGGCTCCGAGGTCACGTTCGTTTCCACATTCGACACCCCTGAAGGAGCTTCCACGTCGGTCACTATTCAGATCGATCCCAGCGACACAGCTTCTGTGCTTGAGATGTATACGACCTGGTTTGTCGATCAGGGCATGGAAGTCACGTCGGCCGAGGGAATGGTGATCGGTGGCAGCGAGACGGTGGCTTCCTTGGTGCAGATCGCCGACTACGGGACCTATGCCGAAGTGATCCTTACATGGAGTCCGACCGGGTAGGGCGGTCTGGACTCGCTCGCGGGCTCTGAGGGCTCGGTCAGTTCAGGCCCAACGCGGTGAGGAGAGCCACGTCCAGTGAGCATGTAGAACAGAGCGGCGTTGACGATCCGAAGAAACCAAGCTGGCGTGAATCGCAGAACAATCAGTGCGAAAACGCTTATCAGTGCAGCAATGAGATCGACCAACGCGACTGCAGGGTTCATCGTCACTGAACCCTGCAGCAGAGGCGATAAATCGGGGAGGAGTGCCGAAGAAGAAGTAGCCGACCGCGATTCGCCGCTTGCCTCGTTGGATGTCGGTCTCACCGGGAAAGAACGAAACGACATCAGTGATACCCACAGGCGTCTCAGTCGAACAGTTTGAGCATCGGGCGACCCTAACCGTCCGAGGCCCGCAAGGCATCGTACGCGGCCGGCGCAGGTTTCAGCTCATCAGAATCCTGGCGATGTCGGGTCGGGCGCTGGCTTGGCCTCGGTATTCGTCCGGCAACGAAGCCAGGAATCGTCTGGCTTTGTCGTTGGCCAGCGCGATCACGTCGGTTGCGTCGATATCGGCTGCTTCGCTTGCCCGAATGAGCAGGTCGAGCACCTGGAGTACCGAGAACCAGCGGTCGTTGTCTTTGAGGGGCTCTGCTTCGAAAGCTCGTTCGGCGAGCGTTCGAGCCCGATCCGGCTCACCTTCGAGAAGGGCGAGTTCGGCTGCGAGAACATCGACTCCATGTGACACGCCCTCGTCCGGGTTCTCCAGGTAGGCGGTCAGCTTGGCGAGCACATCACGTGCGTGTGCGAGGTCGCCGACCGCCATCGAGAGCCGGGCGTCGGTGACATGCAGGTACGCCAGGATCGACATGGTGATGTTGTGTTCGAGGGCGGTTGCCATTGCCGCGTCCAGGATCTGGCGGGCTTCGTCAAACTTACCCCGGTCGACCAGCACTGCCGCCAGGCCATTGCGATACATGACGTCGGGCGGGATCCAGTCGAGACCGGCCTCGGAGATCCGGACCGCCTTGCGAGTGTGTTCTTCGGCTGATTCGAGCTGGTTGAGCCATCGCAGCGACCGGTAGCCCATCCCGTAGTGGAGGTAATGGGAGAGGTGGGCGTGGCCCCATGAATCGACTTCTGGTTGGACCGACGCCAGCCATTCGTACAGTTCGAGGAACCGTTCGCGCGATTCCCAAGATGATGCCAGCGCCAGCGTCGTTTGGAGCCAGCCGTGATAGTTCTTGGCTCGTTTGGCGATGCCCAATCCGGCAAAATAGGCCGTATCGGAGGCCTCGCTATTGCCGGCTTTCATATGAAGGTAGCCACTCAGGCGAAGAATCCGCACGAGCAAGGTCGTGTCGCCAATTTCGGTGGCGGTTCGGGCGGCGGCCTCGGCAAACGGTATCCCGTCTTCGGGGTGGTCGCCCATGCTGGCCTGGAATCCGGCCCGGACCTGCGCTTCAGCGAGCAGCTTGGGGTCGTTACTGTTCCGAGCCGCCTCAAGAGCGTTGTTGACGAATCCGGCTGTGCGAGGGTCGCCCGTGAACAGGAGTGTCTCGGCGAGCAGGCCGAGCGTGGCAGCGGCTTGACCGGCGAGTCCAGCTACCCCATAGAGCCGGGCGGCTTCTTCGAGGAGAGGGATTCCAAGTTCGGGCGCGTACTGGCGGCGGTGTAGTTCGGCGGCCATCGTGAGAACCCGCGCTCGAAGCAGTTCGTCGTCGACCGTAGCCGATAGCGCCAGGGCTTCATCGATGAGTGCGATCGCCTCCAGGTATTCGGATGCCAGTCGGCATTCGACGGCGGCAGCCAGGGCGCGGAGCCTCCGGTGGTCCGAGCCGAGCACGAGCTCGTCCATGGCCGAAACGGTCGTCCACTCTTCGTCGTGGCGACCGACATGACCCAACACCCGGGCTTGGAGTTCAAGCAGGTCGAAAGTGAGGTCCGGCTCTTCGGTCAGGTCAATGGCTCGCCCGGCGAGGTCGAGGGCCGCCTGGTTGGAGAACGCGGCAGCCGACCGGCGAGCGCCGGTAACGAGATAGGGAATCGCCCGGCCGGGTTGATCTGCGAGGTCGAAGTGGCGTCCCAGTTCGGCTGCCCGGAGGTCGAGCTCGTCGGGGAGAAGCTCCTCGATGGCTTCTCCGACCCGAAGGTGGATACGTTTTCTGACCTTCTTTAGGAGGCTGCCGTAGGCAACTTCTTGCGTGATGACATGTTTGAAACTGTGGACACCCATGTCGGAGGTGTCCACCACGAAGCCCGCCTCGTAGGCGGCCCGCAGGTCGACGAGTGTGTCGGTCACGTGTTCGAGGATGGCATCATCGAACGTAGGGCCGATGACGGCGGCAGCCTGAAGCACCCTCTTGGCTCCGGCGGGCAGTCGGTCGATCCGTGACGCCACCAGGCCGTTCAGCGTGGGAGGAATGGCGATGGTGGCGAACCCGGGAGCCAGTCGCCATTCGTCGTCGCGCCGTTCGAGGATGTGTTCGTCGAGAAGAACTCGCAGGAACTCCTCGGTGAAAAACGGGTTGCCCTCCGAACGTTCCAGAACGAAGTCTTCCAGCTCCGCTGGTACGTCGGCGGTATCCAGCAGGTGGGCGATCAGCTCGCCGTTGGCCGCGGCGGGCAAAGCCGATACGTCGATGATGGTTGCCCCAAGCGCTTCGGCCTGGTCTCGACCTTCGGGGCGGGCGGTGATGACGAGGCCGAGTGGTTCGGTCGCGGCGAGGTCAGCCAACATCGTGATGATGTCGAAAGAGGCGTCATCGACCCAGTGCAGATCGTCGACGAACAGCACGGCGGGCAGGTGCCTCAGGACCAGCTTCCGGATGGCGGCGGCGAAGGCATCGACCGACCCGCCACCGATGAGACCTTCGTCGAGTCCGGCCAGTTCGGGGTCGTTGATGACGCCCAGGTTGGTCAGGATTTCCCGGACGGGTTGAAATGGACTCGACGCCCCGTACGAGAGGGCATGACCCTCTGCCCAGGCGAAGCCTCCCGCGGAGGCTTTGACTTCGGACACGAGCCGTGACTTACCGACGCCAGGCTCCCCAAGGAGAGCAACTATCCCGCCCCGTCTGTCGCGGAGGCCGCCTAGTACCTGGTTGAGCAAGGCGAGTTCGTTCGTCCGGCCGACCAGGGGAGCGCGGCGCCCTCCCACCCCACGCACGGTGGCGACTACTTCAGTGGTGGTTTCCACCTCCCACAGATGGGTCGGTTCTGGTTTGCCTTTCAGGTCGAAGATACCGGCGTCGCGAATCCGAAAGTACGGCTCGACGAACCGGAGGGTGTCGTCCGAGATGAAGACGGTCCCGGTTGCAGCGCTCGCCTCCACCCGTTGGGCGACGTTGACCGCGTCGCCGATGGCGGTGTACTCCATGCGAGCATCCGCTCCGACATTGCCAACGATGACGGTTCCCGTGTTCAGGCCGACCCGGACCTCGATCGAGACATCCGTGAGCGTGCGGTTGTACCTGGCTGTGGCGTCGCGGATTTGTAAAGCGGCAAGCACAGCCCGACGCGGATCGTCTTCGTGCATGAGTGGCGCACCGAACAATGCAAGCATTCCATCGCCGAGGAACTTGTCGACGGTGCCCTCGTAGCGGTGCACGGCCTCGACCCAGTGTTCAAACAGTCCGTTGAGAATGTCGACGACGTCCTCCGGATCGAGTTCCGACGCCATCGCCGTCGACCCAACCACGTCGGCAAATAGGATCGTGACGAGCTTTCGTTCTCCTTCGAGCGCTTGTCGTCCCGCCACGGCCCGTTCGGCAAGATGCCGGGGTAAGGACGCGGACCGCACTTCACCGTCATTCATGTCGCCAGATTACGGGAGGCGGCGGATCGGTGTGTTTCCGGTTTGGCCAGGCAGTCGACCTCCACGCGGATGACATTGCGAATCTGTTGGACTAGCGGTGGAGCAGATTGAGAAGATCCTCGACCACGACGTGGGTCTCGAGGGGGTGACGGAGCGCCACGCCGGCTGCGATTTCGTAATGGTTGCGTCGGCCCACCCGCTCGTGGCGCACATAGCCGGCTTCTTCCAATTCGGCGATGATCCGCTGGGTTGCTCGCTCGGTAATACCGACCTGGGTGGCGATGTCGCGAGTTCGAACGTCGGGGTTCTCGGAGACGCAGTAGAGGACGTGCGCGTGGTTGGTGAGGAAGGTCCATGAACTACTCACGATGGCACCCGTTCCCGGGCAGGATGGAGTCTTGGCTGGTCGGTTGTCCCGTCATGGTTCACTCAGTTTATCATACGTAATGAATATCGTGTATTGTATAGCGTACGATGTTCTTGGTTCTCCTAATTCATGCTGCTCTCGCATTGGGAGTTGTGGCGGCTCGGTCTCGCCTGGGTCGGTCCTCCTTTGCGGTCGGAGCCTTTGGTCCGCTTTCGCTCCTTGTTTGGCTGATCACCAATGGGCGCTCAATCGCGGATGGGATCCCCCATCGCGAAACGATCGGGTGGGTACCGAGTCTCGATCTGGTGCTCGATCTGCGGGTGGATGCCTATGCCCTGGTGTTCCTGTACGTGATCGCCGTCGCCGGGATCTGCATCTTGCTCTATGCAGCGCGCTATTTCGGATCAGACCCGAAAGTCGGAACCTTTGCCGGGACAATGGTCCTGTTTGGCGGTGCCATGGTGGGCTTGGTAGCCGCCGATCATTTGCTTGCCATGTTCCTGTTCTGGGAGCTGACCACCATCACGTCCTACCTGCTGATTGGGTACTCCGATCAACAGGAATCTGCCCGGTCGGCGGCGCTGCACGCGGCCATGGTGACCGGTGGGGGAGGTCTGGCGCTGCTCGCCGGGATGGTAATGATCGGGACGGAGTCCGGGACCTTCACGATCTCGGAGATTCTCGCCAACCCGCCCTCTGGGTCGGCGAAGATGGGGATCGCCTGGGCGCTGGTTCTCATTGGGGCAGTCACAAAATCTGCCCAGTTCCCATTCCACGGCTGGTTGCCTGGCGCCATGGCCGCGCCCACGCCGGCTAGCGCCTACCTCCATTCGGCCACCATGGTCAAGGCGGGGATCTTTCTGGTTGGACGGTTGGCGCCAGCCGCCCTGATGGCGGCTACCTGGTGGCAGCCAACCGTACTGAGCATTGGTTTTGTCACCATGATTATCGGCGGGTGGCAGGCCCTGCGCCAGAACGACCTCAAGCTGCTCCTGGCCTACGGGACCGTCTCCCAACTCGGGTTCCTGTTCCTGCTGGTGGGTTCTGGAGAAGCCAAGCTGCTCTACGGTGGGCTGGCGCTTTTGGTCGCCCATGCGCTTTTCAAAGCGACGCTGTTCATGGTGGTGGGGACCATCGATCACGAGGCCGGGACCCGCGACCTGCGGCGACTATCTGGCTTGCGCACGTCGCTTCCGGCCGTCTTCTGGGTGGCGGTGCTGGCGGCCGCCTCGATGGCCGCTCTCCCCCTCACGTTTGGTTTTGTCGCCAAAGAAGCGGCCTTCGACGGCTTGGTGAAGTCCGGTGGTGGCCTGGTTGCACTGGCTTCCTTCGCCTCGATCCTCACCGTTGTCTACACGGGTCGGTTTCTGATTGGTGCTTTCGGCCGTCATCATCCGGGCCACGAACCGGCAACTCCCCTTGGACCGGCGCCGCGCAACGCCCTGGTCTGGGCGCCGATCGTCCTGGCCGCGGCGGCAGCAGTGCTCGGGTTGGTGCCCGGTCTGGTGGCCCCAGCCATCGATGCTGCGGTGGTCGCCAGCCGTGCGACGGCAAAGGCGGGCAAGCTGGTGCTGTGGCCCGGTCTGGTTCCGGCACTCGGCTGGTCGATGGTCTCTCTGGTCATCGGTTCGGTACTCCTCTGGCAAAACGCCCTGGTCCAGCGGGCCACCGACATTGTCGGCTCGGCGTCACGGCGCCTTCCTTCCGCGGATGGGGCGTTCCGGCGCAGTGTGGCCGGTCTCCTGTCGTTTGCCGATCGGTCGAGTGGCTTGATCCAAAGTGGGTCGTTGCCCCGTTACATCGCCATCATCCTCCTGGTGGCCGTCTTCGTCCCGGCCACGGCGCTGTTCCGGGGCGGTATCTCTGGCGGTTCGATGCCGGTCGGTGGGCTGCTCGAGGCCATCTTGGGGCTGTTGATCGTGGGCGCGGCGGCCACGTTGCTGTTCACGACCCGACGATTCGCGGCCGTGTTGCTCCTCGGCGGAGTCGGTTATGGCGTGGCCGGCTTGTTCGCCGTGTTCGGGGGTCCGGACCTCTCCCTCACTCAGTTGCTCGTCGAGACGCTCGTGGTTGCCCTGTTCGCCCTGGTTCTGCGCTACCTGCCCGCCACGTTCACTCCCGCTCGATTCGAGAGGACGATGCGGCTCGTGGTGGCGGTGGCGGTGGCGGCGTTCGTGTTCCTCGGAGGATTGGTGGCGTTCTCGTCCCGCCAGGCAGCCCCCGTGTCGGATCGGTATGTGGAGCTGTCGGTTCCCGAGGCGCAGGGAGCCAACGTCGTCAATGTCATCCTGGTCGATTTCCGCGGCTTCGACACACTCGGCGAGATCACGGTGCTGGCCATCGCCACCCTGGGCGTTTCGGGGCTGGTCCTGCCAATCGTGCGGAGCAGGCGGGAGTCGCCATGAACCGCAGACCCTCTCCTATCCTCGAGCATGGCGTCGTTTCGGCGGCCGGGCCGATGCTCGTATTCTCGATTTACCTTCTTGCGGCGGGTCACAACCAGCCGGGTGGCGGGTTCGCCGGCGGACTGGTGGCAGGGGTCATCGTGGTTCTGGCGTGGGCGGCGGGTGGACCCGACACGGTCCGCCGGATCATCCCGGTCCGCTCTTCGGTGCTGCTTGGTCTTGGATTGGTCGTCGCCACTCTGACCGGGTTCATTTCGTTGGTTGTCGGAGGCGGCTTCCTGGAGTCCGGCTACGTGGAGCGAACCCTTCCGCTGATCGGGACCGTAAAGGTGGTGTCGCCGCTCGGCTTCGACATCGGCGTCTACCTGGTGGTGGTGGGGATGTCCCTCGGGTTGGTGCGAGCCCTCGGCGGCGAGCCGACCGAAGAGGAGGTCGGATCTTGAGCCTGATTTCGCTGGCGGTGGCCGCCATCCTGTTCGGGGTCGGCACCTATTTGATTCTGCAACGAGCCCTGTCTCGAATCATAATCGGACTGGGCTTGGTGTCCCATGGCGCCAATCTGCTCATCGTCCTCGGTGGTGGTTTTGGCGGGGTGCCTCCCATTCTTTCGGACGGGGTCGACCCGGCCGCCGTGGCCGACCCTCTCCCTCAGGCGATGGTCCTCACCGCCATCGTGATCACGTTCGGCGTAACTGCCCTCCTGCTGGCCCTGGCGTTGCGAAGCTACTTGCTGACCGGAACCGACGAGGTGGAAGACGATCCTGAGGATCGCCGGGTGGCCCGTGAGGTTCACCCGGTCGTCGAGCCGGACCCCGACGAGGACATGCACGAGGTGGTGGCATGAGCTGGCTACTGCCTTCGGCGATTGCCGTGCCGCTGCTGGCGGCTGGACTCACCGTGCTAGTGGGTCGGCGACTGGCCGCCCAACGGGTGCTCGCTGCCACCGGGGTCACCTTCACGCTGGGAGCGGCCATCGCCCTCCTGGTCCAGGCCGACCGGGGTGGCCCGGTAGTGGCCCAGGTAGGGGGGTGGGCGGCTCCGGCGGGGATCACGTTGGTCGCCGACCGCTTCTCGGCGATCGTGCTCACGGTGTCGGCGGCCATGCTGCTGGCGGTGCTGGCCTACGCCGTCGGGCAGCTGGGACGCGATGCTCTCGACTGGTGGTTCCATGCCAAGTACCTCGTGCTGACTGCCGGGGTGGCGATGTCGTTGCTCACCGGCGACCTGTTCAACTTGTTCGTGGGTTTCGAGATGATGCTTATCGCCTCCTACGTCCTACTCACGGTGCGGACCGGCCCGTCTCAGATCCGCTCGACCGTCAGCTACGTGGTCATCAACTTGGTTGCTTCGACGCTCTTCCTGGTGCTGATCGCCTTCACGTACGGAGCAACCGGCACGGTCAACCTGGCCGACCTGGCCGGTCGACTCGGCGAGATCGACCCGGCGGTTTCGCAAGGTTTGGGGCTGCTCATGCTGGTCGTGTTCGGTATCAAAGCCGGCCTGTTTCCCCTGTTCATGTGGTTGCCCGATTCATACCCCACGGCCCCCACCCCGGTGACGGCCATCTTCGCCGGCCTCCTGACCAAGGTGGGCGTGTTCGTGATCATCCGTACCCAGACCCTCCTGTTTTCGAGTGAGGGCCCGTCCAAGCTGTTGCTCTTCGTGGCCGGTGCCACCATGGTGGTTGGCGTGCTGGGGGCGATCGCCCAGAATGACGTTAAGAGAATCCTCAGCTTCCACATCATCAGCCAGATCGGCTACATGATCATGGGGCTCGGGTTCCTGTCCGTAGCCGGACTCACTGCGGCCATCCTGTACATGACTCACCACATCGTGGTGAAGACTGGGCTGTTCCTGGTGGGTGGGTTGGTGGAAGCTGAACAGGGCACAGGTGCCCTTCACCAGACCGGTGGGTTACTCCATCGCCGCCCCATCGTGGCGATTCTGTTCCTGCCGCTGGCGCTCAGCCTGGCCGGGATCCCACCCTTCAGCGGGTTCGTCGCCAAGCTCGCGCTGGTGCAAGAAGGTGTGGCGCTGGGTCGGGGAGTGATCGTGGCGGTCAGCCTGGCGGTGGGCCTGCTCACCCTGTTCTCGATGACG
>JAHEDI010000066.1 GCA_024641305.1 bacterium | reverse complement strand
GGTGTGAGCGGGAGAACTGCAGCCGATCCCCGACCGGAAGCCGCGGTCCAGGCCCCGAAAACCGTCCAGCCAAAGGCGGCTGCGACAAACATGAGTAACGACCGATGGCGCCGGGAACTAGCCAGCGTCAGCTTCCACACGAACAACACAACCACCGTCATCAAGACGACGAGCACCACCAACTGGGGAACCAGCAAGCGACCCGTGATCGACCGCACCGCCTCAATCGCAATCAACCCGATGACGACGACCGACGCCGAGGTGTGCGCAAGCCCGAGTCGCTCAGCAACATCAGGGCGTTCCCACATCTCTAGTGGATTGCCACTCTGGCCCCCAACCAGCGTCGTCTGATAGGCGGGATCCGTCGATTCGTCAACACGGATCTCGCCCTTGCGGGCTTGGCCCATCCGCGCAACGAAGGCCAACCCGAGCATGAACAAACCGGCGACCACCGCGCCGGTGGCAATCCCATGTGACGGGTTCGAGCCCACCCACCGCCACGGCAGCAGGTACCAGGCTTCACCACAGGTCTCCTGAAGTACACACCGGACTCCGACGACCTCGACCGCAATGACCGAAACGAATGTTGCGACGGCCAGCGTGGCGGTAAGGGCCAGCAGTCGGAACAAACCGGCCACGATCCCGTCCACGGCCTTGCGAGGGGTCGGCGAACCGGCAGTGCCGGCGTGAGGAAACATCCAACCGACCAGATTGATCAGCGCAAATGGAAGCAATACGATCCATAGCGCCCGGAAGACCGAACTCGACGTGATGCCACCCCAGGAGTAGCCCTCGAGATTCCGCTTGGGGCCGTCGAGCGAAATCCAGGCTGGTGAACGGTAGAACCCGGCCCGCGGCGTACCGGCTACCCGATTGACATGGGGAACTCCAACCAACGCTTCCGGGCTCGAACCGCCCACCCCATGTACCCGAAGTTCGGTGACTGAAAAGCCGGTTGCCTCGGTCCGGTCTGAAACGTACTTCATTGTCTTCTCCCCACCACCTCCCAGCGGTCAGCCGTAGTCATAACCTACGCCGATTGCCGGCCATTGACACCAACAATTTGGTCAGATCAGCCCAGCACGGTGCCCGACGTCAGGCTGGGTTGGCGCAGCCGGGAGAAAGCAGCCAGGTCGATGGTCTGGCCGGTGCGGGCCCCGCGCACCTGAACAGGTTCGGTGTCATGGTCCTGGCCTCGTTCGGCCGCTTCGATGAGTTCGGCCAGGAAGATCCCAGCCATGGGGGCATTCTTGAACTGATTACCGCTGGTACCGCACGCCATATAGAAGCCAGCCAAATTGGACTTGTCATACAGCGGAACCCAGTCGTCAGAGGCGTCATAGAGCGCCGCCAGACCAACTGGCCGGGAAGGGATGCCCATCGCAGGTAGACGACGGGCCGCCCGATAAACGCTGCGCTCGAATCCAGTGATCGTGGGATGAACGTTGAAATCAGCCGTATCGTCCACCCATTCGAGAGGATCACAGTCAGGCTCCGTTCCTCCGATGAGCAGGGTTCCCCCGAGGTGAGGCCGAAAATAGGTGCCCAGGTTGAGATCGGTGACGATGGTGCCTTCATCCATTCCGAACCTGGCCGCGGCCTGAGCCACAAACACTTCCTGGCGGAGCGGTCGATGGTTGATCCTCATGTCGCCCGTCACCCCCGCCAGGGCGTTGATCGAACTCGAATCCGGACCACCAACGTTAATAACGATCGGACATTCGATCGACTCACCCGAGGCCAGGTCGACTCCGGCAACAGCTCCGCGATGCTGACGAATAGCGACAACCTTTGACCTGAGCCGTAAAGCCGCACCGTTTTGGCGGGCCGCATTCATGAAATTGCCGGCAGCGAGCATCGGGTCGTCGATAAATCCCGCATCAGGGGTGAAGTACCCGCCGACCTCCCCGTGAGGATCGGCGCCAAACTCGGGATCGTCGACGGACCTCGGCGGAAAGTAATCTCCAACGTCGAGAGTGGGATACCGGTCTTTGATCTCACCGGCGCCCAGTTCCTCATAGGGCACACCAACCGCGTCGAAGTGGCTGAGCACCTCTAACCGGTTGGTTCCAGGAAAGTCGAACACGAGGCATCCGATCTGGACAAAGCGAGCCATGCCCGCCGGGTCCTCGATCCCGAGATGGCCCACCAGATCAAGCCACATGGCAGCCGACTCCCAGGCGGTCAACACGGAGTCATAAGTGGAGTAGTGGAATCGGATGATCGCACTTGAAGCGCTGGTCGAACCGGCCCCCACCCCGTCGCCGGCATCAACACATATGACTGAGCGGCCGCGCCGGGCCAACTCGAACGTGATCGCCGAACCAATCACTCCGGCGCCAATCACCACCGCGTCTGCTTTGTCCGCCACGATTGCTCTCTTCAGTCGAAACCTGGATCCGAATCTACTCCTATCGAAGGGTTGGATCGGACCCGGCCTGACGGCGAATCCGGGTGCATGACCTATCCTGGTGGACCATGTCACAGTTCACCCTCGCCTCTGGTTCGCCGCGCCGTCGCCAACTGCTTTCTCAGCTCGGGCTGGAGTTCACCGTGCTCGCCCCGGATGTCGACGAAACGCTGCTGCCCCGAGAACCGGCTGAGGTCTATGTACGGCGGGTCGCCGAACTGAAAGCTGCCACCATCACAGAAGGAATCGTCCTAGCCGCCGATACCACCGTGGTGCTCGACGGCAAGGTGATGGGCAAACCCGACGGGCCGGCCGAGGCCGTCGAGATGCTTTCGCGCCTCTCCGGGATGACCCACACCGTCTTCAGCGGAGTGTGCAGCAACGGACCTGCCGGATTGTTGTCTGAGGTCGTCCGGACCGACGTCACCATGGCCGAGCTCTCTCCCGGTCAAATCGACTGGTACGTGGCGACCGGTGAACCTCTCGACAAAGCGGGCGCATACGGGATGCAAGGGATCGGGATGGCGCTCGTTGCCGGCCTGGTTGGCAGTGTCTCGAATGTCATCGGGCTACCGCTCGATACGGCCATCGACTTACTGATCCGACAAGGCGTGGAGGTCATGCGTGGCTGACCAGCTCAAGATCGGCAACCTCGACATTTACCCGCCCGTCGTGCTGGCGCCGATGGCGGGTGTCACGAACCTGCCGTTCCGGGAACTGTGCCGGCGGTTTGGGGCCGGCCTCTATGTCTCCGAGATGCTCGGCGCCAGGGCCATCGTCGAAGAAGACGAGCGGACCCTGCACCTGGCAACCTTCGGCCCCAATGAGACGACGAGGTCGATGCAGCTGTACGCCACCGATGCGGCAGCTGCCGGTGGTGCCGTGGAGCGCCTCATCGACCTGAAGGGAGTTCATCACGTCGACTTCAATTTCGGATGCCCGGCCCCGAAGGTAACCCGCCACGGTGGTGGAGCGGTACTTCCATACCGGCATCGCCTCTACGGCGAGATCGTGAGCGCGGCCGTCAAAGCGGCCGGCACCGTTCCGGTCACCGTCAAGTTCCGGATGGGCATCGACGACGACCACCTCACGTTCATCCAGGCGGGCCGGATCGCCGAGGACGCCGGAGCATCCGCAGTCGCCTTGCACGCCCGAACGGCCGAGCAGCTGTACTCGGGCCATGCCCGGTGGGAAGCAATCGGCGAACTCAAGCAGGCCATCACAACCATCCCGGTCCTGGGCAACGGAGATGTCTTCGAATACGCCGACGCCCACAAGATGATGGCCGAGACGGGTTGCGACGGCGTGGTGGTTGGACGAGGTTGTCTGGGACGACCGTGGCTCTTCCGAGAGTTGGCGGAAGGATTCGCCGGACTCCCGATGACCGCCCCACCCACCCTCGGCGAGGTCGTCGACATCATGGTCGAGCACGCTCAACTGCTCATCGACTGGTTCGACGAACATCGGGGAATCAGGTCGTTTCGCAAACACACCTCGTGGTACCTCAAGGGCTACACCGTCGGCAAGGACATCCGCACCGGCCTGCACTCCATCGAGACAGTCGCCGATGTGCGCGCCATGTTTGACGGCGTCGACCTATCCCAGCCGTTCCCTTCCGAGGCCGCTGCCATGCCACGGGGCCACACCCACGGACCGCGCCCGGTGAAGGTTCCGTACGGGTACCTCGATGATCCCGAGGCGATGGGCCCCCTCAACGCGGCTGCGTCCGTGGCTGTCTCGGGCGGATGAACCGGGGTCTCGCCGTATCTCACTCCCGCACACCGGTAGCCTGACGCACGACCGGTAGCCAGATGGAGGAAACATGGGCAAGGCTTGGCACACGGCACACCGTTGGGATCTTGAATGGCAGGATGACGTCGACATCCTACAACTCGGCCACGGGGTGCAGGTCAAGGTTCTGTACCAGGATCACGAAACCGAACACACGGATATGTTGGTCAAATTCCCGCCCGGCTATATCGAACCGGTTCACACCCACGAAGCGAGCCATTCGATCGCAGTGCTCGAGGGCGTTCAGATCGCCAACGGCGAACCAATGCATGCCGGCGACTACGTCTGGGCCTCCGGCCCCGAGCCGCACGGGCCATTTGAGTACCCGGAGGGGTGTGTTGTCTTCGTGAGTTTCCGAGGCCCGTCGATCAAGCACATCTACGACAAATAGGCAGCTGATTCGCCGTTACACCACCAAGTTGTTGTTCGGGAGCTGCGCTGGGATCGGTCAGATGTTGGCGGATTCACTGAAGTATCTGGACCAATGCGCTTCGTGTATAGATGATGTATATACACGCGTCAGCGCTGATCGGCACACATTGCGATTTCGCCAGCCCACTAGGCATGGGCGATCTGGCGAAAAGGGCCGCACCCAGTCACAAAACTAAGGACTAGTCCTTGACCAGCGTCAGCAGCCAGATACTCACAGCATTGCTTCACTTGGCCCTGTGGGGATGCCGATAACCTCTTCATGCGTATCCCCACACCGCGACGACGGACATCCGGAGTCAACCGCGGGGTAGCACTGACTCTTGGCGCGGGATTAGCCCTACTGCTCGTGCTCGGATTGGTGTTCTCGGCTGCCTACGGAAGCCAACGGATCACGAGCAGCGCAACCGCGCTGCACTCTGCCGACGAAACACTCCGGTCCGCGACGGTCGTCCGAGCCCAGCTAGCCATTGCGATCTACACCACCTCCGTCGATGGCGCCTTTGGAACCAACTCCGGACCAGCGCGCGACCTGGCCATACGCGAGGCTCAGCAGAGCCTTATCGATGTCGAAAACGGATTCGCCGATTTGTCTGAGGGCGGCCCGGAATATGAGGACCTCCAGGCCAAGGTGGACACGTTCGTAAGGCTCGGTCGAGAGCTGACCTCCGCGGTCGAGTCGGGCGCCTGGATCCGTGGAGACGAGCTGTCCGATGTAGAACTTCAGCGCAGCTTCCAGCTGTTGTCGGGAGCGTTGGTTGACGTTCGCAACAAGCTTGCGGCCATCGTCGCAGAGTCAGACCGGATGCTTGGCTACATCGGCATAGCCGGTCGATTCCTAGTGGCTTTCTTCGTACCAGCCGCGATCATCATGATGTACCGAGAGCTCGTGCGGCGTCAGCAGCGTCAATCGGAGCTTGAGCGCAGACTGGCTGCCGAACGAGACCTTGCCGCCAGTCGAGAGAAGTTCATCGCCAACGCATCCCACGAATTGCGGACTCCGCTAACCGGCATCCTGGGTATGGCCCTGCTGCTCGAAGAGGAACCCGCTCTGCAAGATTCTGAAATCGCCAACGAACTCCTCGGCATGGTGATCTCGGAGGCTGGCGACTTGTCCCGCATGGTCGACGACTTGTTGACCACCGCCCGCCTCGACTCAGGGGCTCTCCATTTCGCGTTCGAAGACTGCGACATCGACGAGGCGACGCAAGAGGCCGTTTCAACGCTTACTCGTGCCGGGCTCGTCGTCGACATCAATACCCAACCTGGCGTAGTTCGCACTGACAAACTCAGGTTGCGCCAGATCCTGCGAAACCTTCTTTCCAATGCCCAGAAGTATGGGGGACCGCATATCCGGGTCGACGGTCATCTCGAAGGCGGGACCTACGTTTGGTCGGTGGTCGACGACGGTTCGGGGGTCAGCGATGCAGTACTCGAGCGCCTCTTCCGGCCGTTTGTGCACCGTGGCGAGGACGTCGCGATTACCGACAGCGTCGGACTTGGTTTGTCGATTGTCCACGCGCTCGTGCGCGGAATGGGTGGGGACGTTACCCATCATCGCATTGACGACGAGACCTACTTCACGGTCCGGTTGCCGCTTGCCGCCTCTGCCAAGGCACCAGAGGAGAGCAGGCTCCCTCAGGTAGCTACCCCTGTGTCTGAACTTCTCGGTCTGCCATGAACCGGACCATGGGGTGGCTGGGAAGACATCAGATAGGGCGCCGATCGGCAGCCCTATTTGTCGTTCTCGGGATGGTCTTTTCGCAGTTGATTGTGGGTGGCATTGCCCCCGCCCAGGCTCTCAGCGCCGTGTTCCAAGAAGGCGTCGGGGGATATGTCGGGACAGTCGACACTGGCATCGATCGCGGCCAGCCAGATGGAGCCTTCGGCCAGGCGGCCTCGATTCAGATCCGCGACTCCAACGGTGCCGACGCCGACAAAGATGGACTGATCCGGTTCGACAATCTTTTCGGTTCCGAGCCAGGACAGATTCCAGTCGGCTCGTCCATCATTTCTGCGAAGCTCACCCTCACTGGCTTGGGCGACGGGAACCAGGATGACGCGGTAGGCCTCCACCGGGTGCTGGTTCCCTGGGACGAAACCGCCACTTGGAACTCGATAACCATGGCCGGTGCCCGAGTCCAGCGCGATGGGGTCGACCAACTCGTGCTCGCCGACGCCAAAGTCACCGACCTGTCCCAGACCTCCCTCGCTTTCACGGTGACCTCCGCTGTCCAGGCCTGGTCAAACGGAACCCCTAACTTCGGCTGGGTGCTCTGGGCGGGTGATGGTGCCACTTGGACGAGCTATTCGTCTGAAGCCGAAACAATGTCAGATCGACCGATCTTGGCAGTCGAATACGTCCCACCCAATCACGCGCCCCAAGCCGTTCCGGATGTGGTTATCACCACCCAAGGGACAGAGGTGTCGGTGTCAGTCCTCGACAATGACACCGACCCGGATTCTGATCCTCTGACCCTGCTTTCGACAACCACCCCCTCGAACGGCACGGCCGTCGCCAACGGGGATGGCACCGTCACCTACATTCCACACCCTGAATTCGTCGGAGAGGACACCTTCACGTACACGATCGCCGACGCGCCGGGGGCGACCACAACCGCAACGGTTACCGTCCATGTCAACAAACCGCCTGTTCCGCAAACCACGTTGGTCGCGGCCGCGCCCGAGAAGGTCATGACAGCTAGCCAGTGGCGAAACGCTCTGCCGCCCGAAACGGCCAACCTGCCGCTCACCTTCGCGGCCAACTCCGGACAGGCCGACCCGGATCTCGACTTCATCGCCCGCGGCAATGGATACACCGTGACCCTCGAATCCGGGAACGCTATTCTCACGCTCGGCAACGGCAACTCCCCCCACGACGTGCGGATGAGCTACGCCGGTGGCAGCGCCGACCCACAACCTGTCGGACTCGACCAAACATCGCCCGGTCAATTCAC
>JAHEDI010000015.1 GCA_024641305.1 bacterium | reverse complement strand
ACGGCAGTGGGAGGCTCTGACACCCAGTTCTACCCGCTTTCCAAGGTGCTCAGCTCATTCGACCGACCAGCCTCGACGCTCGCTCTTGGTAGGGACATCGAACCCGAATCCGGCCATGTAGTCCTTGCTCCTGCCGACTACGTCGACGTGATCTCCTATTACGACGAGATTCTCGCGGCCGATGGCTGGGTAAAAATGGCTGTCCCGACCCCGCTGGTGGCATTCGGTGCCGAGCAGACGGCAGTGACCTGGCGAAAGCAGAACGTCGTCTTCCGCCTCGTCGAAAAGACGGATGGCCGGCTGTTGGTAGAAGCCGGAGGATCCGGCGGCGACACCGTATACGAATATCTGGTGACCCCGTTGTTCCCCGTAGACGAGTAGCCATCCGCTAGGTTCGATTGAGTGAATGCTCGATTGGCACGACGAAATGATTTGGCTGCCATCCACCGGATCGGAACACTCTCGATCCTGCATTCTTACGCAGGTTTTCTTCGACCTGAAACCCTCGACTCCTGGCTCGACGGCGTCTATTCAACCGAAGCCTTGTTGAAGCGATGGCAAGACCATCCTGTATATGTGGCCGACATCGACGGCGTAACCGCTGCCTTCGCTGACGCGTTCATCGAGGATGAGCGGATATTTCTGTCAGCCTTGTTCACGATGCCGGCATTCCGCCTCAAGGGGGCGGGGAGGTCCCTCGTCGATCAGGTCCGCAGTATTGCCTCCGGCCTGCCCGTGACCTGCGATGTGCTCCTGGGTAACGACGATGCCGAGGGCTTTTTCGAACGGCTGGAATTCGTGCCGGGAGAAACCCTTCGGGTGACCATCTTTGGCGAGCAAGTGATCGAGCGCCGTTGGTATCTCGACCCCCTCGCCGAGGAATCGGTCTCGGACGCAGGAACGGCGGGCGCCCGATCATAGATCGGCCCGAACGGGCTAGCCGATCTCCTGACGGAGCCAGGCCACGATATCGGCGACGACCTCTGCGCCTTCCGGCTCATTGAAGACCTCATGTCGAAGCAATGGATAGAGCTTCCGACTCGCATGCTCACCGAGAGGGGCGGAGAAGTGAGGCGGCACAATCTCGTCGGCTCCTCCGTGAACCACGTGGGTAGGCATGGAAGGAACCTTCCCGGCCACGTCCTTCATCACTTCGAAAGATTCAGCGCCCAAGCGCGTCGAAGCCTTGGTATAGACAAGCGGGTCGGCAAAGTATGCTTCTCCCACCTTGGGATCTCGCGACAACTGCTCACCCTTCCAAACGTTCGGAAACATAATCTTGGGAGCGAATCTGCCGAGGAGCGGCGCCAGCGCTCGTTGCCAGCCGGGGATATTGGCGTCGACCGCAGGTGCCGACAGGACAAGATAGTCAGGTGCCGGACTGCGCGAGAGTGCATACTTCAGGGCGATCAGACCACCTAATGAATGGCCCAATAGCACCGACGGTAGACCCTGTTCAGCAGACGAAGCCAGTTCTTCGCCGACCGCATCGAGGTATTCGTCAAACGAATCGACATGTCCGCGCCGTCCGCCCGTACCACCGAAACCCGGAAGGTCAAACGATCGCACTTTGATGCCCGCTTCGCTCAATTGCCTGCCGACCAGTTCATATCGACCGGAATGCTCGGCGATACCGTGCACAAGCAGCAGCGTGGCCCAGGGACGCTCAGGACGCTCCCAGATGCGAACCAGGCGGGTATGAGTCCCAACCGTGACCGATTGAACATTGCTCAAGGTCACGCCGGTCGCTCCCATCGTCCATCGTCATCAAGACGCAATACGCGCAGCGCTCCCGGGATCCGGGTTGGCGGTACCATCTCGTCATTCTGGTCTGGCTCTTCCAAACCGTATTTGATGACCAAATGCAGGTAGTCACGCTGATAAAGAATGCGGCACTTCACCTCAGGATGGTGCTCGGCGAGCAGCCGAACCTTCCGATTCTTCTTGGTGACTAACTTCTGGTTCATCGTGGTTATCTCGATGAATGCACTCTCGTCAGGCAGGTAGAAATCTGGAGTGAAGAACTTAATCGGCTCACCGGTGTCATCAAAACCGATCGCGAACGAAGTCGGTTCGTACTCCCAGGCCAGGCCATAGAAGTCCAGCAACTTGGCGAACTGTCGTTCGCTGTTGTGGGCGAACTCGACGGTGTCGGATCGCAAGGGGTCAAACAACCCGTCGATTAGAGTGCCTCGCCCAATGCGGCCGGACTCTCCTCCGGGACCACGACGTCGCCGAACAGTCGGTGAATTTCACCCTCAAGCTCCTTCTGGACAGGGCCGACCGCGATCCCGAACACACCTTGACCGCGTCGGAACACGTCAATGACTTCGTCAGGGCTCTTTGCGGCATAAATCGTCGAACCATCCGAGAGGAGTGTCACGTCGGCGAGCGGGTTGTCGCTCTGCATCTGCTCACGCAAGATATCCATCGCTTGGCGAATCCGCTTCAGGCTCATCCCGGCATCGAGAAGGCGCTTGATGACTTTCAGCTGGACAACGTCCGAAAATGAATATAGACGTTGTGAGCCGGAGCCATGTGCGTCCTGGAGCGACGGTGTCAGCAGATCCGTCCGCGCCCAGTAATCAAGCTGCCGGTATGTGATGCTTACTACTTTGCACACCTGCGGTGCGCGGAATCCATGTCTTGTCACGGTTGGGTTTCCTCCTGCGTGGAACTGGGTTACACGCCCGTAATTACCCCACTGTGAAGTTACTCAGCCCTACTCGCCGTGTCAACGACCACCAGACGGCGAAGCGCCTCGAGTTGGCCAAAAGTACCGATGGCAACAAGTGATTGACCCGATTGAAGAATCAGATCAGGGTCAGGGTTGATGGTCACCCCGGCCGTCGGGTGGTCCAGGCCGACCACCATGGCCCCGAATTGTTCACGGATGGCGGCGGTCTTCAACGTCTGGCCGATCAGAACGCCCGCCACCGGAATTCGTTCAACCCGCAGCTCAAAGTGGCGACTCCCCTGCATCACAAACTCAATGACGTCACCGAAACCACGCTGCATCGCCATGACGGCCATGCGTCGAGCGCCCACGCGATTCGGGGCCACCACCCGGTCAGCACCCGCCAATTGCAGCTTCTCCTCGGACTCTGCCTCATTGGCTCGGGCGATCACGTGAACCCCGGGCCGAATGGCCTTTGCCGATAAGGCGATCACCAGATTATCTGCATCGTTGCGGACGCTGGCCAGAACCGAAGCCGCCCGCTCGATACCGGCCTGATCAAGAACCGTGTTCGTGGTGGCATCACCGAGGATCACGAGAGCCCCGAGCGATTCGGCGTGGGCAAAGCGATCCTCGTTGTTCTCCACTACGACAACGTCCTCACCGCCAAGCACAAGGTCGTGCCAGATGGATTCGCCAACCCGGCCGAATCCACACAGAATGTGATGATTCGATAATCTGTCGATGTCACGTTGCAAACGGCGTCTCCTACCCGAGATCGAGGTTGACTGAACGATGAGCTCCAGCCCCACACTCGCAGTGTAAAACACCGAACCCAAACCGAGGACGATGAGGACAACCGTCCACAACCTCCCGAGCATCGAGAGTGGGAACACTTCCAGAAAGCCGACGGTCGTGATGGTCACGACCGTCATGTAAAACGAGTCGAACCAATCGGCTCCTTCGATAAGGCGGTAGCCGACCGTCCCAATGACGGTGACGGCGAAAACGAAGGTCGCCGCCCTCCGGAACCGTTGTCTCACGACGTGGGAACTTCGAAATCACCCGGATCGATGTCGTCGAGAAACTCTCTAAAGCGATCGATTTCGTCTTCCGTGAGTTCCTCATCCTCCCCTTCGAGCTCAATACCTGCGTCGTCGAGCACTTCGACCGTCGCAAAAATGGGCGAACCCGTTCGAGCGGCCAGGGCAAGAGCATCTGAGGGTCGGACCGACAAGGTGACGTGATCGGGACCTCGAACCAGATCAAGGTCTGCATAGAAAACGCTGTCCCGAAGGCTGGTGACCACGACACGTTCAACCTGGGATCCGAGGGCGTCCGTCACCATTTTCAGAAGATCATGGGTGGTCGGTCGGGGCGATTCGACACCTTCGAGCGCATAGGCGATCGCCGTAGCTTCGACGGCCCCAATCCAGATTGGGAGGTACCGCGTACCGGAACGCTCTCTCAGCAGAACGATCGGCTGATTGGACGGAAGCTGAATCCGTACCCCTACAAGATCGACTGGAACTCGCTCGCTCATGAGTCAAGATTATCACTGTCTTCCGGCCAAGGCTGCCCTACCGAGGCAGCCAGGGTCCGACACGAAGGCTCCGAAGTCCATCACCGACCATAAGCTGGGCAGATTCCGGTAGCTATTTTCCCAATCCATCCCATATCCGATGAGGAATTCGTCGCCCACCTCGAAACCCCGATACTCCAACGGCACGTCAACCAGTCGACGGGCACTCTTGTCGATGAGCGTCACGGTCTCGAGGGAAGCCGGCCTCCGAATCTCGATCATCCCTCGCAAACTGCTGAGCGTTAGGCCCGTGTCGACGATGTCCTCGACGAGGACCACATGTCGGTCGGTCAGATCACTAGCGCAATCGAACGCGATGTCGACCCGGCCGCCCTCGCCAAACCTGGTCAACCCGAGAAAATCGACCTCAAGCTCAATGGGACAAGACCGGGCCAAATCGGCCAAGAACGGGATGGATCCGTTAAGAATGCCGACCAGAACTGGAACCTTCCCGACATAATCAGCGGCCAGTTGGGCTCCCAACTCCTCGATACGGGAACGAAGCGTCTCTTGAGAGACGATTTCGGCAACAGTGTCGGATACGGTCATTCGTCGAGCCCCCATAGCCAGTTCCAATAGCGGCTTGCCCAGGCAACCGAATCGCGCAACCCGGGGAGCGCGTGCAGATCGCCGGTTCGAACGCCGGTCGTTCCGACCACCTCGTCGTTCACCGTCGCCACCACCACCACTCCACCCTCGCCCGCGCGAGGTTCGGCGACAATTCGATTGTCAGCAGGCACGAACACTTCGACCGGGTCCTCGGCCAGGGCCGGCTCGACGTCACCACCGGTCCGCACAATCCCCAGCTGCTGGGCGACGTCGAACACGGAGAGCACTGTAAAGGCATCAAACCCGAAGTTGAGTAACTGCGCGCTGTCTGCAAAGTGGTCCTCGGAGCCCATCACAACCGCGTAGATGCGGCGCCCGTCACGATCGGCCCCGGCTACCAGAGCCAGGCCGGCGTCGTTGGTGTAGCCCGTTTTGACGCCGAATGCCCCCTCATAAGTCCGAACGAGCTCATTCGACAAGCGTGCGGTCCGAGCCGTTCCATCCGGCGCGGCGGGCAGGTCATATGAGGTGGTCTTCACAATCGAGGCAAAGTCAGGGATCTCCATCCCGTAGCGGGCGATCGACAACAAGTCGCGGGCCGACGAATAGTGCCCGGGTGCATCAAGACCATGAGGGTTGACAAAATGGGTGTTCTCCAGCCCCATCTCTACTGCCTTATCGTTCATCATCCGGACGAAACCGGCTTCGGACCCGCCGACGTGCTCTGCGAGGGCCACAGCCGCGTCATTGGCCGACTGCAACAACAATGCATACAGGAGGTCGCGCACCGTCATCGATTCCCCGGCATACAATCCGATTTCCGACTCCCCTGCCCCGGCCGCGTGCGAGGAGATCACGACCCGATCGGCCAGGTCGACGTTCTCCAACACCACAATCGCCGTCATCATCTTGGTAGTCGACGCCATGGGTCGCTGCGTATCGGGATCTTTTGAGGCGAGCATCTGGTCGAACGTGTCGTCGTAAACCAGCCAAGTGGCTGCCGAGATCGAAGGTGGCTGCGGGACCGGTAATCCTTCAAGGGGGACGGGAATCTGTGCGACGGTTGCTGCCCCGACGATCGGGGCGAACAGTACTGAGACCAGCACCACGGCTATGGCAAGCAACCGACTCATCGGTCAAGGATGGTGGCAAGTTCCTCGCGCAGAAGATGCATTGTCGTCGTCGCGAACGCCCTGGCGAGGATCGCCATTCGGTCGGCGACGTTCTGTTGGGCTTCGGGACTAGCCGTGCGCATGAGCGGAGCGATGAGTTGTTGCACCAGGTCAGCCTGGCGATCCGCTGTCAACCGCAGGGTTCGTATGTGACGGGACTCCAAACCAAGATCCAGGAGCAGACGAGATTGTCTCGCCACCGCCAGAGCATCGGGACCGAAGAGCCCGCCTTTGGTTCGTCGCAGAACGCCGTGGCCCTCGAGCTCGGCGACTTCGGCGCTCGAGAGGCCGGATCTTCTTACGAGTTCATCCTCCGTCACTGGTTCGTCTTCGCTGAAAAACTCAGCGGTCGGGGTTTCATCGTCGTCCCAGGACGTGATCCCGTGCTCCCAGTCTGCCAATCGGGATTTAATGACCTTGAGGGGGAGGAAGTGGTCTCGCTGCTGCTCGAGGATAAAGCCGAGTCGGTCCAGGTCCTCCTCAAAGAACTGGCGATACCCGGAGGCAGACCGCGTCGGCGCGATCAACCCTTGATTCTCAAGAAACCGTACTTTCGAGACCGAGATCTCCGGGAAATCATCCTTGAGGAGGTTGATTACTTCGCCAATGGAAAGCGGTTCGGCGTCAGGCATCACCAAGCGCCACTATCAGATGGAACTTCCCGACAATGACTTCATCCCCCGCCTGGAGCGGAGCACGTTCGACGCCAACATCACGAACATAGGTTCCGTTCGTGGAACCAGAGTCTTCGACGATGAGTCCCGTTTCCGAAAGCAAGAATCGACAGTGATGGCGACTGACCGTGATGTCGTCCAGAAAGATATCGCTGTTTGGGTGTCGGCCAACCGTGGTCGTGCCCTGGTTGAGGATATACGTCAACCCGGCTCGCGGACCCCGTTCGACGACGAGCGCATATCCAGGTACGCCATCGACGTGGGCTGCTTCCTCAGCCGACAACGCCGGATGTTGGCCCGCCGTCACCGGGACAAAAATGACGGTTGGTTCAACGTCTCCCTCAACCGCGCACGTCGGGCATTCCGAGGATTCCTCGGGTAACTCGTTATGGCAGGTGGGACACGTCATACGACTCATGGTAGCTATCTATAACTCCGCTACCAGAGCGCCATAGGCTTGACTGTCGATGAGTACCGAAAGATCGGCGCCGTCGGACGGAGCCAGCTTAACAATCCAACCGGCTCCGTATGGATCGCTGTTCACGAGTTCAGGTTGGTCGTCGAGCGATGTATTGACGACGACGACCTTGCCCGATACCGGTGAGTACACCTCACCCACCGACTTGGTGGATTCGACTTCGGCGAGGGTCTCACCGGCCGCGACGTCCGAACCAACGTCAGGCAGATCAACATAAACGATGTCGCCCAACGCGTCCTGAGCAAAATCACTGATTCCGACGGTCAGCACACCATCATCGCCGCGTACGATCCACTCGTGCGCCGAGGTATACAGGCGATCTTCAGGAATGTTCATGGCGGTCCTTCTCTTCGGTTGCTTGGGAGCTTAACGATTTTCTGGCAGCGAGGCGCACATCTGCACCGTACAAAACTGCGACGGCCCAGTACAGACCCAACCCAACGAGGCCTGCCAGGCCGGCCAGCGGCGCCAAGACCTGGTCGAGAAACCCGGCCTCGGCCACATAGTACGCAGGGATGGAGCCGTACAACAGAAACGTGGCAAGTTTCCCGATCCACCGAACATCAATCGTGTCATGGTGAACCAGTAACAACCAGACGGCAAGTACGGCCACGATGCTCTCCCTCACCAGGAGACCACCGACCAGCCAGCCGGGGAGAATACCGGCAATCCACCCAGCAACCACCGCAGCGATGATCGCCAGTCGATCGGCGATCGGGTCGAGGATTTTGCCGAGCTTCGAGACCTGGCCCAACCGTCGGGCGAGATAGCCGTCCAGCCAGTCGGTGCTGCCGATCGCCAGGAGCAGAAACCCGGCGGCGATCAGTTGGTCGGCACCGAGCAACAACCAGACAAAATAGGGCACCGCCAGAATGCGGGCAAAGGAAATTACGTTGGGGAATGTCAGGACCCGGTCCTCGCCCCCCCGCCGATCAGCCAGCAGACGACTCCACAAGGTGGCACGCCACAAAGTGACGGTTGCCCTTGTCCACAAGATCAGGGTGATCGTGGGTGCGACAGAAATCTGTCGCCATCGGACAGCGGTCGACAAAACGACAAACCGGTGGTGGATCGATCGCCTTGGCAATTCCACCCTTGATGAGAACGTCGGGCCGCCTATAAGCAGGATCTGGCACCGGCACTGCCGAAAGCAACGCTTTGGTGTACGGGTGCTGGGGATTCGACAACAGCTCTTCCGTGTCGGTGATCTCGACGATCTTGCCGAGATACATCACTGCGATTCGATCACACATGTATCGGGCCACCGCCAGGTCATGGGTGATGTACAGATACGACACGCCGAACTCTTCGGCGAGGGACAACATAAGATCCATGATGGAGATTCGGATCGAAACGTCGAGCATCGATGTTGGTTCATCCGCTACAACGAACGACGGGTCAAGCACCAGAGCGCGAGCGATGGCAACCCGCTGGCGTTGCCCACCGGAAAGCTCGTGCGGGTACCGGAACATGAACGTGTCGGCCGGGGACAGTCCGACGAGGTCCAGCAGCTTGGCAACCCGCATCTCACGTTCCGGGACGCTCCCAACCCGCTGGACCGTCAGAGGCTCGGCTACCGTGTCATAGACGGTCCGACGGGGGTTCAACGACTCGAAGGGGTCCTGAAAGATCATCTGAACCCGACGTCGGAACCGCAGCATGTCACGTTTATCAATGGCCGCGATGTCGATCATTTCGTCGCCGTCTTGTAACAAGATCGAACCGGCGGTGGGGTCCATCAGTCGGACCAACATGCGGCCAGTGGTCGATTTGCCGCAGCCTGACTCCCCTACCAATCCGAGGGACTCGCCCGGGGCGATCTCAAAGTCGATGCCGTCAACCGCGTGAACATGGGCATCCGGTGCGCGAAAACGGCTTGAGCCGATCGGGAACAGCTTCTGGAGACCCTCGACCTTGATCAGCGGTCGAGTCGAAGCTGGTGCTTGCACGTCGGTCATTTTCGCAGCCCTTCACTCAACGGCGGTACGGATTCCCAGTTCCAACAGGCCACCCGGTGCCCGCCGCCAATCTCGGCGAGGGGCGGCTCCTCAGTGCGGCACTGGTCAGTCACGAACGGACAGCGCGGATGAAACCTGCATCCCGGCGGAGGGTCGAGCAGATTCGGCGGCTCGCCTTCGAGAGGAGCAAGCTTTCGACGAGGCCCGGTGATGGAAGGGGTCGAAGACAGCAACAAGAATGCGTACGGATGCTTGGGATTGTGAAACACCTCGATGGTCGGACCCGTCTCAACCATCTTGCCGGCGTACATGACGCCCATCCGGTCGGTGACCTCGGCAATGACGGCAATGTCATGCGAAATATAGATGATGCTCATCCCCAGATCGTGCTGAATCTTCTTCAGCTCGGTAAGTATCTGGTCCTGGACGATGACGTCAAGAGCGGTGGTCGGCTCATCGGCGATGATGATCTGCGGATCACAGGAAAGTGCCATGGCAATAATGGCCCGCTGGCGCATACCCCCGGAGAACTCGTGTGGATACCGGTCCATCATCTCGGGATCAAGACCGACCATCTCGAACAGAGACGCAATTCGCTCCCGACTCTCGGTATGCGAAAGCTGAGGCCGGATATGCAGATCCATCGCTTCTTTGATCTGTGCGCCCACTCTGTGAACCGGGTTCCAGGCGTTCATTGCACCTTGGAAGACCATCGAAATGTCAGACCAACGGTGTGATCTGACCTCGGCCGGATTCATCTTCAACATATCCTCGCCATTGAGAACGATCTCGCCGCCTTTGAAGGTGGCGTTTTCGGCCTGGAGTTGCAAGAGTGCCATAGCCATAGATGTCTTCCCACATCCGGACTCACCAACCAGCCCGAACGATTCTCCTGATTTGAGTGAGAATGACACGTTCTCGATGGCGGAAACATCGCCTTTTTCGGTGCGATAGTGCATAACGACGTTGCGGACGTCCAGAATCGGGGCGTCGTTCGATACTTCATTGGATATGGTCACGGCAACCCCTCCTAGCGATTCCGCAGGCGCGGATTGATGATTTCATCCATACCCCGACCGGCGAGATAGAACGCTCCGGCGAGCAACGTGACGGCTAGCCCGGCAGGAACAATGAGCCACCACGTTGCCGGATTGAGCAAATATCCGGCCGACTGGGTCTTATTGATCATCAGCCCCCAACTCATCTGGATATTGAGAAGTCCGAGGAACGACAAGACAGCTTCCGAAGAGATGGCTCCAGTCACCGAGAACATGACATACAGGAACGACAGCGGCATCACGTTGGGAATCAAATGGGCTGTCACGATCCGCCAATTGTTGCCGCCAGCGACCCTGGCTGCATCGATAAAGGGCTTTACCTTGACCGACAGGGCCTGGGATTTGAGCACGATGGCAGTGCCTCCGAACCCACCCAACAAGCCGAGGAAGATGGCGAGATGCCAGAGTTTGAACCGGCCGAAGCTGCTCGCCACGATCAAAACCGCCAATATCGGGAGCATGAGCAGCAAATCAGCGAAGCGCATGAAGAATGAATCCACCCACCCGCCAAAGTAGGCAGCTACCGACCCGACCGTAGTGGCGATGAATACCGTTACAAATGCTGCCAGCAATCCCAGCCCGAATGCCGCCCTGGCACCGTACATCAACTGCGACAAGATGTCGGAGCCATTCGGGTCCGTACCGAGCAGGTGGTGGCGATCGGGCGGCCATGGGTGTTTGAGCTCCCGCTGGATTACGTCACCGACCTGTACGTTCTCGCCCTCAGCAATCAAACGGCGTCGATCGATCTGTGAGGTGGGATCGATCACTTCATCGACATTGGCGACCACCGTCATCTCGGCGATTCGTACCCGCGTGTCGTTGCCGGTACGAACGTCATAGATCTTGGCATCCCACACGCCGGTAGCGAACAGAATTGGCTGGGCAAGACCAAGGATGGCAAACAAGATGATGACCACCAGGCCGACCAGGCCGACCCTGTTTCGCTTGAAGAGCTTCCAGTTTGATTTGAAGCTCTCCCACAGAAGGCCTGCCCTGATCCGCCACAGCGGGCGGTCCGGGATCTGGACTTCGATCCTTTGAAGAGACTCGGGTACCTGCTTCGTGTCCATCCGGATTACCCCTGACTCGTGACTCGGATACGGGGATCAAGCACCCCATACAAGATGTCGGCTGCAAAGTGGCCCAAAAGGGCCAGGATTCCCGTGAAGGAGAAAGCGGCCAGCGCGACCGGTATGTCTTCGGATACCACGGACGCCAAAAGGAGCTGGCCCATGCCGGGCCAACCGAAGATCGACTCGGTGATGATCCCTCCGTCGATAACGGTGGCAACCGCCAGGACGAGCGAAGTCGAGACCGGCAGGAGGGCGGTGCGAGCGGCGTGCCGATCACGGACCATCGCCTCACTCAAGCCTTTGGCTCTTGCCGTGGTGACAAAGTCTTCCTTCATGGTTTCCAACATTGAGGTGCGGGTAATGAGCATGACACCGGCAAACCCAACCATGGTGAGGACACTTACCGGCAGAACGAGATGAACCGCCACATCCTTGGCATACACCAGGTACTGGTTCGTTGCCCAGAACAACCAGAACCCGCCAAGGCCAACCACCCAGGCCCCGATCTTGACCAACCGACGTCGATTGGGTTGGTCGAGGCGACTCGACGCCCAGGAGGTCAGTCCGATGAAGGCGGTCACCGCCAGCAACGAGAAGAACATGATGACCATCACATGGTTAGCTGAAACCGGGGCACCCCGCCAGGTCGCCTCGACGATGAAGCCGTTGGTCGGAACCCATCCGAGCTTGACCGCAAACAGGAGGATCATCATGAGGCCGAACCACGGATAGAAGACCGTGAACAATGAGACTCCGGCGATGGTGATCGCTATCTCGCCTCGCTTGTTCCGACGCCAGGCGAGATACTTGCCTGCCTGAAAACCGATCAGATACTGAAACAACAATGCGACCGAGAACAGCATCACCGTGCGCGGCAATCGCTCGGCGATAAGCTTGCTCACCGGCTGGGGGTAGCGCGACCAGCTGACGCCAAGGTCACCGGTGAAGAAGGCTTTGGTGTACAGCCAGAACTGCTCAAGAGGAGGTTTGTCGAGACCGCGACGGGCCAATGCTTGAGTGATCGCCTCGGGCGGCAAGTTGGGATTCAAGCGAAGCTGCTGCTCAATGCTGTTCCCCGGGATCGCCTGAAGGGCGATCCACGACAAGGCAAAGAAGACCAGGAACAGCACAACCATTTGCACGAATCGCTTGATGACATAACGGCCCAACGGAGATCCTTTCGTGAAGGCGTTGGCATGATACCCGCTCACCTATCACGCTGCGACGTACACGCGAAGACGGTTATCGGCATCACGCCTTAACAGAAACCGGGGAGGGCTTAGGCCCTCCCCGGTTTTTCAATCGTTACCTAAGCAGGGTTACTGCGAAGACCGGACTGAGGCTTGCGAACCGTTCCATTGCTGGATACCACCCAGACCCGCTGTGAACGGGAAAGAGAGGTTGTTGCGATAGGCCTCAAGAACTGGAGTCGTGAAGAGCACCACGTATGGCACTTCTGTCGCGATGATTTCTTCCATCTGGAAGACCAGTTGCTGAGCGTCGGCCAGTTCGGTAGCTTGCTTGAACTCGGCTGCCAGAGCGTCGAATTCGGCATTCTTGAAGCCTGGCGTGTTGAAGCCACCTTCAGCCGAATCCTGTGACGACTCGAAGAAGTCGACGACATAGTCCGGGAACACGCCGGTACCCCAACCGAGGATATACATATCCCAGTCGGTAGGACCGAACACCTTCTCAACGATGACGTTGAAGCCCGTCGGCTCAGCGGACAACGGAATACCGAGGTCCTGGGCCCAGTCTTCAATGAACAGCGAGTAGGTCGCACGGAGCGGGTCGTAACCAGGTCCAGGAGCCAACACGGTCAAGTCGCCAATGGCTTCACCGTTCAACTTGAGGCCTTCACCCTTCGGGATGACGTCCAAGTTGTCGGGATCCCATGCAGGCTCAACGTCCCACGTCCAACCAGCATCCTTGAGGATGGTGATGGCCTGAGCGACGCGCTCTTCCTGGCTCAGTCCTGCACAAATCGCCTCAATGGAGGCGTTGTGCCAGTAGGAGTTGGCAGGAGGTACGGTCGTGTCGAGGGAAATGGCGACGCCCTGAAGAACGTTGTTCGCCATGAACTCTTTGTCGATCATGCAAGCCATCGCCTGACGGAACGCGGTGTCAGACATCGGGAACTTGCGCGTGTTGAACGAGAGGTAGCGGAAGCCCGAGTTCGGGTTCGTGATGACCTCAAGGTCGGGCTCGGCAAGAATGCGATCGAGGAACCCACGCTGTACACCGAGCGGGGTCAACCAAAAGTCGACTTCACCTTCGGTAAGCGCCAATACGGCCTGGTCCTGTCCACCGGTCACGGTGAACACAACTTCGCTCGCATACGGGCCGACAACATCCTCGGAGACAACATCGCCTTCAGGCGTGCCACCGTAGGACTCGGTTACCCCGTCCGGGCTGGTGTACTCGACTGCACCGTTCTCGTAAACCACGGTCTTGGCGCCGGTGTCGTAGTACGGGGCTGCGCTCAAACGAGCAAAAGCCCCTTCTTCACGGCTCGTGAACGTGAACCCACCAGCAGAGGGAGCGCCTGCACCAGAAGAAGCTTCAAAGGTCTCTGCATCGGCCGAAGACGCGACGATCGGGCCCCAGAAGTGTTCTGGCATGACCGGGAACTGAGCGGCGCCGTACTGCCAGAGCGGCAGGCCAGGAGCGCCGTTGAAGGTGTAGACGACCGTGTAGTCGTCGGCGGCTTCAACCGAAAGCAGGCCAACAGCCGACTCGTCCGCATCGGTGGTCGTTGGATCGTCCTCACTTGCCAACGGAATCGAACTCAGCCAGTTACCGCCGAGGCCGAGATCCTTGACCGTGTTGAACGTGAACGCAACGTCGTTGGCGTCGATGGCTTCGCCATCGGACCACGTCGGGCCTTCTCGAAGTGCAACCGAGATCACCCAGTTGTCACCGTCGGCCGCGCCGATTGGCGGCACTGCGTCGACAGCCAAAGAAGGCGCCAGCGTGAAGCTGGGAGCCACCTGGGTGTAGACGGCAGCAGCCTGTCCACCGAGCAGGTATCCGTTATACACGGAGTTGTCGGTGTCGAGGTAGGTCCAGTAGTTGTCGGTGGTGAAATCCTCAATCACCGCGATCTTGTACTCAAACGCGTCGGCCGATGGCGGAGTCGTATCGTCCGTCATGGTCGTGTCAGGGGTATCTGTTCCAGTTGTCGTTTCTGTAACGTCATCGCCAGGCGCTGCCGTTGTATCACTCGTTGAGCCACCGCAGGCCGCGGCAATCATGGCAAGTACTGCCAGGAGTGCTACGAACCGCCATGGAAACTTCGATGAGGCTCTCACCGTCATGTCCTCCAATATTTCGGTCAATCTTGCGCACGAGTTCTGCCTGGGCAGAAAACGCCTGCCTCTCTCACGCGGTTTGACGAGCAGCCCTCAGCCGCCCGCCAGCCCGCATGGGGAAGGTACGCACACACGCTATGCGTGAGCAGATGCAGATTACAGGTTTCCGCTCGGATTCTGCAACCGAGACCACCACCTACCGTTCGGATCGGGGCCAGGTCCGCCCCGCTAGTCTGACGGAAACGGGCTGTGGCGCAGCTTGGTAGCGCGCTTGTCTGGGGGACAAGAGGTCGCGGGTTCAAATCCCGCCAGCCCGACCACACATCATGATTCGATACCACACGGTCCGGTTGGACATGTCACGATCGAGCATGATCGGCTAGACCCGGCTGGCCACCCAATCAACCAGCCAGCCAATCATCTGCACCACCCGCCAACCGACATACACGACGGCCAGGCCAACCATGAGCTTGAAGTGCCAGGGTACCGGAGGGCGCGGCGGTTCTTCCGGCTCAGTGCTCACGACTCGCCCGTTTGCGAGCGATGACATGCACGGGAGTCCCGGAAAAATCGATAGCTTCTCTCAACCGGTTCTCGATATAGCGGAGGTAGTCATCTCCCAGCTCTCCGCCGGCCACGAAGAGGATGAACGTAGGCGGTTGGACACCCGCCTGGACCGCGTACAACACTTTGGGACGCCGACCCTTTCGAACCGGGGCCGGGTGTGCCTGAGTCCATTCGGAAATGAGACGATTGAGCTTCCCGGTGGAGAGTCGCCGGTGACTGGAGTCGAGAACCTGAACGATGGTCTTGGGTAGCCGATGCGTTCGGGCACCCGTCTTGGCTGACATCCGGAGGACGGGCGCCCACGAACAGAATCCGAGTCGATCGGCAATTCCGTCCTCGGTAACGGCTCGCTCATCCGAATCGGCAATATCCCACTTGTTGGCAACGATGATCATCGCCGTACCCGCCAGTCGGACTTCCTCAGCAATACGTTGATCTTGGGCTGTGACACCGTCGACCGCATCGATCACGAGAACCGCTACATCAGCTTCGACGACCACTCGCTTGGCCCGTTGGACGGAATAGAAGTCAGCGCTCTCTTTGATCTTCGGTTGGCGCTTCATTCCAGCCGTATCGATCACCAAATATTCCTTGCCCTCCAATACGACTCGCACGTCGATCGGGTCACGCGTAGTCCCCGGAACCGGTGATACCAACACCCGCTGCTCCCCCACCAGATGGTTGAGGAGTGTCGACTTACCGACGTTGGGCCGACCAATGATGGCCAGTCGAGGAACCTCGTCTTCGACAAATTCTTCCATCGTGGCCGGCAAATAGTCGACAAGACGATCGAGTAGATCGCCGATCCCTCGGCCGTGGAGGGCGCTAACCGGCGAAGGCTCCCCCAGCCCGAGGCCCCACAAATCCGGCAGGAGATCCTGCTGGTTCACCGAGTCGACCTTGTTGGCCGCCAGCACGACGTTACGGGCCCCGCGGACCAACTTGGCGATGCCTAGGTCGTCGTCGGTAAGCGAAGTCGTGGCATCGACGACAAAAAGCACCACATCGGCGACTGCCACAGCGGCCTCAGCCTGTGCGGAGATGTCAGCCGCCAGATGTTCGTTCTCGTCGACCTGCCATCCACCCGTGTCGATCAGAAGAAACTGCCTGCCCGCCCAGTCGGCCATGAACTCGCGCCGATCGCGCGTAACCCCTGGCTGTTCTTCAACGACTGCCTCGCGCTTCCCAATGACGCGGTTGACCAAGGTCGATTTGCCAATGTTTGGACGACCGACGACGGCGATGATGGGGAGTCTGCGCATGACAGAACTCTAGGGCGCAATGAGGGCCGATTGGAATCGGGGTACACCAGTGCGGCCTCTAACATGGCCTATATGGTCGAGCGTGTACAACTTGCCGAACCCCGCGGTTTCTGCGCAGGTGTCGAAATGGCGATCAAGTCTCTCACCTGGATGGTGCGGGTCTTCGAAGCGCCGGTGTATTGCTACCACGAGATCGTCCATAATCGTTGGGTGGTTGACGCTTTTGAACGAGTTGGGGTTATTTTCGTCAACAGTATGGACGACGTGCCTCCCGGCGCACCCGTCATGCTATCGGCTCACGGATCGGCCCCCGAGGTCGTGGCCGCTGCCCAGACTTCGGCCGGAGTTGTGGTTGACGCCGTCTGCCCGCTTGTGACCAAGGTGCACCACGAGGTGAAGACTCTCACGGACAAAGGGTTCCAAATCCTCTACATCGGTCATGAGGGCCACGACGAGGCGGTCGGGACGATCGCCGAGGCGCCTGAACACATCACGTTGATCGAACCCGAGCGAGGATTGGAATCATTCACCGCCAAGGACCCGACCAAGGTCGCCTTGCTGGCCCAAACCACTCTCGGGCTGTTCGAGTGGCAGGACGTGCTCCAACAGTCGCAAGCCGAGTTTCCCGAACTCAAGACCGCTCGCAAGTCTGATCTTTGCTATGCCACAACCAACCGGCAGGAAGCGGTCCAACAGCTATCGACCTCAGCCGATCTTGTCCTGGTGGTTGGCAGCGACTCATCTTCGAACACCAGGGCACTCGTCCGGGTGGCGCACGAGGCGGGCATTCCGGCCTACCGGATTGACAACGCAGAGGCCATCGAGCCTGAGTGGTTGACCGGTGTAGAGATAGTCGGAGTGACTGCCGGTGCCTCCGCCCCCGACCACCTCGTGTCGGAGGTTATCGATCGCATCAATCCTCGCAATGGAGTCGAGTTGATCCAGGTGACGAAGGAAGGCGAATACTTCCCATTACCGCCACAGCTCCGGGGATTTCTTACCGCCCTACAGGCGGTGGTCGAAGCCGGTTTCTCGGCGTCTGACCGGGGCGGCCGGGGATTGTTGGAAGATGACCGGTCCTGGACCGCGACCGAAGCCCTCGACCTCATCAGCGAGTAGCTGCTACCAATGTGAGCACCCGGGCGATTACTTCGTCTACCGACAAATCGCTAGTGTCGATTTCAACGGCATCAGGGGCGTGCTGAAGCGGGGAAACCGCTCTGGTGGAGTCAATCGTGTCACGTCTCGCCAGGTCTTGCTCGATGAGTTCCTGGTCTCCGGCCACCTCACCAGCCCGACGCCGGGCCCGTACCTCGGGACGGGCAGTAACGAACAGCTTCAACGCCGCGTCGGGAAATACGACGCTTCCGATGTCGCGCCCCTCCACGACTGCCGATCCACCCCGCTCAGCGACCCAGTTCCGTTGAGCCTGCACCATCAGGCGCCGCACCTCAGGTACTGCGGACACGGCCGAGACCGCCAGCGTCGCTTGCTCGCTACGAATCGCCTCCGAGACGTCCTCTTCGTCGAGCAGCATCCGCCCCCGGTCATACCTCAGCTCAACAACCCGGATGAGAGCGGCCACCGCCTCGTGATCTTCATAATCAATACCGGCCCGAAGAACGGCCACCGTAGCCGCCCGATAGTAGGCGCCAGTGTCAAGATGTGGCAGCTCCAATTCCATCGCAACGGACCGGGCGATTGTGGTTTTGCCGCTGCCCCCCGGCCCATCGATGGCGATCACGTACCCGCCTAGCTCCATGTGGCGAACTCTTCCCAATAGCCCGGCCACGTTTTTGAAACGACCTCCGGATCGGCAATCCGGACTCCCGGTACTCGAAGTCCAGCCAACGAGAAGGACATGGCCATCCGATGGTCATCGTAGGTCTGTATGTCCGTCGGGACCATGAACGAGGGAGGATCGACGTTCAGAGAGTCCCTCGTCGCCACAACGCCTACACCCAACTTGGCGAGTTCTGTTGAGACCGCCACCAACCTATCCGTCTCTTTCACGGCCCAGGACGAGAGTCCGGTCAGCCGTGATGGTCCATCTGCAAACGCCGCGCAGACGGCAATGGCCATCGCCCCGTCCGGACACTGACCAAGATCCATGGTTATCCCGGTCAAGCGCCTGGGGGCTCGGACGGTGATCGCTTCCGAGCCGACGTCAACGGCACAGCCCATGGCCGCCAGTGCCTCAAGTACGCCGAGGTCGGCCTGGCTCGAACTAGCCCCGATACCGGTCACGACAGCCTGTCCCCCGCTGATCGCCGCCGCGCACCATGCGTACACGGCCGCCGAGGCGTCAGCCTCGATCGCGTAGTCGAGCGGACGATACCGGCCCGTTGGGATGACAACATGATCGATTGCCAGTTCCGGTTCAACCCCGAAGGCGGCCATGACTTCGGCCGTTGTTTGCAGATACGGTGCGGAGATACTTTGGCCGCCCAAGAACTCGATTCGGACCGGACCGGTGGCGAAGGGAGCCACCATCATGAGCGCCGACACCGGCTGGGAACTCGCCGAAGCATCCATCCTGACAGCCCCGCCCCGCAAGCCGCCCCCGCCGATCACCACGGGCGCACCCCCGGTTTGCGAATCGACTGAAACGTTCACGCCTAACTCTGCCATGGCATCGGTCAATGGTCTGATCGGTCGCTCGCGAATGCGCTGACGTCCATCGACCGTGGCCCCACCCGGGACGAGTGCGGACGCGGCGACCAGGAATCGCAAGGCAGTTCCCGACAGGTTGACATCGAGCGGGGTCACCGGTTGGTGAAACGGCCCTCCTGAGATGACGAGATCGTCACCGTCGTCGGCAATCCGACTACCCAGGGACCTGAGGCAGGCGGCCATCGCCAACGTGTCGTCGGATCGGAGCGGATTCTCAAGGCGCGATTCTCCATGGGCCAAAGCAGCGATGAGCAAGGCCCGATTGGTGAGGCTCTTCGAGCCAGGGGGTCGCACCCGAATCGTAACGGGACCACGCGGCTTGATCAGTTTGAGATCAGTCATGGGTAGCGTCATAGAGAGCCCTAACCTCATCGGTAGTCAACTCTCGCCACGTGCCCGACCGTAACCCAGGATCGCGAATCGGACCGATCGCCACGCGAAACAACGAAACGACCGGATGGCCAACCGTCTCAGCCATCCGTCGAATCTCCCGGTTGCGTCCCTCCGTCAAAACCAGTTCAAGCATGGTTTGATTTCCAAAACGATCGATCACTTTGGCCGACTCTGCAGAGGCGACACCGTCGTCGAGTTCGATTCCATCTGTGAACTGGCTGACGACGGTTTTGGAAACAAGGCCCTCGACAAGGACGTTGTAAACCTTGGCAACGTTGTAGCGGGGGTGGGTAAGCCTCGCGGTCAAGGTCCCGTCGTTCGTCAAGATCAACAGGCCCCCTGAGTCCTGATCGAGACGGCCAACCGGGTAGATACGACCATCCGTGGGGATCAGATTGACGACCGTCTCCCTGCCTTGGGGATCGTCCGCAGTCGAAACCACCCCGATCGGCTTGTTGAGCAGGTAATACACGAACGAAGGGTCAACCGGGATCGTGGCACCGTCGACCACCACGGTCGCCGTCGAGGGATCAACTCGCATCCCGAGGTGGGCCACTACCCCGTCTACCGTCACCCGACGTTCCCCGATCAGCATCTCGGCTCGACGCCTTGAAGCGACACCCGATCGGGCAATGACCTTTTGAAGCTTTTCGGTCTCAGGCACTATCGGGGCGGAAGGTCTCTTCCAGTGTCTCGACGATTTCGCGGGGTGGAACATGATCGGCCAGCGGCGGAAGATCGGCCAGGCTCCGAAGCCCGAGCTTCTCCAAGAACAGTTCACTGGTGCCATAGGTCGCCGGATTACCTGGAAGGGGAAGGCGGTCGATTTCGCGAACGAGACCTCTCCGTTCGAGCGTGCGCAGTGAAGAATCCGAGTCGACTCCTCGTATTTCGGCAACCTGGCCCCGCGATACCGGCTGGCGATACGCCACAACCGCAAGTGTTTCAAGGGCGGCTCCGGAAAGCTTGGCGGCCGTTGGCGATGCGGCATACCGCTCCAGGTGAGCAAACGCGTCGGGATGGGCGTACAACCGCCACCCGCCGCCAACCTCACGTAAGGCAAGTCCACGCCGTCCGGTCTCAAGATCCGAGGCGAGCTCGCCGAGCAATTCGACGATCCGCGCCTGGGTCTCTTCGGTCACCTCAGCCAACTCACTGGCCGGGACCGGGTTCTCGGCGACAAACAAAATGGCTTCCAGCAATGCTTTGGTTTCCACTAGCCACCCCATTCACTTGTCATCGGTGCAATGTTCCCTATGTGGGTTACGTGAATGTGGTCGAGCCAATCGGTCTGAGCAACCTGGACCATGCCCCAGCGGGCCAATTCCAACAGTGCAAGGAAATAGGCGACAACCTCAACTCTTCGCGAGCAATGCTCGACAAGATCTTCGAATGTCACCTCGGCAAGTAGCTCCACCCTGGCGCGCAGATCGTACATGGCATCCTGAACCGAGGGGAGGTCAAGCTCAAGATGATCGAGGTCAGGCTCGAGCGGCAAACGGTTGAAAACCGTCTCGGCGATCGCGGCGAGCCCGAAACTGTCGACCGGAATTCTGAGCTCCGGTTGAGGCAACTCGATCTCAGGCGGCAAGCCTCCGACCCGTCCCACATACCGGTTACCTTCCTGCAGCCGATATCGCAGTACTGCAGCCACGTCCTTGAATGTGACACACGCCAGCAACCTGGCCAACAGACGATCGCGCTCTTCCATGAGGGCTAGCTCTTCATCAAGATCAACAGGTCCATCGTCAGGGAGAAGATGCCGAGCTTTGAGCTGAACAAGGGTGGCGGCGATCAGCAGGAATTCCGAAGCAACTTCGAGATCCATTCCCCGGATCTCGTCGAGATAGGACAGATACTCCGTAACGATGGACGACAGGCTCACCTGAGTGATATCGACCTGACGACGGGTGATGAGCTGGAGCAACAGATCAAGCGGACCTTCGAATACTGCGGTCTTGACCTCATATGTCACGAGTGAGCCTTTTCCTGTTCAACCATTCAGCAATCTCCGAATTCAGTTCTCGCGGTCAGCCCTGTCGAGCATCTCCCACTCGCCGACCCCCAACTCGACCGGGCGCTGCCCATGGTGATGGGCGGTGTAAGCCACCACGCGGGCGTCCGCGTGCAAGACCGTCAACTCATCGGCCCCGGTCGAACCATGGGCATTGTAGAGCGACATGGCCCCGGGTGGAACGATCCGCAACCAGCCAAACGCCGTGGCGATTGCTCGCCCCCATCGCCCCAAGGAGGCATGTCGCTTGCCGACATCGTGCAACATGCCTGCCTGAACCATCCAGAGGGGGGCCTCCCGACGGGCCAGCCATTCGCTGGCATCGTATCCGTGTCGCTGATCGGCTACCGGCTGCGCGTAGAAGAGTTCGGCAAGAGCCGGGTCTGGTAGCCGGGCGACCACCGAGTTTCGCTCGTTCTCAGTAAGAGGTTTGGCCGACCCGAACGCGAAGAAGCGGCGAACCAGGTGAGATAGGTTCACTCAGCGTTTCGACTTGCAGGCCACACAGAGTGTTGACGAGGGTCGGGCCTCAAGACGAGCGGGTGAGATCTCCTGCCCGCAAGAAGAACACACGCCGTACGTACCGGCCGAGATCGCCGACAATGCGGAATCGACCTCTTCCACCTGGGTCGATAATGATTCTGCCAAACCCAACAGCTCAGTTCTCTCGGCCGTGATGGCACCGGCGTCCGCGAATCCCTCGCCAAGATTCAAACCGGACTTCAATTCACCAGTTTCTGTGGCGCCGAGCTCGTCGAGTTGGTGGACGAGCTTGGCTCGCTCCTGGGCCAGAATGGCCCGCGTTGCGTCGTAATCAACCATGCATCACCCTGCATCCTACGAATGGTTCCACCACGCCCCCCAAGGGAGCCTTGCGAAGAGCCTAGTCGCGAATCCGGTGTCGGTCCGGGTGTTTGCTCCCGATAAGTTGTCTAGCGGCTGCGCGGGTGGGATTCGATGTAGATCTCCCGGAGATGCTGGGGAGACACCCTGGTATAGATCTGCGTAGTCGAAATGCTCACGTGCCCGAGCATCTCTTGAATGCTGCGAAGATCCGCACCGCCCTCAACCATGTGGGTAGCCGCAGAGTGGCGCAACGAATGCGGCGAAACGTGCCCTTCCAGGCCGGCTTCTTCTCCCGCGTTCCGAACGATAGTGAAGATGCTCTGGCGGGTCAGCCGTCCCCCCCGACGATTGACAAAAACCGCAGGCTGTTCAGGGCCGACCCAGCCGATCCGGTCATCAAGCCACTGGGTAAGGGCCTCGACGGCAAACGATCCCAAAGGGACCATCCGCTGCTTGTTGCCTTTACCCGTGATGAGCGCGGTCCGGTCGATGAGGTCGAGGTTATGGGTGTCCAGTGCCACGGCCTCGCTGACCCGTGCTCCACATCCGTACATGAACTCGACCAGCGCCCGGTCGCGGGTGCCCGTCGGACCGACGTTTGAAGCCGCTTCCAGCAGGCGAACCATTTCATCGACATCAAGGGCTTTCGGCAATGAGTCCGGCTGAGGTGGCGTCTCGATGAGCACCGAGGGGTCGTCTACTCGAAGGCCTTCGGCCACCAGGAATCGGTGCAGTCCCCTCACTGCCGCAATTTTCCTGGCGATGGTTGCCGTTGCCAAGCCCAGGTCGGTTAGATCCTCGACGAACCTCTCAATGTCAGCGGGTAGCGGCTCCTCGCCGACGGCCAGCCGATACTGGCCGAGGTCACGCCGATAGGCGACGACCGTGTTTGACGCCAGGCCGCGCTCGATAAGGAGAAATGACAGATAGTCTTCGATCGCCTTTTCAAGCGCCATTGCGTAACAAGTACCGGCTGATCGTGGCGATCGACTTGCCGTCGGTCAACGACCCTGATGCCACCAGTTCACCCAGGCTGTCGATGGGAACTCGAATGATCTGGGAGTGTTCTTCCTCGAGACCATCGGGACGGACAGGTACGGGCTTGAGATCGCCGACCCAGAACAGATCGATCCGTTCGTTGGTGATGCCAGGACTCGTGAACATATGTCCGAGCGGTTCGATAATCCCCGGAGCCATACCTACCTCTTCCGCACACTCGCGCCGTACCGCACCCACAGAATCGGTTTCGCCGGCATCGAGTTTGCCGGCCGGTACTTCCAACATCTCCATGTCGACCGGCCCCCGATACTGACGTACCAACAACACGGCGTCACCGTCGACGGGCAACAACGCAACGGCACCCGGGTGGGTAAGCATGAACCGTTCGGCCCGGTACCCATCGGGGCTTTCGATCTCGAAACGATCGAAAGAAAGAAATGCTCCGGTAACGAGAGACTGGCGATTTACGTGACGAAACGGCACTAAATCGTCTCGGTCACCACGCTCGTCGACAGCTCGATATCCGGGAGGCGGTGGGAGCGTTCTTTGGCAGCGAGCACAAACCCCTCAAACAACGGATGCGGCTCGTCCGGCCGTGATTTGAATTCAGGATGGAATTGACTGGCGACAAAGAACGGGTGGCCAGCGAGCTCGATGATCTCAACCAACCGCCCATCCGGTGACACTCCCGACAGTCGAAGGCCGGCAGCTTCGAGCTGGGCGCGATACTTGTTGTTCACCTCGTAGCGATGACGATGACGTTCGTAGATGACCTCGTCTTTGTACAGCGACTCAACGAGCGAATCTTTGGCCAGTTTGGCGGCATACAGACCGAGGCGCATCGTTCCGCCCTTTTCGGAGACGTCTTGCTGGCTTTCCATAAGATCGATGACCCGGTGTGGGGCCATCGGCTCAAACTCAGCTGAATGGGCATTGGCAAGACCCGCAACGTTGCGAGCAAATTCGATAACCGCACATTGCAGACCGAGACAGAGACCAAGGAACGGTATCCGTTGCTCCCTGGCGAATCTGATCGCTTCGATCTTGCCCTCAATCCCCCGTGGCCCGAACCCACCCGGTATGAGAATCCCGTCAAGATTCTCCATGTGGCTGGCCGCATACAGGCCAGTCATATCCTCGGCCGGGATCCAGCGAAGGTCGAGTTTCACATCGTTGGCGAATCCTCCGTGGCGGAGGGCCTCGACGACCGATAAATAGGCGTCTGGCAGGTCGACGTACTTACCGACGAGACCGATCGTGACAACCTCGGTAGCCTGGCTTGCCCGGTCCACCATGTGACGCCACCGCGTGAGGTCGGGTTCTGGAGCCTCGATGTGCAAACGGTCAAGAATAACCTTGTCGAGACCGTCGGCGTGCAAGGCCAGCGGCACGGCGTATATGTCCTTGGCATCAAGCGCATTGATAACGGCTTCTGGCTCGACATCACAAAACAAGCTGATCTTGCGCCGAATCGCGTCGTCAATCGGCCGGTCCGAGCGGACCACGATGACGTCGGGATGAATGCCCCGGCTGCGCAGTTCTGCGACGGAATGCTGGGTCGGTTTGGACTTGAGTTCCTCTGAAGCCGGGATGAAGGGGACCAACGTGACGTGGATGTAAGCAACGTTTCCGCGACCGACATCTTTGCCGAACTGTCGGATGGCTTCGAGAAACGGGAGTCCCTCGATGTCACCAACCGTACCCCCGACTTCGCATATGACCACATCCACGTCATCGCTCTCGCCCATCCGCTTCACCCGCGTTTTGATCTCATTGGTGATGTGCGGTATCACCTGCACGGTCCCGCCCAGGTAGTCGCCACGCCGTTCTTTTTGGATGACGGAGAGGTAAATGGCGCCAGCCGAGACCGACGCATCGCGTCGTAGATTGACACCGGTGAATCGTTCGTAGTGACCAAGATCGAGGTCGGTCTCGCCGCCGTCGTCGGTCACAAAGACTTCGCCATGCTGAAACGGATTCATCGTTCCAGGATCGACGTTGATGTACGGATCGAGCTTCTGGAGAACCACGCTGAGACCACGCTCTTTGAGCAGTCGTCCGAGGGAAGCTGCCGTGATTCCCTTACCTAAACTGGAGACAACGCCACCAGTAACAAAGATGTATTTCGTCACGGAAGATCAGCGTAGCATCAGAGTGGCCGAGACCAAATGATCAGTTGATTCTTCGTGCATGGTCTCCCCATTCCTGTTCGCGTAATACGTACTTTTGAATCTTTCCTGTCGAAGTCTTCGGCAACTGTTCGACCATTTCGACCGCGTCTGGCGCCTTGAACCGGGCGATCCGGGTCTTCACAAAGGCGATGATCTCTTCGGGATCCACAACAGCACCAGGTTTGGCGACGACAAATGCCTTAGGTCGCTCACCCCACTTCTCGTGAGGGATCGCCACGACCGCCGCCTCGAGGACTGACGGATGAGCCATCACCGCTTGTTCAACCTCGATTGTCGAGATGTTCTCGCCTCCGGAGATGATGATGTCTTTCGAGCGGTCTCGCAGTTCGATGTAACCGTCCGGGTGCCAGACGGCCACGTCCCCGGAGTGGAACCACCCGCCGCGAAATGCCTCAGCGGTGGCCGCAGGATCGTTGTAATAGCCCGCCATGACGTTGTTACCGCGCATGACAACCTCTCCCATGGTCGTTCCATCCGAGGGAACGTCGTCCATATTATCGTCGACCACCCGTATTGGGTCGACCCCGATGAACGAGACGCCCTGACGGGCCAAGAGCGCCGCGCGATGGGTCGAGCCATCCCAGGCAGGCTGATATTCACAGATGGTGTGGGGACCGTACGTTTCGGTCAACCCATAAACATGGACGATCGTGGCCCCCAGATCTTCGATCTGGCTGATGATCGTGGGGCTGGGTGGGGCTCCGGCCGTCGTGATCGTCATGGGGCCCCTGAAGGGAACCGCCGCCGGATGGTTAGCCAGAGAGATCAAGACGGTCGGGGCAGCGTTGAGATGGGAAACACCCTCGGCGGCGATGAGACGCCAGATCTCTCCTGGATCGACCGCTCGCAACCCGACGTGAGTACCACCGACGGCAGTCACCCCCCACGTCGTGCACCAACCGTTGCAATGAAACATCGGCAGGGTCCACAGATACACGGATTCAGGGCTATGACGACTGTGAATGATCTCGGTCAATGCGTTGAGGTAGGCACCGCGATGGGTATATTGCACTCCCTTTGGTCGGCCGGTGGTTCCCGAGGTGTAGTTGATTGAGATCGCCCGGTATTCGTCGTCGACCCGCCAGGGAATCGGATCGTCGGACCCGGTGGCGAGAAAGGTCGCATAGTCGCTTTCTGGAGTCGGCTCGACCGAAACCACCACCACTCGCTCCACCCCTCCAGCCTCGACCAAAATAGGTTGAACCACCGACCGTAAGGACTCATCTACTACGAGCAGCCTGGCGCCGGAATGATTGAGGATCTCGAGCACCTCTGGAGGGCTGAGCCGGGTATTGATTGCCACCAGCACCGCCTTGGCCAATGGAACGGCAAAATGCGCAATCAACATTTGCGCTGTATTCGGACTCAGATAGGCGATCCGGTCACCGTCGACAATGCCGGCTGCCCGGAACGCATTGGCGAGCCGGGTGGTCTCCGATGCCAGCTGCCGATAGGTGAAACGTTGGTCTCCCTGGACGAAACCGACCTTGTCGCCAAACACCTCGGCGGTCCGTTCCATAAACAGAAGGGGCGTCAGCTGGGTTGAATTTACGGTCACTTCCAGTCACTTCCTGGCTGTTTCACGACACCCAAGCCCGTCGCCGGGTCCACAGCCGATTCGGCATACCAAGCCACTAGCGCCGCCGGGCCGTGGCAACGAGTTCTGCGGCGTGATCCCGACCTTGCTGAGAATCGTCAAGACCAGCCAACATTCTGGCGATCTCATCGATACGGGCGTCGCCTTCGACCAAGCGGACATCGGCTCGTTCCATGGTCCGCTCGACAACATAGTGAGTATCGGCAAACGCGGCCACTTGCGGCAGGTGGGTGACCACGAACACTTGCCGGTCGGCGGCGAGTCCGGCCAGTTTCCGGCCGAGCGCCAGGGCGGTTCGTCCCCCAACTCCGGCATCGATTTCGTCGAAAACCACCACGGGAGCCTGGCCAACACCGCCCGCCAGTCGTAAAGCCAGAACGAGCCTGGACAGCTCACCCCCGGAGGCCACCTTGTTCACGGGTCCAGGGGTTAGCCGATCGTCGGAGGCGAAGAGAAGAGTCAGGTGCGAGCCACCGGTCGTCCGCAGAGCACGAGGCTCAAACGCGACGGACAGGTGCGGAGTAGCAAATCCCAGCTCATTCAGATGCGCTTTGGCCGTATCGCACAGGTGCCTGGCGGCCGCCTGTCGTGCTTCCCGAAGGGCCCCGGCCGCGGCCGCTGCCGCAGACGCGGCCCGCTCCAGGTCGACGACGAACGAGGCGGCGGCCTCCAGACTGGCCGTCAGATCGGCGGCTCGGGCCTGGGCTGCCACCCCGTACGCGAGGATTTCGTCCAACGAATCGCCGTACTTGCGCCGCAGATCTCCGAGCAGCGCCATCCGCGCCTCCTGAGCCTCCAGCCGTTCAGGATCATGATCGACCGATTCCATCGCCTGACGGATTGTCAGAATGAGATCGGCTACCTCGGCGGCTACTCCGTCCGTGCGATCTCCCACGACGGATAGTTCATCGTCGAGTCGTCCGACTCTCCGAAGAGCCTCTACGGCCGTTGCAATCTCCTCGGCTCCCCGATCGAAGGCACGGTGGGCGGCAGATAGATATTCGGTGAGCTCGACCGAGTTCCGTCGACGGGCCAGATCCTTCTGGAGTTCGTCATCCTCCCCGAGGCGAAACCCCGACGCTTCAATCTCCCCGGCTTCGTATGCAGCCAGGTCCCTGGCGCGTTCAATACTTCGAATATCACCCTGGAGGGCGCTTGAACGCACATCGACAAGTTCCTGCCAGGCTCTCTGGTACTGGCTTAGCCGCTCGGCACCGGTCGCATCGAGGAGTCGGTCAACCAGCGCCAAGACCGAGGCCTCCTTGCCGATCGCCAGATGATCATGCTGAGCGACCATCTCGACCAGGTCCGTACCCTGGTCGGCCAGGACTTTAAGCGGCACCATCTCACCGTTCGTATAGGCACGGCTCCGGCCCTCGATTAGTCGCCGGGAAACCACCAACTCTTCTCCACCAACCAGAAAACGTCCTTCGACCTTGGCTTCATCGGAGTATGGGCCGATCAGACCCGCCCGGGTAGGATCACCAATGAGGAGACCCACAGCTCCGGCCAACAATGTCTTCCCGGTACCGGTTTCTCCCGTGATCACTACCAGACCGGGACCTGGTTCGATGCGGGCACTCTCGATGACGCCAAGATTTGCGACGGCCAGTTCCTCAATCATTCAGAAACTCGCTCCGTCCAGACCTTCATACAGCTTCAGTTTGGACTTGACGGTCTGGAGATACGACCGTCTGCCAAGACTGATGAACCGGGCCCGCTGCGAGCCCCGTTCGATGACTACGGACTCGTCCAGGGCGAGTGTCCCGATGTGAACGCCATCGACCGATACGCCGGCCGGTCGATCAAGCGTCACGGTGCAAACAATTCGCGCGGTGGGAGGCAGACACAACGTTCTTGAGAACAGCGAATAGGGCGCAACCGGGGTGACGATGATCGTGTCGATAAGCGGATCAACGATCGGTCCACCCGCAGACAGGTTATATGCGGTTGAACCCGTTGGTGTTGCGAACACCAGACCATCGGCCCGATAGGTCAAGAACCGCTCGTCGTCGATGTGCAATTCAAGCGAAACCAGCTGCTGACTTTTGATCTTTTCCACGACGATATCGTTGAGGCCAACCCCGGATTGTTTGCCTGCGATAGTCGCCGAAAGCGTCATCCGCGAGGTTTCAGACCACGAACGATCGGCGATCATATCGATGACGGCAGCCAGGTCATCTGTCTCGGCTTCAGCCAAGAAGCCGACCCGCCCGGTGTTCACACCAAGAACAGGAAGGTCATTTGGCACCCCGTACCGTATTGCCTCAAGTACGGTTCCATCTCCACCAACCGCAATCACGACATCGCAGTCGGCCATCTCGCGTGGTTCGAGGAGTTCGCCCGAACCATGTTCAGGGACTGCGCCCACCGACAGTCCCCTTCGGGTAGCCAATTGGGATAGGGCGTCGACGGTCTCCGCGGCGCGTTCACTGTTTGAGCGCATAACGACACCAATTCTCATGACTTCTTCCTCATCCAGACAAAGAACTCTTGATTGCCGTCGCCGCCAACCACTGGCGACTCTACTGTCTGATAAAGGTGCCAGCCGAGCATCGTGAATTCGGTTACCACTGCTTCAATGGCCCGCCGGTGCAACTCGGGATCGGTGATCAGGCCGGTCCGGCCAACATGGTCTTTGCCGACCTCAAACTGCGGCTTGACGAGCAGCACCAGATCGGCATCGTCCGAAGCGACGTTCGTGATCCCCTGAGCAACCAACGTAAGGCTAATAAAGGACAGATCGGCAACTACTACGGTAAACCGTTCACCGAAGTCACCGACCTCCAGATAGCGGGCGTTGATCCCCTCATGATTCTCGACCCGGGTATCTGCCAGCAGCCGCTGATCCAACTGGTCGTGGCCCACGTCGACCGCGACAACTGCGGCGGCTTCTCCGGCCAGGAGCTGCTGGCTGAACCCACCGGTCGATGCTCCAATGTCAATGCATCGCTTGCCGGCGACCGAAATGCCAAAAGCGTCCAACGCTCCTCGCAGTTTGGCCCCACCTCGACCAACCAGATCGGCATCTCGAACGGCGATATCGACCCCGACCGGGATCTTGCGGGCGGCCTTGTCTGCCAACAATCCGTCGACTGTGACGTGACCATCTTCGATCAGACGGGCGGCCTGCGAGCGCGTGTTAACGATCCCTAACTCAACCATGACGATATCCAGGCGGCGCCAGGTCACCGATCAGACAGCTGAGCCCGCAACCGGGCCGCCACCTGATCGGCCAACTCCGGAGCTTCCGCAGGGTCCATACCGGCGAGTACCTCGATCGCCAACTCAATTGACGCATCATCTTCGATCTCTGCGCCGGGTATTGACGAAGGGTCGGAAAGATCGTCCGCCGGCAGATCGACGCGTGTATCGTCGACCGTCTCACTCAAAGGTTCTTGTGTATCCATGGATGCCATTATCGCTGACAACTGTGACAGGAAGTTGCATTGATCCCCCTCCGCGACCAGAACCCCGGAATCCGGTTTCCGGCGATCACCGTGGCTCTCATTCTCGCGGCGGCCGCCATCTACTACTTCGTCCAATTACCAGAGGGAGACTCGGCATTCTTCGAGTACGCCACCATCCCTTGTGAGTTCTCAGGTGGTGGTCCGGTTTCGCTTCATGAACTCACGACTGGAGTGTGCGATACCTTTCAAGAACCGGGCCTTTTCGACGACAAGGAAATTCTCCTCAGCCTGATCTCTTCGATCTTTCTCCACGGCGGGTTCGCCCACCTCCTTGGCAACATGTGGTCACTGTGGATATTCGGAAACAACGTCGAAGACGCCTTCGGCCGTCTCCGCTACCTCGTCTTGTACCTGGCCGGAGGCGTGGTGGCGGGAGTGGCTCACATTGCGATAAATCCGGGCTCGACCATCCCGGTCGTTGGTGCTTCCGGCGCCATTGCCGCGGTCATGGGTGCCTACATCATCCTGTTCCCCAGGGCCCGCATTACCACCTGGGCGGTACTGGTACCTCTGTCGGTTCCGGCCTGGGTCTTCCTGAGTATGTGGTTCGGTAGCCAATTCTGGATTGCCGGATCATCTCCCGACGTTGCGTGGGAAGCTCATGTCGCCGGGTTCGTATTCGGGATGGTTGTCGCGTTAGTAATGCGGCGGGGGCTCATCGATCGGCTGGCCAATCAGGCGTTCCAATTCGTCCGGTAGGTCAGCAATCGAGTCAATGACCAGGTCGGGAGTCCACCTGGCCGGGACGTCTGCCGCAGAGTCGACCACACCGGTGAGGACAAGCACGCTGCGCCAACCGGCTGCTTTGGCCATCGCCACGTCAGTACTCGGACGATCGCCGATCATCCAGATATCGGCGTGCGACCCGATCCGCTCAGCGATAAGATCGATCATCGCCACGTCGGGTTTGCCCGTCGCTATTGGCTCAACTCCCGACGCCACTCTGACCAGCTCGACGATGGCACCCGCTCCGGGCCATTGGCCGTCCGGCATGGGATAGGAGGGGTCCAGATTGGTCGCAATAAACCGGGCACCGTTTCGGATAGCCAGGGTGGCGTCACGCACCTTGTCGTAATGCAGATCGAGATCGAGCCCAACTACGACAACATCAGCGCTCCAAGGATCGCTGACGATCTCGATTCCCTGAGTGGTGATCGCATGCCGGACGCCACTTCCCCCAACCACCAACGCATTGTGTACGCCGAGCGTGCCAGCCAACCGCGCTGCGGCCATGGCCGACGTGACCACCTGTCGAGGGTGTGCTTGATACCCGGTGATCCGGCGAATCTTGTCGGCCGCCTCCTCCGGGGTGCGAAGCGACGAATTGGTGGCAAACGAGATCTCATGGCCAGATAGTTCGCACCTCTCGAGCGCCTGTCGGGACCCCGGAATGGGCTCTTCTCCCAGATAGACCACCCCATCGAGGTCGACAACGAGGGCGCTCATCGGGCCCGGTGCTCAAATCCAGACAACACGTCGGTGAGGAACTTGACCGTGAGATGCATCGAATCCACCGAAACTCGTTCGTCGTGTCCGTGAAACATGGTAAGGAATTCCGGAAAAGACACACGGTCACAAAACAGGCCCGCTCCGTACGCCGCTGCGCCTCGCTCTCTCCAGAAACGTGCATCAGTCGAAGCAGGCGTCAGAGTCGGAGCTGCTTTGCGTTCGCCAAGGTTCAGCTCGTAGGCGTCGAGTAGCGACTCCCAAAGCCAACCTTCCGGCCTCGATGAGTTGGCCGGAGAAGTTCTGACCAGTTCGACGTCGATGACCTCGGCGTCGCCCCCAAGAATCTTGGCGAGATGACTGCGGACCGTGTCCTCATCCTGCCCTGGCAACAATCGTGCATCGACCGATGCGACAGCCTCGTCGGGGATGACGTTGGCCTTCGCTCCAGCATTGAGCACGGTGGGCGTCATCGTCAAATGGGTGCAGGCGTGCACGTACCTTGCGAAATGTGGATCGGTCACGGCGAGCTCATCGATCACTTCGTCGATCTGATCAGGATCAACCAGAGCCTTCTTCTGGCGCGAGGTCAGACCGAGGGTTGCGACGAAGTCTCGCCAATCATCGGAAATCGAGACCGGGGTCGCCGAGCCTGCCACCGCCACCACCGCTCTGGCCAACGGGATCAACGCGTTATCTGCCCCGTACGGTTGACTGCCGTGTCCAGGAGTACCCGACGCTCGCAGCTGGTGCCAGAACGGCCCTTTCTCCCCCACATTGATCGTCGGTATGGGACCGCCATCACCGTCGATCGCTGGATACGCAATCTCGGTGAGCATGAACTCGGCTCTAACCGTCTCCCAGTGCTCCTCGACAAGGTACTCGGCGCCGTACGTTCCGCCATTTTCCTCGTCGGCGACGGCAAGAAACAGAAGATCCCCTTGCGGAGGTGGTCCGGCCATGCGGTCGCGAAAAACCGCGGCCATGGCGGCGGTGAGGTTGAGCATGTCGACCGCTCCCCTGCCCCAGACGAATCCGTCATCGATATCACCACCAAAAGGGTTATGCGTCCACCCGTCAGCTGAAACCGGTACCACATCGAGATGGCCCATCAACATGAGCCGGGGCGCTCGGGGGTCCTGACCCGGTATTCGGTATAAGACGTTCTGTCGGCCCGGGTGGGGTTCGAACACTTGCCCGGTCTCTCCAAAGAATTCGACCAGGGTCTGTACAGATCGGACTTCTTGGCCCGAATCGGGAGTGCCATCGTTCACGCAGGCATTGGTGATGAATGCCTGTAGGAGCTCTACGGCATCACGCATGATCTGAGGCCTCCAGGAGTGACTTCTTCCACGAACGGAACCTGTGGTGGGTTTGTCCGTCGGGCCCAATCCCGATCCCCGTCTTACCCGAAAGCCGGAAGCGATATTGCTCGGCCAGATCGTCCCGGCTAACGGCCAGGTACCAGGCCTCGCCGACCGGAGGGCCCGCCCTCCAGAGCAGGAACCTGCCAATCCGACGCTTATATTCGGTCGGCTCGCCGATCTCGGCGCCAAGTGACAACAGCGACGTCGGGGCTTCGATCCAACCTTCTCCGGGAATCCGAAAAGTGCGTTGCGGAGTGTCAGGTAGTTCGGCCGTATGAAAGCGCTCGATCGTGAACGATCGCTCGTGTACAGGCAGGCTCATGGCCGGACCAGGTCGATCAGTTCACCCATGGTCGGAGTCAAGGCAAAATCGTCGAGTTCGTCAAAGTGGATCCAGCGGGCGTCGGCTGCGTCGTCCCCTGCCCGCAATTCACCCCCGACCACCGTGCCGACAAAATCGATGAGGATGTAATGATCTTCGCTACTGATCGCCTCACCGGTCCATACGACAGCGCCCAATTCGACATCCAGTCCGGTCTCTTCGCGAACTTCCCGCCGGGCGGCATCCCGCATTGGTTCGCCGAAATGGACTTTCCCGCCCGGAACCGCCCAATAACCCTGATACGGCGCCCGGGACCTTCGCACGAGCAGGATTCGGTTACCGTCGACACAGGCGACCCCTACCCCGGGGATCGGATGGCGCCTAGCCCCGGTCATCGTGGTGCATGACTATCGACCTGGCTGAAAAGCCCCCGGCCTCGAAGAAGTTCTTTACAAGCCGATGGCCAGGTAACACGTGGGCATCGAACCTTGTCAGACCACGGGATCGCAGTTCTGCCAAAGCGAGATCTCGCATCGCTTCTGCCACCCCCACCTCACGTGCCGGAAGTTCAGTGAAGATGAACCGAATCGCGCCAATGAGGGAACCATCCACCAGTTCCTCGACCGTTGCGATCAAAAACCCGAATGGAAGTCCGTCGATTTCACCGACCACCACGACGGAGTCGTCTGCCACGATCAGGGACGCGAACGCGTCAACCGCCGGGTTCGGTAGGGCATCGGCGCGCTTCCACATGGCGTGGATAGCGTCCATCTCAGCTTCCAACTCGGCGTACATTCGTCCGAGTCGAGGAACGTCATCCAACCTGGCGAAACGGGCAGTTACCGAAACAGTCACCGTCGAGAGGCTAGCCGACCCTGGTCTGGTTTCCGGCGCCCAATCTTCTTGCCAAACCCCACCTGGTGACCAGCCACATTGCCTCGACAACGATTGGCAAGCCCATCTTTGAGGTCCCGAAGCGCCGATCCCGAAAGAGGATGGGGAGTTCGGCGATCCCGAGTCCGGCTTGTCGCGCCCGGCGAGTCATCTCAACCTGAAACCCGTACCCGGAGGCCTCAGCACTACCAACGCCTAACCCGTGAAGCTTGGGGGCCCGCCACGCTCGGAAGCCGGCCGTACAGTCGTAGACCTTGAGTCCGAGCATGACGTTGGCATAGCGATTCCCGCCGAGAGAAAGCCACCGTCGATGCATCGGCCAATCCGGGGTCGCCCCTCCCGGCACATAGCGGGATCCGATCGCCAGGTCGGCTCCATTGCGGACGGCGGCGACCAGGCGAGGCAGGTCATGTGGATCGTGGGAGAAGTCGGCATCGATCTGACAAATGATCGAGACGGTCTCATCGCGAGCCAACCGGTCAAAAGCGTCGGCGTAGGCCCTGCCGAGTCCTTGTTTGCCAGGTCGATGAAGGACTTGCACAGCAACGTCAGCCAGACGATCGGCAATCTCACCGGTTCCGTCAGGGGAGTTGTCGTCGGCGATCAGAACCCGGAACCCGTGACTACGGATAGCCGCGATCATCGCCTCGAGGTTCTCCGCCTCGTTGTAGGTGGGAACAACGACTACAACATCAGATTCAGCTGGCGCAGTCGTTGCACACCAACTTGCGTTTCGAAGCCAACTGAGAGGTGCGCTTCACCATGAAACATACCGAGCACTGGAACTCGTCCGCCCGCTTTTCCTGGGCTCCCTCGACGTTGAGCGACAACTCCTCGCGTCGAATATTGCGAAGCTCCTCGACTTCATCGACGGCCAGTTCGGCCGCTACCTCCTCTTCGAGAAGTTCCAGCTCCTCAGCTTCGAGTTCCTCAAGGGCCTCAGTCTCTTCCGCACCGTCATCATCGTCGTCGTCGTCATCATCGTCGTCATCGTCATCATCGTCGATCACTATCTTCGTGAGCAGGTCATCGCCAACTTCGGGGATAACGTCGTCATCGTCATCATCGACCTCAAGGAGCTCGACGTCGTCGAGGTCATCGTCGATATCGGCATCGTCGAGGTCGTCGTCGTCGAGGTCGGCATCGTCAGGATCCGGTTCGATGTCATCATCGAGACCGTCGTCGAGGGTTTGGTCAGACATATTTTAAAGCTCCGTGAGGTTGATTCGGGGGCGGGAGTATACCCACATGCTCAATGAAATAATTCCGCTGCGGGCGATCCTATTCCCTAGAGCCGCAAGAAGAGCCTGTTCTGCTCGACCCATCCGGTAACCGGCGTCGGACCTATCACGTCACCATCGACCTCGAATGGCCAGGGAACGGCCGTCTTCAACGAGAACGTCCTGGTCCGAATCCGGGTGACCTTCGGGTGGCCCAGGTGCAGGCCACGCTTGACCATCGGGAACAGCTGAAGCGCCTCCCACCGCTTGGCGTGAATAACCTGGGCGTCGAGGATCCCGTCCATCAGGGCGGCTTTTGGTGCCACGTTGAACCCGCCACCAAAGAACTGACCGTTGGCGAATAGAGCCAGCAGCGCTTCACCCTCATACGTCCGGCGATCGGTGACGAGTTCGATATCAGTCGACGTGAACCTCGGCAGGGTCGCCCAAAAGGCCACCTGATACTTGAGCCGTCCCATCGATCTGGGCAGTTTGGCGGCCGCCTCGACACTCGCCGCCAGCAACCCGGCCTGGGCAACGTTGACGTAAGCCCTTGTGCCCCACTCCCCCTTCACGAACCCGACGTCGATCGGGTAGTCGTTTTGGCCGGCCAGGTGGTGGATCGCTCCCTCGATACTCTGGGCAATGGCGAACGGTCGGGCAAAGTCAGACCCCGTGCCGGCAGGCAAAACGGCAAGGACCGGCGCCGCTGGCAGATCAAGTTTCATCAACTCGTCGACCACCAGGCTTATGGTTCCATCACCGCCGACAACGGCAATATGACGGCGGCCGGACGCAACCGAGGCCCGCACCGACGCTCGCATTTCCGCTTCGCCGATCGGTACTTCGACGGTCGCATCGAGATTAAGGCCGGTAATGGCGAGACGAACCCGGTCGACGAGGTCGCCCTTGCGGCCCGAACGTGGATTCACCAAAACGGTCCATTGCTCGGTCACGACACTCCCTGAGCAGCTACGACTCCCCGGTCGAGTTTGGATAGCGCCTCATTCACCACTCGGGCCAGGTGCGGGGCGCCATCTCGTATCTGGCGAAGCTGATCGATCAGTTGACGAACCTGCCGGACGAAGTCTCCCGGCGCCATTGTCAGCCCGTCAAGGATCTCGTCAAGTTCCAAACCTTGTGCCCAGTGGTAGGCAGCTTCCATGAATCCGAATTCTGGAGGCGGACTCAACCTGACGCCGAATGTCTCCTCGATAAACGTCAGGTGTTCGGCGAGTCGGGACACGTTGGCTGCGAACTCGTCTAGTGCCAGAGGAACTGGAACAGCCTCGTCGGTGGCACGCGGTTCGTACATGAAGGCCGAGGCGGCCGCCGCCAGATCAGCGGAGCTCAAATCATCCAGAAGCCCGGTTCGTATCGACTCTGCCACGAGCAGGTCCCGTGATCCGTAAATGGTTCTCAGACGCTCCCCGTCAGCGGTCAGGCTCCATTCACTCACATATCCCAACTCGCCAAGCACGGAGAGAATTGACCGGAACTCGTGGACCAATGAACCGCGATTCGCCCCGCCCGATTTGTCGATCTTTCGCTGCAACTTGAGAGCTCTCCGCCCCTCGCTGACGTGATCATCGGCGTCTCCACACGCCGCCACCGGGTGATCGACGTCCGCAGCCAGGGTTCGCCCGGCTGAGGACTGAAACGAACGGAGTCGCTGGGTGGCCCGTTGCTGGAACTTTCGATCCGATGGTCGGAATGGTCCGGTGAAATCCAATTGGCCAAGCAAGATCGCCCCAGCCAATTCGGAGCCAGTCATATTTCGGACCTTGCCACCTGACGACAATGCCACGACCGACTCCCCCTTGCCATCACCCGCCGACAACACCAGGTAGCGACCCTGGCGGCCGCCCCGCCGCACCTCGAACACATCCCCGGCCCGCATAGCCTCCGTCATGGCTGGAACATGAGAGTCCAGCGCTTCAAGGTAGCTCCACACATCACCCTTGTCGCAAGCAGCCAGAAATCGGGCCTGCTCTACATCGCGCCGCAAGGCAATGAGTCGTTCTTCGTCTTGCGCCACCTGCCCGTGGAGTTGGAACTGGGCGAAGGAAGCCTCCAGCAGGAGTTCGGCGTTGGATTGGTCGTAATTGGCCACAAGATTGACCGCCATGTTGTACGTCGGTCGAAAGCTCGAGACAAGCCGGGTGGCACCCCGACCGACGATCTCGGCCATTCGTTCGAAGCGCACGAACCGCGAATACAGCGAGATACCGAAGCCAACCTCGTCTATTCCCCGGCGGCCCGCTCGCCCGGTGAGTTGGGTGTAGTCGGAAGCAGTGAGCATTTCATGAGACTCTCCGTTGTACTTGGTGATGGATTCGATAACCACGCTTCGAGCCGGCATGTTGATGCCCAACGCGAGCGTTTCCGTGGCACACACCACCTTGAGTAGGCCACCCTCGAACAGCCGTTCAACCACCTCCTTGAAGGCAGGAACCAGGCCGGCATGGTGAGCACCCACACCCCGTTCAAGGTCGGCCAACCACCGACCGAACCCAAGCGTGTCCAAATCCTCAGGTTCGAGATGTTCGGTTGCCTCCAGGGCAATCTGACGAATTCTCAGCCGCTCATCCGACGTTGTCAGGTCCAAGGCCGAGCCGGCAATCATGTGAGCTGCTGCCTCGCACCCGGCTCGCGAAAAAATGAACATGATCGTCGGAAGCATCGAACGACGAGCAAGTTCTTCAACCACCTCGACCCGACGCGGAGTTGCGAAGCGGCGTCTCTTTCCAGTTCTGGCTGCCAGCAAATGTTGGATCCGTGGATTCGGTCGGTCCTTCACGAAAAGATCGAACATCTGCACTGGTGGCTTGGACCACAGGTCGGTGATCATGTACATCGGCTCCAGAGGGACCGGTCGGTTGGTTTCGACCACCAGCCGAGTGGGTCCTCGTCGGGCGCTGATCCAGTCTGTGAACTCCTCGGGATTGGCCACAGTGGCAGACAGACACACAAACTGAATGTGATCGGGAGCGTGAATGATTACTTCTTCCCAGACCGATCCCCTCGATATATCTGCGAGATAGTGAACCTCATCGAGGATGACGACGCCCACTTCTGAGAGTCGATCATCGCCCCCATAGATCATGTTTCGAAACACCTCTGTGGTCATGACGACGATATCGGCATCACCGTTGATTGAGTTGTCACCGGTCAGAAGGCCGACTCGGTGCTCTCCGTGTTCCTGCGAAAGATCGGCGAACTTCTGATTGGACAGCGCCTTGATGGGAGTCGTGTAGAACGAACGCTTGCCGCGCTTGAGTGCCAGAAAGATCGCACCGTCGGCGACCAAGGTCTTGCCGGCACCGGTTGGTGCGGTCACGACGACCGACTCTCCAGTCTCAATCGCCCCGATCGCCTCGCGCTGGAATGGGTCGGCTTCGAAGCCCAACTGCTGGAAGAACTCGTCCCCCCGGGTCACTTTCTGAGGATATGTTTGATCAGCAGCAACGTGATCTCATACATGAGATACAACGGCACTGCGAGCAGGAGCATCGTGAAGGGATCGCCGGTCGGTGTGGCGCCCGCCGCGACAACGCTGATAGCCAACACGGCCCATCTACGAACGTGGCTGAGCTGGGCAGATGTAACGAGTCCGACCGCGCCCGCCGCGAACAGGAAGACCGGGTATTCAAACGCCAGACCAAAAACGAGCAGGAACCGGACCACGAAGGAAAGATACTCACTGACAGTCAGCGACAGGTCCGTGTTGAGTACACCGTTCAGAAACAACAGGCTCCGGGGAAGGATGAGATAGGCGAAACCAACTCCAGCCAAGAACAAGGTAACAAGCGCCGAAACGATAGGGACCGCCCAGCGGCGTTCTTTGGACGTGAGGCCTGGTGACACAAATCCCCACACCTGCCACATCACTACCGGGCTCGCCAACAGGAAGCCCCCAAACCCCGCCAACCGCATCGCCGAGCCGAACTGTTCGGTGGGGGTGATTGTCTGGAGCGTCTCGCCGGGAAACGCTTCGAGGAACGGATCCCTCAGCAAATCAAGCAGCTGGCTCCGCCACGTCCATGCGACAATGGCCCCGATCATGAGAGCAACCGACCCCTTGACGAGACGAGACCGGAGCTCGTCAAGATGGCCGAGCATGGACATTCGCTTCTCTTCGGAGGTCATGCCTCGCCGCCCGGATCCGGCTCGGCCCCGGCGGGTTCAATACGACCAGGTTCGGCCGCCGGGAGTGTCCCCGATCCATCCTGGTCCTGAAGGTCCGCTTGGTTCTTGGCGGCACGCTTGGGTGATATCTCCGGCTCGGCATCTGTCGGCGCCTCGTCGGTGATCCCGTGGATCTTCTTGAAATCTTCGGCGGCGTCGGCCGCCGTCGGCCCCTGCTCGGTGACCGGTCCCGTCCAATCCAGTGGCTTTAACTCGCCAGACACGGACCCGAGTTCGTCTCTGATTTCCTTAAGGGGCTTAGATATCTCGGAGGCAAGCCCTTTGAGATCGGACGGAACGTCTCCCAACTCCGAGATTTCGCGTTCCAGTCCGAGTCGAAAATCGGTAGCCATGGCCCGGGCTTCGCGCATCCACCCACCGATTTTGTAGGCCAGGTCGGGCAGGTTACGTGGGCCGACCACGACCAGCGCTATCACGGCAATTATGATCCACTCACCAAAGTTGATATCAGGCATCGGGCATCATGGTAGATGGTCTTACGTACATGAATGTTTCTCACCAAAAAACATTGACGCCCCGCAAAGCGGGGCGTCAATGACGGGTCTGGGAAAAGAGGGTCGGTTAAGTCGTGGACGTTATCAAGCTGATGAAATCAACATCTTTGCCGAGGGCTTCGGCGAACTGTGCGATCTCGGTCTCGGTGATCTGATCCGACCGGACAACTTCGTACGGAACGCCGGTGGCAAGCAACACGCTGACAACCCTGGCGTTGGCGGGGCGGCGTTGGACTTGTTGACAGGTGGGGCATGCGAAACGATACGTGCCGCTGTCTTCCGCCGGATCCAGCTCAAGAGCCAGGTCTGAAGGCTGAAGTTTTACATCGCCGCATCGGCTACATGTTGATTTGATCGTCGTCATGGCTTCTTCTCCGCAGACCGTTTCAGTTGTATCTGTTATCGGCGGGAGCGCCTCCAGACTGAAGAAAAAATCCATGGGAAATCGTGTGCTAGAGGGTACCGTCGACGCCGTACCTACGAAGGATGAGGCTCCGATGCTCATCAAGTCGCTGTCGCACTTCGTCTCCCTCGAGAAGCTCCGCGCTATTCCCCAACCGCAGGAGCAAACGCGCGGCAACCGCCGGATCTGAAGCTGAGAACACAACAACATCCGGTGACAAAGCTTCAACCGGGAAGTACTCGGCAACCCACCGGGCGGTCGGACCCAGCCGGATGACCGCCCGAACATCATCTTCAGAAGGTGTGTACCTCACCTCCGGTGGCGGAACATCGGCTGGAGGATCGAACGTTTCATCAGTAACGTGAGCTTCCCTAACCCGGTCGATGCGAAAAACTCGATCTGCGGCGGCGTTCCTACAAAACCCGGACACGTACCAGTTGCCGAGTGAAGAGAACACGGTCCAGGGTTCAACCAGGCGCTTGGTCGTCGCCCCCGAGGCCAGAGCGGTATAGGTGAGATCAACGACGACGTGTTCACGGGCGGCCGTACGGAACAGGTCGAGCAACGCAGGCTCGGCACCTGCCAGATCGACAAATAACGCGTCATCGACGGCAGGAGCAACCACAGCCGCCAGCTTCCCCACGGCTCGCTCGAGGGCGGGCGGGGCCTGGCCGGTGCTCGTCAGTGCCATCCCGGAGGCCAGCAGCGTCAAGGCCTCAGGAGGATTGAGTCGCAGCGGTCGCGAGAAATAGTCGGCCATGTCTACGATCACTTCGTCATCTTCGATGTAGGCCTCCATGAGGTCGCCCGGCCCATAACCTGGCAAACCGCACACGAACACCAGCTCGAGATCCGCGACCAGCTCGCGACGGGTATACCCGAATCGAGTTTGTACTTCAGTGACCGTGGAGCCCGGATTGGCAATGACCCAGGGCAGCATCGAGAGAATCCTCGTCAATCGTTTGACCGTCTTGTCGCTCATCCACGCACCAGCTCAACGAGCTGACTCCGGAGCTCAGGAGGACCGATGATCTCGGCTTCGTCCACGAACCCGATCATCCAGCCGATGAAGGCGCCCGTGTTGGCCACCGGTAGGTGGGCGACCAGACCTCCGTCGGCCTCGGTGACCCGGGAGGCGCCGGCGGGCAGTTGGCGGTCCGCCCACCACGCCACGTTGGCGTCGAAACGCACCACTGCCACGACGTCCTCATCACCCGCTTCCCATGGGGCCGTGGGTATCGAGGTCTTGATATCGAAGCCGGCAGGCCGCTCGAAGGATTCGGGCTCCTGACCGGCTGCGAATCCGTCTCCCCGATCCACCCGAAAGGCGCGCGGCTCGCCGCCGGCTTCCCCGACCACATACCAGTGGCCGTGACGATGAATCAGCCCGTACGGTTTGATCTCGCGAGGCTTGTCGCGGTATCCAAATCGAAGGACCCGATGCTCGGCGACCGCCGAAAAAATGATCGCCAGATCGTCGGCGGACAGGCCCAGATCGGCCGCCAGCGGCTCTCCTGCTGCCGGCATGGGAGCCCCTCCCAACTTGAACATCGCATCAGCCCCGGTCGACTGACCACCTAGCCGGACCACCTGAGCGGCCAACCAGAGAGCCGCCCGTTCTTCATCGGTCAATCCCGGATCGGGTAGCTCGTAATCGCGCGGAGGCACGACATAGCCTTGCTCGACCTCCCACACGTCGGTGAATGTGAGAGTGAGGGGAATACCCATCGAACGCAGCAAATCCTTATCACGCTCGAACATTCGGTGAAAGGCCACATCGTTGTCCCGGTCGTAGCCGGCCACCGTCTCACGGATGTCTTCGGCGGTGACCGGACGGCCGGCTGTCAGAAGAAAGGCCAGCAGGTTAAGGAGTCGTTCAATGACATTCTTCATGCGGACCCAAATGTAGCTCTAAAGACCGGCGATGAGTTTTTCAACCCGCTCGTCCACCGATTTGAATGGGTCCTTGCACAACACGGTCCGTTGCGCCTGATCGTTAAGCTTCAAATGGACCCAGTCCACGGTGAAGTCCCGCTTTTTGGCTTTCGCTGCCTTGATGAACTCTCCGCGAAGTCGGGCTCTCGTGGTTTGGGGCGGACTCACCATGGCGGTAGCCACCGCCGCGTCGGTGACGATGCGGTCGACATATCCTCGGCGCTGCATGATGTAATACAGTCCCCGTTGCCGGTTCACGTCGTGATAACTGAGGTCGAGCAGCGCCAATTTGGGATCCGAGCGATTGAGATCCCATTTTGCCTGATACTTCTCGATCAAGTGATATTTGGTGACCCAGTCGACTTCCCTGCTCAGGCTCAACGGGTCCTTTTCAATGCTCGTGAGCAGGTACTCCCACATTTCGACGGCCTTCTGCACCTCGGGGGGGAAACCGGTGGTTCGCGCATACCGCAGGGTTCGATCGAGATACTCCCACTGAATGTCGAGGGCGGACAACTCACGGCCATTTCGGAGCCGCACCCGCCGACGACAAGTGATGTCATGACTGATCTCTCGGATCGACCGGATGGGATTTTCAAGGGAAACATCTCGAAACACGACGTTGTCCTCAATCATCTGCAACAGCGCCGCGGTTGTACCGATCTTCACGTAGTTCACGTATTCGGACATGTTTGAGTCACCGGCAATGACGTGGAGTCGGCGATATTTCTCTGCATCAGCGTGCGGTTCATCGCGAGTATTGATGATTGGCCGACTACGGGTGGTCGCCGACGAGACCCCTTCCCAAATGTGTTCGGCTCGCTGGGCCATTGAATACACCGGTCCCTTGGTAGTTTGAAGCAGCTTGCCGGCGCCGGAGAAGATCTGCCTCGTGACGAAAAAAGGTATGAGCGTGTCGACCATCTTCTGGAAATCCCCGTGGCGTGACACGAGATAGTTTTCGTGGCAGCCGTAGGAGTTGCCCGCCGAATCCGTGTTGTTCTTGAAGAGGTAGATCTCGCCGCGAATCCCCTCTTCGGCCAACCGATCCTCGGCCGACTCGACCAAACCTTCAAGAATTCGTTCGCCGGCCTTGTCATGGGCGACGACGGACAAAAGGGAGTCACACTCAGGGGTGGCGTATTCCGGGTGACTGCCGACGTCCAAATACAATCGAGCACCGTTTTCCAGGAACACATTGGATGACCGTCCCCAGCTGACCACACGTCGGAACAGGTAACGGGCAACCTCGTCAGGACTCAGACGACGTTGACCGCGCAAGACGCAGGTGACCCCGTATTCATTTTCTATGCCAAAGATCCGGCGTTCCACCCGGTCACCCTAGTGCCCGGAGTACCCGTTGATGGATAGAACTTCGTTGGTCGGCACCCGAGATCGACACGCCCGCTGAGCTACTTCTCGGCGATGAAAGCTTCGACTTCCTCGGATGTGAGTTTGCGAAAGGTCCGCCGGTGCCCGTTGCGTTCAAGCACGGCGCTTTCCCAGCCCTCGACTTCACCTTCAAAGGCGCCCGCCGCCACTTTGACCGCTTCTGTAAGGGTCAACCCTGGCCGATAAGCGGCCGCCAGGCGCTCGGACAGCTCGTCGGAATTGCCACCGATGGCCGCAAATCCGGTTTGATCGTACAAGGTGCCGTCGTACAACACTCGATACATCCGGTTGGGTTCATCACCCACGCCAAGCTCGGCGACGAGTAACTCGACTTCGAACGGCTTGACCTCGTGAGTGAAGATATTGCCAAGTGTCTGGGCAAAGGCGTTGACCAGGCTCTTGGCGGACACATCAGCGCGCGAGTACATGTAGCCCTTGACGTCGGCGTGGCGAATCCCAGCCACCCGCAGCAGTTCGAATTCATTGAATTTTCCGACGCCTGCAAAAGCGATTCGGTCGTAGATCTCAGAGATCTTATGCAACGTCCCAGACGGATTCTCGGCCAGAAGCAAGATGCCCGTATCGTATTCAAGGGCCGCTATCGAACGCCCCCTCGCAATGCCTTTGCGAGCGAAGTCGGCCCGATCCTTAACCAGTTGTTCCGGCGGAACATAAAACGGCATCGTCATCGGACTGTCTCCAGAGCGGCTTCGGCAACCGGGGCGATGACATCGTCTGGTAACTCGACGAGACCATCAACGTCGATTCGAATGACATTGGGGTAGATACCCCGCCGGACGTCCGGCCCACTCGTTGCCACGTCCTGTTCGGCCGCTGCTACCAGGGATTTGATGGCCACCGAAAGGCCTTCCTCAGCACCCATCGTCGGGTCGAAATGAGAACGCAAATATGAGCGAGCCTCTTTGGCTCCTGATCCGGTACCTCCGAAATCATCCTCTTCGTATCGACCTCCGACCACGTCAAACGTAAAGAGCCGACCCGTGCCGGTGGTGTGGTCGAATCCGCAGAACAACGGCACCACCACCAATCCCTGAAAGGCCATCGGTAGCTGCTGGCGCACAAGGCGGGCGAGAAAGTTTGCCCGGCCTTCCAGGCTCAATCTCGTCCCTTCGAGCTTCTCGTAGTGCTCAAGCTCCGTTTGAAAAAGTCGCACGAGCTCGATTGCCAGGCCCGCGGTGCCAGAGATCGCCACTGCCGAAAAGTCGTCTGACGGGAAAACCTTCTTCATACGACGATGGGCAACGCTGTAGCCCTCGGTCGCCTGACGATCCCCAACCATGTACACACCGTCGGCATAGCGTACCGCCAGAACTGTGGTGGCGTCGGCCAGTGACAGCTTGGAGGCGTCACCGAGAAGGACATCCCAGGTCGGGGCGAGACCAGCCGCCAGCAGTACCTCGGCGAACCCGGCCGGTGGCTCTGTTATGCCTCCGGCCAGTGCTCTGGGTTGGGTCATTCCCCGCCCTTCTGCACATAATTCTTGACCATTTCTTCGGCGTTTTCCTCAAGCACGGAATCGATTTCATCAAGTAGATCGTCAGTGATCTCGACAGATTCCCTGGCCGAAGAGTCGATCTCAGCGACTTTGGTCTCGATCGCCTCATCAGACGAGCGACGGGGCCTTTGCTGTTCTTGTTCTGACATCTCAATGTCCTCCTAGACCCTGAATGAGTTCCTGGACGCTGTCGGATTCGTCGATGAGACTACCAACCAGCGCCTTTGTTCCTCGCAGCGGTTCCATCATAGGCACACGTTTGAGGTTGGCTTCAGCCGAGTCGAACACCAGCGAATCCCAGTTGGCTGCGACGACCTTGTCGCCGTATTTCGTAACGCACTTGCCACGAAAGTAGGCGCGCGTTTCGGATGGCGGCTCAGAGGCAGCCTCCATGACCTGACTGTCTGTGAAGAGCCGCCTGATGGTGCCCCGGTTCTGTAAGCGCCGGAACAAGCTCTTGTCAGGATCAACATTGTGATACTGAAGGTTGATCAATGCCATACGGGGATCATCCCAGGCTGCTCCCCGACCGACGTAGCCTTCCATGAGCGCCTTTTTCGCGACCCAATCGAGCCGATCTGCCGTCTTGGCCGGGTCGGACTCGAGGTCATCGAGCAGCGACCGCCATTCGACCAGCAGGTGAGTGGTGACGGGACTATCGGTGGCCTGTTCGGCGTATTTGGCTAACCAGTCGAAATAGCGGTTCTGCATATCTAGGGCGGTCATGGAAGATCCGTCGACCAGCCGGTAGGTCTTCATCATCTCAAGATCATGGCTGACATTCCAGCAAGCCCCGACCGGGTCTTCCAACTCAAGCGCTTCGGGCAGGAATCCGTCCTCAAGAGCGGCCAAAAAGAGTGCGGTCGAGCCAAGCTTCACGAATGTTTGAACTTCTGACAGGGTCGCATCACCGATGATGACGTGGAGGCGCCGATACTTTTCGGCATCTCCGTGCGGTTCGTCCCTTGTGTTGATAATAGGCCGTTTGAGGGTCGTTTCGAGGCCCACCCTCTCTTCGAAGAAGTCGGCTCTCTGGGTGATCTGATACGTAACCTCAGGTCGATCATTTTCTGAACCCAGCTTGCCTGCCCCGGTCAAGGGTTGCCGCGACACCAGGAAACCTGTGAGGTAATCGACAATCTGGCCAAACGGTATCAGGCGACTGACCAGATAGTTCTCGTGGGCCCCGTAACTGTTGCCCTTGCTGTCGGAGTTGTTCTTGTAGATATCGACGATCTCGCCGGTTCGAACGAGCAGGCCGGCATTAGCTGCCGCCTGAGCCATGACATATTCACCCGCTTTGTCATACAGGGCGGCAGACAGTGGATCGGCGCATTCGGGACCGGAGTACTCGGGATGAGCGTGATCAACATACAGCCGGGCGCCGTTACCAAGAACGAAATTTACGACTCCGGAGTCGTAATCCCCGGACGTGTCAACCCCAAAACCACGTAGGTCACGACCAGGAGATTCCTCCTCGAATGACCATTGAACGCGCGTGCCAGACCCGCGATAACTGTTGATGACGAGACCTGATGCCAACGCAGGGTTGAAGTCAGGCGAGTTCCTGATGGTTATACCGAATTCCGTTTCGGTGCCGATCACCGTGGCCATGGCTACAGGTATTGTCCCGTCGTCATACCGTCAATCGACCGGGACTTCGTCTCACCTTTGAGCAACGTCCTGACATAGACGATGCGTTCGCCCTTCTTGCCAGAGATCTTGGCCCAATCGTCGGGATTCGTCGTATTTGGCAGGTCTTCCTGCTCATGAAACTCCTGGACGAGTGCCGAAGAGAGATCTTCGAGCCGGATGCCATGTGCCCCGCCGGCGATTTGCCGTTTGATGGCATCTTTCTTGGCGCGCCGAACAATGTTCTCGATCATGGCGCCGCTAGAAAAGTCTTTGAAGTACAAAACCTCTCGGTCTCCGTTGGCATACGTCACTTCAAGGAATCTGTTGGCGTCTTCTGTCGAGTACATCTGCTCTACGGCCGATTCGATGATGTCGTCCACATAGCGGCCAGGATCACCGCCGGACACCGCTAGTTCATCCTCGTCGTACGGGAGATCGTCAGTCAGATAGATCTTAAAAATCTGTCTGGCCGCGACCTCATCCGGTCGACTGATCTTGATCTTCACATCTAGCCGACCTGGTCGCAGAATGGCCGGGTCGATGAGGTCTTCGCGGTTCGAAGCGCCAATGACGATGACATTCTTGAGGGCCTCGACACCGTCGAGCTCTGACAGAAGCTGCGGGACGATCGTCGACTCCACATCGGAGCTCACGCCGGTTCCACGGGTTCGGAACAAAGAATCCATCTCGTCGAAGAAAACGATAACCGGCACACCTTCGTCCGACTTTTCCTTGGCCCGCTGAAAGATGAGCCGAATCTGGCGTTCGGTCTCACCAACGTACTTGTTGAGCAGCTCGGGCCCTTTGATGTTGAGAAAGTAGGACCGGGCGTCCGATCCCTCGTCGGCCACCGCCTTCGCCAACGAATTGGCGACTGCCTTGGCGATGAGCGTTTTGCCACACCCGGGAGGACCGTAGAGCAACACGCCCTTGGGAGCCTCGAGGGAATAGTCCTTGAACAAATCCTTATGACGGTATGGCAACTCAACCGCATCGCGAATCGCTTCGATCTGCTCTACGAGTCCGCCGATCTGTCCATAATCGATATCCGGCACCTCTTCGAGAATCAGCTCTTCGATCTCAGGGCGAGCCAATTTCTCGAACACCATGCCGGTGCGTGGCTCAATGCGCACGTGATCCCCGACCCGGATAAAGACATCCTTCATTGAGTCAGCCAGGGTGACAACCCGCTCCTCGTCAGAATGGGCCAAGACGACCAGTCGTCCGTCGTCGAGTCGGTCTTTGATGAGAACGACGTCACCGACCGGATCAAACCCACTGACGTCAATGATATTGAACGAGTCGTTGAGTAAAACGTCCTGGCCGATCTTCAGCTCTTTCACTTCGATGCTCGGCTGAGCCGACACCCGAAGCTTGCGTCCGGAGGTGACCACATCGACCGTGCCGTCAGAATGAACCCCCACGACGGAGCCATACGGGTTCGGTGGGGCGGAAAGTTTTTCGACCTCTTGCCGAAGGACGACCAGTTGTTCGCGGGCTTCCTGAAGAACGGCCGTCAGCTTGTCGTTCTGTTGGGCTGCTGCCAGCAAGTTGCCTTTGGTTTCAAAGAGTTGGTCTTCGAGCAGGCGTAGCCGCCGCGGCGTCTCCTGGAGCCGGTAGCGGAGCGTCGAGAGTTCCTCTTCGAGTTGGCCAATGGTGGCGCGCAGCGCCATAACCTCGACGTTTTCGCTCTCAGGGGTCATGGCTCACCTCCATCACAGGCTCGTTGATATTCCTATCACCCTAGGACGGATCTGAAACTTCCGTGGGTGATTCGAAGAAACTCGTAGGTATTTGTCGGCACCACCCCGTCGCCCCTTTAACGAGAAACGTCCGGGGCAGACCGGACGTTTCCTATTGAGAGCAGCGTGCCTTACGGCTCGATAAAAATGCACTCGCCGGGACATTCCTCGGCTGATTCGATGGTGATGTCTTCTTGGCCTGCAGGGACTACCGCCAGACCGGCCGCACCTTCGGGATTACCCTCGGCTTTGGCGAAAATGGTGGCGCCTTCGCGGACGTAGGCAAGACCGTCGTCAAGCAAGACGAACACGTCTGGGGCAATTTCCTCACACAGGCCGTCCCCCGTGCACAGGTCTTGATCGATCCACACCTTCATGGTTTTATTCTCCTCATCAATTCTGAGTGTGCCATCCTACCGACAATAGAAGGAATGCACGCATTCATTCTTCCTCACTCTCTTCGGCACCACCGCTCCAGGGCTGAACCCGACGAGCGACGGTCAAGAATCCCGTATGCCCGATCATCTGATGGTCGGGCCGCACCGAACGCCCTTCGACATTCCAGGTTCGAAGAAGCGCTTCAAAGTTCATGATGTCGGTGAAGGCGTGGACCGATTTGAGCGCCGTGACGGTCTGTTCCATCTGAGGAACGGTTGGAACATACGAGCAAAATACCCCGCCGGGCTGCAGGTGTTGGGCGGCGATGGCTGCCGCATGCCAGGGCTCTGGAAGGTCAAGAATCAACCGATCGGGACCGACTTCGGCGATCATATCCTCAACCTCGCCGATTCTCAGTTCCAGGTTGTCCGGAAGGCCCCCAAAGAATCTGGAAATGGACTTTTCTGCCTGACCAGCGTGGTCTTCCCGGCGATCAACGCTCACAACCCTGCCCGTGGGGCCGACGGCCCGTACCAGAGCCATGGTGAGTGCACCCGACCCGGTGCCTGCCTCCAGAACCACCGAACCGGGCGCCACGTCCCCGTACACGAGGATGGGGCCAATGTCTTTCGGGTAGATGATCTGAGCTCCCCGCTTCATCTTCAGGATGTAATCGGTGAGTTTGGGCGGAAGCGCGATGAACTTGCCGCCGGAGGGGGTTTCAAACATCGTCCCATGGAGCGAACCAATCAATTCGACATGGGGGATCGTCCCCTGGTGGGTCGTAAACTGCCCACTCGGGTCAAGCTTGACGAGGTATCGTCGCGACTTCGAATCAATGATCAGAGCCACATCGCCATTTTCGAATGTCGGGGAATCCACCTAGTTTCCGAAAACCGAAACGGCACTGGCGAAGGTGACGAGCACCATGGCGAGAACAATGACCCAGATGATGATTTTTCTCATGTTGTCGTTGTGCATAAGGTTGACATCCTACGAGATAGGCTCAAAAGCATGAATTTGGTTGGATTTGGTATCGAACGCCTGATGCGAGGGTTCCGCACCGGGGATCAAAAGATCGTTGCGCTCGGAGTCGGGGCCGTAATGCTGGCGATGCTTCGCAAACCTCCCAAGCGCGAGTTGCTGGCGAGCTACCGGCTCGATCGAGGCGACGAATACGTCATCAAGCTCCGGGGACCGGGTCCGAAACGGTCAGATTCGGACGAATCAAACCTTGTAGACCTCGACGATGGCGCCACCCTTGCGACCGCGGCGGCGACCGAAGAAGAAAACAACGAGGACTAGCAAGACGAGTCCTCCAACTGCCCAGGTCGCTCCCTGCTTGGCGGTCTCTTGCGTCTGCTTGACAGCCTCTTCGACTTCACGGGCTTTGGCCCGAATGTCCTCAACCGTCACCCCGTTGCTATTCGACATTCCGCTTCATCCTCCATCCAAGAAGCCCAATAACCGCGATGAGAACACCCATGGCGATCAAGTACCCAAGAGCCGATGCAATGGGTCCATCTCCGATGACCCCCAAGATTGTCCTCAGCGTCGCCATCGAGAGCAACACGGCGCCGATCGCGAACAACACGGCGGCTAGCAAGCCCATTCCCGCCGCCCTACCGAGGCGCTTGGCGGGTTCGATCGTCTCCTGGCGAACATACTGTTTGGAGAGGTCGACCAGCTGGCTGACCATCTGTGGAATTTCTTGTACGTTGCTCATAAGACCAAACCTTAGTATTGGTCGAGCGGGACAGCCATCACGTCCTCAACGCCCCCTTCGACAGAGGCCCGAAGGCCCATGGCAGCAGGCAAGGTTTGCGACACGAAGAATGTGGCGGTGGCCACCTTCGCCTTGTAGAAACTCGCATCTGGCACCCCAGCGTCGAGTTGGGTTTTGGCAATCAACGCGCTGCGCGCCATCAGCCAGGCAGCGACCAGCGTCGCCAGCATCTTGAGATACGGGGTGGCTCCCGCCAACCGATCAGCGACGGTCGCTGCCAGCAAACCCTCGGTCACCGGCCCGACCGTATCGACGGCTGCACCGAGATGCTCGGCCATTCCGAATTCCCCGGCATCCTTGAGCACCTCGACTGTCTCGCGAACATCCGACAACATCCTCTCGATGACCGCTTCCCCGCTCATCGGGAGCTTTCGCATGACAAGGTCGACGGCCTGGACGCCGTTGGTGCCCTCATAGATCGGAGCGATTCTGGAATCGCGCCAGTGTTGGGCTACTCCGGTCTCCTCGACATAACCCATACCGCCGAAAACCTGAAGGGCGAGGGAGGTCAGATCGACACCCAGATCGGTACACCAGGCTTTTGACAGCGGAGTCAAGAGGGCCACGAGTTCACCGGCCTGACCTCGTATGGTTTCATCAGGGTGGGCGTGGGACTCGTCGATCGCTTTGGCATTCAAGTAGATCAGCGATCGCATGGCTTCGATGCCCGATTTCATCGTGATCAGCATGCGCCGTACATCGGGGTGGTTGGCGATGACGGTCGGCTCACCCGATTCGATGGCGGTGCCCTGGACGCGCTCCCTGGCATACTCGACGGCCTGTTGATAGGACCGCTCCGAGATCCCGAGGCCCTCAAGGCCGACGGTCAGTCGAGCGTTGTTCATCATGGTAAACATGTAGCGCATCCCCTGATGGGGCTCACCAACCAGGTGGCCAACCGCTCCCCCGACCTCTCCGAATGACATGACCGCGGTCGGGCTGGCCTTGATCCCGAGTTTGTGCTCGAGAGCCACACATCGAACGTCATTCTTGGCACCAAGCGTGCCGTCAGGATTGACAAGGAACTTCGGGACGATGAACAGGCTGATACCTTTGGTTCCTGGTGGTGCATCGGGCATGCGGGCCAATACGAGATGGATGATGTTCTCGGCCATGTCATGGTCGCCCCAGGTAATGAATATCTTGGTGCCGGTGATCGAATACGTTCCGTCATCACGAGGGACAGCTCGCGTCGTGAGGGCGCCGACATCGGTCCCCGCTTGCGGTTCCGTGAGGTTCATGGTCCCACTCCAAGCGCCAGTGATCATCTTCTCGAGGAACATGGCTTTCTGCTCGTCGGAGCCGTGGGTGCTCAAAGCCTCAATCGCACTGTGACTGAGCATCGGACACAACGAGAAAGCCATGTTCGCCGAGGTGGTGAATTCCTGATTGGCGATTCCGACCAACCACGGGAGACCACCTCCGCCGTATTCGGGGTCAAACTGGATGGCCGTCCAGCCTGCCTCCTGGTACCGCCGGTAGGCCTCGCTGAAGCCGGGCGGGGTTGCGACGTTGCCGTCACCGTCGATCGAGCTGGGTTGTTGGTCACCGATCTGATTGAGCGGGGCGATGACCTCGGCGTTGAAACGGCCCGCTTCGGCCAGAAGCCCGGCAATGTCTTCGGTATCGACATGCGAAAAGGGTTCCAGAGTCAACAACTCGCCCAGACCAAGGAGTTCGTTCATGACGAACAAGATGTCACGAAGAGGCGGCCGATAGTTCATTGGTTCGAGTCTAGATGCCTCGGCCCGGGTGAGCCTTAGACCGGGCCAAGCAGAACCCAGTCGACGACCATTCGAACAGCTACTTCTCGAGACGAAGCGAGGTTACTTCAACGCCGGTGAACGAATCGTCGTAGGTGATTGTGACGCCCGACCCTGACAGATCGATCCGGTAGGCAATGATCGAGCCATTGACCGAAGAATTCGAGGCGCCGCTCATGTCGATTCGTCCGTTAGGGGCATACTGGGCTCCCGACCACACGTGACTCGATCCGGACCATTGAATCGCCAGGTCGCCACCGGTGCAGTCCGGTACGCCGGGGTTATCTGAGAACAGCCCGAGTCCAGTAGAGTCATACGGACTCGTAACCGTGTTTGCCACGCCTTGCAACTTGATCACGCCGGTTGCCACAAAGGTTCCGGAGTTGACGGTGACCGCACTCAAGGTGAGCTTGCCGTTCACAAAGTAGATACCATCTGCCAAAGCGCCACTCAGCGTGACGTCCGTCGGGTAATAGTGATAGCCAGAGCTGTTCAGATTATCGGGGCCGGTCAGAGGAGCTACCGGGCCAGCGGTGGGTCGGTAGTCATCGATATCCCATCCACCCGGGGTAGGCGGATACCCGTATGCGGCGACGTCCCACTGGTAGGCCGTGCCACCGTTGATGGGAGTGACGTTGCTGATCGTGGCTGAATCGACCCAGGTAATATCGCCATCCACCATCCCCGGGTTGGACGCCATCGCGGTAAGCAAGAGATCGTCATTGGAGTGAACCCCGCCGCCGATCGTGATCCCCGAAGCGTTGATCTTGAGTTCGTTTGGAGGACAGTTGGTGGCAGAGGCAAAGACGGCGTATCCGCCGAGACCCGACTGCCGGACGCAATTTGCGACCGCCTCTGCCGCGACTGTGGTCGAATCCGCTCCAATGACTCCGGCAAAGAATGTCTCTTGATTGCTTTCGACCCTGGCCTCGTACGGGCCAAAGCCCGGCGACGGAGCAAGATTCGTAATCGTCACGTTGTTGGTCACAGTGTCGTTGTCGAAGCCATTTTCTGCGGCAGCTTCCAATCCTGCGGCCTGCCAATCCTGATTTTCACAATCGGGACCGGCAAAGGCCGCAGCCAGGGCTGCCATGTCAGCGGCGCTTTGCGTATCGCGACGTTCGTCATAGGCGACCCCACCGTCAATCGCCCATGCCAAAACCGAGAGAAGAAGCATCATCATGGACGCAACAAGGACGGCGGTCGCACCAACCTCGGAGTCAATAAAGCGTTTCATGGCGTTGCCAAACATGCTTTGGTGAAGACCGTCCCAGAGGCTTCGGCGACCAAGGGGATGCCACCCGGAAGCCAACCCGACACGAGCGGCGTGATCGGCATGATCGACGTCGAGACGGTGACCGATACTGTCGGATAAGCAGCCAGCTGGGCACCGCCGGCTTTCCCAGAGCAAGCCACGGTGACGTCACCTGAAGCGATCGTGATCGACCCGGTCGATAGTCGCACTGCGTCGACGATGTCATTCGCTGTGTCGCCCGCATCGGTACCGTGATAACTGGCAAACATGGCACCCTCCTGGGCCGCCTCCTCGATGGCTATATGCCCGAGAACCGCTCTTCCAAAGTCGACTAATCCGAGCACCATCAACAGCATGATCGGCATCAGCAAAGCCATTTCTACCGCAGAAGCGCCCCGATCGTTCATACGTTTCCCGGGTAGATCGAGCGCCGGTCGACGGCGGTCACTGAGATACCATTCAAGAATTGGCCGACCAGCGGGATATTGTCCAGAAGCGGATCGTAGGCAACAGTAATGGACACGATGACCCGTCCGCCGTTCGCCACATCGGAAACTGCTGGAAAAGGCCCCGAGTTACAATTGTATGGCTCAGACCCCGTAGCCGGGCCTTCGTCATAGGTAACCGACACGTCGGGATTGTTGATCGTGACCAGGTTGATCTTGGCCCGTGCGGCATCGCGGATTCCGAGACAATCGACGTACTGCAGAACCCCATTGGGTCCAATCCCGACGGCCGACCCATACCGCGCCCCCTCGCGAGCCGCGGTCTCAACGGCGTTTGAATAGGCAACGAAGTGACCAAATTCGATGATGCCAAAGATGAGCGCAAACAACATCGGCATGATGATCGCAAATTCGGTCATTGCCACCCCGCGCGTATCACGCACGAAGGTTGTCCAGCCTCCCATGACTGTCCTCCCAGACGCTTCCCGAGTTCGACAATACCACTCTCGGTGACCACCCACAAGACAGATTCTGGATACTCGCGGGGCGTCCGGTCGACCAACGACAAAAATAGCCAACAGGCGTCTCTTATGGCACGAGCGGTTCCGCTACGACAGACTCGCCACGAATCCGGTTAGCGCCACGCCCTCCGGTGATAAGCATCCTCCAAGGTCGACCGAGCGGCTTCTGACGAGGGTTGCTCGTTGTCGATACGCTCGCGCGGTTGTTTCCGAGTACCAGATTTCAAGGCATGGTCGATTTGATTAGCATGGCTAAGTGATCTCCGATCGACAGACACCCCCGCATCTTGATCCCGCAGAAGTCGCTGCCGCATTGCGACTGTCGATCGGGCGACTTGCCCGGCGTCTCAGGCAAGAATCGGTCGGCGACCTCACGCCGTCGCAACGTTCGATCCTGTTCACGTTGGACCGGCACGGACCTCTCCGAATGGGCGAATTAGCCGCAATTGAGAAGGTATCGGCACCAAGCGTCACAGGCATTGTCGGCAGGCTCGAAGAACGCGGACTCGTCGAACGCCAACCCGATCCCGACGACGCTCGCTCAACCTTGGTGCGACCAACGGAAACCGCCACCACCATGCTCGCCGCCGCCCGCCAACTGAGAACGGCTTTTCTAACCACCCGAATAACCGGCATGCAGGACTCCGAAATCAGCACTCTCGTACAAGCCATGGCGCTGCTCGACCGGATCGCTGCCGGCGAATGAACCGTCCCCCATGGGTCAACCGAGCGTTCTCGGCTTTGACCATTAGAAACTTCCGTTTGTACTTCATCGGCCAAACACTGTCGGTGTCAGGTACCTGGATGCAACGAATCGCCCAGTCGTGGCTGGTTCTTGAACTAACGGGCAGCGGAACCGCGGTGGGACTGGTCACCGCGGTGCAGTTCCTACCAATGCTTCTGCTGGCCCCTCTGGGTGGCGTTGTGGCAGATCGCTTTGACAAGCGTCAGCTGCTCTTCATCACTCAGATCGCCGCGGCAGTACTCGCTACTGCACTCGGGCTACTCGTTGTCTCCGATCTTGTAGAACTCTGGATGGTGTATGTCCTGGCGGGATCACTGGGTCTTGTAGCCAGCGTCGACAACCCGACGAGGCAAACCTTCGTCCTTGAAATGGTAGATCGCGATCACCTCACGAGCGCAGTAAGCCTGAACTCGGTCCTGGTGAATCTGGCCAGGGTGCTCGGTCCGGCCGCAGCCGGCGTTCTCATCGTGACCGTCGGCCTCGGTCCATGTTTCCTGGTCAATGCCAGCACCTATTTTGCGGTCATCGTCGCTCTGCTCATCATGCGCACCAGTGAACTACACACAATCGAACCACAGGGCCGACGGGCGGGACAGCTACGAGAAGGCCTCCGCTATGTAAGGTCGACGCCAGCCGTATTGACGCCGCTCGTCATGATGGCCGTCATCGGCATGTTCGCCTACGAGTTCCAGGTCATCCTGCCGCTCCTTGCCAAATTCACGTTCGGCGGCGACGCAGGAACCTACGCGACAATGACCGCCTGCATGGGCGGCGGTGCCGTCGTCGGTGGTCTCGTGACAGCTTCTCGCAGAACACGCCCAGCCGTTGCACTTTCCCGAACGGCCGCCCTTTTCGGAGTTACCCAACTTCTCACATCTTTCGCGCCGACTCTGGCGATCACATTCGTAGCCATGGCGGTACTTGGCGCAACCAGCATCGGATTTCTGGCGTTGGGTAACGCCACTCTGCAACTCGCCTCCGAGCCAAACATGCGAGGGCGTGTCATGGGTCTTTGGGCCATGGCGTTCCTCGGCTCCACCCCGATCGGCGGGCCAATTATCGGGTGGATCGGCGAACACATCGGACCACGATACGGTCTGGGACTGGGCGGACTTGCGACAATTCTGGCAGCAGCTCTCGCCTACCCCCGCCTGGCGGCAATGGTTTCCACCCAGGACCATACCGCCAGGTCCGAAGGACCGACTGCCAAGCTTGGTACCTAGGACACACACCCTTGAATACTGGTGCCTCCGGTCCAGACCCCAACCAAGAACGAGCCCGTGCTGATCACGGAGCACCGACGCGCCGGTCAAGAATCCGGTTGGCGGCATACAGTCCAGTTATATATGCATCCTCCAGGGTACAAACATTGTGATCTCCGACCACGAAGAGGCCTGGTCCTTGTTCGCAGGTGAGGAGCGCATCGCCTACCAGGTGGAACGCCGGAGCCCACGCCATATGCTCGACCACGGTCCACACCGCGAAGTACTTGCCAAAGTCAGGGTTCTCGGATGCCGAGCAGAACACCGTTGAACCGTCAACCTGCCTGGCAATGCCGAAAGTGGTTTCACCTGGTGGGAAGAGTGTGACGAGTGTCTTTGCCCACGGTGGAAGCAAGGTGCCTCTCACAAGGAACATGTGGGCTGAAATCGGCTGCTTGACCGGTCCGAGATCGAGCAACTTCACCGAAACTCCCGTGGGAGTGGCGACCACCACATTGCGAGCCGCGTGGATGGCGCCACTTCGAGTCTGGATCGAGTAGCCGTCGTTCGTCCGTGCGATGCTCGTGACCGAATCAACCGACATATGCCTCTCGAAACCGTCCATCAGAACGTCGGGGCGGAATGTGTACTCAAACATCGGGATAACGGTCGGAAGAACCGCGACCAGAAGCGAAAAGGCCGTCAAACCATCAACGCCGGTGAACCCGGTTCCATGTATTGCCGGAGCAAGGTAGGTCCTGGCAATGGTTTTGATCCCATGTCGGGCGATGAATTCACTAGCTGGTTCGCGGTACAGGTCTCGCAAATAGGAACTCGCTTCGATAACGACTTGCTGTGACGTGTGCTCGCAGTCCCGCTGGAATGAGGAATAGTGGCGCCGAAACTCGCTCATGAGCCTAAGAAACCGGACTGTCTCCGGTATATGCATGACGAGCGGCAGGTCGGTCCGACTAAACGATCCTGTGCCGACCCCCCGCAAAATGTCCCGCCTCCTGATACGACGGCCCCGATCGACAAACTGGTTGACGTGGGTGTAATCCGCCCGCACGTAATAAGCCCCAAGATTCGCCGTACCGTCAGTCGACCGGCGGATTCGGCCCCCGACGGACTCGGTGATCAAAAGGAAAGGATGGTGTCGATCGTGAAGCCGGCGGGCGCAAGCGAGCCCGGCGATTCCGCCTCCAACGATGACCGTTTCATGGGAAGTGACCAACGCGTCAGTCCGTCTCTCCGCTCAGCAATAGCCAGTTACCAACCCTTCCCAGCGCCCAATGGCCGTACAACTCATACCATCGGGACGTGTATCCGGGAAACGGATTGTACAGATCGCGACCGTCGACACTCCACTCCGACGGCACCTAGGGATACCCGGCGGCCTCAGGACGGACTGCGCAAGTTTTCGCCGACCGGTCGGCCCGGCCAATCCTCAAAGTCGAAAGCTGGCATGGTTGTTGTCGTCGTCGCCCGGCACGTTGATCTTCATCAACCTACCCCAACATTTCGGAGCCGCAGACCCTCAGCCGACCAGAGGCGCCTCGGGTTCGATTTCCCATTCACCCGTATTGAGGTAGTCATTGATCGACACTGCAGCCCGCCTGCCGGCACCCATCGCCAGGATAACCGTGGCCCCGCCAGTCACGATGTCGCCACCGGCGAACACGCCGTGCTTCGAGGTGCGCCCGGTCACTCCATCTGCGACGAGTGTGCCCCGCCTGGTCTGTTCGAGATCGGGGGTGGTTTTCTGCAACAGCGGGTTGGGACTGTTCCCAATCGCCACCACCACCATGTCGACGTCTTCGACCCATTCGCTTCCTGTGATTGGCACCGGACTCTGACGTCCACTCTGGTCGGGTTCGCCCAATTCCATTTCCTGCAGACGCATCGCCGTGAGAACGCCTTCCTCGTTTCCGAGGAACTCCACCGGGTTGGCAAGCATTCGAAACTCGACACCTTCGTGTTTGGCATGCACGATTTCTTCATTGCGGGCAGGCATTTCCGCCTCGGAACGGCGATACACGATCGACGCCTTGGCCGCCCCGAGTCGCACAGCGGTACGGACCGCATCCATTGCGGTGTTGCCCCCGCCAAACACGGCAACCGTCTTGCCCGTTACGTCGTAGACCGGAGTTTCGGCATCCGGTTTGTAGGCCTTCATGAGGTTGACCCTGGTCAGGAATTCGTTTGCCGAGTAGACCCCGACCAGGTTCTCGCCGGGTATGGCCGGAAAGCGAGGTAATCCGGCACCCACACCGACGAATATGGCATCGAAGCCTTCTTCGCCAAGTAGGTCATCGAGGGTATCGATCATGCCAATCACCGCGTTGGTGGTGAAGGTAACGCCCAGCTTTTCGAGCTGGATAATCTCAGCCTGCACTATTTCTTTCGGAAGCCGGAATTCGGGAATTCCGTAGCTAAGGACGCCCCCGAGGACGTGGAGTGCCTCGAAAACAGTCACATCATGGCCGAGTCTCGCCAAGTCGGTCGCACATGCCAATCCAGCGGGACCGCTGCCGACGATGGCGACCGACTTGCCGGTCGAAACGGGTGGAGCGTCTGCGGTTGCGATGCCATTGAGCCGTTCGTAATCGGCCACGAACCTTTCCAGCGCCCCGATGGCGATCGGTTTGTCCTTGCGCCCAAGTACACAGGCTCCCTCACATTGATCCTCTTGTGGGCACACCCGCCCACATACAGCAGGCAACGAGTTGTCCAGCTTGATCACCTTGGCGGCCCCATCGAAGTCACCTTCGGCGACAAGACCGATGAAATCTCTGATCTGCACTCCTACCGGACACCCCTCGATGCAGACCGGCCGACGGCACATGAGGCACCGTTGTGCCTCGGCCACGGCCAATTCGGCAGTGAACCCGAGGTTGACTTCAGTGAAGTTTCCCCTGCGTTCGACGGGTTCTTGCTCTGGCATCTTCTGACGAGCCATCGCCATGCGGTCTTTGAGGGTAAATTCGGTCATGCGCTGCCCCCGGGCACAACCGGCAAAAGCTGCGGTCGGTCACATTCCTGGTCCATCTCGTCGAGGCGCGTGTTCTCAAAACCTGCATAGGCGCGGTTACGCATGGCAAGCAGCTCGAAATCGACCAGGTGAGCGTCGAATTCCGGGCCGTCGACGCAGGCAAATTTGGTCTCTCCCCCGACCGCTACCCGACATCCACCGCACATCCCGGTTCCGTCCACCATAATGGGGTTGAGGCTCACCACCGTTTCAATGCTATGAGGACGGGTCACTTCCGCCACTGCTTTCATCATCGGAATCGGACCGATCGCCAGCACGAAGTCGAGGTGTCGACCTTCTTCGATGAGGTCCGTGAGCTTGTCGGTGACGAAACCGTGATAGCCGTACGAGCCGTCATCGGTGGTGGGATAGACCTCATCGCACACGGCTCGCATCTCTTCCTCAAGCAGGACATAAGAGCTATCACGACCACCAATGATAGAAATCACCTGGTTGCCGGCTTCCTTGAGAGCCACCGCAGACGGATAGGCAATGGCGGTTCCGACCCCGCCACCGATCGATACCACGGTCCCGAACCGCTCGATTCGTGAAGGCATCCCGAGTGGCCCGGCGACGTCCGGTATAGCGTCGCCCGCTCCCAAGCGATTGAGGGTCTTGGTCGCCTTTCCGACTCCCTGCACGATCAAGGCGATCCACCCCTCTTCGGCGTTCGAATCGGCGATGGTCAGGGGGATTCGTTCGCCATCGGAGGTAGCGCGAATGATGACGAATTGACCGGCCTTGCGGCGACGGGCGATCTTCGGGGCCTCGACCCGGACATACCGGACCCCCGGCGCCAGATCCCTCGCCTCCAGGATATTGAACATGTATACCCCTCATCGAGAGTTCTTCCTCGACCAGTCTGGACCTACTTGAAACCTTATGCTCAGGGAACAACTACCCCACCCCTAGATCTGAAAGCACTTTCTGTGGCTCCTGCGATAACCCGGCCCTCAGACGCAGGACCTCAGCCAGCGAAGCAACCGTAGGCGTCGTTTACCAGGTTGAGATCGTTGAGTTCGACCTCGCCCGTTGACGTTTGTACACGAATGCCGGTGAGCGTCGCCGTCACCGGCACACCGGCGGCGCACCCGGCAGTCGATGGCGGGGTGAAGGCGAGTTCACCGCCCGTCAAGGCCCACGAGGCAACCGCCAGCCGTTGCGGCTCCCACGACTCAATGGCATCGTCGCACCATTGGGTCATCAAATGCTTTCCGATGACCACCTCGGCGACCCATCGCTCTTCGGGAAGAGAGACCGGAACTTCAACGTCATCAGACATATCCCGCAAGTGAATCATCAGCGCCACATGCTGATCCTCGCTCGAGACCGCGAACCCGACACCACAACCCCATGCCTGAGACAGGTCGGCGTCCCGTAGGATCGCCACGAGTTGATCGCTGCTCAACTCGTCTGGCAGAAAGGCTGGCCCAAGCGTGTCGAGAACCACGAACTCTTGGAGCTCCGGACGGCAGAACGTCAGGTAGTTACCCCAGTAGCCGTCTGGCACTCCGGGAAATAGGGAAACAGGCACGACGCCTCCCACCGCGTCGACGACCATCGCGTTCTCCACGACGGTGCCGTCTGGTCCGACCATCACCGATCCGTTGTCCGAATCCATGGTGTAGCCCGGGGGAAGAACGACCAATCGGGCCCCATCTCCGAGATCGATGGTCCAACATCCATCGTCCTGGAGTCCGATCGTCCCTGTCAACAAGACCGACTGATGACCGTAATCCTCGCCTGGTTGTTGCACAGGGAGCCGATCACCACCGAGATTGGGCGACGGATCGACCGCACCCAAACGAGTTGAAGCAGGCAGCGCCCCATCCCCACAGCCGGACAATCCGATGATCATGGCCATCGAAAACGAAACCGCTACGGCACTGTGTTTCATGATTCGCTCCTCGGCGATGGGTTGACTGGCTCGACCAATTGGACGCCATTGGAACCAGTCAGGTTCCAATGCAGATCAAGCTCAACGTAGTTGGACCGAAGACGGGGAATTTTCGACACGCACATTCCCACTTGACGACCGACCGACTGTCGGTCTTTCGGGCAACCAATCATTCAGCCAACGAAAGAGAGCGCCGATGGACCCGGATCAGCAAAGGCCCCGATGTGCGACGCCAAGAGACCGTTGCGGCGGCGATCCAACTGTTCGTGTCGAAAGGTATGACGCAACGACGATCAACGACGTCCTGGAGGTAGTCGGATCGCCAAGGGCACCTTCTATCACCATTCTCATCAAGAGAGGAGGTGCTGCAGGCAGTGGTGCTGAAGATTGCCGATGAGGGACGGGCCCGAGCGGCAACGATCGCAGAGGATACGACGACGCCCGCTTCCGATCGGGTTCTGTTGATCATCGCTGCGCAACGCCTCAGCGGCGACTCCGCTGCGTTAGTGACCTAGCTGCACGGGGCCGGCAACGCGGGCTTCCGTTTGATGATCCACATCGTCACCGTAAATCTGCTGACACCGATCATCGCCAGCGTAGTTCGCGAAGGGATCGCTGACGGCGAGTTCGAAACGCCCTTCCCCGACGAAGCCGTGGCGATTCTGCTGAAAACCCCGCACGAGAGGAGTTACGGCTCCGCGTGGTCCCACTCATCAATCACGGACCGCTAGACGCTCTCCGTGATCCGGATCTCGCGCTCAACTGAATCGCCAAGCACTGCTAGGGCTTCCTGATAGGGCGCCCCGTCGTGGGCTGCGATCGCTTGCTCGAGGCTGTCAAATTCGAGGACGACCACCCGCTCGTTTAGGCCCGCCTCATAGACCTGCGACGGGTTACCGCGAGCCAGGAACTTCCCCCCAGCCGCCTGCATCGCCGGGCCGGCTAACTTCGCATATTCGGCGAACCGGTCTTGATCCTTGATGGAGTGGTAGAACGCTATCCAGTACGTCTTTGCCATCATCAGCCTTCTCTCATCTGCGCCATACCGTAACCTCAATCATTTCGTACCCCAACGCGCCTCTGCGATAGCCCGATCCTCTGATGGGAGGCGCTCAAGATCCTTGCGCGGCGTTCCTACCAGCGATGCGTCCAAATATGAGCGCCTGCCCGACCGCAGCTCCGGAGTGATAGCTAGCTCCGTGGAACCCACCAATCGCCTCCCCGGCAGCATATAGTCCAGGGATATGGCCAGCATCCGTTAAGACGCGCATGCTGGCATCCACCGCCAACCCGGCGTACGTTGCCAGGAAGTGGCTCTTGGCTTCATAGGCATAGAAGGGCGGCGTCTCTATCCTGACTGGATTGCCGATACTGGCCGAAAGGTGGCTCCGGCCAAACTCGGTGTCGGCACCACTGGCCACGCTGTTGTTGTATCTCCCTACCGTCTCCTTCAGCACCTGGCGCGGAACGTGGATGCCATCAGCCAGTTCCTCGATGGTATCTGCCTGCACCAGCAGTCTGATGCGCGCCGCGTCCAGCCCCAACACGACGTTCTCGCTGGGAATGACAGACGAAGCCTTCCGCGTGTTCTCCACCGCCGTGTCGAATATCTTTTGGTCGAAGACCATGACTCCCACCCCGTCCGGCTGGTCCAAAGAAGCCATACCAATGTCCTTATACGGGATGGACTCGTTCACGAAACGGCGCCCATGCCGATTGACGATGATGGCCCCCAGGTAGAAGACAAGGCAAATCTCGGCGGCGGAATCTCCGGTGACATGTAGCTCATAGCTCGGCTTGACGTATTCCATGTCGCAAAAATAGGCGCCCAACGGCTCTGCCATACGCAGATGGTCGCCGGTGTGCCCCAGTCCGGTTGTGGCGGCTAAACCGACGAAACGCCGGTCAAGAGCGGCGAGACGATCAGCGGAATGGGCAAAGCCGCCGGTAGCCAGCACCACCCCGCGGCGTGCCCGGATGCGGGTTTCGTTCACTCTGTCCCGCATCTGGACGCCAATGACCCGCTGCTGGTTATCTGTAATGAGTTCTGTGATGGCACTGTGGAAGAGGACGGTGGCTCCTCGCTGCTCCGCCTGGCGCTTGAGAATCCTGACCATGTCCAGGGGGTCAGAAAAATGCCCGCGTGGGCGGCTCATGCCGGCGGCGGCGGTTGCAATTTCCGCCCAACGCACCCCGAGGTCTTTCAGCCAGCCGTAGGTATCCAGCTGGTGGTCGGCGTAGGCCCGCACCAGGCTGGGGTCGTTCTTGTTATTTCCCACCGCTAGGAGATCTTGGTACAACAGCTCGCTGGAGTCTTCGATGCCCAACCGCTGCTGCACGTCGGTTCCGGCAAAGGCCACCATGCCTACATTGATAGCCGTGGAAGACTCCCAAATCTTCCCCTGCTTCTCAAAGACGGCGGTCCTCGCTCCGGCTTCCGCCGCTTCTATTGCCGCAGCCAGCCCCGCCCCGCCGGCGCCAGCAATAACCACATCAAACTCGGAGTCCCATCTGTCATTTTCTGCCATCACAGCTCTCCTGATATCGGACGTGACCCATGGCCGACCCTACCCCCAACGTGGTCCCGAAACTAGAAGGTCTCGATCGGGGCGTGCAAGGCCGAAAGTCCCATTGAACACCCGGGCGAACCAGCAACGGGCATGCAAACCCAACAATGGTACCCGGCAAGAGCACCGACAACATTCCAGGGAGCGACCGCCAGCGCCACCCTCTCGCCAAAGACGACATCAAGCCCTGGTAGCCGGCCTCCGGGACATCACCGCAACCCTCGCCGACTTTCCAACTCGACAGATCGGGATGTTATGGCCGCATAGATGGCGCCGGCCTCGATTCTCCTACAACAACGAAATCCCCTGGCCGGACGGATGGTCCGACCGGTGACGCGAGTATCCCGACGTGCGCCCTACCTACGACCCAGTCCGAAGAAGCTGCAAAACCGCGGTTGGCCCGGCGCGAGTCGTCTCGCCGACATGAGATCAACACGCTCGAAAGGGTCATCGCAGCCGGTCAAAGGCGAAACCCGTGATCCATCCCGATCGGGCCGCCGGTCTGCGCTGCCCGAACTGTTTCGAGCAACGACCTGCGAGCCCGTCGAAAGTCGGTATCCCCCGATCGGGGGACTCGAAAAACCGTCGGGAGGCCGACGACGTCGAGACCGTCCTCCGATACGTTGCCTTCAGAGATCCTTGGAGGAGGAGACTAGTGGAGAGATCCCTCGGGATGACCGGCCGAGCCGCGGCACTAGCCACTCGGCACCCTTGGCGAATGCTGGGCTTATGGTTGATCGTCCTGGTGGGGGCCGTCTTCATGGCTGGTCATCTTGTGACCACCGATCAGGGCTCGCTCACTGTCGCTACGGAGTCGGAGCGAGCCGACGACTTGATCAAGGAACACTTGGAGATCGTCGATGTGGCACGGGAATTCGTGCTCGTGGAGTCGGTGGACCTAACAGTCGATGACCCACTGTTTGGCCAGACGGTCGGTGACCTCGTTACCCGTCTCCGTGCCATCGAAACCGTGGCGGGGGCGGTCAGTTACCTCGACGGGGTCCCCGGCTTGGTGTCTGCAGACGGGCATACCGCCCTTATCGTGACCGACCTCGTGGGGGATCCGGTCGACGCAATCGACAACGCCGCACCGGTCGTCGAGCTCTTGACGTCGATGGGTCCTTCGACTTCCTTCGACTTCATGACTATTGGCAACGGATCCATCAGCGCCGAGTTCAATCTGCTCGCTGAGGAGACACTTGCAAAAGGCGAGTTGATCGGTATCCCCGCAGCGATGGTCATTCTCGTGTTCGTGTTTGGCGCCGTGGTTGCAGCACTCGTTCCCTTGCTATTGGCCGTCATGGCGATCGTCTTGGCCTTCGGGCTGACCGGGCTGGTCAGCTCGACCTTCGACCTCTCATTCTTCGTCGTGAACATGCTCGTGATGGTCGGTATGGCCGTGGGTATCGATTACTCACTCTTCATCGTGCAACGCTTCCGTGAGGAACGGGCGAAGGGGCATGACGTATCGGATGCCATTGTCCGCTCGGCCCAGACCGCTGCCCGAGCGGTGGTGTTCTCCGGAATGACTGTGGTTATCGCCGTGACGGGCCTCATGTACATGCCTGACACGATCATGCGGAGTCTGGGTATTGGGGCGATCCTGGCCGTGCTGACAACCGGCCTCGCCGCCGTCACTGCGCTACCAGCGATCCTCCAAATCCTCGGTGACCGAGTCAACAGGCTACGGGTCCCGTTCACCAGTCGCACGCATTACCACGAGGGCGGCGGCCGATTCTGGCAGCGGTTGACCCATACCGTGACGGCTCGTCCGCGGGTTTGGATCACCCTGGCAGCGATCGTAATGCTCGCTGCGGCGGCACCGATCCTTACGCTTGAGACCGGGCAGAACTTCATTGGATCGCTTCCAGAGGACAGCCCTTCGGTGCGGGCTTTCAATACCCTGAACGAGAAGTTCGACACGGGGACGGTCACCACGACGATCGTCGTGACCGCGCCAGACGTGACCTCGCCTTCCGTAGCAGGTGCCATTGGCGAATTGACCGCGCAATTGGGCACAGATCCCCTTTACGGTGACATCACGACTGCCGTTGCTGATGGCAACGGACTTGCGGTACTCACCGTGGTCACGAAACTCGACCCCTCCACCACTGAGGCCCGTACAGCCGTGCGGACGTTACGCAACGATGTACTCCCAGACGCTTTCGAGGGTACCCGGGCAGAAGCGCTGGTGACCGGCGGAGCGGCGGGGATTCTCGACTACGTGACGGTCATAGGGAGCCACAGCCCGGCGATCTTCGTCTTTGTTCTCGGTCTGAGCTTCGTACTTCTCACGATGATCTTCCGATCGATTGTGGTGCCGTTGAAAGCGATAGTCATGAACCTGCTGTCGGTCGGGGCCGCGTACGGGATTCTCGTGCTGGTGTTCCAGCGCGGTATCGGTGCGGATCTGTTCGGCTTCCGACAGACCGATGTTATCGAAGCATGGGTCCCGATGTTCCTCTTCACTGTGCTGTTCGGGCTTTCGATGGACTACCACATTTTCCTGCTCAGCCGGATCAAGGAGAACTACGATCGCACTGGCGACAACACCGGTTCGGTAGCCTTTGGGCTTGGATCGACGGGGTCGATCATCACCGGTGCCGCCCTGATAATGGTGGGCGTATTCGGAGGATTCGCGGCGGGGTCGCTGGTGATGTTCCAGCAGATGGGGGTCGGGTTGGCGGTGGCCGTCGTTCTCGATGCGACCATCGTCCGGTCAGTCCTGGTCCCGGCGGCGATGGCATTATTGGGTGATCGCAACTGGTACCTGCCCCGATGGCTCGAGTGGATCCCGCGCATCGACATCGAGGGCGGTACGTTCGAGTGACACCCGGTCCGCGGCATGCTTGACACCGATCTTGGTCTGAGGAAAAAGCGGCCGGAGGTACCCTCTCCAAAGCCGTCGCCACCTCAGGCCGCCACGCGATATGATCGGGAGGTGTCCAAGGTTCGCCGTCTAGAGGTTCCCCACCCTCCGGCGTTTGACGTCGCCTTCATGGTCGCTCTCCTGATTATCTCGGTCCTCGAAGACCTGGTCTTCCCGTTCCGGTTCAACGACCAGATCTCGGGTCGGGACCCCGACATACTCGCTCTCGTATTCCTTCTCATTGCCGTTCTGCCGCTGACGTGGCGTCGCACAAACCCAATTCCCGTCTTCTTCATCAGTGCAATCGGGTTCTTCGGCCGATTCCTTCTGGGCTATTCGTTGGTAACGGGCGTTCAGTTGACCGCCCTCATCACCGTCTACACCGTGGGTGCCTACGCTCCTCGCCCGGCCGCGAACACCAGTCGCTGGGTGGCGGTCGCCGTCGTTGCCATCGGGTTCTCCGCTGGGTTACTCCTCGGACACGCCCCGGTCTTTGTCGTGGCCATCATGGCGATCAACTGGTTCGGATTCGGAGTCTTCGGAGAGATCGCCCACACCCGACGCCAGTATCAACTTGCGCTCGAAGATCGCGCCACCCTCCTTGAACGCGATCAGGAGCAACGGGCAGAACGAGGGGTGCTCGAAGAGCGTGCGAGGATCGCTCGCGACCTTCACGATGTCTTGGCCCACACGATGAGCCTCATCGTGGTTCAGGCAGGCGCTGCCGAAGAAGTCCTCGATACCCGGCCCGACCTGGCACGACAGTCGCTCATAACGATCCGGCACGCTGGACGTGGGGCGCTCGACGAGATCCGTCGCATCGTCGCTGCCGGAGACGGCGCTGGGGTAACTCGAGGGCTTGCCCCGGGAATCTCCGACCTGTCAGGGCTTGTGGAGGACTTTCGCAAGGTAGGGCTACCCATTGCGTTCGAACTCGCTGAGCCGTTCGCCGACATCCCCGAGGACGCTTCTCTGACTGTGTTCCGCATTGTTCAGCAGGCGCTTACCAACGCCTTGACTCACGGTGGTCCGGGCGTTGCCGTAACGGCTCGCGTAAGACGCAGCGGTGATGGTGTGACGGTCCTGGTGGAGGACGACGGATTGGGAAGCGCGGCAGTAGTCCGAAACCATGTTGGAAGGGGGCTCATCGGGATGAGGGAGCGAGTCTCAACCTTTGGCGGCACAGTCAGTGCTGGCCCGATACCGGCTGGTGGGTTCCGAGTCGAGGCGCGGATTCCGATTGGGGTATCCGAGTGACAATCCGCGTTGCGATTGTCGACGACCAAGAGCTTGTTCGTACCGGTATCGCCACGATTCTCGCCAACCAGCCAGGCATCGAAGTGGTAGGACAGGCGTCAGACGGCATCGAAGCGATCGCTCTTGCCCGCCAGCTGCAGCCCGACGTCATGCTGATGGATATTCGTATGCCACGCATGGACGGAATTCAGGCCACGGAAGCCATCACATCCCTGCCCGCGACCCATCCGATTTGCATTGTGGTTCTGACGACCTTTCGGGACGATGAGTACGTGTATGCCGCGCTGAACGCTGGTGCGAGCGGGTTTCTTCTCAAGGACCTCCCACCGAACGAACTCGCCCATGCTGTGCGGATGGTGGCGAAGGGGGAGTCCATGCTCGCGCCAGCCGTCACCCGCATGCTCATTGAACGCGTCGTCGCCGAGCGTCCCGTGGACCAGAAGATACGTGATCGGATCGACCTTCTGACCGAGCGCGAACGTGAGGTTCTTGTTTGCATCGCTCGGGGCTTGACCAACGCCGAGATAGGTGAAGGCATCTTCGTAGGTGGGTCCACCGTCAAATCCCATGTGTCCCACATCCTGACCAAGCTCGGAGCCCGAGACCGGGTCCAAGCGGTCGCCATGGCCTACGAAGCAGGGTTCATTCCGCCGGGGTCCCTCGATGTTTGACGAACCAACGCTCACTGAGGTGTCTAGCAGCGGACCGCGTCGGCCCGACCGGGCGATCTCGGGAACCGAGGACCTACGTGGAGTGACCTGTCCGCATTCTTTGCCTGTCAGCAGAGCCCTGAAGGAAGCGCAATCTATGTCATCTATCGATCGACAGAGGAGGGCAGACCATGGACGAGCAAGAGACGACCCGCGAGGCCGCTATCAAGAGAGTAAAGGCGAAGAGGACCTTCAGGACTCACCTGTTGGTGTACCTGGTCGTCAACGCGTTCCTTGTGATCACTTGGCTGTCTCAAGGGAGAGGTGAGGACAACTACCCATTCTGGACAATCCTGGGGTGGGGACTCGGCTTGGCGCTCCACGGGTGGAACGTGTACTTCCGTGGCTCGATCACGGAGAACGAGATTCGCCGGGAGATGGAGCGAGGCATTTGATCTAGAGACCGGCAACGACGCTACCAACCGCTGGGGGAACCCGCCCCGGCAGTGCTCATGTTTAGGACCGGCTCGAGACCGGCACGAAAGGACTTTGCACCATGAGAGCGACCCCTCCCAATGGCTCAGCGGGACGGACCAGACCCGAGATGCGCGCATCGAGACCGGGACTGTCCCTGGTCATACTGCTGACCGGAAGCCTGCTGGTGGGATTCTCGATGGGGAATTGGCTCGCTCCGCTGGCCGCCTGGATTGGGCCGGTACTCATTATCCGCTACGCCCGCGATCACGAAGTCGGGCGTGGGTTCCTTCTCGTTTTCGCCGCCTGCTACACAGCGTGGCTGATCGGTTTTGGACCCGTCTGGTGGTCGCAGTGGTCGGCGCAGACGGCTGTGATTCTCGCCGCTATGTACGGGCTGCTGTGGACATTGCCCTACCTCGTCGATCGCCTCCTCAGCCGCCGTTTCGGAGGGTTCTCTGCCGCGTTCGTTTACCCGCTGGCAGCAACAACCCTCGAATTCATCAATATCCATACCAACCCGTTGGGCGCCTGGGGTTCAACCGGGTTTTCCCAGTACGGGAATCTGCCGCTCATGCAGCTCGCTTCGGTGACCGGCATGATCGGCATCACGTTCCTGATGGGATGGTTCGCTTCGATCGCCAACTGGGTTTGGGAGAACCGGAGTCGGAGCCGGGAGACCCTGAGGGGATTGGTGTCTTTCGGGGCTGTGCTCGCCGTTGTTCTGGTCTTTGGCTATCTGCGGCTGAACGTGGCGCCCTCTGCTGAAACGGTCCGGGTGGCCGGGGTCACCGTCGAGTCATATCATTCGTTGGTCGAGCGGGTGTCGGACACCTGGGGTACGGCGGCTGCCCGACTACAGGTGCAGTCCCTTCGGGATGCCTATTTCGACGAAACCGTGCGCGAGGCTGCGGCGGGCGCCCAGGTGGTCCTCTGGCCCGAAGGAGCGGGCATCGGGGACGCCTCGGACGACGCTTCTCTTCTCACGCGCGCCCAGGAAGTCGCCCGTCAGCATGGCATCTACTTGGCGGTCCCTTTCTTCACCCAGTACGCCGATGCGGAGCAGCCGGTAGAGAACAAACTCCTGTTGATCGATCCGACCGGAACGATCGCCTTCGAGCACGTCAAGTACGGCGGCAACATGATGGAAGGCAGCCTGCGCGGGGACGGTACGCTGCAAACCGTATCCACACCTTTCGGTGTGCTTTCGGGCGTCATTTGCTGGGACATGGACTTTCCGGCGGTCATCCAACAGGCCGGGCAGGACGGTGCCGGTCTGATGTTGGTTCCCAGTGCAGACTGGTTGGAGATCGACCCGATCCACAGTCACATGGCCGTGTTCCGCGCCATCGAGAACGGCATGTCCGTCGCGCGACAGACCGATGAGGGGTTGTCTTTGTCTGTCGACCCGTATGGACGGACCCTGGCGCAGACGGATTTCTTCGGCACCACCGACCGGACGATGGTCGCCCAAGTTCCCGTCAGGCACGTGGCAACCGTCTACACGGCGTTTGGGCGCTGGTTCGAGTGGCTTTGTGTTATCGGGTTCTTGTACGTCGTGGCCCGGGCGCTGATGGCTCGCCGGGTCGAAGAGCGCTAGGCCCGGCCGGGGCGAAAGGAGTTAGCCGGTGGACGATTGGACGTTTAGAGCGGAGCAGGTCACCAAGGTGTTTGGAGAGCTGCGCGCCAACGATGGCATTACGCTTCAGGTGCGGCCGGGTGAGGTGTACGGCCTGCTGGGTCCCAACGGGGCGGGCAAGACGACGCTGGTGAAGCAGGTGATCGGACTGTTAAAACCATCGTCGGGAAGCCTCACGCTGGGGACTTATGACCTGGTCGAGGATCCCGATGCGGCCCGCCAGCTCTGTTCGTACCTCCCCCAGGCTCAGATGCCGATCGATTCGTTCAAGCCTCACCAGGTGATTTCACTTACCGGGATGATCCGGGGCGGGGATCCTGTAACTGTGCGGCAACGGTCGGAGGAGATGATCGAGGCGCTCGACATCGGCGAGTGGCGCGACACGATGGGTGCGAGACTGTCCGGGGGTATCAAACGGTTGGTCGGTTTCGCGATGGTGACCGTGTGGCCGGGTCGGGTGGTGATCCTGGACGAGCCAACCAACGATGTCGACCCGCGGCGCCGCCGGTTGCTTTGGGAGCAGATCCGTCGCCTGGGTGACGGTGGGGCGTCGGTGTTTCTGGTGACCCACAATGTGTTGGAAGCGGAGAAATCGGTTGATCGTTTGGCAATCATCAACGACGGCCGACTGATTGCCGAGGGAACCCCGTCCTCGCTTAAGTCCGAGGATCGTGGCCGCATGCGATTGCAGCTCATGATGGTCCCGGGTCACGCCACACCGGAGATGCCGGCGTTCGTGCACCATCACACCCGGGTCGGCAACAACGTGATGGCCGCCATCAGTGAAGCCGACTCCGCCCACGCCATCGGTTGGGCCCAAGAACTGATGAGGCTGGATGAGGCGGAGGAGTATGCCCTGGCCGCCACCACTCTCGAAGACGTCTATATCCGGATGACGGGCCATGTGTCCGAAGACATGGGCGGGGAGGTGCAAGCGTGACGGCCCCACAAGCCGTCGAGGCCACTCCCTTCACAGTAAATGCGGGTGTCGGTCACTGGTTGCAGAGCTACATGATGATGACCCGCTGGGAGTTGACGTCGCTTCGGATGCTCCTCCCCCTCATCGTGGCCATACAGATCGTGATTGGGGGTGGTTTCGCTCTCGGGGTCGGGCTCTTGTCAGACCAGATGCCGACTCGCGCCGCTCTGTACCTCTCGACCGGTGTGACGGTGGTGACCCTGATCACCGTCGGGCTGGTTATGGGCCCGCAACTGGTCGCCAACCACAAGACGGCCGGCACCTACGACTTTATGTGGTCACTGCCGGTACCACGCACCACCCAAGCGGTCGCCTGGGTCACCGTCAACAGCGTCATCGCCCTGCCCGGCATGGTGGCGGCGCTCCTCATCGCCAACTGGCGGTACGACCTGCCACTACAGGTCACACTATCGATCGTCCCGGCGGTGCTGCTGACCATCGTAACGGCCACCATGGTGGGGTACGCCTTCGCGCATGCCATCCGCAAACCGATGATCACCCAGCTCATCACCACGCTGGTGATCTTCGTGATCCTCGGTTTCGCTCCCATCAACTTCCCGCCGGAGAATTTGCCCGACTGGCTCGCCACCGTGAACCTCGGGCTTCCCTTCTATCACATGGCGGTCGTGATGCGGGGTGGCCTGACGGAAGGATTGGTCACCAATGTCGGAATCTCCTATCTGGTGCTGGGTGCATACACGGTCGCTTCGGTGGTGGTAGCGGCCTGGGTCGTAGGACGGAGGGACTGATGGCCACCAACGTCCAATCCGGCGCTTTTGGAAACGCCACCGTGGTCCAGACGGGCCTGCGACGGTGGTCCCGCTCCTATCTGATGATGCTGCGGTTTGACGTGCGTGGCCTCGGTCAGTGGCTGACGATCGGCATCGTCATCCAGGTGCTCATGGGGGCGGGGGCGGCGGTCATGTATGGCTTCTACCTCGGCGACGTACCCGAGGTCGCCAAAGCCTTCATCGCCACCGGAGTGCCCGCCTTGGGTTTGATCCCCATGGGGTTGGTCATGGTCCCCCAAATGGTCGGACAGCAACGGATCGCCCAAACCTATGACTTCATCTGGTCACTGCCTGTCCCGCGCCTGGCCGCCGCCGCCTCGACCTTCACAGTATTCACGCTCATGGCACTACCCGGATTCGCCACCTCACTTGGTGTCGGAGTCTGGTACTACGGGGTCGACCTGCAGGTTTCATGGCTACTGGTACCTGCCGTGCTGTTGACTTCGCTGATGTGCACCTCAGTCGGATTCGGGATGGCACACGCCATCAAGAACCCGATGGTGATCAACTTCATCGCCAACATGATCATTTTCTTCGTGCTGTTGTTCTCACCGATCATCGTACCGATCGCCCAATTCCCCGACTGGCTGGCCGCGGTCCACCGGGTCCTGCCCTTCTACCACATGGCCCAGGTAATAAGAGACGCGCTCAGCAGCGGGCTGGTAACCGGAGTCGGCACCTCATACCTCGTACTTGGTATTTGGACGATCGGAGGGTGGATTGCCACCGCCTTGGTCGTCGGTCACCGCAAATAGAACGGACCAACCGTGCCGAGCTGCCGGTGATTGGTCGTAAGCGAAGCACACCAACCTAAGACCATACCTGTGCGTGAGGGCGCCACTGTGCCAAGTCCCGACACCCTGTGCTGTTGGCGACCGGAGGATGCAG
>JAHEDI010000003.1 GCA_024641305.1 bacterium | reverse complement strand
GTCTTCACCGCAAGTCCGAGCTCCTCGGCCTTGGCCAGTACATCTTTCGAATCGAGACCCAGGTCCCGGGCAATTTCGTAAATTCGTGCTTTAGCCATTACTCCTCAGCGTCCCCGTCTGTCGTTGCTTGAACGGCGTCATCCGACGCGCTTTGAATGGTGTCATCCGACGAGGAAGACGCCACGTCTTCGGAGGCACCTTGAACGATGTCATCCGACGCGGCGGGCGCCGACGCCAACTCGGCACCTTCCACCGGGGCGGGTTGATCGGACTGAATGTCAACTTTGTAGCCGGACAGCCGTGCGGCCAGACGGGCGTTTTGTCCCTCTTTGCCGATGGCAAGTGAAAGCTGATGATCGGCCACGATCACAGTGGCAATCTTGTCCTCTTCGGAAATATTCACCTGTTGAACCTTGGCAGGTCCGAGTGCTTCGGCGATGAACTGCCCGATGTCTTCGCGCCACTCGACAACATCGACCTTTTCGCCTCGCAACTCATTGACGACCTGGCGCACCCGGGCACCCCGAGCACCAACGCAAGCGCCCTTCGGGTCCACCTTCGGGTCGTTGCTCTTGACGGCGATTTTAGTGCGATGCCCTGGTTCCCTGGCGATGGCGACTATTTCAATCGTCCCGTCCATGAGTTCTGGAACCTCGAGTTCCAACATCCTGCGAACGAAGTCCGGATGAGACCGGCTGACAATGATTTGGGGACCTTTGGCATCGTTACGAACCTCAATAATGATCGCCTTTACCCGGTTGCCACGCTCAAGCCGCTCGTACGGGATACGTTCCGAGCCAGGCATAAGAGCCTCGGCATCGCCAAGATCGAGAATCGAGTACCGATGGTCGACTTGCTGCACAATGCCGGTGATCAAATCGCCTTCGCGGGTTTGATACACATCGAATACCTGATCACGTTTCGCCTCACGGAGGCGTTGGGAGATCACTTGCTTGGCGGTCTGGGCGGCTATCCGGCCGAAATCGTCCGGAGTGTCGACCCACTCGTCGGTAACATTGCCCTCTTCGTCGAGTTCCTGGGCATACACCACAATGTCGCCACTGTCGGGATCAATCACAACCCGGGCTTCTTCGGCGGCACTTGGTGAGCGCTTGTACGCGGAAACGAGCGCGTTGGCGAGCGCGTCGAGAATCGTTTCAACGGCGACACCACGTTCGCTCGCGACCAAATCCAGCGCGTCCATCACTGCCTGATCCATCTTCATGCGCTGTCCTCCTGCGTCTTCTGGCCCGGCATGGTGGTCTGCGGCCAGACAAACACCACCCGGGCGGAGAGGACCTGGTCATAACCGACCGTCCGGGCCTCCCCGTTGATATTCATTTCAAAATTTCCATCCGCTGCACTTATCAGGACACCATCATGGCGTCGTTGGCCATCGACTTCTAATCGGGTTTTGACCGTTATTTCTTTCCCGATCACCTTCTTGAACTGCTCGGCACGTCGGAGTTTTCGTTCCAGACCCGGTGAGCTGACTTCCAGGTCGTAGCCTCCAACTATGACGTCGTGCTCATCCAGAATACGGGAAATCCCGGCCGTGAGTTCGCCGAGCGTATCGACATCTAATCCACCCGGCACGTCAACCGTTGCCCGCAAACGTTTGCGCGACTGACCACCCAACAACTCAAGGTCGTCGAGTTCGATCCGTTCTGCCTCTAGATAGGCACTAATCACTTCCCATAGCTCCTTCGGAGCATCACTCACGTTGGCCTCCACGCCGTCTTTGTCCGACGTATCTTCCTCATTTGGAGCATAAAGAAAAGCGGGCGGGGCGCCCACTTTCGTCCGTAGCGTCCAAGATGTATGGAAAAGAGTATATCAGAAGCCTTCCAGACCGGATCACCCCGGTTGATCACTGCGGGGAGCCAACCAACCGGTCTCGCGTCACGCCCACAATGTCGCCAACCGAGACTTCCTCGATTTCGCCGGTCGCCCTGGTCACCAGTTCAAAGAAGCCAGACTCAACCCCGCGCGGTCCAACCGTGATTCTCAGCGGGAAACCAACCAGTTCGGCGTCGGCAAACTTCACCCCAGGGCGTTCGTTACGGTCATCAAGGATTACCTCAACGCCCGCCAGTCGGAGTTCGTCATACACGCGGGTCGCCGCGCCGAGGGTATCAGCGTCTTCAGGGCGGAGAACGGTTATCACGACCTGGTAGGGCGCCACACTCACCGGCCAGATAATGCCCTTGCTGTCGTGGTTGGCTTCTACGATCGCCGCCATGTTACGTTCAACGCCGATCCCGTACGAGCCCATGAATATCGACTGTGACTTGCCATTTTCGTCGAGCACCGTGGCACCAAACGGCTCTGAATAGCGGGTTCCAAGCTTGAAGATGTGGCCTATCTCAATGGTTTTCTCAACGTCGAGAGGTGCTCCACAATTGATACACGGTTCTCCAGCAAGCACTTCGCGCAAGTCGAGCCAGTCGTCAACGTGAATGTCCCGGTCCATGTCGACGTTGCGGAAATGGAAATCGTCCTCATTGGCTCCAGTCGTCATTCCCCCCCGGTTCTTCAACGCCAGGTCGGCGACGATCCGGAACCCTTCGACACCGACAGCCCCCAAGCTTCCGGGATGAGCGCCAACAGCGGCGAAGATCTCGTCGGCGGTCGCCGGCCTTGCCTCAACCACGCTCAGTCCGTCAAGGAGTTTCTGCTCTACCAGGCTGTGATCACCGCGCATGAGAACGACGACCAGGTCGGAATCGACAACATAGAACAGCGATTTGATTTGGCGATTCGCGGCCGCTCCGCCTTCGAATGCCTCAAGTCCCTTAATCGTTCTGACGCCGGGGGTGGCGAATTTCTCAAGCGCCGCCGGAGTGGGATCTTCGACCGGGGAAAGGACCGCAGAAGCCGTTTCAACGTTTGAGGAGTAGTCACCGGTTGGGCAGACCACAATCCAATCTTCTCCGGCATCTGACCGGACCATGAACTCGACGGAACCTGCCCCACCCATCATCCCCGACGAGGCTTCGACGGGGACCGCCGACAGTCCAAGCCTGGCAAAGATTCTCTGATATGCGGTGTAGTGATTGGCAAACGCCCCGTCGAGCCCCGCCTGATCGAGATCGAATGAGTATGAGTCCTTCATTGTGAACTCTCGAACCCTCAGCACACCGGACTTAGGACGCGGTTCGTCTCGCAGCTTCGTTTGAATCTGGTACCAGACCTGGGGCAACTGCTTGTAGGAGCTCAGCTCAAGGGCCAGAGTTGTGAAGATTTCCTCGTGGGTCATCGCCAGACAGAGGTCGGCTTCTTTGCGGTCTTTGAGGCGAAACAGTTCATCCCCGATCAGGTCCCAACGACCTGACTGTTGCCACGGTTCGGCCGGATGCAACACCGGTAGCAGAAACTCCTGACCTCCAATAGTGTCAATTTCTTCTCGAATGATCTGCATGATCTTGGCACGAACCCGCATGGCAGGCGGCAACAACGAGTACGAGCCAGCCATGAGCTGTCTGACAAACCCGGCTCGGATGAGCAGCTTGTGACTTACCGCCTCAGCTTCGGCTGGATCGTCGCGTAGCGTTGGGATGAAGGCCTGTGACCAGCGCAGAATTCGTCTCCTCGTGAGTTCCGGCAGAGGTTAGCCGACCCACCGGAAGCCCCTGGTTGGTTCCTAGTTGGACGCCACCTTGGCGACCCGGGCTCTCTTCGAAGCAGCATCGTTGGCGTCGCCCTGGATCTCGACAAGTTGTTCGCGAACCAGCCGGCTCAATTGCTCGGCGTTGGCATCTGCGGCCGCCAACCTGGCCTCGACTCCCTGCTCGACGAGTTTGCGAGCCTCGTCCACGAGCGCCTCGACCATCTCGTCCTCGGGGACCACCCTGACTACCTGGCCCTTGATAAACATGTGACCCTTGCCGCGACCGGCCGCGATGCCGAGGTCAGCCTCTCGAGCCTCCCCTGGTCCATTCACGACGCAGCCCATGATGGCCACCTGAATGGGCAAGTTTTCAGCTTCGAGAGCCGCTTGAGCGCGACGGGCGACATCGATGACGTCAACCTCAGCTCTCCCGCACGACGGGCAAGCAATGAGATCAAGACCCTTGCGCTCGCGAAGGCCCAGGTACTCCAACAGTGCTCGACCGGTTTTGGCTTCCTCGACGGGGTCGGCCGTGAGAGAAAAGCGGATGGTGTCCCCGATCCCCTCGTTGAGAAGCGTTCCGATCCCGGCCGTACCCTTGATGATCCCTCCCGGGAGGGGGCCGGCCTCGGTCACCCCCAAATGCAAGGGGTAATCCACGGCATCGGAAAGCAGCCGATAGGCGGCGACCATCGACGGTACATGGCTGTGCTTCACCGAAATCTTGATGTCCGTAAAGTCGACGTCTTCGAGGTATCTGATCTCCTTGAGGGCAGACTCCACCAAGGCCTCCGGGGTGGCGCTGCCATACTTATCGAGAAGATCCTTATCGAGCGATCCACCATTTACGCCGACCCGGATCGGGACGCCGCGATCCTTGGCGGCTCTGGCAACGGTCTTGATGTGAGTCTCGTTGCGGATGTTCCCCGGATTCAGACGGAGCGCAGCGACGCCGGCTTCCAGGGCGGCCAACGCCAGCTTATGTTGGAAATGAATATCGGCAACGATCGGCACCGGCGAACGCGGAACGATTTCGGCCAGACCCTGAGCAGCCTCAACGTCGTTGCAGGTAATCCGCACGATGTCGGCACCGGCGCCGGCCAATGCGTACACCTGAGCGAGGGTACCGTCGACGTCGGCAGTTTTGGTAGTCGTCATGGATTGAACGCTGACCGGGGATCCGCCACCGACCGGTACATTGCCGACCGAAATCTGACGGGTGATACGACGTTCAAACATCAGAACTGAATCGGCTCGACGACATCAAGGTAAATCGACACGATTCCGATGAAGATGAACAATCCAAGCACCACCGCCGCCACCGGCATGAGCTTTCGGATATCCGCCTCACGTTTGAATACCTTCTCGTACAGCGCCACAGCAAAGTGCCCTCCGTCGAGTGGAAAGAGGGGCAGAGCGTTCATCACGGCAAGTACCACGTTGATGTATCCAAGGAAGAGGACAATCGTGCTCCACCCAATCGTATCCCCGGCTTGAGCACCAATTTGTCCGATCCCGACGATCGACACCGGACGCGACTCTTGAGCCAGCTGTCCTCCTACAAACACCTTCGCGAGACCATCGAGGTTGCTGACCATGTCCCACAAGAAACCGTAACTCAGGCCAACCAGCCCAACGGTTTGGCGGCCGGCCAAACCGACGGCTTCGATCACACCAACCTCCGGAACCATCTCCGACGGTGAAACGCCCAGGAAGCCACGCGCATCGCCCGTAACCGGCTCCCGGGTGGCCAACGTGGCAGTCAGGGTGAGTTCTTCGCCGGCTCGATCGATCAGAATATCGACAGTTTCTCCTGGACGATCCGAGATCGCCGCAACCACGGAGTCCCAATCGGGGGTCTCGACGCCGGCGACGGCAAGTATCTTGTCACCAACCTCGATGCCGGCAGCCAAAGCCGGACTGGCTGTTTCATCCTCGATGGCCGAAACAGCTGAAACGGTAGGCACCAGTTCGGCCTCAACCAGGTTGCCGTACGCCAATAACGCGCCAAAAAAAATCAGGTATCCGAGCGCCATATTGACCGTGACTCCGGCCAGCACCACGACCGCCTTCTCCCAGAACTTCTTTTCCCGGTAGGTTTGGCCGACATCTTCTGCCGCGACCTCTTCGAGCGGGTTCATACCGATAATCCGGACGTACCCTCCGGCCGGAATGGCTTTGATTCCGTATTCCGTTTCGCCTCGAACGAACGAAACGAGGCGTGGCCCGAACCCGAAAAAGAACTCGGTGACCTTCATCTTGGTCAGTTTGGCGGCAATGAAGTGACCCGCTTCGTGAGCCATCACGAAGAAGAACAAACCGCCAATCATCAATATGACACCACCCACTAGCCAGATCTCCAATCTGAGCTTGATGTCAGGTTAACACGCCCGAGAAATCAACTGGTCCGCGACAGACCGGGCCTCGGCGTCGACTGCCAGAACATCGGCAACAGACTCAAGGTTGACCGTTGGCATTCTTGAAACGGTTAGCTCGATCACGTCGACGATACCGAGAAAGCTGAGCCGTCCCTCCAGGAACGCTTGCACGGCTACCTCATCGGCGGCGTTGAATACCGCCGGCGATGAGCCGCCCATCTTCCCAACTTCATACGCCAGATCGAGAGCCCGAAACGTGGCCCGATCGGGCTCCAGGAACGTCAAGGTCTTGCCACCCAGTTCGAACGGGGCCAGGCCGCCCGGTGACCGGTGAGGGAACGTGACCGCGTACTGAATCGGTATGCGCATGTCGGGCTCGCCCAGGTGGGCTTTGGAAGATCCGTCGACAAATTCCACCAACGAATGGACAATGCTCTGCGGATGTACCACCACATCGATTTGTTCAAAGGGCAAATCGAACAGAAAGTGTGCCTCGATTACCTCAAGGCCCTTGTTGACGAGCGTCGCCGAATCGATGCTGATCCTCTTGCCCATGTCCCAGGTGGGATGGGCCAATGCTTCAGCCGGAGTTACGGTCTCGAGTTCGCGTTGAGATCGCCCCAGAAAGGGGCCCCCGGATGCAGTGAGAACAATCCTGGCCACGTCCGAGGCCCGTTCACCTTTCAGACATTGGTAGATGGCCGAGTGTTCGCTGTCCACGGGAATGATCTCGGCGCCAGTACGCGCCCTGGCAGCGAGGAGAACTGGGCCACCGGCGACGAGGCTCTCTTTGTTGGCCAGCCCGAGACGATTGCCGGCCTCGATAGCGGCAACCGATGCGGCCAGGCCGACTGACCCAACAATCCCGTTGATGACAACCGATTCGCGGGTGGCGGCAACTTCCTGGACTGACTCGGGACCAAATGAAACTCGTTTGCCAAACGCATCAGTAAACCTGACCCGCTCATCATCGGTGGCAGCGGCTACCACCAATTTGGCATCTGGCCAGGTCAGACCGAGGTTGAAAAGCTCCTCCGACCCGCCTCGCGCCGCAATGGCAACCACCGGAATGTCGAGTCGACGAGCCACCTCGAATGTCTGAGTGCCGATTGAACCGGTGGCACCAAGAACAACCAGCTCGGCCGGCATGGCCTAGAGGTAGCCGAGGGCTTGAAATACGTAATAGCCGATCGGCACGGCGAACAACAAGGCATCGATCCGGTCGAGCAGGCCGCCGTGTCCAGGGATAATGGATCCCATGTCTTTGATGCCCAACGAGCGCTTGATCATGGATTCGGCAATGTCACCGAGCGGCGAGGTGACGAAGATGGCCAGGCCAAGCCACAAACTGCCCGGCAGCTCAAAGAGGGAGAAGTAGTCGAGAAGCGAAATGACCATCGTCATGGCAACCGCTCCCGCAGCGCCACCTGCCAGGCCCTCCCAGGTTTTGTTCGGAGACAAGACAGGCGCCATAGGCGTCTTGCCGAACGTACGTCCGGCGAAGAACGAACCGGTGTCGACGGCCGCTGAGATCAGAACCAGACCGATGATGAGTTGGGCGGCGTCATCCACTCTGGCGAGCGACGTCGCAAAGCCCAGCATGCCGGGAATCCACACAATTCCGAATATCGTGACGGCCGCATTGTCGAGTGGGTCTGCACGGATGAGCATCGTGTAAAACACGAGCACCCCGACGATCGAAACCATCACCGTACCTGCCACGCCTCCCGGTCCGGCACGGAAGCCTGCGATTGGAGCACCGATAGCCGCCAAGAGTCCGAGCAAGGCAATTGGCTTATACCCGGCGGTTCGCGTCGCCGAATAGAACTCTCCGACCGCAACGATCGAGACGAGGCTAAGGAAAGCCACGAACCACCAACCCCCGAGGACGGCCGAACCGACAAGAAGTGCCACCAACGCCAGCCCGGATACGATTCGTACAGGAAGGTCGCTGGTCCGTTTCGTGCGTTCAATCGGGACTTCGACGGTCCCGGTGACATCCTCAAACCCGACGACACCCGAATCTATCCCATGCAAGGGGGCGGCCACGGCTTGCATCTGAACGGCCTCGGTCTCGATCCTTCGAATCTCCTCGGCGAGGTCCTGATATTCGGTCGTCGTCTTGGCCAAATAGTCGTCCCGAGAAAACTCATCGAGCGGATTCGATCCGGGCCCGAATCCTTCATCAGCGCCGAGGAAGTCGTCATCCGGGGGTGGGACCTCGCTGGGACCGGGCCCCGGGTCCGCAACGTGTTCGATCTCCTCAAGGCTCAACTGGTCGGTCTTGTCGGCATCATCGCCTACCCAGGGGAGGTCGTCATCGGAATTATCGGCCATTGGCTAAACCTCCAGGAGCTCTTGCTCCTTGTGACCCAAGAGCTCGTCGATTCTTGCCGTGTGGCGGTCAGTGGCATCCTGGAGGCGCTTCTCTGCCCGTCGAATGTCGTCATCACTCACTTCGCCCGAAAGCGCTTCGAGATCTTCCTTGATGCCGCGTCGAATGCTCCGAATCGCCACCCGGCCATCCTCGGCCATGGCTTTGACGACCTTGATGAGCTCCTTACGACGATCCGAGGTGAGCTGGGGAAATACCAGCCGGATTACCGTTCCATCGTTCGAAGGGTTGAGCCCGAGAGACGAACTGCTGATCGCCTTCTCGATTTCCTGAAGCGATCCACGGTCGAACGGTTGAACAACCAGCAATCGAGGTTCGGGAACGGAAAAAGTCGCGAGTTGTTGGAGGGGGGTCGGTGCACCGTAGTAATCGACCATGATCCGATGGAGAATGCCCGGGTTGGCCCGACCGGTCCGAATAGTGGTGAACTCTTGCTGGGCGTGCTCGACGGCACCGTCCATTTTCAGTTCTGCTTCCGCCAGAAGTTCGTCAATCATGCGCGCTCCTAATGCACCAGAGTCCCGAGATCCGCTCCGGCCACGACCTTGGTGATATTGCCCGGTTCTCTAAGGCTAAACACCCTGATTGGAAGATTGTTCTCTTTGCACAGAGTCACGGCGGTCAGGTCCATGACGTTCAGGCCACGAGCGAGGACTTCCATGTATCCGATGTCATGAATGAATTCCGCGTCCGGGTTGATACGCGGATCGGAGTCATAGACGCCATCGACCATCGTAGCCTTGAGAACCTCGTCCGCCCCGATCTCGGCCGCGCGGAGCGCAGCCGCAGTGTCCGTCGTGAAGAACGGATTGCCGGTTCCAGCCGCGAAGATGACCACCCGACCTTTTTCGAGATGACGGATCGCCCGAAGCCGAATGTACGGTTCGGCGAGCTGTTGCATCGTGATGGCTGACTGGACCCGGGTCTCGACATCCTCTTTTTCGAGAGCGTCGCGTAATGCCAGGGCGTTGATCACCGTCGCCAGCATCCCCATGTAGTCGGCGCTCGCCTGGTCCATCCCCGCCGCAGCCGAAGACACGCCCCGGAAGATGTTGCCGCCACCAACGACGATGGCGACTTCGACTCCTTGTTCGATGGCGTCGGCAACCTCTCTGGCTACCCGCCGGACCGTCGCCGGATCAATCCCGTATCCGAGTTCGGCATCGGCAAATGCTTCCCCGGACAATTTGAGGAGGACCCGGCGAGCTTCCATGAGCGCTCCTAGTTCTCGCCGACGGCGATACGGGAGAAGGATTTGATCGTGATGTTCTCACCCATCTTGGCGGCTAGCTGCTGAACCAATTCGCCAACAGTGCCTTCGAACTTATCCGACTTTACAAACGGCTGATCCAGCAGGACCCGATCCTGGTAGTACTTCTCCAGACGTCCTTCGACGATCTTGGGGATGACCGTGTCGGGTTTACCCTCATTCTTGGCCTGATTGGCGATGATGTCGGCTTCGCTTTGGAGATCCTCTGCAGGAATTTCTTCCCTGGTCAAGAAATCTGGCTTTCCCCAAGCGATATGCATCGCTATGTCTCGAGCGGTTTCGACGAATTCCGGGCTCTTGGCGACAAAGTCGGTCTCGGACGACAAGTAGACGAGGACACCTTGAACATCTCGTCCCGCCTGGTTGTGGAGATAACTCCCTATGCAACCTTCCGAAGCGTCCCGATCGGCCCGCTTGGCCGTGGCGGCCAGTCCCTTCTCACGCAGGTAGGTGACTGCCTTGTCGAAATCGCCTTCCGAGGCGACCAGAGCCTTCTTGGCGTCCATCATTCCAACGGACGTTGCCTGCCGCAGTTCCTGTACATCTTTAGCGGAAAATTCAGCCATACCGGTTTCCTATGCTTCTACCGCGGCGTCATCAGTCGGTTCTGAGCTGACGTCTTTTTCGGTCATTTCTTCCATATCGGACTTGCCAACGAGCTGCTTACCATCGATAGCGGCCTGGGCAATGATGCCGGCCAGGAGCTGCGCGGACCGAACGGCGTCGTCATTGCCAGGAATGACGATGTCGACTCCAGTCGGGTCACAGTTTGAGTCAACCACTGCGATAACGGGGATCCCGAGCCGGTTTGCTTCCTTTACAGCCGTCGCCTCGACGTTGATGTCGATGATGAACAAGCAGTTAGGAATCGACTTGAGATTCACTACGCCACCAAGGTTGCGCTGAAGCTTTTCGTATTCACGGCTGAGCTTGAGGCGTTCCTTCTTGGGCCGACCGGCAAACTCACCGGTTTCGTGCATACGCTCCAGTTCACGCATGTAGAAGATGCGCTTCTGAATGGTGGTGAAGTTGGTGAGCATGCCACCGAGCCAGCGATAGTTCACATACGGCATCGAGGCGCGGTCGGCTGCCTCAGCTATGGCACCTGCGACCTGCTTTTTGGTTCCTACGAACAGAACGGTTCCGCCGGCGGCGACTTCCTTCTTGACGAACTCGGCCGCCTCGTTGGCCTTTTCTAGGCTTTGGCGGAGGTCAATGATGTGGATCCCGTTGCGATCGCCAAAAATATAGGGCTTCATCTTCGGGTTCCAACGCTGGGTGCGGTGACCGAAGTGGACGCCAGCTTCCAACAGTTGTTTGATTGTGACAACAGACATGCTGCTCCTTATGGTTGTTCCTCCGCACCGATGGGCAGGATTGCCAGCGGGGAGACCGCCTTCCGCAGACTTTGTCTGACCAATGGAAGTTCTACCGGTGCGTGTGTATTTGCCACCCGTTTCGGGCAGGACTCATGTTCGAGTCCGGGAAAGTGTAGCTGAAGCCGTAGGGGGCGAGTCGCTCAGTTGGTAACGGCCATGCGGTTACGAAGGCTCATGACCGCTTTGGTATGAATCTGACAGACCCTCGATTCGGTAACCCCAAGTACCTCTCCGATTTCTGAGAGCGTCAGTCCTTCGTAGTAGTAGAGCGTTACGACGAGGCGTTCCCGATCTGGAAGCCGGTTGATTGCGTCGGCAACCACCCGCTTGGTCTCCTCGACCTGGAACGCAGCTTCCGGGGTCATCCCGCGAGGATCAGGCAATACGTCACCCACCGACGACGAGTCCGAATCGCGGCCAAGGAGTTCATCGAGAGCGACCAACCCGAGGGATGAAATCTCACCCAGCGTGTCCTGAAGCTGAGTGAGTGGCATCTCCATCTTGTCAGACAGCTCTTCTTCAGATGGCGTCCGCTGCAGCTTGTGCTCAAGCTCCTGGAGGGAGCGTTCGATTTCCCTGGCCCGAGCTCGGACCGACCGCGGGACCCAGTCGAGGGCCCGCAACTCGTCGAGGATGGCACCTTTGACACGATTGATGGCGTAGGTTTCGAACTTGAATCCCCGCTCGAGATCGAATTTGTCGATAGCATCGATGAGTCCGAAGATGCCGTACGAGATCAGATCGGACTGCTCGACGCTTCTCGGCAGACCGACGCCAACGCGACCGGCGACGAACTTCACGAGTGGTGAATAATGGAGGATGAGACCCTCGCGGGCTCGTTCCGAGGCCGTGGACTTGAAGTCCACCCACATCTGCTGTACATGTTCTTCGGATGTCTTATGCCCGCGGGTGGCTTCGCTCATATGTCGCCTTGAGGTGGTCTCGAGTTATCGCAGTGTAAAGCTGCGTGGTCGCCAATTCAACGTGCCCTAACATTTCCTGCACAGCTCGTAGATCTGCTCCTCCTTCCAGGAGATGCGTCGCGAACGAGTGGCGCAGTGCATGCGGGAAGGTTCCCGCACGTTGCTGGATGATACGCCGTATGCCGCGTGGATCGAGGGATCTTCCTCGAATACCTATCCAGAGAGCCTCGTTCTCGACCGATCCAACCATCCGCGGGCGTCCTTTGGAGATCCATCGTTCGATGCTTCGCACAGCCGGTCCACCGATCGGAACAACCCGGTCCTTGTTGCCTTTACCGCGCACGGTCACGGTATCGGCACCCAAGATGGACGTGGTCAACGAAGCCAACTCGGAGACCCGTAGCCCGGTGGCATACAACGTTTCGAGGATGGCCCGATCACGCAGTTCGACAGGTTCGTCGCCGTCGATTGCCTCAATGAGTTCGGCGACCGCCCGCTGAGGTAGCGCTTTGGGAAGTCTCTGAGGAGTCTTCGTCCTGGCAAGTTGCTGGGCGGGGTTACTGGGAATATCCCCACGCAAAGCCAGATCGGCAAAGAAACCCTTCACCGACGATGATTTGCGGCGAATACTCCCCCGGGCATAACCGAGCGTGTCGAGGTAGGCCAGGAAACGTCGTATGAAGCGCCGATCGATTTCAGCAAGGGATTGGATGGACGCTCGGTCACAGAAGGCCAAGAACTGACTGATGTCTCGTCGGTATGCGGCGATCGAGTGAGGTGATAATCCTCGTTGGACCTTTAGACGAACGAGGTACCGTTCGAAGGAATCAAGCGCCCAGGCGGGCGGATCAGGTATTTGGACCACTGCCTCATCCTCGCCGCCCCAGCCGATGGGGTCAACGACCCGCAACGACTTTGGCAGCCTTCTCCAGAAGTACGTCCGTATCATCCCACCCAATACAGGCGTCGGTGATCGACACGCCATGGTCGAGTTTTACATCCGGGGCCCAGTCTTGCCGGCCGGCGTTTATGTGACTCTCGACCATCAAGCCCATGATGCCGTTCTGGCCAGACTTGAACTGGCGTAACACCTCATCGGCCACGATCGGTTGGCGTCGGTGATCCTTCTTCGAATTGCCATGAGAACAATCGACCATCACCGGCCGCTCGATTCCGTGCGCCTTGCCTCGAACAACCGCGTCCTTCACGGCCGCCGTGTCATAGTTTGGACCGCTGGCTCCGCCCCGAAGCACAATATGTGTATCGGGGTTGCCGTTGGTTCGCACCATGGCGAGCTGGCCCTCGAAGTTGACGCTGAAGAAACTATGGGACCGCTCAGCCGCCTTCATGGCATGGACGGCGACGTCGACCCGACCGTCGGTTGAGTTCTTGAAGCCGATCGGAGCTGACATACCGCTCGCCAGCTGCCGGTGAACTTGACTTTCAACAGTCCTGGCACCGATCGCCGCCCACGACAGGAAGTCGGCGAAATACTGAGGAGTGATCGGGTCGAGTAGCTCGACTGCGCATGGCATGCCCATGTCGTTGATCGTTTGAAGCAAACGCCGTGACACTTCGATACCTGTCGGGATATCTTCGGATCCGTCCAGTTGTGGGTCATAAACCAATCCTGTCCACCCCACCGTGGTTCGGGGCTTTTCGAAGTAGGTACGCATGACGATCAGTAGCTCGTCTGCGTAGCGGGTTCTCAACGCCATAAGCTTGTCGGCGTATTCGGCGGCGACCTCAACGTCGTGAATCGAACATGGTCCGACCACCACGACAAGCCGCTTGGTGTCTCGACCGTGGAGAATGTCGGCGATCGCCTGACGAGAGTCGGCAACAAGACTCTCGGACCGGTTGGGAATCTCAAGTTTGAGCTGAGATGGCCGCTTCAACGCAGCGATTTCCTTGATGTGGGTGTCGTCTACCGAGGTCGGTATCACGATTGGATTGTCGGTCATCTAGAGCTGCCTTCCATGTGAGCCGCCCGGCGCAAAAAAAACCCGAGCCAGCGGCTCGGGGTCGAAGTTCTCGTGCGATGGTTGAACGCGACTACTTCGACCCCGAAGGGCCAAAAAAATAGTCCGCGCTAAACCAAGCAATATTCATCGCATGGCATAGTGGCCAGGAACTGGACGAATGTCAAGCCTCACTGAGGAACGACTCGTCCCGCCTCAACCCGCACCACCCCGGCGAGTTCCAATTCCGTAACGGCAACGAGAATTTCGGAGACCGACCGATGACATCGCTTGGCCAACTCGTCGATGGGGGTTCCGGCCGGGTCGCATGCAGCAATCAACGGTGACACTGAGGGGACCCCGATCCCCGATCGGGGATGTTCGGCGGCCTGGGTTTTCGTGACGGGCGGCCCGAGAATCCGGTCGACGGCTTCGCGCAGATCATCGACACCGAGAACCGGCCAGCCTCCATCACGAATCAACAAATTGCATCCAACCGAAGCAGGCCGACCGATGTCACCCGGAACCGCGAATAGCTCCCGATGCTCGTCCGCGGCCATTCGGCCGGTGATCATTGCCCCTCCCGGCATCCCGGCTTCTACAATGAGCACGACCGCCGACAGACCAACAATGATCCGGTTGCGGGGAGGAAAGCGCCATGGCGACGGTCGCGTACCGGGCGGGTACTCGGAGATCACAGATCCGTTCTTCAGGAGTTGCTCGCCAAGAGTTCGATTCACGGCCGGATACCATCGGTCAACTCCGCTCCCGAGAACCGCGATGCCCCGACCGCCCGCTCCCACCATACCCCGATGGGCCGCCCCGTCGATCCCTTTCGCCAACCCGCTGACCACGGTTCGACCGTCACCAGCCATGGCCCGCCCGAAACTCTCGGCCAATCTCAGCCCGTAGCCGGTGGCTCTCCGGGTCCCGACGATCGCGATACCGGGCACTGATGGCATGGAGCCCCGCGTGAACAACACGGATGGTGGATTGGCCAAATCGGACAGACCTGGCGGATAGTCGGGGTCACCCAAAAATCGTAATCCGATTCCTCGGACGGCCAGAGCCTCCCGACGCTCGGCCGCGGGTATTCGCGTCGCAGCCAGCGCATCTTCAGGCAGCGTCACCTTTCCCGACCAGATCGAGCGAAGGGCACCTTCCGGGCCTCCCAGGTCGACACAAAGTTGCCGACGACGATCCGGATGCATGGGGGCGTAGGCCAACTGCAATGCAGCATCTCGACGGTTCACCAGTTTCCTCGAAACCCGAGAGCTTCCGCCACATGGCGGGGGCCAACGGACTCAGACTCGTCGAGATCCGCCACCGTTCGAGCGACACGCCGCACCCGGTCATAGCCGCGTGCCGTCAACGCCAGTTGGTCAAACGCCCGATCGACGAGCAACCTGGCTTCTTGGTGCCAGTCCATTTCGTCGAGCCGCCGTCGGCTCAACAGCCGGTTGATGCAACCACGGTCGACCTGGCGTTTCCGGGCTGTCAACACTCTGGCAGCTACCACCTCTGATGATTCCCCCGGCGCTCCAAGAAGTTCGTTTCGTTCGGGCCGGGGTACTGAGACCCGGACGTCAAACCGGTCGATGAGCGGGCCAGACAAACGCCTTCGATACTTCGCAACCGCCGACGCTGGGCACTCGCACGCCACCAGCGGATCCCCGTGATAGCCACACGGGCACGGATTGGTGGCACCGACCAGCTGAAACCTCGACGGAAATCGCACCGAAATACCCTTACGCGCAATCGTCACCGATCCGTCCTCGAGAGGTTGCCGCAGGTGGTTGAGAAGCTGGGCCGGAAACTCGCCGACTTCGTCCAGGAAGAGGACGCCGTGGTGGGCATAGGAGACCTCTCCAGGAACCGGAATGCCGCTTCCTCCTCCGATCAAAGCGGCGGGCGTGGCTGAATGATGGGGTGATCGAAAGGGGCGCTGCTCCCGGCTCGGAGTGCCCCTACCGCCGGCCGCCCAAATCTGCGCAACCTCAAGTGCCTCAACCGTCGTGAGCGGGGGCAGCACGCTCGGAAGCGAACGAGACAACATCGTTTTGCCCGACCCTGGCGGTCCCCACATAAGCAAATGATGCCCGCCGGCGGCGGCAATCTCCAGGGCGCGCCTCCCAAGCGCCTGGCCCCGAACCTCGGCCAATTCACACGTCGGCCGGCTCCCCAAACCCAGAACCGGGATCGGTTGCCCGGGGTCACTATTGAGTATTACGCCGAGCGCTTCCGCCAGAGACCCGACTGCCCGGACATCGGCGCCATCTACCCTGACGGCTTCGGCCGCGCTATCGGGTGCCAACACGGCCGGGAGGCCCGCCGCTTTCGCCACAAGGCCCGCCCCGAGCCCGCCCCGAGCCGGCCGAACCGTCCCATCAAGAGCCAACTCTCCCAGCGCGACGACCTCCGCCGCGTGGGGCGGGACCAATCCGGCCGCCACCAACACCCCAATGGCAATTGGCAGGTCGTAGGCCGAACCGACCTTTGGCAGGTCGGCGGGTGCAAGGTTGACGATCACCCGTCCATTTGGGAACCGGAAGCCCGATTCCAGAATGGCGGCTTTGACTCGCTCGCGGGCTTCGCGAACCGCCGTGTCTGGCAAACCTACGATGGTCATGGGGGTTGAGGCCGGCCGTCCGATGAAGACCTCGACGTTTACCGGCTGTGGTTCAACACCTTTGAGAGCGACTGATGAAACTGATGCGTACATCACGGAAACGTAACGCCGAGCTGTGACAGAATTGATGACGTCCTGCGGGCATTCCGTCCCGGGGCGTTCACAGCGCGCTCACGCCCCGGGACAGGGTTTGCCCTGCACATCACGAGACCAATGAGGGGGTCCACCGAAATCTAGATTGCTCTAGAGCAGGAGATCGGCGATCACGCTCCATTGCGTCTTGTGCCAGCACTCCACATCGGTTCTTCTCAGAGACGACGTGGTATCTCAACTATCGGCAGAAAGGACCAAAAAGCTTAAGTGAGCCCAACATGTTCAGGTTCCACCCCGGCCAGAAGCCGAACCCATTCACCGTCTCCGGGTAACTTGGAGACATGATTCGCATCGATGACGACGATCAAATCCGCACGCTGACCATCGACTGGCCGGACCGGATGAACGCGATCCCCCCCGACGGATGGGAAACACTTCATCATCACGTCACAGAATTCGAACTGTCGGCACAACGAATCCTCATTATCACGGGCGCCGGCGGCAACTTTTGTGCCGGGGCAAACCTGTCAGACGACTCTTCTCGACCGGGGGTGGCGGCCCGCCACCGGTATATGCAAAGGATCGGGGCAGCAGCCAACGCCCTGATACGCACAACCAAACCCACGATCGCGGCCGTCGACGGCGTGGCGGTGGGAGCCGGAATGAACCTGGCGCTGGCGTGCGATGTCGTCATCGCCACTCCCGAAGCCCGGTTCTCGGAAATCTTCGCAAAGCGTGGCCTGACCCTCGATTTCGGCGGTTCGTGGCTCTTGCCGCGCATCGTCGGCCTTCAACGAGCCAAGGAAATCTCACTAAGCGGCCGGATCGTATCTGCTACCGAAGCCAGACAAATCGGTCTATGCATCGATCTCGTCGACCAGGATCAGCTCCTTGCCCGGGCCAGGGAACTGGCAATCGGTTTCCTCGGAGGGGCTCCCGTCGCTCAACTCCTCATCAAGCAAGCCCTCAATCGATCGTTCGAACTCTCGCTTGAGGAAGCTCTCAGCAACGAGGCCCGCTCCCAGGCGATCTGCCTTGGCTCCGAAGACGCCGACGAAGGTGTCAGGGCATTCGTCGAGAAGCGGTCGCCGCATTGGCAGGGAAGATGAACGGGCGAAAGGTTTGTGCGACATGGGTCTGAACCCGTTTCGAGGCGCAGGAGAGCCACCCAGCATGGCCGACTATGCCATGGTCGGTGGAGCGATTCTCGCCGCGATCGCGGCGATCATCTGGGGATTCTTCGGTTGAGCACCATGTCGATCAGTGCAATTCAACCGTACGCCGCACGCAAGACCTACCAGTGTCCAGGTTGCGATTCCGTTATTGCGATTGGCGTTGGCCATCTCGTCGTGGTCCCGGAAGAAACTCCCGACCTTCGACGTCACTGGCATCATGGGTGCTGGCATCGATCGCGTCGATCGGGACGGGCCACCCCATACGCTCATTGAGCCGGCAGCCAGCGGAAGAGAACACCGTTGCCGCGGAATTCGACCACAACGAGATCGGATCGGTCGCAGCGATACCCGGAAGCCAGGGCCATTACTTGGCGGCGTTTGGCCGGGGTGAAGGTGCGGAATGGCTCATCGCCGGGATCTGAAAGAGTTTTGATCTCGACTGCGATTCGAAGGTCACCGTAACCGGCAATGACATCGAGTTCGCCACGGCCAACCCGGACGTTCCGTTCGATGATCCGCAGGCCCTGACGAACCAGGAACCCGCAGGCAAGATCTTCCCCCAACCGACCGGTCTGACGATTGTCGAGAACTGAATTGGCTAGATCTGGACGCCTGGCTCGAGTTCCTCGATATTGAGATCTCGGAAGCTCATGACCCTGACTCGTTGAAGGAACCTTGCCGGACGGTACATATCCCATACCCAAGCATCCTCCAGGAGGACCTCGAAGTAAACCGTCCCGTTCGCAGCTCGCTCGTTGACTTCGACACTATTGGCCAGATAAAACCGCCGTTCGGTCTCGACGACGAACTTGAACATGGGCAGAACGTCGCGATACTCCTTGTACAACTGGAGTTCCACAGCCGACTCGTATCGCTCAAGATCTTCTTCGTTCACACCATGTCCTTATCAACGAGATCTACCCGGTACCCAACGGCCGCCGAATTCAGATGCTGCCCCAACGGTCCGTCGGCCAAAATCTTACGAAAGCACGCCCGACGACATTATTCACCTTTATCGGCCCGAACCGACGACTATCTGAAGAAAAGTCTCGATTATCACCCATGACCCACAACTCGTCGTCGCGCAACGTTCGGGGTGGCATATCGGCCATCTGGACATTTTCGGCGAGATACGGTTCTTCGATGGAAGTCCCATCGACCAACACATGATTGTCACGGATCTCGATTGTTTCGCCTGGTAGCCCGATGACCCGTTTGATCAGGTCGTCGGGAACCGCCGTACTCGTGATCCCAAACGTCTGTTTGATGGTCTCGACGATGCGGGTTCCGATCGGTTCCGCCGGAGTGTCCGCTTCGATGAACGGTGAGACGAAAACCACGACGTCGCCTCGTTGGAGATCAGTGAACGCCATCAGCTTGTTAACGAAGACCCGGTCATCGACAAGCAGCGTTGGCACCATCGACTGGGAAGGAATCCAAAAGGCCTGGACCAGAAGCGCCTTGAGGACGATCGCGATCGCGAGGGCAATAATGATGAGGATCGGTAGTTCAGCGAGGAACGATTTACGCTTCGGTTTTGTCTCGGTTATCGACGGCGGCGGTTCGTAGGCCGCCGAGTCAGCGAAGGGATCCCGATAGGATGGCTCTGATGGAGGAATCAGTCCCGCTTCTCCTTGATGCGGGCGGCTTTTCCGACCCGATCCCGAAGATAGTAGAGCTTGGCGCGCCGTACATCGCCCCGTCTGGCGACCTCGATCTGCTGGATGATCGGGGCATGCAGCGGAAATACCCGCTCAACGCCTACGCCGAAACTGACTTTACGGACGGTGAAAGATTCGCGAATCCCGCCACCGTTCTTGGCGATTACGACGCCTTCGAAGACCTGGGTCCGTTCCCGGCCGCCTTCGACGACCCGGACGTGTACTTTGACGACGTCGCCCGGTCCAAACTTCGGTAGGTCCGTGCGCAGCTGAGCGCTTTCGATGTGGTCGATTTCATTCATGACTGGAGGCTCCTTGGAAGGCACCGCGGCGGGAAAAGAGGCGCTGACGCGCCCGACATGTTACCACTCCTGGTCGGGTGTCAATCCAGCAGGTCGGGTCGGCGGTTTCGGGTGCGAATGATACGCTGCTCATGCCGCCAGGCGGCAATCCTGGCGTGATCGCCGCTCAAGAGAACTTCCGGGACGGCCCATCCGTTGAACTCCGACGGGCGCGTATATTGCGGTTCTTCCAGGAGTCCATCGCGGAACGATTCATGCTCGGTCGATTCGGGATTGCCCAAAACTCCATCGAGGAGCCGGGCCAACCCCTCAATGATGGCCAGCGCTGCGACTTCTCCGCCTGCCAGCACCACGTCTGCCAACGACACAACTTCATCGATATGGTGATCGGTCACCCGTTCGTCTATCCCTTCGTATCGCCCGCAGACAAGCGTGAGATGATCCAGGGTGGCCCATCGGTCCAGTGTCGACTGGGTCAATCGGTCGCCAGACGGCGACATGAGAACCCGATGGGATTCGGCCAAGGGTCCGAGGGCATTGTGGAAGGGTTCAACCATCATCACCATGCCCGCTCCCCCTCCGAACGGAGCATCGTCGACCTGTCGGTGAGTGCCGAGTCCGTACGCACGGAGATCGCGAATGTCGATCTCAAGCATCCCGAGGTCACGGGCACGTTTCACGATGCTCACTCCGAGCGGAGAGTCAAAAAACTCTGGAAAGATGGTTAGGACCGTGACTCTCATGACCGATAGAAAGGTAGTAGGTCGAAGGACCGGGGGTGGAGTATCCTCCCTAATACGTCGCTATGAGGAGAATTCAGGTGTCTGACAACGACTTCACAAGCGGTGACCCATGGGGTTTGGGCGACCCCGAAACGGACAGCGCAACCGAGGCCGTCGCGTCACCCGCACCCCAAGCGCTTCCCGATGAGCTGCCTGTCGATCTTGCCAATCTCTCAACCATCGAGGCACAGAGCGTGTCGACCATGCCTGGTCCACTGGAGGACTCCCTATCGGACGCTCATCCATCCAACGCGACGGTCGACGCAGACCGTGAGTTCGCACCACAAGCACCCTCAGAGGATCCTGTCATTCCCGACGAGTCCAAAGGTGATCAGGATCTAGATCTCGGTGATCTCGCCGGATTTACCGACTTCGAAGGGTTCTCAGACAGCGCCGAAAATCAGGCATCTGACGCCGAAGCGTCCAGTGACCTCCTCGAAAGCGAGTTGGGCGACCTCTCAGCGCTCGAAATCGGTTCAGACCAGGTCGGTTCGGGAGGCGCATCCGAGACGGACGACTCACCAATTCCATCCCGACGTCGCCTTAACCCGCTGTTGGCCGCATCCGGACTGTTCGGGAGTTCCCCAACCGTTCCTCCACTTGCCGTGACCACGGGCGAGGATCCATCGCCCGTCGATGCGCCAGACGCGTCCGAAACCGAACCTCTTTCGGACGCTGCATCATCGGAGGAACCACCCTCCGTCTCCCCGGAGATCGCAGGAGACGGCCTGGAGGGCGCCTTTGGCGACCTGGCGGTCGGCCCATCGATCGACATTCCAGGATTAGGCGCGAACGACGCCATTTTTGAAGACTTGCCAGAACCACTTGAGGACATCTCTTCATCCTTCAGTGATCTCTCCGCTGGAGATGTGCCCGATATCGCCGCCATTCAGTTCGACGAAGGATCCGTGGACTTTGGCTCCATCGAACTAACCGGCAATGCCGACATACTTGACGACGATGACCCTTTCGATTTGGCGTTCGAAGATGTCGAAAGTATCGAAACGGAACTCGCCGAGACTCTGCAAGCTCTGGGCGATCAGACCGCAGATTCGATTACGTTGGACCCGACCGACGTGCCAACCGGTGACGCGCACGACTTCTTCCCGGAGTTCATGAGTTCCATCGAAGCTCCCGTGGATGATGTTGCGGTCGAAATCGAGATGGCTGGTATGTCCGACGACGATCAAGAGATAACAGCCGACCCCGACATCGAACCTCATCCCGCCCTCGAACATCCTATCGATGGCGAGGCCGAAGGTGGACCGGAGTCCGCATCAGTTGACGCCACCTCTGACGTCTCTTCGGATTTCGCCGAACCCGATTTCAGCACCCATACGTCGCCCCCCTCGGTATATCACGAGCTTGAGAGCCTCGGAGACGACGAGACGAACGAGACGACTGCGAGCCCCGAGTCGATCTTTGGAGCTGTGCTTGGTGGTGCACCCGACGGGCCGGACGATCCATTTGCGGCGATTTTCGGATCGGGCGAAGCGGCCATCGCGGCTGTTGCGGCCGCGGCAGCCGCCATCGAAACCGAGCAGCCAGTCAGGTTCACACCCGGCGAAAGTCCGACCGTTGACGACCTCCCAGATTTTCTCGTTGACGATGAACCCGTTGTGGAAACCGGCTCATCGGTCGCGGCGCCGGCCGAGTCCCCAGATGACTCGACTATTGAGTCCCCAGATGATGCCTCACATGAGGACGCGAATACGGATACCTCGGACGAGGCAACGGACTCGACGGCCGATGCCGACAACGGCGATACTCGAGCCGACGAGCCAGAAGATTCCGAACATGTGGCCGTCCTGACAAACGCAGGCAACGGTGCTGACGGGCTCGAGGCACCCGGGCCGGATGACGAAACGCCGGCAGACCCGGGATTCGTCGGGGTCAACGACGCCGCAAGCCCCATCCCACCCCTGCCGCCCATGCAGGCGACCACCCCCAGCTTCGATCCCGATCCATTTTCGTCTGGCCGCGATTCAAGTTTCACCAAAGTCGACGCCGACGACCTCGAGGCGTCCGGATCCCGGCCGCCAGATGACCCGGCGACTGCGGTTGAGGCAATGTTTCCATCGGACGTCCCGATGGACTTCAGCCCCCAAACCGATGCGGAATCCAGCTCACCAATCTCCACAAACCCACCTGCGATCGTGGGGACGACTACCACCGGAGTCAGTGAGAAAAGGCCGATCCCGGAAGACTGGGGTACCCGAAGTGACGAGGCCTACGAGGGTTGGGTACAAGACGACGAGGGGGTCGAAACATGGCGCATGATCGTTACGAACCTGCCAACGGTTTCCGGCTACGACATCGATGAGTTCCTCGGTCTGGCCGTGGCGGACTCGATGGTTGCCTCGCACGACGTCGAGGCGGTGGCAATCGGCCGAAGAGCGGCCATTGATGCCCTCACCGAGGACGGGGTTCTCCGGGGCGCTCACGCCATCGTGGCGGTGGCGCATGCCATTCAACCGGTCGGAGATCAGATACTTGTGACGGTCTCAGGAACGGCGGTCACCCTCAAACCAATTACCGCCCGCTGAAGAGGCCTAGATCAGCTTGCGATCGGTGGCCCATTTGGTCAGCTCATGCCGGTTTGACAGTTGAAGCTTGCGTAGCACCGACGACATGTGCGACTCGACCGTTTTTACGGAAATAAACAACTGTTCCCCGGTCTCCTTATACGTATAGCCCCTGGCAATGTGACGCAGCACGTCGCGCTCACGATCGGTAAGAAGATCCAACTCAGGATCGATGTCGGCAATGGCAATGTGAGAGAACGCGTCGAGGACAAACCCCGCCAATCGGGGCGAGAACACCGCATCACCACCATGAACCCGTTCAATGGCCGCCACGAGTTCGTGGGGGGCAATCGTTTTTGTCACATACCCGCGAGCGCCTGCCCGGATGATTGCCACAACATCTTCGGCGGCGTCCGAGGCCGACAATGCCAGGAAAGCCACGCCCGGGTTTGTTTCCTTGACCCCCTCCAAAACCGCCTTGCCTCCCCCGCCAGGCATGTGGACGTCGAGGAGTACCACATCGGGGGACCGCTCACCAATAAGCTCGATGGCAGGTTCAACCTCGCTGGCCTCGCCGACAACCTCAATCGCCGAACCCAACTCATTGCGGACTCCCGCTCTGAATAGGTCATGATCATCGACGATGAATACCCGGATCGGTTCAGTCATAGCTGCATCGTAAGCCGGACTTCCGTTCCGATGCCTGGATCCGACTGAATGACCGACGAACCGCCGTGACGGCTCATCCGGCCCTTGATGGATTCCGACACGCCCTTTCGATCAGGCGGAACATTGTTCTGGTCAAAGCCAGATCCCCGATCGCGCACAAAGACCATCACCCGTTCGTTGGCGACCTCGGCGAAAACCGAGACTTCCGATGCTCCCGAGTGCTTGGCTGCATTGACCATCGCCTCTCTGGTCGCGGCTACGAGGCTCCGTAAACCATCATTGAGGGGGGCATCACCAACCGTAACCAACTCTACGCGCACCTTGTAGGAGTCTTCGACTTCGGCCGCCGAAGCAATCATCGTCGATTCGAAGGACTCGCCGTCAAGTGGCGACCCATACAACCAGGAGCGCAGGTCACGCTCCTGACCCCTCGCCAACGCCACAACTTCGTCGGGGTCCGTACTGCTGCGTTGAATGAGCGCCAGGGTCTGCAACACAGAGTCGTGAAGGTGGGCGGCCAAATCCGACCGTTCTTCTGCTCGGATCCGATCGGCTCGCTCCTCCTCCAGATTCTTTTCGGCAGACATTCGCAGTCGGTCCGAGCGTCTCAGCGCTCCCACGGCCCAGGTCACCGGGGCGGCCATGAACGGGTAGATCAGCACGTTTGAACTGAGCACCGTCGGGTCGCCGATCCGATCGCCGATCCCGATCTGGATCAGTACCAGGCTCACGAGAACCAGCACCGGAGCCGCCGCCCCGGGCAAGCCTTTTCCAAGAACGCCGATGAGAACCGAGGACAAGGGGTATCCCCCAACGAAGTTCGGGGATCCGGCCAGGTTGGGCGAGACCAGGATCAGGGCGCTTACGAGAGTATCGAGGCCTAGGAATGACCAACTTCGAAACCTTGCCGGCCGCCGAAACGAGATCCAAAGGGTCAGAGCCGTCCAGGCCGCGGCGAGTGCGACGGCAGCCACGATGACCGCCGGGCGTTCCGCCTGCTGGGCGGAAGTCAGGGCGACCAGGGCCAACGAAAGCATCCAGAGCATCGCAATCGCCCGATATCCCACGATGATCCGCCGCAAAGTGGTTTCGAGCGACGCCATCAATCACCCACTGCCGGCAAACCATCGATACTTCTGGCGTTCTTCGATGCCCAATAACCCGGCAGGTTGCCCTCACCCTTGGCTATTGCCCAGCGGTCGAGCCGATCCCGATCACCTGAAAATTCCATTAAGGGCACACCAAATCCGCAGGACGACCCGACTCTGTCGATATCGGCCACGATTACGGATCTGATACCAGGTCGGGGCGCAAACCTGCTGACCAGACTCTCAAACTCGTCATCTTGGGGAAAAACGACCCGGCCCCGGCCATACAACCTGACGATCTCAGGGTTTCCTTCGAAGGCACAAAACATGAAGGTGATCCGGCCATTTTCACGCAGGTGAGCGATCGTCTCGGCCCCGGACCCGGTCAGATCGAGATAGGCCGCCTGGTTGGCTCCGAGCAAGAGGAACGTACCAAGGCCTTTCGGTGAAACGTTGACATGGCCGGACTCGCCGAGTGCGGCGGTAGCGACAAAGAACATCCGCTGTTGGCCGATCCATTCGGCGGTCTCATGAGAAACAGAGTCAAAGAAGCTGCCCATCCCAGGACGTTACTCCCTGAACGGCGATCTAGCGTGGATCCCCGGCTTAGAAGGTGGTCTGGAGAACCTCGTAGAGCGTGCTACGCAATGCCGGGATCCGGCCAACATCCACGATGGCGGTTCGGAGTTCCTCCGGCGTTATCTCCGTTCCATGCGCCGCCCCGGCGGAACGCGTGATGATCTCACCCATAAGCGTCCCACCGACGTCATTGCAGCCGGCCGACAGCAGACGTTGGGCGCCATCGACACCGAGTTTCACCCACGACGCCTGGATATTGTCGATCAGCCCATCGAACGCGATCCGGGCTACGGCGTGGATCAAAACCACTTCGTCCCAGGTCGGTCCGGGCCGAGAACGGCCCCGCAACCAAATCGGGGCACCCATATGAACGAAAGACAGAGGAACGAACTCCGTAAAGCCGCCGGTCCGCCGCTGAATCTGGCGTATTACCTCATAATGGTTCGCCCATGATCGCGGGGCGTCGATATGGCCGAACATCACCGTCGCCGTAGCCCGCAAACCCATCTCATGGGCCGTAATCATGACTTCAGACCACTGGGAGGTTCGAATCTTGTCCGGACACAAGTGTTCCCTGACCGAATCGTCGAGGATTTCGGCCGCAGTTCCTGGCAACGTTCCAAGACCGGCCCCTTTGAGTTGGGAGAGGAACACTTTCACGGAGACACCAAGCGTCTCGGCACCTTGCCAGACCTCTAGCGGCGTGAACCCATGGATGTGCATATCGGGTAATTCGGCTTTGATGGCCCGCACGACACCCGCATAGAAGTCACCCGTGAACTCCGGGTGGATCCCGCCTTGCAAGGTGACCTCCGTCGCCCCTCGATCCCAGGCCTCCTTGGTCCAGCCGACGATCTCATCGACTCCCATCAAGTACGGGTCGCCGCGCAGGTTAAGGCTCTTGGGTCCCTTGGAGAATGCGCAGAACCCGCACCTGAAATAGCACATGTTCGTGTAATTGATATTGCGATTCACGACGTAGGTGACTTGCGATCCATTCGTTCTTTCTCGCAAGAAATCTGCGACGAACGCCACCGCTTCAACCTGATCGCCTCTGGCCTGAAAGAGCTGCTCAAGCTCGTCGACGGTCGGGGCGACTCCCTCGAGAGAACGTTGCAGGATCGGTCGTAGGAGACCCGCCCCATCGAGGGCGGCTGGCGCTTGGCCACCAACCCACACATCATCTGGCCATTGAGCCGATATTCGCCCGGCCGGGACTGGTGGCGCCTCATCCTTGCCGGGAGCCCAGCTGTACCTGGGACGAGCCCACCCGGCAGCATCGATCAGGTTCAGCCACGCCGTAAAGACATCATCGTCGAGGACCGCTCTCCCCTCATCGACCGTCACCCCGGCCGGGAACGCCGTCCGTTCTCGCAGGTCACCGACCACCGCTCGGAGCTCACCGATCTGGCTGTTGGACCAATCGCGAAGAAGCAGATCCCGCGCCCCTGCCTCCCAGGCGATCCTGGCATCTTCGACAGTGTCGACAAACACCGATACGACAGCTTCCAACCCGGGAAGGCCGACCAGATCGACATATTCGACAACCTCGGATCGTCCAACCCGTAGGAAACTTGCCTGGCTTCGGGCTAGCGCGTCGAGTACGACGGCTCGCTCCCCATCAGCCCTCACTGAAATCCGCCACCCTGGCACGGCCAGCTTGGCGAGCCGCAGAGCATCCTCTGGGGCCACCACCCAGGCGGCTGGCTTGCCATCGGGTCCGGCTGTCTCGACTGGCAACAGGCCACCGGCCAGGCAGGCCGTTCGATCAGCCGCATCCAGGCCGTCGACTTCCAGCGTGGTCGTGCCTTCGCGAGCCCTGGTCGCGGCGGTTAGTTCGTGGATGCTGGATGTCGGGCGGACCCGCAAAAACGATGTGAACATCCGAGGAATCTAACCTTTCCCGGCCAATTGTGGGGCATGTCCGTACCCATCGCCGGTGGTGGCCGTCCGGACCTTCGTCAGGACGGCGGCATCAAGCCAACGGTCGGATATGTATTCGGGGTACACCGGTAGCCGGGGCCGAAGCTCAAAGCCGGCCGCGGCGGTCCGTGCGGTGAGATCAGCCAGATGGGGCCAGGGCGCTTCGGGGTTGACCCAGTCGATCGTCAGGGGCGAAACCCCACCCCAATCGTTGATTCCTGCCTCAAGGTACGTCTCATACCGTTCGGTCAGGTTCGGCGGAACCTGAACGTTCATGGTCGGGCCCATAATCCAGCGAGCAAGTGCCACCACCCTGGCAAACCAACTCGGGATCGGCTCGGCACCGAACCGCATGCGAGTATCAGCCTTCGCCCGGAAGTTCTGGACGATGACCTCCTGAATATGCCCCCAGCGGCTCTGCAAGTCGGCAAGGGCAAACAACGAATCGACGATCTCGGCGTTGGTCTCGCCGATTCCAACCAGAATCCCGGACGTGAATGGAACCTTCTGGCGCCCGGCCGCTTCGATGGTGGCAACTCTGACAGCGGGCACTTTGTCGGGGCAGTTGAAGTGGGGCATTCCAGGTTCGGTAAGTCGGGGCGAAATATTCTCGAGCATCAGTCCAATGGAGGGATTCGATCGCCGTAACCGGGCCACCGCATCCTCAACCATCACCCCGGGATTGGCATGGGGAAAGAGACCGGTTTCCGCATGAACTCGTTCAGTCATCGCCACGACATAGTCCATGGTCGTCGCGCAATCGACCGACGCCAGGAACTCTCTGGCGGCCGGGTATTTGTCTTCTGGCGCATCGCCCAACGTGAACAGGGCTTCGGTACATCCATGGCGGTCACCGGCCCTGGCGATGGCAAGCACATCGTCTGGTGTGAGATATTCCCCGCCATTTCCGGGAGGTTTGACGAAGGTGCAGTACGTGCACTTGTCCCGACACATCGTGGTCAAGGGAATAAAGACTTTGGGCGAATATGTGACGATCCGCCCCTTGCCTTCATCGCGCAATCGTTGTGCCTCGACGAAGAGGGGACGGGCATCAACCGTGCCGTCGAGATAGGCACTGGCAAGTTCTGGGTCAGGACCGGGATGCACGGTCGTCACGCTAGTCGGCTAGCCAAGATGAACTAAACGCCATCACGACCTGCATATAATCCAAGGCGTGACTGATATATCGACCGACCAACTCGACAAAGACGCCCAGGACGCCACCAATTCAGCTCAAATGAGCAAAGCGCTGAAAGTCGGGTTTCTCATCGGAACTCCGATCACGTTTATGGTCTTCTTCGCGATGATGTTCTTCGGCGCTCATCTGAGCCTCGGCCAAGCCCTCGTTACCTCAATCTGGGTAGCGATTGTTGGTGGTGGGTTTTACGGCGGAGTTGCCGGCTTGCTTACCGTCCTCAACAAGCATCCCCACTAGGCAACTCACTCACCGACGTCGAGTAGGCCCGCAATGGCCTCGACAATCACGAAGCCTCCTTCAATGTCGACGGTTGGCACCAACGCGTCGACAAACGGAATCTCGACCCGGCCACCGGCGACCTGAATGGCCAACCGGTCTTGCGTTCCGCCTGTGACAACTTCGATGATCACACCCCTCTGAGCGCCCGAGGGATCACGCACCTCCAAGCCTGTCAGCTGGGAGGGCCAATACTCCCCCTCGTCCAATTCACGCAGATGAGACTCGGCCATGGTCAACTGGACGCCTTGCATCAGCTCCGCGGTGTTCCGGTCGGAAACCTCGACAAACTTGATAAGGAGGACCCCGGCGCCGGTTCGAACCCGCTCAATGGTGAACGGCCCACCGGTGCCACCGAATTGAAATCCGGGCCTGAACTGTTCAGGATGATCCGAATAGAAGACAACGGCCACGTCACCTTTGAGCCCGTGGGCTCTGGCGACGTGGCCGATGATAATTTGATCGTTCAAGGTCTTGAAGACCGCGTCCGGCGACTAGTCGAGAAACTCGACGCCTGCAGTCAGGCCTTCTTCGTCGGCGGCCGCCTGGGCGATCGTCCTGATTGCTTTGGCAACCCGACCTCTCCTCCCGATCACGCGACCCATATCCGACTTGGCGGCCCGCACTTCGGCGGTTACCTCATCGGGTCCTTCTTCAATGACTGTCACTTCTACAGCATCAGGGTCATCAACAATGGCCTTGACGATGTATGAGACGACGCTCTCGACGATGTCACCTTTTGGCATGATTTATTCTTCCTCGCCGGAATCGCCTTCGACCTCAGCCACTTCAGCAACTGGTTCGATGGGTGCTTCCTTCTTTGGGGCCGGCTTTGATGCCACAGTGTGGATCTCGCCGCGGGAAATCTTGAACTGCGTCCATGCCCCGGAGATTTCCAACAACTTGCGAGCGGCCTCCGTCGGTTGGGCGCCATCATTGAGCCAGGTAACGGCCTTGTCGTTATCGATTTCGATTAACGACGGCTCCTGACGGGGATCGTATCGTCCGATAGCATCGATATAGCTTCCATCGCGCGGTTGGCGGCCATCAGCTACGACGACTCGATATACGGGCTGCTTCTTTTTGCCCAACCGCATCAGGCGGATCTTGACCGCCATCTGCTCACCTCTTCCTGCTCTTGTTCTTTCGTTGCGGTCGCATGCCTGGCATTCCGGGTAGCCCGGGGATGCTTTTGCCTGCGGCCAACATCTTCATCATCTTTTGTGTCTCGCCGAACTGCTTCAGCAAGGCATTGACCTGCTGAGGACTCGTTCCAGAGCCCCGCGCAATCCTCCGTTTACGACTTCCGTCGATCAACCGAGGGCTGTGCCGTTCTTCAGGTGTCATCGATCTGATGATCGCTTCAACCCGACCCAAGTCTTTGTCGGATATTTCAACATCTCGTAGGGCCTCGTTGGCGCCTGGAAGCATAGCAAGCAATCCCTGAAGTGGCCCCATCCGCCGGATCTGCTGGAACTGGGCGAGGAAGTCCTCAAGATCAAATTCGGCCTTTCGGAGCTTTGCGGCCATCTCCTCAGCCTCTTCGAGGTCCCACGTTTCCTCTGCCTTTTCAATGAGGGTGAGCACATCGCCCATCCCGAGAATGCGCGATGCCATGCGCTCTGGATAGAACACCTCAAAGTCAGTGAGTGACTCCCCGACCGCCGCAAACTTGATCGGTCGGCCAGTGACCTCTCGTACCGATATGGCAGCTCCGCCCCGGGAATCGCCATCAAGCTTCGAAAGGATGATCCCGGTCAGGTCGGTGTATTCAAGAAAGCCCTGCGCAACGTTGACGGCATCCTGGCCGGTCATGGCGTCCACTACGAGGAGGACCTCGTCTGGATCGGAGATCTTGCGGATGTCGGCCAGTTCGTCCATCAACGCTTTGTCCACGGCCAAACGTCCGGCGGTATCGACGATGACCACGTCGTGTCCGGCCCTGACCGCTTCCTTCATCGCCGCCTTCACGACCTTGCCCGGCTTGGATTTTCGCTCCGAATACACCCGGATGCCGATGCTCGCCCCGAGGGTTTCCAGTTGGTCGATGGCAGCAGGGCGGGCTAGGTCAGCTGCCACCAGCAATGGGTTTTTCCCCTGGGCTCGCAGGTACTTTGCCAGCTTGCCGCTCGTCGTCGTCTTACCAGAACCCTGCAATCCAACCATGAGGATCGTGAAAGGTTCTTTACCCGTGAACTTCAAACCAACTTCTGTGGCGCCGAGGGTCGTTATCAGCTCCTCGTGAACGATCTTGATGACCTGCTGACCGGGAGTCAGACTCGCATGGACCGCGGCACCGAGGGCGCGCTCTTTGATCCTGGCGAGCAGATTCTTGGCAACCGAAACGTTCACATCGGCTTCGAGAAGCGCCAGTCGGACCTCACGGAGCGCCTTGTCGACATCGGCTTCTGATAGCCGACCTTTGCCGCGCAGACTCGAAAAAATACCGGTGAAACGATCAGACAGTGAGTCGAACATATGAAGCCGACAGTGTATCGGCGGCCGATCACAGCGTGAAAACCGGGTCAAGAACCGGCCATCGAGCGCACCAGCTACGATCAACGGGTGATCGAGGAAACCGACGACCTCCTGTTACGAGCCGACATTCGGCGATTGGGCGCCCAACTCGGGGAAACCTTGATCCGCCAACATGGGCCTGAGCTGCTGTCTCTGGTGGAGGAAGTCCGTAGGCTCACTCGCCTGCAGCGCGACCAACCCAGCGCGGACACCGGTCGCCGTCTTGAGGGTCTCCTCGAAAGCCAAGATCTCGACACCACCATCCGGCTGGTCAGGGCGTTCACGACCTACTTCCACCTCGCCAACGTCGCCGAGCAAACCCATCGAGTTGATGAACTAGCCGCCCCGGTCGGGGGAGATCGCGAGTGGCTCGAAGCCTCCGTAGACCGGGTCCTGGCCGCAAACATGCCACAGGACGAACTCGATCAGATTCTGTCTCGAATCGAACTCGGGCCCGTATTCACCGCTCATCCGACGGAAGCGGCCAGGCGCTCGATCCTGACGAAACTGAACGACATCGCCGGACTGCTCGAAGCCCGACTTGATCCACGAGCCACCGAGGCCGATCAACGTCGGATCGATCGAAGGACTGCCGAACTCATCGAGCTCATCTGGCAAACAGACGAACTCCGCCTCGATCGGCCCGAACCCATCGACGAAGCTCGATCGATCATCTTCTACTTCGATCAGCTTTTCACAGACGTGATACCCGGGCTATTGGAGGAATATGACCTACAGATGCAGCGACTCGGGACCGTGGTTAATCCGTATTCGACCCCGATCCGGTTTGGAACCTGGGTGGGAGGCGATCGAGATGGCAATCCGTTCGTGACTCCGGCGGTGACGATGCGGGTCCTCGAGATTCAGCATGAACACGGCTTGCGCAACATCATCAAAGCCATCGAGGGGCTATCGGCGGAGCTGTCATCATCGCTGGCGGTCCAGAATATCTCGTCAGAGCTGGAAGATTCCCTTGCCGCAGACCGGATCGCACTCCCCCAGGTGTTCGACCGATTCGGATCGATGAACGCGGCCGAGCCGTACCGACTGAAATGCTCATACATTCACGAGCGCCTCCGGAACACTCGCGATAGGTTCGCCGAGGGAACCCACCACCGGTCGGGGACCGCCTACCCGGGCGTGATCCAGCTTCTCGACGAGCTGACGGTCATGCGCAATTCCCTGCTCGACCACCGAGGAACATTCATCGCAAACGGACCCCTACTGCGCCTAATCCGCACCGTGGCGGCCTTCGGATTCCGTATGGCGACCTTGGACGTTCGGGAACATTCGGAACGTCACCACGAGTTGCTGGCCGTGCTCTATCAGCGCCTCGACATCGATTATCAAGCCGTGAGTCCCGGCGAGCGCACCCGGTTCCTCGCCAATGAACTAACCGCTCGGCGCCCCCTTTCGTCACCCACGACACTTTTGACCCCCTCAACTGACTCAACCATGGGGACGTTTCATACGATCCGAGATGCCCAGGATCGATTCGGGATCGACGTTATCGACTCGTACATCATCTCGATGACCCGCGACGCCGGAGACGTATTTGCGGCCGCCGTACTTGCCAGGGAGGCCGGGCTGATTGACGTACATACGAACGTGGCCCGGATCGGCTTTGTGCCCTTGCTCGAGACGATCGACGAGTTGCGTGTCGCCGGAGCAATTCTCGACGACATGCTGTCGGAGCCGTCGTACCGGTCGATCGTCGCTGCTCATCATGACGTTCAGGAAGTGATGCTGGGCTACTCGGACTCCAACAAACACGGCGGTATCACCACATCGCAATGGGAGATCTACAAGGCTCAACGCGATTTGAGAAACACGGCGATGAAACATGGGGTTCGCTTGCGCCTGTTCCACGGCCGAGGCGGCACCGTTGGTCGGGGCGGCGGTCCCACCCACGCCGCCATTATGGCCCAGCCGTTCGGAACCATCGACGGCCCCATCAAACTCACCGAACAGGGAGAAGTCATCTCCGACAAGTACGGCCTGCCGGAATTGGCCCGCCGGAACCTTGAGCTGACGCTGGCTGCGGTACTCGAAGCCTCCACCCTTCACAAGACTCCGCGCCAAAGCCAGGCGGTACTTGGGCACTGGGACGAGGTCATGGAGACCGTATCGGATGCTGCGTTCGCAACGTACCGGAGCCTGGTCGACTCGGATCACCTCGTCGACTATTTCCTGCGGTCTACTCCGGTTGACGAGCTAGGTGATCTCAATATTGGCTCACGCCCTCCCCGTCGGCGCGACTCGAGTGGCCTCGACGGTCTGCGGGCCATCCCCTGGGTGTTCGGCTGGACTCAAACCCGCCAGATCATCCCCGGATGGTTCGGAGTTGGGAGCGGCCTGGCGGCTGCCCGCCGGGCCGGATACGGGGAAGCGCTGACCGAGATGTACAAGACCTGGTCATACTTTTCGACGTTCCTCTCAAATGTAGAGATGACCCTCGCCAAAACCGACCTGGCCATTGCCGACCGATATGTCGACTTGTTGGTCGAAGACGAGGCCAAGGACATCCTTGAGGTCATCCGGGCCGAGTACGAGCTGACCCTTACAGAAGTGGCGGCCGCCACCCGCCACGAGCTGCTGGCGGAAGCACCGACGCTCGCCAGGACATTGTCCGTGCGGGATCGATATCTCGATCCGATCAACTATCTCCAGGTGACGTTGCTGGCCCGTTCCCGTTCAGATGAGGGCGGTGACCCGCAACTACGCAGGGCACTGCTGCTCACCGTCAATGGCATCGCGGCTGGCCTTCGCAACACCGGCTGAACCGTCCCGAGAGTGCACCGACACCCGTCAGGCCATTACTATCGGGTCGTATGAGCCTGACCGTCGTGGATAACCCGATTACCAATCACTATTTGACAATCCTCCGCTCCAACCAGTCGAACGCCGAGACCTTCCGCTCCGCGGCCAGACGGGTCAGCCTGTCCCTCGTTCACGAAGCCGCCAAGGGGCTTGTCGAAGAGACCGTCGAAGTCGAAACGCCACTGGAAGGAACGACCGGGACCAAAATTGCGCAGGGCATCGTGGCGGTGCCCGTGTTGCGGTCGGGACTCGGCATGATCGATGCCGTACTAGCACTGCTTCCCGATGTTTCAGTTGGGTATGTCGGCGTGGCCCGCGATGAGATCACGATCAAGCCCGAGGAGTACTACGTCAAACTGCCTGATATGGCCGGAAAGAAGGTGCTGGTCCTCGAGCCGATGCTGGCGACCGGCGGATCGTTGTCCTATGCGATCCAGATGATCAAAAACCGTGGCGGGGCCGATATCACGGCCATATGCGTGATTGCTGCCCCGGTTGGCGTTGACCGCGTCCAAAGGGAGCATCCCGACGTAGACCTCGTGATTGCCTCCATCGACCGCGACCTCAACGATCACTACTACATCCGTCCCGGGCTCGGCGATATGGGAGATCGACTCTTCGGTACGGTATAGACCTGGCCATGCAACCCGACTTCGAGGAAGCCGTCCGTGAGGTTCTCACCGGCCTAAAACCCGGCGATGTCGTCACCTACGGCGAAGTCGCCGCCGAAGCGGGTTTCCCCGGGGCCGCCCGAGCCGTCGGCAACATCCTCAGAGGATCCGACGGACTTCCCTGGTGGCGAGTGGTCAACGCCGCCGGTCGACTGGTGCCCGGTCACGAACGGGAACAAGCCCAGCGGTTGCGTGCTGAAGGAATTGCCGTGAAGAACGGCAAAGTTTCCAGATAGGCAGGTGCCCCTTCCAATCACCCCCCCCCCAAAAAAAAGAAGATCTGGGCGGGCCTGATCCGTCGCCGGGCCCACACCATTCACACACACCATCGACCGCCTTTACAGCCGGGAGGTCGGTTGGTCTGACCTGTCCACCCAAGGACGCAGACCGCCACCGGCTCGCGCCGGGTCGCCTATCACGGCAACGCCTGAGCTGTCCTTGAGTAGGCTCGTCGATCAGGAGGACAACATCGTGAAGCGAGCCATCATCATTGTCATGGATTCCTGTGGGGCCGGAGAAGCCCCGGATGCCGCCGAATACGGGGACGCCGGGTCGGACACACTCGGACACACGGCCATCGCAGTGGGAGGTTTTGACCTTCCGAATCTCAGCGCGGCTGGACTCGGCAACCTGCACGGCAGGCTGGCCGGCATGCCTCCGGTAACCAACCCGACGATGGCATATGGCAGGCTCGCCGAAGCATCAGCGGCAAAGGACTCAACCACCGGCCACTGGGAATTGGCTGGCATCATCACGAAAACACCATTTCAAACCTTCACGGATACCGGATTTCCCGATGCCCTGATCCACGCCATCGAAGAGGAATCAGGTCACACGTTCATCGGTAACTACGCCGCCTCCGGAACAGTGATCATCGAGGAGTTGGGTCCTCGACATCTTGAATCGGGCGAGCTCATCCTCTACACCTCGGCCGACTCCGTGTTCCAGATTGCCGCCCACGAGGAGATTGCCCCGATCGATGAGCTCTACCGGGTGTGCGAGATTGCCAGGAGGCATTGCGATGAATACCTGATCGGCCGGGTCATTGCTCGACCCTTCATCGGCCGACCAGGGGCGTTTCAACGCACCTACAAACGCCACGACTACGCCATGCCACCCCACTCAGACACCCTGCTCGACCACGCCAAATCCGCTGGCTTGGCGGTTCACGGGATCGGAAAGATAAGCGACCTGTTCGCAGGACGAGGCCTAACCGAAGTAGTCAAAACCGAGGGCGATACCGACGGACTCAGGCGGACGATAGAAGCGCTCGAGACGGTTGAGTCAGGCATCATCTTCACGAATCTTGTCGACCTGGACATGGTCTACGGCCACCGGGAGAACCCGGACGGCTACTACAACGGCCTGAAGGTTATCGACAGCTACCTGCCGCAGTTCACGCAGGCGATGAGGCCAGACGACATCCTCGTGATGTCTGCAGACCACGGCAACGACCCGACCGACGGGTCCACCGACCACACCCGCGAATTTGTCCCGCTGCTGGTCGCCGGCCTGAAGGCGGGCGGTGTGAACCTCGGTGATCGCCAGCAATACTCCGACGTCGCCGCCACCCTCGCCGAATGGCTTGGACTCCCGGCCCCGGCGCTTGGCGAATCGTTCCTGGACGAAATCCGATGACTGCCGTCGAACTCATCGAAAAGAAACGTGATGGCGAGGCTTTGACGGCCAACGAGATTCGCTGGCTCATCGATTCGTACACAGTCGGCACCGTGACCGACTACCAGATGGCAGCGATGACGATGGCGGTATTCCTGAACGGACTCAATGCCGAGGAGTTGGCCGTCTGGACGGACGCCATGATGCATTCCGGCGAAGTACTCGACTTCGATCTGATCAAGAAGCCAAAAGTAGACAAACATTCAACCGGAGGCGTCGGCGACAAGGTTTCCATACCGCTCGTGCCGATGGTGGCCGCCTGCGGTGTGGCGATCCCCATGATCTCGGGACGCGGCCTCGGTCACACCGGCGGCACGCTCGACAAATTGGAGTCGATTCCGGGATTTACGGCTAGCCTCGATCGGGAACGGTTCACGTCCATTCTCGAACAGCACGGACTCGTGATGGCGGGCCAGTCCGAATCGCTCGTCCCGGCGGATCGGAAACTCTACGCGTTGCGTGACGCCACTGGCACGGTTCCCTCGATCCCACTGATTTCGTCGTCAATCATGTCCAAGAAACTGGCTGAAGATCTCGATGGACTGGTCCTCGACGTCAAAGTCGGGAGCGGAGCGTTCATGAAGGACGAAGCCTCGGCTCGGACGCTCGCCAAGACGATGGTCGGAATCGGATCAGCACACGGAACCACCACCGTGGCCTATCTCACGAGGATGAACGAACCGCTCGGACACGAGGTGGGAAACGCTTCTGAGATCGTCGAATCGATTGCGGTCTTGCGAGGCGATGGCCCGGCAGATCTCACGGAAGTCACCATGGTCCTTGCAGCAGAGATGCTCATGTTGGGTGGCATCGAAGACTCCACGGATGCCGCCAACCGTCGACTGGAGCAGGTCATCGCATCCGGAGAAGCGTTGGAACTTTTCGGCGAGGTGATCGAAGCACAAGGTGGCAATCGCCACGTCATAGACGACCCGTCTCTCCTTCCAAAGGCCAGTCACCGGTTTGAGGTCAAAGCCCCCATTTCGGGATTCGTGAGGGAAGTTGACGCCTTGGCTATCGGCCGAGCCGCGATGAGCCTGGGAGCGGGTCGGGAGACGAAAGAAGACTCCATCGATCCGGGAGTAGGCATCACGCTGAACGCCAAAACCGGGGATTCGGTCGACCAGGGCGCTCCTCTGGCGACCCTGGCTTTCAATGACCACGACCGCGCCGAAGCTGCGCTGCCCTTCCTTCGAGAAGCGTGGGAGATCGGTGAAGCACCGACTCGCCAGGAATTAATAATCGATCGAATCGACGGGTAGCTCGCATTCGGCCGAGCCTCGATCAGCCGTCGCGGCCCGAGAAACGACCGTTCCAGAATCGCCGTAATGGACCTACCCAGGATTCCACAACGGTGTGAACAGCCGTTAACATCACCATCAGTACACATTTACAAGGAGCTCGTATGAAGATCGCAGTTTGCGTGAAGCAGATCCCTGACCCGGCCTCCCCGTATCAATTGGACCCGGCCACCTACAACCTGGTGCGACCGACCGAACAGGTCCTCGACGACACCGACCGGTACGGCGTCGAAGTTGGGCTCCAAATCGCGGGCGAAACAGAAGGTACGGTCACGCTCGTATCGATGGGCCCGTCAGGAAATCTCAACGGCATCCGTCAAGCCCTGGCCATGGGAGCCGACGGTGCGATCCTCATCGACGATGAGGCACTCAAGGGCTCCGACTCACTGACCACTGCCAAGATTCTGGCGGCGGCCATGGCACCGGAGTCTTTTGATATCGTCATTGCCGGGACCGAGTCAACCGACGGTTACTCGGGCGTTGTGCCCCAGCAAATTGCCGAACTTCTTGGTGTCCCGGCTCTCACGTATGCAAAGAAGATCGACGTGGAAGGCTCAACGGTCCGGATCAACCGTCAAACGGCCACCGGTTACGACACGATAGAGGCCCCCACACCGGTCCTGGTTTCGGTTACGGCGGGCGTCGTCGAACCGCGTTACCCGACCTTCAAAGGGATCATGGACGCCAAGAAGAAGCCGGTCGAGACCAAGACCGCCGCCGACCTCGGCATCACGGTGACTGTCAACCAACGAATCGCTCTCGTGGTGCCCGCGCCATCCCGATCGGGCGGCCAGGTCGTGATCGACGACGGCACCGGTCACGAGAAGATCATTGCGATGCTCGAACAAGCGAAGGTGATTTAGTCATGGCCTGGATTTTCATCGAAGAAGTGTCCGGTGCCCCGGCCGTGGTCGGGCTCGAGATTCTGTCCAAAACACGAACTGAAGGAGCGACCACCGTTCTCTATTTCGGGAAGGGTTCGGATGCCGCATTCGCCACCCTTGGCGAATTTGGAGCAACCGATGTCTTTCATCTTGTCCCATCCGATGGGTCGACGGGGACTGCGGCTGCGGCCGCCGCCATTTCAGATCTCGTCGCCCAGCACCAGCCCGATGCGATTCTGTTCGGCCAGACGTATACAGATCGAGATGTGGCCGGTCGACTATCGACCCGGCTTGATCGAACAATGATCTCGAACGGCATTGATGTGTCGCTCGATGGATCGGTTGGAGTAACGACCGAGATCTTCGGCGGTAGCCAACTCGTGACCACGATGTTCGAGGGCCCCGGTCCGCACCTAGTACTGATCCGACCGAAGTCATTCCCGGCCGAATCAGCGGGCGGAGGAGCTCCAACCGTGACCACCGTACCCATGCCCGACGCCGGGCATGCGGGTTCTGCTCGCGTGACCGGATCATTTGTCGAAAAGACCGAAGGACCCAAGCTCGAGGAGGCGGCAGTCATCGTGGCAGGCGGTCGCGGACTGGGAAGTGTCGAGGGCTTTGAGCTGGTCGAGAGACTGGCCGCCCCACTCAAAGCCGCCACCGGAGCCACCAGAGCCATTGTCGATGCCGGCTGGGTGCCCTATTCCAAGCAGGTTGGACAGACCGGCAAGACCGTCAAACCTGATGTCTACATCGCCTGCGGCCTGTCGGGCGCCATGCAACATCTCGTCGGCATGAAAGACTCGAAGATGATTATCGCCATCAACAAGGACGAAGAAGCTCCCATCTTTGCCGTGGCGGATCTGGGAATCGTCGGCGACGTCCACCAGGTCCTTCCAAAACTGATTGAGGCTTTGGAAAACCGTTAACGAGAAGGCAGTTATGAATACGAAAGCGGCGGGCTGTCGGCCCGCCGCTTTCTTTGTTTGGTCACCAAGGGGAGGCGACCCGCTCAATCATCCGACTCGGGATTGAGAAAAAAACCGTACGGAAGCAACTCTGCATTGGTGTGCGAACGACTCTCACCAACCGCAGTCGTCACAATGATTCGGGTGATTCCAAACTCGTTGATGATTTGACGGCAGTTTCCGCACGGGTAGGCGCCGTCGAGAGAATCGGCATCAAGACACGCCACCGCAATCGCGCTCATCGAGCGCGCCCCCTGCGAGACTGCCGTGACGATGGCGGTTACCTCGGCACAGATGGAGCTTCCGTAGGCGGCGTTCTCGACATTACAGCCGGTGACAATCTCCCCGGCTGCGGTGAGGACGGCCGCCCCAACCCGGAACTTCGAATACGGCGCATAGGCGTGCTCTGCTGCTCCCCGAGCTGCTGCAACGAGAACGGCGTCGTTTTCGACGTGCATCAGGCGTCAGCCAACAGGGCATCCACAAACGACTCAGGGTCGAACCGGACAAGATCGGCAACACCCTCACCGACTCCGATAAATTTCACAGGGATCCCCAATTCTTTCTCGACGGCGATGGCGATGCCACCTTTGGCTGTGCCATCCATTTTGGTAAGAACGATACCCGTCACTCCGACAGCATCGGTGAACTGCTTGGTTTGAGCGAACCCGTTTTGACCGGTGGTGGCGTCGAGGACGAGAAGTACCTCGTCGATCGTCCCCGACTCTTTCTCAAGGACACGAACGATCTTGCTCAGTTCAGCCATGAGGTTGGTCTTCGAGTGAAGTCGCCCAGCGGTGTCCACAATCACAGCCCCTTTACCTCGGGACTTGGCCGCCTGATACGCATCGTGGGCGACCGAAGCGGGATCGGATCCGGAGGCAGCCGTAATGATCTCAACGCCGACCCTGTTCGCCCACGTTCGAAGCTGCGTGTCAGCGGCCGCTCTGAACGTGTCAGCCGCCCCAAGGATCGCTTCCGTGCCTTCTTCGCGGAGTCGAGCAGCCAATTTGGCGATGGTCGTCGTCTTGCCAACGCCGTTTACTCCAACGACGACGATCACCGACGGCTTGTTGACTTGTCGAATCGAGCGGTCTTGACCCCGCAAGGTTGACAGCAACTCGGACCGAAGCGCAGCCCGGACGTCGTCGGGGGTATCCGGGTTGCTTCGCCTGACCTTATCAACGATGCTCGTCGCCGTGGCGACCCCGAGATCCGCCGCGATCAGCGCCTCTTCAAGGCCCTCATACATGTCTCCCGTCGTGGATCCAAGGGCTTCGCGAAGCTTGCCGCCAAGGGTCGTACGGGTCCTGGCGAGTCGATCGGCCAGGGAGGCAGTGGGGGCCGCTTTCTGTGTAGGCGCTGTCTCGTCGATCGCTCCGTGGGTGCGGCGCCCTCGCAACGTGTAGAACAGTCCGCCGCCGATCACCAGAACGGCCGCAACCACCAGAATGATGATCAGGGTTGTGTCCACAACCATACGTTAGGCGTCTTCAAAGGCCAGTTGACCGCTCATCTTCTTGGCGATGACCTTTGAGGATCCGCCCGGTTCCATGGTGACCCCATATAGGACGTCGGCACACTCCATGGTCTGCTGCTGATGGGTGACGATCATAAGCTGGGCAGACTCCCGGAAGTTCTCAACCAGGTCGAGAAAGCGGTGGAGGTTGGCATCGTCGAGGGCAGCTTCGACCTCGTCCATGATATAGAACGGACTAGGCCGGGCTTTGAACACCGCAAACAGAAAAGCCAGAGCAGCCAACGACCGCTCGCCACCAGACAGCAACTGAAGACGACTGACCTTCTTGCCAAGGGGTTGAGCCTTGATATCGACGCCGGTCAGGAGCGGGTTTTCGGGATCGGTCAGGATCAATTGCCCGCGACCGCCGGGGAACAGAATCGAGAAATGCTCTTCGTAAAACCGAGCGACCTGATGGAACGCCTCTGTAAAGAGCTCCACGATTTGCTCATCAACCGCCCGGATGACCGCTCTCAGCTCATTCCTGGCTTGCTCAAGGTCGTCGAGTTGGACTTGCATGAACTCGTACCGCTCATTCAGCTCGCGATACTCGGCTGCCGCAAGTGGATTGATCGGACCCATCCGACGCAGCTCATTCTCAAGCTCATTGAGTCGTTCGCGCATGTCGATATCTTCAGCCAGCTCTGGGCGAGGGGCGGCGAGAGCCTGCTCCTCGTTGGCATCTGCGTCCCTGCGTAGGCCTTCAGCGGTCGCCTCCAAACGGACGCGCAATTCGGCGAGCTCGATACCCAGCTTCGAGAGACGCTCCTTGTTCACTCCGATCGTCCGCTGGAGTTCGTCACGACGGTTCCGTGTGTCACGCAGCTTACGGCCCGCTTCACCAGCTTCTTCTCGTAACTTCACCTGCCGGACCCGCAGCGTGGCGATATGCTGACGAACGATGTCAAGAGCCTGGCGAGCCTGGGCGTCAATCTGCTCCAGATGTTTGATCTCTGTCGGGTCGACCGGGTTGGCTTCCAATTCGGTCGACTCGTTTGAGACCTCATCGAGCCGACGCTGCAACATGGCTCGTCGCTCAATAATCGCGCCATGGGTGGAAGCGGATTCTTGGGCGGCGATTTTCGCCTCATCCCGTCGGTTGGCAACCTCCCGGCGACGCTCCGCCAATGCCTCCCACGCTTTTTGGCGTTCCGCTTCCTCGCCCTCCAGGGCGGCCAGGCGCTGCTCCAACCGGGCGATCTGCTCTTCGCGCTCAGAAGCCGACTCCGCAATGGCCGTGCGGCGGCCCTCAAGGCGAGCAATCTCCTCGACGAGACCAACCCGCGACCTCGTCAACCGGCCGAGCGCCTCGGTCGTACCCGACAGGCGGGCCTCGATGCGTTCAAGGCCGGACCGGGCTTGCACCTCGTTGGCTTTGGATTGTTCGTGTTCCCGCTTGGCCGTTAGGTACCTGCTCCTGGCTCTGGCAGCCTCCTGTTCGGCCCGTTCGAGCGACACCAGGGCGACCTCCAACATCGCCGGAGTCGCCCCATCGGGATTGGCGATCCGGATCCCGTAGGACGTGATGAGATCACCTTCCGGGGTCACCACCCGAACCAATGGGTGGCGTTGAACGATCTCCCAGCCCGAAGACCATCCCTCCGCCAGGACTACATCACCGAGCAAAGTGCCGGCAAGCTGGCGGTCGGCATTCGGACCGAGGGCCTCGATCAACGTTTGCAGCCCCCAGGTCTCGGCAACTTCGCCGGCGATCGACAGGTCGCCCTGGGCATGAGTAACCATCGGTACGCCGCCAAAACCTTCAGATTTCAAATCTCCGACGATCACTCCGAGGTCCGACGGTGACGTCACCGTCAGCGCGTCTGCCCACAGCCCGAGGGCGGCATCCACCGCAGCCGCCAACTCAGCGGGGATGTCGAGAGCTTGAGCGATCGGACCCGTCACCTGTTCAGCGGTTTCGGCTCGCTGTCTCGCAGCGGGGTCGGCCAAACCGGCGACCGCTCCTTCGAGAGCATCGACCCGGGCGGCGGCGGAGGCCAACGTGAGCTCGGCAGCCTTGACATCAGCCTCGGTAGCCGCAAAACGGTCGGCCTCTTCCGTAAGCGCCCGACGAGCCACCTCGTGTTCTGACTGGGCAAGGCCCTGCTCAGCATCCAAGGCGAGTATGTCTTCGTTGGCCCGGTCAATCTCGGCAGTTTCCCGGTCGACCTGGGCCACGAGTCCATCGAGGCGTTTGGTTATCTGGTCGCGCTCGCGCCGGTCGCGGTCGTTAGCAGCTTGACCTGATCGCAGGTCCCCGCGCACAATGGCGATGGCACCCTCAGCCGGCATGGCTTCCTGTTCGGCCAGCGAGCGCTCTTCGTCCTCCAGGCCGGCCAGAATCCGCGCCGAGCGTTCAGCGGCCCCGGCTGCCGCGGCCTGGTCCTCAATCGATAGCGCAAGGTTGATCTTCAACTCTTCGGCTTCGGCCTGAAGATCGCATCGTCTCTCGCCGGCTCCCTCAAGCCGTGCTGACAAGCTGCGACCGCGCTCGGCGGCGAGAGTCGACGTCGAACGCAGGCGCTCCGCCGTGGTCTCCAACCGGGCGGCAGCGGCCGTATCGCGGTCAAGGGCTCGGCCGGCTTCTCCAGCCGCATCCGCCAGCGGTTCGAGCGAACTTTCGATCTGATCGAGCTCTCTCTGGGTCAGCGCCAGCGAGTTGGTCCTGGTCGACTCTTCTGCTTCGGCCTCGGCAATGCGGTGGCTGATCTTGCGCAGGGTTTCGCCACCGAGGAAGAGACGGAGGCCTTGGATTTCAGATCGAACACCCTCAAATCGATTGGCGTCGTCCGCCTGTCGCTTCAACGGTCGAACCTGGCGCTTGAGCTCCTTGAGGATGTCATTCAGGCGAAAGACGTCTGCGTCGGTCCGTTCCAGGCGTCGGATCGAACGATCCTTGCGCTGCCGGTGTTTGAGAATACCGGCTGCTTCCTCAATGATCGCCCGGTGATCGTCAGCCTTGGCATTGAGGACCGCGTCAAGTTGACCCTGTCCGACAATCACATGTTGATGCCGGCCGACACCCGAATCCGCCAGCATCTCCTGGACGTCGAGGAGCCGACAGGTAACCCCGTTGATCTCGTAATCGGACGAGCCGTCGCGATACAACCGCCGGGTCACGGTTACCTCAGCCAGATCCAACGGGAGCTGACGCGATTCGTTATCGAACGTGAGAGATACTTCGGCCCTGCCAAGCGACGGTCGCATCGCCGTGCCGGCGAAGATGACGTCCTCCATCTTTTCAGTTCGAAGGTTCTTGGTCGACTGCGTACCCATGACCCAGGCGACGGCGTCGACCACGTTCGACTTTCCAGAGCCGTTCGGTCCGACAATCACGGTCACACCGGGCTCAAATTCAATACGCGTTCGATCAGCGAACGACTTGAACCCCGTTATTTTCAGAGACTTGAGGTACACGTAATTACAATCCTGTGATTAGTCGCAATTGAGGATATCACGCGCGTTACGGTCTTCGCTCCGTCGTCAGGTTTGGCAGGCGGGGCACCAGAAACTCGACCGGCCGCCGAGCACGGTTCGGCTGATCGGCGTTCCGCACGTGCGGCAGTCGTCCCCTTCCCTGCCATACACCTGAAGGCGCCTCGTGTATTCGCCGGCGCGACCATCAGGAAGCAAATAGGCAAGATCGTCGAGGCTGGTTCCTCCGTACTTGAGTCCTGCTCTGAGCACCGGTCCGATTGAGGAACGGATCGCCTTCACCTCGTCAAATGTCAGGCCGCCGGCCAACCGATCGCCCCTGACCTTGGCCCTTGCCAGCACCTCGTCAGCGTAGATATTCCCGAGACCGGCCAGGAAGCGCTGATCGAGAAGCAGCGTTTTGACAGCTACCTTGCGGCCCGCCATCCGATCGAAGAGGACGGGCGCACCAGGAAGAGCGTCGAGGGCATCAGGACCGAGGCCACCAATCGATGAGTGGTCCAGTTCATCCGGGGTGTGGGCGGCGACGAACCCAAACGTGCGAGGGTCGACCAGGCGAATTTCCTCGTTGCGGTCGGTGACGAACACGACGTTGGTGTGTTTGTCATCAGGATCTCCGACCGCCTTGATTTGGAACTTGCCCGACATCCCCAGATGCATGATGAGTGTGATGTCTCCCTCGACCTCACCCACCATGAACTTGCCGATTCTCCCCAGATGGTTGAGCCGTCTTCCGACCAATCGATCGACGACGTCGTCTGGTCGCTCATTCCGCCGGGTCATGCGGGGGCGTCGAATGTCAACCTTGACGAATCGGCGACCCTCCATGACGGGCGCCAACGATCGTCTGGTGGTTTCGACTTCGGGTAACTCCGGCATGGGCAGTCGGCTACAGCGTGTCGAGGGCTTCGGCGGCGGCCGCTTGCTCGGCTTCTTTCTTCGATTTGCCTTCGCCGGACCCGGCCGGCTTGCCGTCCACCTCAAGTTGCGCCTCAAACGTCTTGGCGTGATCAGGTCCCGACTCGGTGACCCGGTATCGAGGCCGTAGGCCCCGGGAGGCCAGTTCTTCTTGGAGACGAGTCTTGTAATCGCGCTTTCCGGGTTCGACTGCCCTGGCAGCCACCAGCGGGGTCCAGAGTTTCAGGATCACGTGCCGGGCCATATCAATGCCACCATCGATGTAGACCGCCGCAATGACGGCCTCCATAGCATCGGCGAGGATGGATGCTTTCTTTCGTCCGCCCGAGGCTTCTTCCCCGCGCCCCAAAGCCAGGTTCTCTCCGATATGCAACAAGTGAGCCAGATTCGCCAGTTCATCGCGGTTGACACAAGCCGCCCGCACTTTGGCCATGGTCCCCTCGCGGAGGTGGGGATAGTTGGTGTACAGGTGATCGGTTACCACCAACTGAAGGACGGCATCACCAAGGAACTCAAGTCTTTCGTTGTCGTCTCCGACCGGCCCCTCAGCCGCGAATGAACGATGCAGCAAGGCGTGTTCGAGCAAAGACACATTGGTGAAGGTATAGGAGAGCGCCTCTTGCAGATCCTTCAGCATCAAGATTCGGAGCCAAGCTGGTTGGCGATCTCGCTGACTAGCCCGCGACGGGCCCCATCGGCTGCCATCGCCAGGGCGTTGGCGATACCCATCGCCGTTGCAGATCCGTGCCCGATAACGACCACCCCTTTCGACCCAACCAGGTGTGCGCCATGGTCTGCGGACATAGCCTCGGCGAGCCGCTTCAGGTGTGGAAGTAGCTCAGACCTCGCTGCCTCGGATAAAGCGGCTGCAATGTCAGAAAACATGCCGAGCGTTATTCGCATCATTCCTTCGGCGGTCTTCAGCGTCACATTGCCCGTGAAACCATCCGTTACAAAGACATCAGCAATGTCATTGGCGAGATCTCGTCCTTCGACATTGCCGACGAAGTTGACTGCCGGATCCCATTCCAGGAGATCGTAGGCAGCCCGCTCGAGGTCGCGCCCTTTGCCCCGCTCCTCACCGATGGTCAACAGTCCAACACGCGGGTTATCGCAGCCAAGGTACACCCTGGCCACCTGACTACCCATGACGGCGAACTGGTTGAGATGCTCCGGCTTGCAGTCTGGGTTGGCCCCGCTATCGAGGACCACCGTCGGCTTGTACGGGGTTGGAAAGATAGTAGCGATGGCCGGACGAAGCACCCCCGGCAACCGACCAATGATGATGGCGGCCGCCGCCAGAGAAGCTCCCGTTGACCCGGCCGATACCAATGCGTCAGCCTCCCCGTCGCGGACGAGTTGAGCCGCCCGGACGATTGACGAGCCAGGACGCTCGCGAATGGCCCGCACCGGATTATCAGCCATGCCGATCTTCTGGCTGGCATGGACGATGGGCAGATCGGCGCCATGCGCTTCCAATTGCCCACGAAGCTGCAACTCGTTACCGACCAGAACGACATCGACGCCCCGCTCGGCTGCCAGGACTGCGCCGGCGACCGTCTCGACAGGCGCATGGTCGCCGCCCATCGCATCAAGCGCTACACGGGCCAGGGCGCGCTCCTAATGGTCGGCGGGAACGGTGACCTCTCGGCCACGATAGGTACCGCACGCCGCGCATGCTCGATGCGGACGTTTGGGTTCGTGGCACTGAGGGCACTTCGAAGGAGTCGGATGCTCCATCTTCCACTGCGACTTGCGTCGGCGGGTGCGCGAACGCGACATTTTTTTCTTGGGGACCGCCACGGCGAACTCCTTACAGGTCTTCGGGGTCTAAAAGCTGAGCCAATATAGCGAAAGGCGACGAACTCACGTCATCGTGACCTTCGCACGGTTCCCTATTCAAGTCGGTTCCGCACGTAGAACAAAGTCCGGCGCAATCCGGCCGGCATACCGGAGACAGTGGCAGGCTCAAAACGACCTCGTCGCGGATGGGCGGTTCGATGTCGATTACGCCGTGTTCATGGATTTGCATGACATCTTCAGATTGGGGATCGTCGGCATAAAGCTGGCTGAATGTCGCCTTGCCGGGATAGTCGAATTCGATCAGACACCGAATGCAGATTGCCGTTGCCACGTACTCCATGCGCCCTGATGCCATGATGTCGCGAACTCCGGCGTCATAGCGAACCGAACCGGTGACGGGCCCTTCGAGTTTGGCCGCGTCCATGACAGCCGCAACCTCGAGAGAGATCTGATCCTGGCGATGCGCACCTGGTGTGCCAATAAGATCGGAAACAACCACCTTCATAATGCGGGCCAGACTACTCCGGTGAGGGTCAATCCAGAATCGGGACCTCACCGGCCGGCGGGCGTGCCTGGTGGAATTCGGCGCGTGTGTCGCGGACCTGGCGGATCAGATTCCCGAACAGATGTTCAAGCTGAACGAGTCGGTCTTCGCCATAATCCTCGGCCTGGAGTCGAATCCGTCGGCCTTCGCCTTCGGCATTGCGCACCAGGATGTTGGCTTCCTCCACTGCCTCGGCCACTATGTTCGACTGGGACACCATGAGATCGGCCTGGTGACGGGCGTTTTCCATGATCGCATGGGCCTTGTGATTGGTCTGAGCCAGGATCTCTTTCGACTTCTCAGTCGTGCGCGCCACAAAGGCGGCTTGTTCCCTGATCATCCATCGAGCGGCCCGCAACTCGTCGGGTAGCAGCGACAAGATACGTTGGAGATTGGTAATGAAGGCTGCCTTGTTCACCAGCACATTCTGCGAAAGAGGCATCGTCTTGGCCTCAAGCAATTGTGCGACGAGTTCTTCAAGCATCGACTCGACCGCGCCGACCTCGGAACTGTCGAGTGGGTCAGTCAGGTCGATGCCAATGCCTGGCATCGGTATGACCTTCGAAAACACGTCCTCGGGGTCGGCGGCGAGAACGTCCTCAAAGTTTTCAACCGTCTCGTCGCCGATGATGTCGACGAAATCGGCCAAAGGGTCATCGGGCGTCCGCGTTGCCGATCCTCCCCGTTCGTTGGAATCTCCAAAACGATTGTCAGACATAATGATCTACTCCTCTAAAGCGACGGCTACCGACGGAGGCACCAGGCCTTCGATCGAGCCTCCAAGTGCGAATATTTCTTTGACCAATGATGATGAAATATGAGCTACTTCCGGGCTGGCCGGAAGGAAAACGGTGTTGATGCCTGACAGATGGCGGTTCATGTGCGCCATCTGGATTTCTGCCTCGAAGTCGGCCACCCCTCGAACCCCCTTGACGATGACCTGAGCCTCGACAGACGCAGCCAACTCGACAACCAGGCCCGAGAACGTCTCCACCCGGACATTGGTCCGATCCACCAGAAGGTCGCTCATAAGGCCCATCCGCCGATCGGCCGACAGGCGGGCCGTCTTTGCCGGGTTGACAACTATCCCGACCACTACCTCGTCGAACATCGACGCCGCTCTTCGGATCAAGTCGAGATGGCCGTTGGTCGGCGGGTCAAAACTCCCCGCACATAATGCCACCGTCATGTCGACTCCTTCTGGAAACGCCAAAGTTGTGCACTACCGTATCGCCGCTCGTCGACCAACACGAGGCTTTCCGTTTCAGGAAGCGCAGATCCGACCTTCCGATGGAGAACTGCCAACCCCCCCGGCCGCAACCGACCGGCCACCGCCGCCATGGTCCGGCCCACCTCTGCATCGCTGTCAGCATACGGTGGGTCAACAAAAACGAGATCAAATGAGTCGGAACGCTGCGCCAAGAATCGGGCGACGTCGACTGGTACCACTTCGCCACCGAGACCGACCGCCTCACAGTTCTTGCGCAAGAAGGTAACCGCCATCCGGTTCCGCTCGACAAACACTGCCCGTCTGGCGCCCCGGCTGAGGGCCTCGAGGCCCATTGACCCGGTTCCGGCGTACAAATCAAGCACGTCGGCACCGACGACCACCGACCCGAGCGAGGAGAAGAGCGCTTCTTTGACCCGGTCTTGCATCGGTCGGGTCGAGTCCCCTGGAGGGGCGTTGAGGCGCCGACCCTTGGACCGTCCAGCGATGACCCTCATGAGACGAACAACCATTCTTTGCGATCGCCGAGAAGGGCTTCGACTTCCTCGCCAATTTCACCTGTGAGGACTAGCTGATCGGCCACCATCGCAAAGGCTTCCCGCCTGGCAGCCACGAGAATGTCGAGGTCCCTCAGAAGGTCGGCAATCCTCAGATCGCCTGACCCCGCCTGGCGGGCCTCGAATACGGTCCCCTGACCGCGAATCCGGAGATCCTCCTCGGCGAGACGAAACCCGTCGGTTGTCTCGATCATGGCGGCGATTCTGGCGATCCCTTCGTCGGTCGTGGGATCGGCGAGCAATATGCAGCGCGAGACGTGTTCTCCCCGCCCAACCCGTCCCCGAAGTTGGTGGAGCTGACTTAGCCCGAACCGCTCGGCGTCCTCGATGACCATCAGTGTGGCATTCGGGATATCGATGCCCACCTCGATGACCGTAGTCGCCACCAGAACGTCGATGTCCCCAGCCCTCATCGAGTCCATGACGGCTTCCTTCTCGCGCGGTTTCATTTGACCGTGAAGCAGCGCAACGTTGAGATCGTTGAACACGCCGGCGAGTCGGGCGTGTTCAACGGTCGCCGAGGACGCTTCGATCTTGTCCGAATCTTCGACAAGCGGGCAAACCACAAACACCTGGCGACCGGCATCGACCTCGGCGCGGATCAACGCATAGACCTCCTCCATCGACTCCTTGGAGAGCTCCGTCGTAATCACCGGGGTTCTCCCCGGTGGCATTTCGTCCAGCAATGAAACATCGAGGTCCCCGTACAGGGTCATCGACAGGGTTCGCGGGATCGGAGTTGCCGTCATGATGAGCAGATCAGGGTCCTGGTTGTGGGCTTTGTCCTTCAAGCTAACCCGCTGGTGGACGCCGAACCGGTGCTGTTCGTCTATCACTGCGGCCCCGAGATGGCCGAAATCGACGCCTTCCTGGATGAGTGCGTGCGTACCGATCACAATATCTGCTTCGCCCGAGGCGACCGCTTCCAAAACATCGGCACGGACGGCATCGACTCGATTCGACAACTCGGCCGTCGATCCGGTGAGCAAGGCAACCACGATGGGGCGCTCCGGCTGTGGCAACCCGGCTGGCGAATCTGGCTGATCGAACAAACTCACCTGGTCCACCAAGGGGACCGACGCCATCCCGGCTCCTTCAAGCAGATCCGACACACCAAGATAATGCTGGGCGGCCAACACCTCGGTCGGAGCCATGATGGCGCCCTGGTACCCGCCCTCGACCGCCAGGAGCAGCGTCGCGACAGCCACCACGGTTTTTCCGGAGCCGACCTCGCCCTGAAGAAGACGGTGCATGGGATGCTCCGAAACCATGTCGTCAATAATCTCCGCCAGAACCCGATCCTGGGCCCCGGTCGGGGAAAATGGCAGCCCGGTCAAGAACCGATCGACGAGATCACGGCTCGGAACATGCGAGATGCCAACGGCCGTATGGGCCCGCTGATTCTTCGTGAGAGCCAACGCGACTTCAAGCCTAAAGAACTCGTCAAAAACCAACCGCTTGCGAGCAGCCGGAACCTCACTCAACGTGTCAGGAAAGTGGATCGATCCAAGCGCCGATTGCCGGTCCATGAGATCGAGACGATCCAGCAACGACTCGGGCAGGGGATCTGACATCGGCATCGATCTCTGGAGGGCGTTGTGCATCGCCCGACGCATGTACCCCGGCCCCACCTCACCGACCGATGGATGAATCGGAACCACCCGGCCAGTCGTCAGCGACTCGCTAGCCGTCCCGAGAACATCGACGGCCGGAGCCTTCATCTGGAGGCGCCCCCGGTATCGCTCGATCTTGCCTGACAACGCAATCTCAGCCCCCTCGGTCAACTGCTTGGCCCGGAACGCCTGGTTGAACCAGGTCACATTGAGGATGCCCTCGCCATCGGTGCATACCGCATCGATGATCGTCAGGTTTTTCCGAACCCGCCGGACGGACACCTTTTGCACCGTCACGATCACGGTGACTTCTTCGCCAGAGGCGACGCCGAGAAGGTCCGCCTGGGTCGAGCGATCCACGTACCGCCGGGGCACGTGAAGAAGCAGGTCGCCAACCGATCGAATCCCGGCCTTGGTAAGCGCCGCGCCACGCTTGCCAGACAGGCCCGAAACTTTCGTTACGGGTACCGTGCAAAGATAGGCAAGGCTGCGTTCGGTCATCAGCGCATTGTGCCAGTTGGGTGGGACAACCTTGGTCATCCTCGACCCATCTCGCATTTTTCTCGCACGAGCGCCGCTGCTACGATTCCCCGCCGATCGAGGAGATCCCAAAAATGGCAAATCGTTGCGAAATCTGCAGCAAAGAGCCCACGTTCGGCAAGAAAGTGACTTTCTCGCACAAGCGCTCCAGCCGAACCTGGACACCAAACATCCAAAAAGTGCGCGTCAAGCACGGGTCAAATACCCGTCAGGCCCGCGTCTGCACCTCGTGCCTCAAGGCCGGGAAGGTCGAGAAGGCCTAAATGCAAGGAATCGTCAAGCTGTATGACCCGGTTACGGGAGCTGGCATTGTCGTCAGTGACAGCGATCGACGAGAGGTCTTGCTCAGAGCAGGCACCCTCGGCGGGTCGGTTTTCCGCTCGCTTCGTCAGGGTCAGCGAATCGTTTTTGACGTCATCGACGATGGCGGTCAATCGTTCGCGTCCAATATCCGGCTCGGTGTAGACGGGTCATAGATCCGCACGATGCGCGTAGACTGCGCACTCGGAAGGAGAACACCATGGTTGAGGCGTACCTGTTAGTTCAAAGCGAAGTCGGCCAGGCTGCCCATGTGGCGACCGAAGTCCGCAAGATCCCCGGTGTCCAGGCAGCTGACGATGTGACCGGCCCATACGACGTAATCATCAAGGTCAGCGCCGACGACGTCGACCAACTCGGCAAACTGGTTGTTGCCAGGGTTCAGGCGGTCGAAGGCATCACCCGAACCCTCACCTGCGCCGTCGTCAACCTGTAAGAGGTTGCTAGCCGAGTTTGGAAGCGATCGAGCCGGCACTTCGTAGCGCCGTCCCGTCAGCACCTGCGGTGGTGTACCTCGTCGGCGGGAGTTTCGTCACTTCCTCAAGCATGTCCCCAAGTAGCTGGGCACGCCCGATCGGCGGATCAATCCAGAGATAACCGGCCAGACTTCCCGGGATCGTATTTACCTCATTCACATAGATGACGCCGTCGTGGGCGAGGAAATCGATCCTGGCCACCGAGCGCAGTCGGGCAAGGTCTACGATTTGTTTGGCCATCCGCCGGATGCGGGTCGCGTCTTCTTCGGGCAGGTTGGCCGGAAGCTCACGTTTGGCAGCATCCATACCACCATCGCCTTCCAGATACTTTTGGGCATAGTCATAGATCTGATCAGAGTCGCGTAGCGGAGCTTCGATGGCCGACGTCTCCACCTGAGGATACGTTCGAACGGCGACGTTGAGATCCTGTGACCCGGAAAGGAACGGTTCCAGTACCGCGCCTTTGACCATGTGCGGCGAGGTCTTCAGAAGCGCCAAAGCAGTGTCATAATCCTCAACAACGCTGATACCGATCGAAGAGCCTCCATAGCGAGGTTTGACGATATAAGGCCCCTCGAAGTCAGGGGCCGGACCGCCGACAAGCAGGCGCGGCAGGCTGGGAAGGCCAGCGGCGACCATCAATCCACCAAAGGCAAGCTTGTCCATGCCGAGCGCTGAGGCAGCCGAGTCAGGACCGGTGTATCTGAGGCCGGCAAGGTCGAACAATCCTTGCAGCGTCCCGTCCTCCCCCGGACCACCATGACAGGCGTTCAGGACCACCGAGACGTCGAGTGGTTTCTTCTTGTTGAAGAAACCACCTCCCGGTTCTGGCTCAAAGCGGAGCGGTTTGGCCTTGGCAGGAACCCCTTGTGAGAAATGCGCCGCCTCGGAAGCCGCATCGACCGAGAACCATTGGCCGGTCTTTGTCCAGTAGATCACATCGACCTCGCGCCCGGATGTGGCTAGAACCCGGGCCGCCTGAAGTCCGGTAAGGATGGAGATGTCGTGCTCGGGCGAGGGCCCTCCAAAGACGACTGCAGGTCGCGGGCTCATTGGATGCTCCTAAGGGTGGTGATCAGGCAGGTCGTTTTCATACAGAACGGCGTCTCCCGGTCCAAGGTTCTCGCGAACCCAGGACACTGCCGCCTCTCGTGATGGAACAACGATAACCGGAAGCGAAACGTTCGCGGCTCCGTCCAGCAACGCCCGGCGGTTGGTCCTGGCCACGACGAGGAGCTGGTCGGCCACAGAACCCGCCTTCTCGGCGAAGTGGCGATTCTCGATGGCCTGTTGATCCCCCAATTCGACCATGCCAGGTGTTACGACGACCCGGCGCCCTGTGCCAAGTTGGGCAAGGCGATCAAGAGCCGCCTGGCCGCCGGTCGGGTTCGAGTTGTACGTGTCATCGATAATGACCACCCCAGCTTCAGAGGTGAAAACGGATTGACGATGATCAGGAGTATCAGCTCCTCGCAAGGCGTCAGTCAGACGAGCCAGCGGGAGTTCGAGACCTACCAGCACCCCGATGGCGCAGGCAAGATTCGAAAGAAGTGGCACGGACGGAACCTGCGCCACCAACGAACCGTCGACCCGAACCTCGACATTGTCTCCCTCGGCGGCAAGGACAATATTGGCCGCGGCCACCTTTCCTGCGGAGACCCTGACGACCCGCTTGTCTTTGATCGAGTCGGCCAGTCGTGCCAGATGGTCGTCATCCACATTCAAGACAACCACTTGGGCGTCGGCGAAGATTTCGGATTTCGCCTCGACAACCCGCTCGAGCGATCCGAATCGTTCGAGGTGCACCGGTCCAATGGCGGTTATTACCGCCACCTGCGGTGGAACCCACTGGCACATCTCTGCAATTTCCCCTGGTCCATATGTTCCCATCTCGGCGATGAAGTACTGACTGCCGTCGCTGAGATGCTCATTAATCGCCCGCGCCAGGCCCATCTTGTTGTTGAAACTGGCCGGGGTGGCCACAGTGGCACCGTGACTGGTCAGCAACCGCCGGGTGTACTCCTTGGTGGTGGTCTTTCCATATGATCCCGTAATTCCAATAACCGTCGGCTTGACTGACGTAATCCGAGTGAGGGCCTGATCGATCCAGGTCCGTTGCGAACGCATTTCCAGCGGCCACATGATGGCCAACGCCACGTCGACAACCAACGGCAGAGCCACCGCTTCATAGGCCAACAGTCCAATCGATCCCGTGAGCCCGCCGATGGCGACCATGATGACCCAGAGAACGCCGGCGGCCAGAGCGACCCGTCGCAACCGGTCGGTCCACGCCAACGGTGATGAAGTGCCTTTAAGGGAAAGCCCGATCGGGCCGACGAGGACACAGATGAGTGTGACGCTTCCGGTGACCAGGGGAACAATCCCAACGAGGGCGAGAGCCGCACTCGTTGCCGCCACGGCTATCAGCGTCACGTTCACCGCATCAATAAGCCACCATCGCCTGGCGAACACCGACACGGACCAGGGCAAGTAATGCTCGCGCTGGGCAACCCGGAACCATCGCAACGAAGAAACCGCTCCGACAAACGTCGCAGCGACGACGAACACCCCGTTCATTCCAACAGCTCCGCTATCAAAGACCGAACCATCTCCGGCTGCTCGGCCATCACATGATGGCCAACTCCGTCCAACACCTGCATCCGGACGTCGGCACCGTTGGACAAAAGGCGCTCGTACGCCTGGGTCGCCAGGTCAAGCGGGGCCGCCGTATCAAGCGATCCCCAGAGCATTTCAATCGGAACCGTCAGGTGGTCGAGCTGCTCCTCATACGACTCGTTGACAACCCTCACGAAGACGTCACGCATGACCCCACTCGTAGCCAGATAGTCGGCCGATCCATATCGCTGCCGGAGCGCTTCGAGCTTTGCGTCTGAGACCAGTCCGAGTCGATGCAGGCGGCGCATCATACGAAAAGCCGGCGCGGCCTGGCGCTTCGAAGGAGGTCGAATCAACGGCACGCCGATGAGCACCAATGAACGCATGGGCATATCCTCAGCGAGATGAACAGCCACCCGACCGCCAAATGAGTGGCCGATCACCAGGGGCGGTTCGTCGAAGACGTCCCATACTGGTCGAACGGCGTTGGCATAATCGGCCGCTCCCCAACCGGTCGCCGGTTGGGGAGATGCCCCGAACCCGGGAAAGTCGACAGAGATGGCGTCGAATCCTGATAGGACCGTCTTGAAGTCGGCATGCGAGCGGGCCCATCCGTGCAGGGCCAGAACCCTGGGGCGGTCTGCGCCGATGACATCGGCAAAAAAAGCTCCATCGGCGAAGGCTTTCAGCGCCACAACAAATCAGCCGATACGGTGTAGGAGCGCGTTTCCTCAACAATCATGGCGCGCAGGTTACCCTGGCCGGTGAGAGGAACCGACTATCGCCATCCATCTGACCCATCAGCAACGCAGGACGATCCTGGCACCGTTTCGGGCCCGGCTCTGGAGAATCGCCATCGGGGCGGTCTGGTTCCTGGTGGCGCTCACCACGTTCGGGGCCTATCGACTGAAGGTACCGCTCAGCGAACCCCGTTTGTGGGCTCCGGTTCTGGCGGTCGCAATTACCTTCTCCATCCTGCCATTCATCGATTGGGAGTCCACCCTCCTGCGCCTGAGCGGCGAGATCATCATGGGCCTCAGCGCCATCCTCGTGATCGCCGCGTTGGCCCTGGCGTCGACCCTCGCCCCGATTCGATCCCTCGTCTTCATCGACTACTTTGCCGTCATCTCGTTCACCGCAGCTCTGGGAGGTCGGTGGATCCATTTCTCTGCGACCAGCATCCTTCTGATCCTCAACTTTGTCATGCCATACGCGTTCGGGGAAACGTTGAGGCCGAGGGAAGAAGTGATCGTCCAAAGCGCCACGCTGATCGTGGTCGCCATCGTGTTGAGCGCGGTGACCAGCGAGTTCCGCTGGGAGGCATATCAGGGCCATACCCGCGAACTTGAGTTACGACGCCGCGAGACTCAACTCGAACGCCTCTACGAAGTGTCCCGGACGATGGCCGAGGGCCAAAGTCTGGGGACGGTGTTACCCACGCTCGTCGGCAAAATCGGCTCATTCCTCGATGCTCAGCTCGGATTCGTGTTGCTTCATCAACCGAGATTCGGCTCTTTGGTCGTCGTCAGCCCAATCTGGACCTCTGGAAACGAACTCGACATCGGTGCATACGACATCTCGCTTAGAGAACGTAACTACCTGACGTCGGTGTTCTTGAATCGCCAGTCCGCTCGTTATGAAGCCGGGGCCGAACCGGATACTGGCATCCTCTACGAACTTGGCATCAAAACGGCGCTGTCCGTTCCTCTGTTGGTCGAGCAGCGACCAATCGGCGTCATGGTTATTGCCGACAAACTCGACGGCGACTTCACCGATGAAGACCTGGAAACCTTCGAGTCTCTGGCGGCTCCCGCGGCTCTCATCCTGGCGCAACTTGAGCGATATGAGGCGGCCGCCGAGACCTCAAAGCGGATGGAAGATGTGGCACAAATGAAGACCGACTTCGTAAGCGTCGTTAGCCATGAGTTGCGAACCCCTCTGACCTCGATCATCGGTTCGCTGGCCACGCTGGCTCGTCCCGAGCTGGCACCCCAGGAACCAGCCGCCCGTGATCTCCTGCATTCGGCCCGAACTCAATCAGATCGATTGCGACGCCTGATCGAGGACCTGTTGATGGTTTCAAGAATCGACAACAACGCCCTCCCCCAGCACCCGGTCCCGGTTCAGCTTCGAATGTTTGTCGACGAGACCACCGCCATGATTCCTGGCGCTGAGGGACTCGTGAGATCCTCGGTTCACAAAGATGTCGGCATCGAAGTGGATCCGGATCACCTATCCCGCATTCTGCGCAACCTCATCGAAAACGCCCTCAAATACGCACCGAACCAGATCATCGACATCGCGGCTCAACAAACCGGCACTACTGTCCGGATTCAGGTCATCGACCATGGTGAGGGCATTCGCGAGGACCTCCGGGACGTCGCCTTCGAACGATTCGCTCAATTGGCGCCTGCTGCGACGAGACACCAGGGCGGAACCGGCCTCGGGTTGTGGATTGTCCGATCGCTGACCGAGGCGATGGGGGGTCTCATCGAACTGACCGACACTCCTGGAGGCGGAGCCACGTTCACAGTCACGCTCCCGCTAAGAGCTGGATTCATGACCAATCGGGCCGACCCGGAGTTTGCCCCGCTCAGCAACGTCCCTGGCCGGCCGGCCAGAGGAGCCAGAAACTCGACCTAGAAATCGCCCCGGGTGGCTATTCGCCAGGGGCGGCGGCGATGGCGTCGAACCCACCGTCGACATGGATTACCTCACCGGAAGTCATCAGCGCCCAATCCGACATGAGGACACACGCCATTCTGGCGACGGGGTCCGGGTCGGTCGGATCCCACCCCAGCGGAGCTCGAGTCTCCCAGATGTCTTCAAATCCCCGGAAACCCGGAATCGATTTGGCGGCCACGGTGCTGAGTGGCCCGGCTGCCACCGCGTTGACCCGAATGTGATCTGCCCCCAGATCTCTGGCTAGATACCGGGTCACGGCCTCAAGCGCTACTTTGGCGACCCCCATCCAGTCGTACACCGGCCAGGCTTTCGAATTGTCGAAATCGAGCGTAACCAATCCACCGCCGCCGGCTGCCTGGAGAAGGGGTCGGAGCCCGACCGCCAGCGTCTTGTAAGAGAATGCCGAGGTGATAAAGGCGGTCTGAGCGCTTTCGGGAGGAGTGTTGAGGAAGTTGCCGCCCAGAGCATCCTCCGGCGCATAGGCAATGGCGTGGAGAGCGCCATCAACCTTTCCCCACTTGTCTGTGAGGGCAACGACAAGAGCCTCCATGTGCGAGGGATCGTTGATGTCCAACTCGTACACATCGGCCGGTTGCGGCAATCTCGCGGCCGTTCGTTCGGTGAGTCGCAGCCCTCGACCAAATCCGGTCAGAGCTATCTCGGCGCCCTCCTCCTGGGCGATGCGCGCAATGTGGAATGCAATCGAATCGTCCGTCAATACTCCGGTGATAAGGAGCTTCTTGTCAGTCAGAATTCCCATTTGCCCTTGCCCTCCTTAGAAACTCTGCCCGAAATTCATCCAACCGCGGATGCCGAGGCCCATTACAAACAACAACAAGAACCCCCACCCAAGCGCGGGCCTTCTCGCCAATGTCAGCCGATAGATGTAGGCGAAAGCCAACGTGAACAAGGTGACAATGCCGTAGAACATGTGTATCGAGCCAGGGTTGTTGTTCCGACCGTACATGATCAAACCCAACGAGACCTGCACGAGAGCCGATCCAAGAGCAACATACCGGGCGATCGCGAACCAGGCAGGGGGGTTTTTCTTGGCAATGCCGAAGCCGACTCCGACCAGTCCCATCGAGCCACAAGAACCGACGACGAAGTAGGCCAGATTCCGATGAATCTCTAAAAGCATGAATGCACTCTCCAGAGTCGACCGTGCCACACTAGACGGACGGCGACTCAGACATTCCCTCGAGCACTTTACTTAGCGCTCTCACGATGCCAACCAACGGGACCGGTCGGCGCATTGACCGGGGAAGTTCGACTTGGACACCGGCTTCGATCGGAATATTGACCGGATTCCGGGCGTGCTGCCCCCTGAGGGCCCTCGGGATTGCGGCCAGATTGGATACAGCCGGAACCCCTTCGACGGTGAGGGCCGCTTCGAGGGCCGCAGCAAGGGATCGGTTGGTACCACCCAGAAGAACCTTGTCAGGGAGTTCGGGTCGGTGATAGCCATGAAACGAAACCACCAGTCGGACATGCTCAAGGAACCGATGAAGGTTGGGACTCATCGCGCGGTCATACGCGGTCGACGGCAGGTGCCAGGCAAGACCGACTGGTTGAACCACGGTGTACAGACTCACGGGTAGGAGATCGCCGATTGACCTGGCCAACCGGCGTGTCCCGAATTCAAGGCCTCCGTGAAGTGCCATGACGCCTACCACGGACCCGATGGTCAATTCCTCCCGGACACCGTCGACGGCCAGGAATTCCCCGAATCGACTCATTCCATCTCGACGAGCTCACCGCTGGTGAGATCGAGCATGAACTCCTTGGGCGAATGGGAATCAGCAATCCAGTTGGCCAGACGTGACCCGGGCTGACGCACCGTCCACCATGTGTACTCGGCTCGTTCCGACTCGATGAACTCGGCCCGGACCGCTCGACCGGCTTCCACAGCATCTTGCTCAACCTCAAACACCCCGATCGAACGCTCAAGCGGAGTCGGATTCGGGTTGTCAATGGACGGTCGCACGTCCGTGTACTCCATCACCTCGTACATGGTGTCTAGTCCCCTTCGATTTCGCGACATGTCGGCGTGACATCAGGATACGACATCTGATCACAAAAGGTCGACCATCAACCGGCTTTCGTGACGTCGGCCACCCGGGCATCAAAAGCAGTCACCAAGGCGGCGGGATCCAGATGAATGCCAATCCCTCCTCCACCGCCGCCAATCGCGACCTCCCCAAGACCGACAAGTCGTTCATCGATGATTACCGGCCAGGCGGTAGACGACCCAAACGGGGTGATCGTCCCGCGCACATACCCGGTGACTGCAAACGCCTCCTCGGCTGACGGCAAAGACAGCCGAGAGACCCCCAATTCAGCTCTCAGTTTCGACCAATCGATGGCCCGATCGCCTGGAACGAGCACAAAGAGATACTGGTCTTCACTCAGCCGGATCACGATTGATTTGATGAGAGCGCTGACGGCTACCCCACGGGCGGCCGCCGCTTCGTCAGCGCTCGATACCGAGCCAATGACGCTCAATCGGTGGGGAATTTGCCGGTTGGCGACGTCGATGGTTGCCAACGTAATGGAGACAGACGCCAACTAAATCTCTCCGAGCAGCTTGTGCTTCTTCGCCTCAAACTCCTCGTCTGTGAGAACCCCATCGCGGTGGAGTTGGGCGAGCGTCGTCAGCGTGTCGGCGGCGGTTTGACCCGAGTTCAGAGCGGACATTCGACTCTCCCGGGCTTTATAAATCAGCGTTTGAATCTCCTCAGGTGTGGGAATGTTCGTAAACCTTGACTGCCCCATTTCGCCGGCAGATTCGAGCAATAGATCACCAGATCCGACCATCCTCTCCAGCAGGCTCTGGGAAAACGCCACATCGTTGATGACCTCTAGGGGTATTTCTTTCCCATGGCGAGCGAACACGCCGGATCGAACAATCACCCGTTCGTTGGTGATCACGTACTTGGTGAAGGCCCACACCATCAGTTTCGGAATCGAAATTACCAATCCGAGCACCACCCCGATGGCCAAAGGTACGGCAACATTCTCGAGTATCGCTCCGAGCACGCCTCCGACGACGGTCGTACCGAGAACAATCCCTACGGGCAGGGCGATCGCCTGCCAATGGGGTCGAAATTCTCTCACTACCTTTTCGCCGTCACTGAGCAGTTTGGTCGGATATGCCATGGAGAAACTTTACCCGGCATCGGCAAGCGAATGTTGCCCCAACGCGAGAAACCCCGAGTAAGTTCCGACCGAAGTCTTCACCCTCTCGGGGTTGTCTCGTCGCCGGTGGGTGTGTCCCGAAAGACTCCTTCACTGGCATGCGTCCGAACCCGAAGGCTCTTCTGCAACCAACTGGCCCGAGGGCCGGTTGGCGGTGGCTAGATCTCACGTTTCCGGTCGACCGTTGCCAGCGATCCTGCACGTTTCCTTGCGGTCCAGTGCTCTCACACTTTGCCCAAAAAGGGCGACCCTTGCGGGCCTCGGCGGTTCCGTCCAACGAACCCGAAGGCTCCTTCTTCGGTTCCACCTACCTCTCCAACGTTGTCCCCACCCGAAGGCGGTTTCAGCCGTTCAAGCGGCTGTCCCGTTGCCGGGACTCCAACACCGACCCGAAGGCCAGCCCTGTCGCCCGAAGGTTTCAGGTTGTCGGTGCTCTCTGCGGGTCGCCCCGCTTCGAACAAGATGAAAAGTAGAACACCGGGACCGACTTGGCAAGCTCAGATCGTGGTTAGATTTCGCGACTTGAGACTAATTTTCGCGAACCGCATCACGGGCAGGGTCGCTGGGACTTCTGGGTCAGACCTGGCGGCGAGTTTGGCCACCTCGGATGACGATTTTCAGACGGGCTCATCCATTCACCGGCCGGCCAAGCAGGGCAGGGCGGGAACCATGACAGAGTCGCATCATCGGTTTCGACGGAACATCCACCTGAGTGATAAACGCCGGGACCGTCAGCAGTGAGACGGACGAACCGGTGGCTGGTTAAAGCAAGAAGCCCTGCCGAGACTCAGACTTGCGCCTGTGCCACTTCAGGGCTTCCCCGCTTTCTGGAACTCCGCTGCCCGAGGGCCTCGTTCTCCCAGTAGCTTTCACTGAACCCTCTCGGTTTCAGCAATCCGCTCCGTCGCTCTGTCCGGTGAGTTGCCCCTCCGGCCGTCCCGTCGATGCGGTTCAATAAACGTACCGCACTTCGGGAGGACTGCCAAGTTAATTCGGTACCTAAATTTCGCGAGCTAGCCAAAGGTTTCGCGCTTTGCCTCGACAACGGCTTTCTCATGCGAAATCGGCGGAACATCGCCCGGCCGCAACCGAAGCGAATAACAAACGTGTCACTCCTATGTCGTATAGTCGCACCATGGCATTGGAGACACTTTCACCGAGTCGAGCGAGCGACTTCAAGCTGTGTCCACAGCTTTTCAAGTTTCGCTCGATCGACAAACTTCCCGAACCAACCACCGTGCATCAAGCGCGGGGAACCACCGCACACCTGGCTCTCCAGAAACTCTATGACCTTCCCCCTACCGCCCGGACGCCCGAAAAACTGTATGACTTGTTCCGCGACGCCTGGACTCAAATGCGAGCCACCGAGGAGTACGCCGACCTGTTCGCCAGCGTGGATGAGGAACGCACTTGGGGCGTCGACAGTATGAAACTCCTGGCCAATTATTTCTCGGTGGAGAACCCGCCTGAAGTCCATCCGCTCGAACGGGAAATGGACATGCTCCAACCCCTGGGAGACATCACCATCCGCGGCATTCTCGACCGCATCGATGAGACGCCCTCCGGTGAGCTCATCATCACCGATTACAAGTCTGGAAAGGCGCCCCCGGAGCGTTTCGCCGAGCCGGCCTTTTTTGCCCTGAAGATCTACGCGCTATTGATCAGGGAGAAGCTAGGAAGAACACCCGTCGAGGTACGTCTGCTCTATCTGAACGGGCCCACCATGTACCGGCTCGAGGTTACCGATGGCCATCTCGACGCCATGAATCAACAGCTCCAGGCACTCTGGAAAGCCATCGATCGAGCGATCGAGAGCCAGACCTTCCCGCCGAGAGTCAACAAACTGTGCGATTGGTGCTCATACCAAGATCTGTGCCCGGCATTTGGCGCGATCGGCGCCGAAACAGCCGACGCGGCCGCTTCGTAGCAGCCCAAATCTTCCGACAGCCAACCGCGACGCCTCACTCTGTCAATACCCGGACCCAGGTCCGAACCAGCGTGTTTGTCCCCGGCAGCCGGTAGAATTACACGTATGGAATTTACCGAACTACTAGCCGAATTGGACATAGGCGTCGAGGTCGACTTTGACGGCCCAGCACCTTCCTGCCCGGTCTGTAACGGGGCCTACGATCACGCCGCGTTGGTGCTCGACGTGGCCGGCATCGAGGCTTTGGAGTGCTGGATCTGCGGAGTCGTCGCGGCCTAGTTGCGCGGCCGCCTGAAGCAGAATTCCCGACCGGATGCGGTCTATCAGGATCCGGTTCGGGACTCTATCTGAAATACCGCGCCGACTCGTTGAAGACCAACTGCCTTATGCCCCTGGCAAGGTCCGTCGGTAACTATCGCGCGTTTGGCTCTAGTATTTGGAGACGGAGGTCATACATGTTCGAACAAACCAGCCCGATTCCCGTTGCCCAGACCACGGTCCAGCGACGCGCCGCCTTCATTGCGAAGACCTACCGGTTGCTGTTCCTGTCGATTCTGGCCTTTGCCGGTGTCGAGTACGTTCTCTTCACCACGGGGATTGCCCAACGGGTGGCCGACTTCGCGTTCAACACAAACTGGCTGCTATTCATGGGCGGCTTCATTCTGCTTGCCAGCCTCAGCAGACGTTTCGCCCGGTCGGGTTCATCGACCCCGACTCAATATGCTGCGCTGGGCGCCTACATCGTGTTCGAAGCGGTCTTCTTCGCCCCGCTCCTCTTCATCGCCGACTCCTACTTCCCCGGAGTTATTTCCTCGGCGGCGGCAATCACCGTCATCGGGTTCGCAGTCCTTACCGGAATCGTGTTCGTCACCCGCAAGGACTTCTCCTTCATGCGGACCGCCCTCATGTGGATCGGCTTTGGGGCTCTGGGCCTCATCATTGCGTCGGTCCTATTCGGGTTCCAGCTGGGAACGGCCTTCTCAATCGGCATGGTTGTGTTTGCCGGAGCGACCATCCTGTACGACACATCGAATATCTTGCACCGTTATCCGGAAGACGCCTACGTAGGGGCGGCGATCGACTTGTTCGCCTCCGTGGCGCTCATGTTCTGGTACGTGCTGCGTCTTCTCATGTCGGGTCGGCGCTAACCCAGCTCGCGGGCAAGGAGCGCAACTGTCTTTAGGCCATCCGGCTTGGTGGCGACGTGGCGGAACCCCATCCGCTCGTGAAATGCCATCGAGGCTTCGTTGGGGGGATCAAGGTTGACCTCGCAGGTCATCTGACGGGCGATCCCGACATATGCCTCTGCGAGGCGGTCGTAGAGAAGGCGACCGATCCCCAACCCCTGCGCCGACGGAGCAACGACGATCCGATCCACATAGATGAAATCGTCAGACCGTTCGTCGAACCAGCGGTAATTGGTCGACTCATAGGTCGAGCCAGGTTCACAGGCCACCAACAGTCCCGTCAATGCGTCATCCATCTCGACAACCCACACGACTCCGGGATAGTCCAAAAAACGGGTCAGATGCTCCTGGTCGGTTGGTCCCACATGGGGAACTTCGGCATTGTTCAAGGCCACTGCTTCGACGACGTCTGTCGAAATCAGGGGTCGGATGATCATGATGCAGATTCTGTCACACCTTCGTCGTACGGTATACGTATGAACAACATGACCGAACACCTCCTCACCCAAGCCGAACGAGCACTAACTGAAGCCGGCATCGGTTTCACGGTTATTCAAGAGACTCCGGTCTCGCTGCCGAGCGCGGCATAACGCCCGTCTAGGGTCTGTCAGGCCGTGACTGCCGAACGTATCGACCCCGACGATTGGGACCGTACCCTTACCTTGTTGGACGGCCCCCAACTGATTGTCGCCGGGCCAGGCACGGGAAAAACAACCTTCCTGGCCCGTCGGGCCGCCGCCATTCTCAAATCCGGCGTGCCTCCCTCCCAGATTCTCGTTCTGACATTTTCTCGACGCGGGGCATCTCGACTGCGCGACGCCATCACCGCGACCGCCCCCACGCAGATTTCCGGACTAAGCGTCTCGACCTTTCACAGTTTTGCGTATCGACTACTCGAGGCGCATGCTCCGGCTGCCTTCGGGTGGAACACCATGCCGACGCTGCTGACCGGCCCTGAGCATGTGAGCGTCGTCGCCGGACTACTCGCAACCGAAACCCGGGCGGATTGGCCGCTGCCCTTTCGGCCGTTGCTCGATAGCCGAAGTTTTGCCGAAGAGGTCGCCGACTTCATCATGCGGTCCCAGGAATACCTGCTCGACGATGCGGCACTGTCGTCACTGGCCGCACCCCGGGCAGACTGGCGGGGCCTGGGCGCATTCCGTGCAAAGTACCTCGAAGCGATCACGACCTCGGATCGAATCGACTACGGAACCCTGCAAGCTCGAGCCGTCGAATTAGCCGGACGAAGCACCATCACGGAAGCCCTCGCCGACCAGTATCACTATGTCCTCGTCGACGAGTACCAGGACACCACGGCCGCCCAGGCTGCCCTGCTCGGCGGGGTTACCAAGCGGCGCCGCAATCTGACGGTGGTGGCCGACCCGCTCCAGTCCGTCTATTCGTTCCGGGGTGCCGAACTCGACAACGTTGATCGATTCGGCGACCGGTTCGGCAGCCCCGACGAACCCGTGAAACAGTACGTCCTGACAACGTCGTTTCGCGTACCGGCGGTCATTCTTGACGCGGCCAATCGTCTCGTCCCTCACGCCGAAGCCATCCGCTCGGTAATCCCGGCACCTCACGCCGGAAGGCTTGAGCGTTTGCTGTTCACCCAGCAGTCCCAGGAGGCCGAGTGGATCGCCAAGCGGGTTCAGCAGATGCACATCACCGAGTCGGTTCCCTATCACAAGATGGCCGTCCTGGTTCGATCCAAACGACGTTTTCTCGCCGAGCTATCTCGGGCGCTTGAACGGCGGGCCATTCCCCACGATTCACCGGACACGCGCCTGGCCGATCATCCGGGCGTCAGGGCCGTGTTCGATATCGCCAACGCCGCCCATCACCACGACGCCAAGGTTGGGACCGGAGCAGCCGATGACTGTGATCGGGCCATTCGCCGCCTACTCCTCGGCCCGATGTTTCGCACGGCCCTGGCCACCGAGCGCGACTTGCTCCGGCTGCGCAGATCAACCGGCAATGACTGGGCGACGATTCTTGAGGCCTACGACTCCGAGTGGCTCGGGCCATTGGCAACACTCATCGGCGATGACACCTGGGCGACTGAGCTTCCGGCCGTGAACGGATTCTGGCACGTCTGGTCAACGCTCCCCCAGTTCGAAGGATTGGTGGCGTCTCCGTCGGCAGGCCCCTATCGGGCTGCGTGGTCGGCGCTCGCTCAGGCGGTGGAGCGTCAATTTGAGCGGGACCCTCATGTAGGCCTGTACGCATACGGGAAGCTCACCGAGCAGGATGACTTCGAGGCCAACCCGCTCCTCTCGTTCCGGCCCGATGGCGACCGGTTGACGCTCACGACCCTTCACCAGTCCAAAGGTCTTGAGTTCGATGTGGTCTTCATCGCCGACGCGACCGAAGGCACCTTTCCCGACCTGAGAAGGAACCGCTCCCTCCTTCAACCACATCTGCTGTCCCCCAACCACGACATCGCCGACAGCCTCCAATTCCGACTGGCGGAAGAACGGCGACTCGCCTACACCGCCACCACCCGGGCTGCCCGCCACGCCATCTGGACCGCCACCTCGGCTGGTATCGACGAAACGGACAAACGACCAAGCCGTTTCCTGACCGCCCTCGACGAAGACGCTCCGCTCAACCTCGTCGACGAGACCGACGAGATCCCGGTCACGCCGCTCGAGGCCGAAGCGCTGCTCAGGCGACGACTCACCGACCCGACGATAGGAGCCGGCATTCGATTGGCCGCAGCCGAAGTCCTGGCCAGGAGACCGAACCGCTCAGTTCGTCACCCACTCGACTTTGCCGGGGTTCGCCCCCGGGGCGGCGATCACGGCTTGATCCCCGACCGGGCAACGTTTTCCCCGAGCCAGGCAACCTCATATGACGCCTGCCCGCGACGGTACGCCTTCGAACGGAGGCTCGGCATTGCCAGCGAATTCGGACGCTACGCCACCTTCGGGAGCCTGATCCACGACGTACTCGAACAGGCCGAGCGCCGCGCCGTCGAAACCGGCGCCGACCGCTCAACCGTCGACGATGCGCTGGTATGGCTCGACGAACTGTTCGACACGTACGACCTGGACATCGGAGCTCGCCAACTGGCCTGGTACAACAAAGCCACCAAACTGCTGACCGAGCTATACGCCGACTGGATCCGTCCTGGAGCCACGGCAGTGATTCTCGAACACACGCTCTCGATGGACATCAGCGACATCACCTGGAATGGCCGGGCCGATCGTATAGAACGACAAGCCGAGGGCGAACTCCGGGTTGTCGATTACAAGACCTCAACAAGCATCCCCAGCCAGGCCGACGCAGCTGAATCCATTCAACTGGCGTTCTACCTGGCGGCAGCCCAGAAAGACCCCGAGGTCCTCAAACACGGCACGCCAACCGAAGCCGAGTTCTGGTATCCCGCCGCCGATCGGAAGAAGAAATGGGTGGCATTCGATCCGTCACGGCTCGATCAGGTTCTCGGTTCCATGGCCGAAATCGCCGAGGGGATCCGGGCGGAAGATTGGACCCCGCGGATCGGCATACACTGCAATAACTGCTCCGTAAAACTGGTGTGCCCCCTCTGGCCCGAAGGACGAGAGGCATTTGTCCGATGACCGCATTCCTACCGAGCGACGAGCAGTCAGCGATCATCGGTGCCCCGATCGGTCCCATGCGAATTGCTGCCGGGGCGGGAACCGGCAAGACAACCACGCTCGCCCATCGCATCGCTCACCTCATCGACTCTGGGGCAGATCCTGAACGAATCCTGGGCATCACGTTTACCAACAAAGCCGCTGCCGAACTCGCCGACCGGGTCCGTGACGTTTTGGCCGATCGTATCGACCCGGCGCGCACTGTTGAGGTCCATACCTATCACGGTTTCGCCCATCAGATCCTCAGTGAGTTCGGGCCGCTCGTAGGGGTGGAGCGCGACACGCAGCTCATCACACCAACGTTCGCCCGTCAGCTCTTCCACGATGCCGTGGAAGGCGGTACCTACCGGTACCTGAACATCACGTGGAGCGGGATCCTCGACCGTCCAGCCCGGCTCGCCGCCGCTCTCGCCGACAACCTGGCCGAACCCTCCCACCTGGCCGGGCTCATGCCATCCAAGCTCGACGAGCTGTGGGAGACCCGACTGGAGATCCTCGGCATTATCGAGCGGTATGAGCAAGAAAAACGTCGCATAGGAGTGGCCGATTTCGGTGACCTGATCTTTCGAGCCAACCGACTCACCAGCGACTACCCGGACCTGGCGGCTCGCATTCGCAGTCGTTACGACGCCGTGTATCTCGACGAATACCAGGACACCAACCCCGCCCAACGCGAACTGCTCCGTAAGCTGTTCGGAGACGGATTCCCGATCACGGCCGTTGGAGATGCCGACCAGACGATTTATGAGTGGCGAGGCGCATCACTGGCGAACTTTTCGGGATTCGGCGACCACTTCCCCAACCTTGACGGGTCACCCGCCCCGACCTACCCATTGACACTCAATCGCCGATCCGGCCAAACCATTTTGAACCTGGCCAATCGAATACGCGAGGAACTCGGAGAAGTCACCGACCCACTACGGGCGCTTGACGAGACGAGCCCGGCAGCGGTCAGCGTGCGTTGGGAGGGCAACGCCGTCGATGAAGCGGACTTCATCGCCGAACAGGTGCTCGCTCTGCACGAGGAACAGGGCATCGCCTGGAAGGAAATCGCTGTTCTCTTCAGAAAGAACAAGGACATTGAGGCCGTCCGAGGCGCTCTCGAGGAGTTCGGGATCCCCGTGGAGGTGGCCAACCTGGGCGGACTTCTTGGCATACCTGAGGTAGCCGATGTTTTCGCCTGGTTGCGTCTGCTCGACAACCCGTCGGACGAGCCGGCCTTCATCCGTATTGCGATGGGCAGCCGCTATCGACTCGGTATGCACGACGTCAAACCATTGTCGCGATGGGTCAAGAACCAACCTGAGTTCGGCCGCTCGATGGTCGAGGCCCTCGACCAGCTTACGTCGACGCAGGGCGACGATGCCGGAACCCTGGGTCAGGACGATCACCTCCAGGTCGATCAACTCGACGACCGCACGATTGACGCCCTGGTACACCTGCACATCACCTACCGGAGCCTGCTCGAGGCCGCCCAGGGCGTCAACCTGATTGAGCTGGTGCGCCAGATCCTGTCAAGGACCGGAGCCTGGCCGGAGGTGGCCGCTATGCCGGCCGCCGCCCGCCAGTCGGCGCGACTGAATCTCTACCGCTTCCTCGATCTGGCCGAAGAATGGAGCCCGCTTGAAGGACGCCCCTCGTTGCGGGCGTTCGTCGACTACCTCACCGTGATGGTTGAAGAGCAGACCGAAGAACTCGATACGGCCCGGCTATCAGGAGAAGATGCTGTCGCTCTGCTGACAGTTCATCGCTCCAAAGGCCTCGAATGGGACGCGGTGTTCATACCCGCCTTATACGACAAGAACTTCCCAAGTTCCTCAGGGGTCTCGGACGATCCATTTCGTCACCCATACATGCTCCCGTACGAACTGCGACTTGACCGACATACGCTGCCCCCAATTAGCGCGGACATGACTGAGGCAGAACGACGCGACCTGTTGCGCCAGCGCGACCTGGACCAAGAGTGGCGTATCGCCTACGTAGCAGTAACCAGGGCACGCCGATGGCTGACGCTGACCGGGGCAACCTGGCACGGGACTACCGAAGTGCGCAAGACACCAGGAAAGCCAAGCCGGCTCTTTGAAATCGCCGCCGAACAGCCCGATGTCGTCGATCTCGGGACGGTTGAGGACCCGGTTCGACCGGAATCGCTCCGCCGGTCACCGCTAGCAGGATCGCCCGATCCGACATTCGCCGATGGGTGGGATGGCGCATTGCGTGCCACCCTTTCTGACCCTGGTTGGGCCAGCCATCAGGCTGATCAACTCGGCGTGCGATCGACCTACGATCAGGCCGTGACCGACTTTCAGCAGATACTCTTCGACTTGCCAGACGACCCGGTCGGTCCACCAATTCCCGCCCCGCTCGCCACATCCGTCACGTCTCTGGTTACCTACGCCAGCTGCCCAAAACGGTACTACTGGTCCGAGGTCGATCGCCTTCCCCGTCGCCCATCAGCCGCAGCTCGGCGCGGAGTTGACGTTCATCGCAAGATCGAACTGTTCCAACGAGGCGCGGTGCCGTTCGAGGAGGTCACCGACGACTTCTATGACGCTCCCGACGCAGGTCCGTCGGATGTTGCAAGCGCGTTCACCGTGTTCGAACAGTCACGATTTTCGACCCTGGCCGCCCGCCTTATCGAAGCGCCGTTCGAGTTTGTCCATGACGGTATGCGAATCCGTGGCCGGATCGATGCCGTATATGAGGAACAACCGGGGACATGGGAAATCGTCGACTTCAAGTCGGGTAGACCCTCTGAGAACCCGGCGATGGACGTGCAGCTCCAGGCCTATGCAGTGGCCGTCGACAGGGGGTCCCTCGGACCCACCCGACCGGACCAGATGATCGCCACGTTTGCCTACCTGGGGGGCGGGAGCCTCACCGAGCGAACCGAACACATCGATGACGCCTGGATGGAGGCCGCCAGAAGCCGGTTGTCGGGCATCGCCGAAGGTATCGGCGCTCAGGTATTCGACCCGATCCCGTCCAGTGCCTGTTCCAATTGCGATTTCCTCCGCTTCTGCCCGGAAGGGAAAGCCTGGTTGGAGTCCTAGCGGAGTTTGCCCGACACGGATTCCAGAATCAACGTCACCGGCCCATCGTTGAGCAAAGAAACCTCCATCGAAGCGCCAAATTCTCCACCGGCCACGTGAACCCCACGATCTTGTATCTCAGTCTCGAGCCGGTCGAGAAGGCGAGCCGCCTCGACGGGGTCTCCGGCTCCGGTGAAGGACGGCCGATTACCGCGCATGACCGAACCGTACAAGGTGAACTGGCTTACCAGTAGGAGCTGTCCCCCGATATCAAGCAGTGATCGGTTCATCTTTCCGTCCGCGTCGGGAAACACCCGGAGGTTGACCAACTTTTCCGCCAGAACCCGCACGTCTGTTTCCGAATCGCCGTGCGTGGTACCGGCCAGAACCAGTAAACCGGTGCCAATCGATCCGACCTCACGACCGCCGACCACCACCGACGCATGACGAACCCGCTGAACAACCAAACGCATGTCGGCACCCTACCGCCCCTAGGATGCCACGATGCCAATCCGTTGCGCCTGGGTCCCTGACGGCGACGATTTGTACGCCGACTACCACGACACCGAGTGGGGTGTGCCTGTCATGGACGACCAAAAACTGTTCGAGTTTCTCATTCTTGAGGGAGCGCAAGCCGGGCTCAGTTGGCGTACCATCCTGGGGCGCCGCACGGCCTACCGACAAGCCTTTGCCAACTTCGACCCGAATGCCGTGGCGGGCTTTTCGGCCACAGACGAAGCCCGCCTTCTCAAAGATGCGGGCATCATTCGGAACCGGCTCAAAATCGTCGGCGCCATCAAGAACGCGCAGAAATTCCTCGCGGTCCAAGCCGATGCCGGATCGTTCGCCAACTACCTGTGGAACTGGACGGACGGAGCGGTGATCGTAAACCGTCCACGAGCACTGGGAGATATCCCAGCCCAAACCGATCTATCACTGAGGTTGTCAAAGGATCTCAAGGATCGGGGATTCACGTTTGTCGGCCCCACAATCATGTACGCCTATCTCCAGGCGGTCGGGGTCGTTGACGACCATACGTCGAGCTGCTTTCGTGCGTAGGATCGCAATCATGGCATACGATCGACCCCTTGCAATCGAGCCCGACTGGCCAGGGTCCGTCGGCCGACCGACCGTCCTGCTCGTTGATGCTTCCAGCCAACTCGAAGAACAGCTGATTTCGAACTGGGCGAGCCGGCTTGGTCATGACTACGAGACGATCCGGATCCCTCCCTCGCGCCGCCGTCGTCCTGGGGTGCGGCCCGATCCACGCCTTGAAGCCAGATTGGGCCGCGGCGACGACCCTCTCATCGTGCCAGTTCGGGTCGTGTGGCAAGCACCCGATCGGGACGGAACCCGATCTGTCCGACTATCGGATCTTCTTAAGTTCGGAGATCCCCGGGATCCGAACCTGCTTCGCCAGCACCTCTTTCTTCGCAGGTTTCCTGATCGCTGCCAGATCGTGCTCGGCCAATCAGCTGGCGCCGCCGACCTGCGGGAGGCGTGGAAAGCCTCCGACGACGTGGTCGCCCTACGCGAGTTCGTCTCGCGGAGAGCCTGGCTAACCCTCGAACGAGCCGAACGTCACGTGCGAGGCAATCGGTACAAGGTTCCTAAGTTCCTGACCGAAGAAATCGTGAGGACCGGTTCCTTCCGGGACGGGATTTCAATGCTGACCAAAGAAACCGGAAAGACATACGCAACGATTCACAAGGAAGCCATCGGTAACCTCAAAGAGATCGCTGCCACCCACTCACCGCTCGTGATCGACCTGGCCGCCAATCTGATCAGCTGGATATACCGGCAGGGATACGGATCGATCAATTATGACGCAGACCACTTAAACCGACTGTATGAAATGGGCGAGCAACATCCGCTGATCTTCCTCCCCTCGCACAAGAGCCAGTTGGATCGCTTGATGCTGCAGTACATCTTGTGGGAGAACAACCGGCCTCCCAACCACACGGCCGGTGGTATAAACATGAACTTCTTTCCGGTCGGCCCGATCATTCGCCGATCCGGCGTCTTCTTCATCAGGCGCACGTTCAAAGACAAGCCGATCTATAAGTTCGCGCTCCGCTCGTACATCGATTTCCTGATCGAGAAGCGGTTTCCGATCGAGTGGTATCTCGAAGGCGGCCGTAGCCGATCCGGCAAGCTCCTCCCCCCCAAGTTCGGGATGCTCAGCTACGTGACCGAGTCGTACCTTCGACAAAAGGCTGAGGACATCATCTTGTTGCCGGTCTCAATCGCCTACGACCAGATCCAGGACGTCGCCGATTACGCCAAAGAGCAACGAGGCGAAGCCAAACAGGGCGAAAGCATCTCCTGGGTCGTACATGCGCTCTCCCAGCTGCGACGTCGCCACGGCAACGTGTATGTGAGGTTCGGGGAGCCCGTCTCGTTGGCTAAAACGCTACCCGCCGGCACCATCGATGCTGACGAGAAATCGATCGCCATCCAGAAGGTCGCCTTCGAGGTCATGGTCCGGATCGGCCGGGTTACTCCGATCTCACCAACCGCCGGTGTCTGCGTAGCACTGCTGAGTCGACCCAACACCGCCCGCACTGCCGAAGAGATCACCGACTCCCTCCGAGAACTCGCCGAGTTTGTGCTTCGCAGACGTCTTCCATTGACCGAACGGGTCCAGTTGGATGGAACCGACCAGGTCGTTGAAGTCCTTGGCCGTCTGGTTGAACACGACATTGTGACGAGGGTTGATGGAGGCCCTCATCCGGTTTATCAGATCGGAGCTGATCAACACCTGTCGGCCGCCTACTACCGCAATGTCGTGATTCATTTCTTCGTCAATATTGCGATCGCCGAGGTGGCTCTCCAACGAATCGTTACCGAGCGACCGACCGACCCTCTTGATCTGTTTTGGGAAGAGGTGATGAGTGTTCGTGATTTGTTCAAGTTCGAGTTCTTCTTCACTCCGAAAGAGGAATATCGAGCTGAGATCACCAGCGAACTCGAGGCGGTCAATCCGGACTGGCCCGCCCGGGTCCTTGGCGGAGATGCCCGGGAGGTCCTCGACGCAATCCGGCCGGCGATGAGCACATGGGCACTCGCACCGTTTCTCGAGTCCTATGCGGTGGTCGCCGATGTACTGACCACACTTCCCGCCACCTTCGATGAGAAGAGCTTTATGTCCCAGGCGATCGGACTGGGTCAGAGCTACCAATCCCAGGGCAAGATCACCGCCGCCGAATCCGTGTCTCAGGTCTTCTTCAAGACGGCGCTGGACCTTGCCAAGAACCGTGGATTGGCAGGAGAACGCGCCGAAAGCCTAAGCGAGTCCATCCTTGAGCAACGCCGTGCAGCCTTTATCGAAGAGATCGACGATTTACTCAACCGGATTCGAACGATCGCGGCGGCCAAAACGTAATACGCCCCGAGCTAGCGAGCCATGGTCGAGTACGAGCCATAGTGGTGGATGGCCACCCCGCCGTATCCGGTTTCGCCCCCGAAAGCCGCCTCCACTCTGGTCAATTCGGCCGCCATGGCGGTGGATCCTTCCTCCCAGAAGGTGACCTTGTCCGAAGATGCCGGACCGGTCTCGACTCCCACGACGACCCGCTTTGACATCTGCGACCCGAGAGCCACTTCAAAGCCCGCCAGATCAATGATCCCGTCGACGCCGTCTGCATGGTCCCGATAGGCCATGACCACTACCCCATCAGCGGCAGCCATGGTCCGTTCCACCAGGGTCCGACCTTTCGTTTGATACTCGGCAAGGTCCCACCAAAATGGAACGGCAACCAGCATCTCGGTGGAGCCGGCGGCCTGTCGGGCAGCAGTCAGATTCTTGAGATAAGAGGAGATGAGCCGGGATCGTTTCCTCGAATCCGACCAGTCGCTCAGCAGGTACGGCTCGACGTCGGCGACGATTCCATCGAACAAGCCGACGCCAACCACCTCATCCGTCCAACCAACCCAGGCGTTGCGATTCTGAGCCCAGGAGGCGTCACCGGCGACAGCCCAGACCCGCAATCCGCGGGTCCGAGCGTCGTCGATAAACGACGCATACCTGGCATCTCGTGAGAAACCAGGTGGTGCGCTTAGATACACATCGGTTACGCCATGTGCGGACGCAAAGTCGGAAACCCCTTCGACCGGTCCGTCCCAAACCCACATCGCTCGATCCGACGAGGCACTGGCAGGAACTGCCAGGGCTATGACGAGTCCAGCGAGGACGAGCATAACCATGATGCGTTTCATTTCGGAAGCCCCCAATAGCTCGACACTGACCCTAGGCAAGCCTACGAGGGAGCGAAAGGGACATATTGAAATCACTCTAAGTGACTAGTGACCGAGCGAACCGACCTGGTCCGCGGAAGGCTCTGCTCAGCAGAACCACGGCTCAGTGAGCCGTGGCCTCCCTTCAAAACTCCCTATATCGAGGGATTCAGGTGGCAATCCAGCCGCTTCGAGCGCCATGGCAAATAGATCGAGGATGATCGCATTCGGAAGAGTGTTTGACCGCGTAGAGTGTTCGACATGTTCGGCGTAGCGATCGGCGAGCTTCTCCGTTCGCGGATCAATCGCCGTCCAGTCGTAGGTGAGTCGCTCGGCGTCATACGGGCCAAGTTGAGCTTCCAGCTCCGACCTCATCAGCAGGACGGATCCTTCGGGAATCAGCAATTTGATCGTGAATTGGATCGGGTCGGTCGGCAAATCGTATGACGCGACGAATCGGAACATATCGACAATGTCCTCGACCGTCGTCCACGGGGTGAACGGCAGCCACGAAGGCCGGATGTCCATCCCGGCCCTGCGCATGATTTCTACGGCGACTGCCATGTCATTGCGGGTATGCCCCTTGTCAAGAATGGTCAGAACACCATCATTGGTCGATTCGAACGCTGACACGGCAAACACGACACCGGCCGCCGCCACCCGACCCCATAGGTCCTGATGTTTGAGGATGTGCTCGACCTTGACCGTGATGTCGTACGTCAGGCTCGGGAATCGCTGGTGGCTCTCTTCGAGGATCCGCATGGCATGATGGGGGCCGTTGAAAAAATCGGGGTCACCGAACGTGACGTGCTCGGCACCCAGGTCAACGAGTTGAGCGATGTCATCGAGCACCACGTCGGCCCCCACCACCCGGAAGAGACCGTCATAGATGGCAGGAATCGGGCAATGCCCACATCGATGGCGGCACCCGTGACTGGCTTCGACATAGCCGACGATCCGATCATCGCCTGATCCCTCGAGCCTGGCGTAACGGCTGAGCGGCGGTAGCAAATCACGGGCCGGGAGGACAAAAGTAGATTTGACCAGGTCTGTGGTGATTCCTCTATCAAGGGTGTCCACCCACGACGACAGGGCAGCCTCATATTCCCCGATGATGATGCGGTCGGCCACATGGCCGAAGGTTCGATCCTTGCCGATGCCGGCGTACAGACCATAAAGACAGACCGGGAGATCCGGGAAACGAGCCTTGATCCGGCCAGCCACCTCGACCGCGAGACGCATGGCGGTGTGCATTGGCACGGAAATCGCCACCGCCTGAGCCCATTCGACATCGACCCAGTCCAGCGCATCGATGGCGAGGTCCTGGGCTCGGACGTCATGCCCACCGTTCCGGAGAACAGCGGCCGGCGAGGCCACGTGAAGCGGCTGATGGCCCATCTCGTATGTGGAAATTAGAAGCGCTCTCACCCACATAGCCTATCGCTCCATGGTGGCTTCATGACTGAAGCCATATCCTTCACCGGTTCGCGGGGAGCCGAACTCGTCGGGATCTGGCATCACCCTGATCGTGACATCAGGCCTGACGGGGTCATGGCCGACTGTTTTACGTGTTCCACGGACCTATCTGCCTTGAGTCAGCGGCAGCCCATCCGACCGGGCAGTAGTGGCTAAACTTCTGATCGACTGGTTCGATAGGACACTGTGATGGGATTCGATTTTGTCGAGGAGCAAATCCGACTCGCCCAAGAGCGCGGTGATTTCGACAACCTCCCTGGCGCCGGCCAACCGATCGAAAGCCTCAACCGCCAGTACGACCCGGATTGGTGGGCACGGGATTTCATCAAGCGGCTCGCAGACGAGGATACCGGGCGGAGTCGGTCGGCCGAATTGGAGCGCAAGCTGGCCGGAGTCTGGGGATTGACCTCCGAAACCAGCGTCCGCACCACCGTTGCCAATCTGAACGCCGAGTCCGGATCCGACATGTTTGATGCCGATGAGGTAGTCACCACGTGGCGTAGGTTCCGGGCTTCGATCAGGGCACGATGAGGTCCCGATCATCACGCGTATGACGTTCACGGGGCTTTAGCGTGCACATCTCCTGCCTCTGTGGTGAAACGAACGCCCTTGCGGGAGAACGGCACGATGGATCCATCCACCTCCGCTGTGAGACTTGTGGGCACCGATGGACGAGGGATCTGTCCACTCGTTGTGATCGCTGTGGAGGCGACGATGTGCAGGCCGTGCCGCTCGCCATTGTCGAAAAGGGCCGGGGAACCCAATTGTCGGTTGTGGGAGTGCGATCCATCAACCTCTGTTCGACGTGTGATGCCGGGCAACTGCGTCAGTATCATGACAACCGACCGAATCCATTGATGCCGTCCGAACTCCCCACCGTCGGACCAGACGAACGATTGACATGACCGAATCACAACCCGATTGGCTGCTCATCATCAACCGGGTCGTCGGTACGGCCCTTTGGGTACCCGCCCTCGTGTTCTACGGCGTCTCGGGCCTGGTTGCTCCGATCCTGGGAGTGGTCGTAATGTGGGTGATCGGGGCGGTTTGGTTGGGAGTTGCCACCAGGTGGTGGCACCGCAAGAGCCTGTTCTACGCAGCCTCTCCGGCCCTTGCCCTGGCGACGTGGATGCTCCTGGTCTACCTGGGAGACCGCTTGCTGGGTTGGACCGCCTGACCGCTTTTGTGTCACAGGTACGGCCTAGCCTGGCACTCATGAATCCTCTTCCACCGGCAAGTTTGGGCCGCGGCATCGTTACTACCTCCGCTGCCGTCGCTCCAGCACCCTGGTCAGATTGTGATCGAGTGATCCTTGATGAGGCCGTCATGGCCGCCCCAGCCAAAACCATCGCTCGCCTGGCAAAAGCCTGGACCCAACGTGAAGCTCTCATCGTCGAACTACAGGTTCCCGCAGAGACGCTGCGCCAAACAGAAATCACCGACGCCGAGCCATACACACTCCCTCCGGATTTCGAATTCCCGAAGGAACGCCTCCAGTTTCTCGTCTGGGCGAACAATTACGACGGTCGGGGAACTGAATCCGATCCGATCTGGTGGCACAGCCGAAAAGCCGAACGACTCGGTGCCAAACCCGGCTCGGTCACCGACATCCTGTTGCCTGATGGCCGCGCCGCCTGGTGCGACGGAGGACCACGAGGGCCAGTAGACATCGCCGATCTTCTTGTTCATCGAGAGTCAATTGAACTGGGAACACTCAACACGTCACCTGCTCATCCACGAGCATCCGATACCGACCTGGCAGACGATCAATCGGCGGCCGTCAATCATGCTGCCGGCCCAGCACGGATCATCGCCCCGGCCGGTTCGGGGAAGACCCGTACTCTCACCGCCCGGATCACGCATCTCGTGCGCGACCGGTGGATCGAGCCACATCTCATCACGGCGGTCGCCTACAACGCCAAGGCCGCCAGGGAGATGACCGAGCGGATCGAAGGGGTCGACTCCTCCATACGAACCATTCACTCGTTGGCCTATGCCATTGTTCGGGCATCCAAAGGTGACGTTCCCGTCCTCAACGAGCGCGAGCAACGGTCCATCCTGGCTCCGCTGATTCCAGCTCAACCAGCGCAGAATCGTGATATCACTGCCCCCTACCTGGAAGCCTTGACAAGTGTCAGAATCGGGCTGATCGACCCGGCAATCGTGGAAGATCAGCGCGATGACGTGCCGGGCTTCGTCGAGGTCTATGAGCAGTACCGGCGCCGCTTGGCCGACCGAGGGGCGGTCGACTTCGACGAACAGATTTATCAAGCCATCCAACTACTCCTCACGAACCCCGATCTGCGTGATCGGGTTCGAAGTTCTGCCCGTCATCTGCTCGTTGACGAGTTCCAAGACCTCACACCGGCGTACCTTCTTTTGCTCCGATTGGTGGCCGCTCCCGCCTACCAAGTATTCGGCGTCGGCGACGACGACCAGGTCATCTACGGCTACGCCGGCGCCGACCCCGCTTTTCTCATCGGTTTCGACGATCTCTTCCCCGGCGCCGGCCACTACGCGCTTGAAACCAATTACCGGTCCCCGGCGGTTGTGGTCGAAGCCGCCAAACATCTCCTCAGCTATAACGCACGGCGTATCCCCAAGAACATCGTCTCACCCGACCCGATTTCACCACCTGACTTGCGAGTTGAGGCGGCCCCTTCCGATAGCCAGGGGACGGTGGCGGCCGACATCGTGACCGGTTGGCTGACCGATCATCGTCCGAGAGACATCGCGGTCCTCAGCCGGGTGAATCACGCACTCCTTCCGGTCCAGGCAATCCTGACCGAACGAGGCGTCCCCCACACCGCTCCGGTGGGGGCTGACTTTCTCCGCCGCACCGCGGTGCGGGCGTTCCTGGCATACCTGCGGATGGGTTTGTCACCGGAGGTCATGAGCCGCGACGACCTGCGCGAGGTGCTCGGTCGGCCGCCTCGTCGCATGACACGAGTGGCGTCCGCGCTGATTTCAAGCCGGGGACGCTGGAGCCTTGAAGAACTGACGGCCGCCTCAGGACGGCTTGAGGAGCGCTTCCAGGATCGATTCGACGAATTCGTCGCCGATCTCGAAACGGTTGCCAATGCCGCCCGAGGTTCAACCAGCGACGTCGTAGAAGCGGTACGCAAGACCGTCGGCCTTGATCGCGCGGCCATGCTGTTGGATCAGTCGCGCACGACCCCTGATCGATCCGGCCACAAAGACGACCTGGACGCCATCAGCCAACTGGCCGACCTTTACCCGAACCCGGCAGCCTTCCAATCCAAACTCGAGACCCTCCTCGCAGCCGAAGGGTCACCGACCGGCGTGATGTTGTCGACAATTCACAAGGTCAAAGGCGCCGAATGGCCGTGCGTTCTGGTCTACAGCGTCACCGACGGGGTTCTACCTCATCAATTGGCCGAAGATCTGGAAGAGGAACGGCGGGTATTCCATGTGGCCATAACCCGGGGCATCGAATCGGTGGCCGTAGTAGGCGATCGGAGCCGACCCTCGCCATTCATCGCCGAGCTCTCCGGCACCGCCCCGCGCAACGCAAAGAAGACAGTCAGCTCTCGACCTGACCGACCCACCCCGCCGGCAACCGGGGGGATCGCACCTGGGCTGGGCGATCGCCTCCGCTGGGGAGGCTACGACGGCACGGTTACCGCATTCGACGACGACGGAGCCATCATCGAGCTCTCGACAGGAGCCCGGTTGACGGTGCCCTGGCGGGAGCGAGTACGGGTTGGATCAATTTCTGCACCCCTTGCCCGTCCGGTCCACGAAGCGAACCCAGCCATTGTCGAATCCCTCAAGAGCTGGAGGGCCGAAACGGCCAGAGCGCAGAACGTTCCCGCCTACATCGTCCTTTCCGACAAACACCTCATTGGCATCGCAGCCAGACGACCTACAACGATTGAGGAGCTTCTCACCTGCCCGGGGATTGGCTCGACCAAGGCGGAGAGCTATGGCGAAACCATCCTGGAAGTCCTCGAGCAACACCCGTGACCGCCAGCACCGATCGAACCCACCGGACTGAGCCTCATGGATAACCTGCGCCACGCCCGGACACTCATCTCGGAAGCGTCACAGGTGGTGTCGTTTTCCGGTGCCGGACTCTCGGCCGAATCCGGAATCGCGACATTCCGCGACCCCGACGGCGTATGGAGCAAGGTCGACCCGGCGGTCTATGCAAGCGCTGCAGGCTTTCGTGCCCGGCCGAACGAGGTTTCCGAATGGTACGGGCATCGTCGTCGTACTCTGGCAATGACCAACCCGAATGCCGCTCATCTGGCGCTGGCCGCCACCAACTGGCAGCTGCACATCACTCAGAACGTCGACAACCTTCTTGAACGGGCCGGCGCGAACAACGTGGTTCACCTTCACGGCGTTCTCGATCACGATCGATGTCAAAACGGTTGTGGATACCATTGCGCGGTCGACCTATCGAACCCGCCTGCCCTCCACACCTGCCCCGACTGTGGATCCATGGTTCGGCCCGACGTGGTGTGGTTTGGCGAGATGTTGCCGGAACTTGCCTGGCATTTGGCCGAAACTGCCATAGAACAGGCCGATGTAACGGTGGTCATCGGTACGAGCGGTGAAGTCTGGCCGGCGGCCGGCCTCATAGGTGGGGCCCGAACCGTCATCGCCATCAATCGGGAGCCGACCAAGATCGGTCGGCACGCCGCTGTCGAACTAATCGGCCCGGCAGCCACAGTCGTCCCGGCGCTCGTCAGCCCGGCCGACCCGAATACTCGATGAGTTCGTACGGGCGCACGATGCCCACTGGTTCTCCAGAGGCCAGCACGACCACGTTGAAATCGGCCGAACCCAGCGCCATCAGAAGACTGCCGACTGTGGTGCCACTATCAACAATCTCCGCCTTGCGAACCGGAATCATGGCATCTCTCACCTGTTGGGTCCTTGCCGGATCTATTGCCGAACGATGCAGCACCCCGAGTACATCGCCCCACGGCCCCATCACCGGGACCACCTCGTGCTCACCGAACACGACGGTCTCAACTCTTGCCGCCGGAGAAACATATGCCTCGACCCTGTGCATGACCCGATCAACCGGTAGCTCCAGCAGATCGCTGTCGGTAAAAGGTTGTGCGTAGGACGCGCTGGCCGCCCCGAACAGAATCCATCCAATGAACCCGACCCACAGACCATCAAATCCGAGCCACCCGAACAGAACTAGCCCGGTCAAGATGATGAGCCCACCGAGGACCTGCCCCACCCGGGCCGCCACCCTGGTCGCCTGAACCCGGTTACCGGTCGCCTTCCAAACCGCCGACCTCAGCACGCGACCCCCATCAAGAGGGATCCCCGGCAAAAGGTTGGTAACCGCCAACCAGATATTGATCCACCCGACCCAACGAAGCGTCGGATCCAGAACGGCTGAAGCCGTGAGATTCGTTGCGGCAAGAAACAAAACCCCCAACGCAGCCGAAGAGACCGGCCCCGACGCCGCAATCATGAATTCGTCGCCGGGCCTTCTTGCCTCATGGGCCAATTCAGATACCCCACCGAAAACCATCAGCCGGATGCGCTTGACAGGGATACCCCGGCGGATCGCCACCACCGAATGAGAGACCTCGTGGAGAAGAACCCCCGCCCCAAACATGCAGGCCCCGAACGCACCAGCTAGCCAACCAGCTAACCCGGCGTTGAGGTTGTTCTGAAGGCTCCAGGTGAGCAAGCCCATGATAACGACCCATGAAGGACCCGCCGTCACAGGAACCCCAAACACCCGACCGAGATACATACCCTTCAAGGCCATGCGGCGCTTCGGTAGCGGAGGAGGGTTCTCTCGCACGTATCCTTCGCCGTCACTCATGCCGACAGCCTACGCGGATCGCCTGGTTAACCGGGATCCTCCGTATTTCCGGTCAGCTCGGTCCAGACCACGGCACATGTGATCGCCGGGCGCAAGGATTGCGTGCCCGAACCTCAAGGACCAACAAATGCCAGAAAACCGGCGTGACCATGGGGATTATGAGACTGATTCCAGAGTCGCCCGCTACCTGGCTCGCAAGGTTGTCCTCAACCAGGACGCCTGACGGGTCGATGGAGTCATAGCAACGCTCGGCAATGCAATTCGACGACAGAGGGTCACATGGCCAAACTTGATCCGCTCTTTCGGGGGCTCCATCAACAAGGTGGGTCGGACCTTCACCTGGTCGCCGGCCAGGTTCCGATCATGCGAATCCACGGAAACCTGGTTCGGGTCAAGTCCGAACGGCTCAATGACCAGACGGTCAGAGCTTTGCTGCGCGAAATCACGCCACCGGAGCTCTGGGCGTCCTTCGAGGAGAGCGGTGACGTCGATTTTGGGTACCAGGTGCCCGGTCTAGCCCGGTTCCGGGCCAACCTTTTTGTACAAAAGAGCGGAGCAGCGGCCGTGTTCCGTCTCATCCCCGAAGACATCCTCACCTGCGAGCAGCTGAATCTTCCCCGTCAGGTCACAAACCTGGCCCAACTCCACAAGGGCCTCGTGCTCGTCACCGGCCCAACTGGATCTGGCAAATCCACCACGTTGGCAGCCATTATCGACGAGGCGAACAAGACCAGAAACGATCACATCCTGACGATTGAGGACCCGGTCGAATTCGTCCACAAAAGCCGGATGGCTCTCGTCAACCATCGGGAGGTCGGCAGCCATACCCGTTCGTTCTCAGCCGCACTCAGGGCGGCGCTGCGCGAAGACCCGGACATCATTCTGGTTGGCGAAATGCGCGACCTTGAAACCATTCGCCTTGCCATCGAAGCTGCCGCCACCGGCCACCTGGTTTTCGGCACGCTTCACACCAATAACGCGGCCAAGACGGTGGATCGGATCATCGAGGTGTTTCCCGCCGATGAGCAGGAGCAAATACGCTCAACACTGGCGGACTCACTCAAGGCTGTCGTTGCACAAACGCTGTTTCGGACCGTCGACACACCGGGCCGAGTAGCCGCTCTTGAGATCATGATCTGCACCCCGGCGATCGCCAACCTGATCCGCGAGGGAAAGACTTTCCAGATTCCCTCGTTGATGCAAACCGGGCGGTCAGGAGGCATGCAAACACTCGACCACGCCATTCTTGAGCTTCTAACGGCCAAGCGCATCGACCCGGAAACCGCCTTCGAACGTGCCATCAATACCGAGCTGATCCTTCCGTTCTTGCCGCCCGACCATCCAGCCAAACAGGCATGAACGACTACCGGGTCGCCAAGTTTGAGACCCCTGCTTCCCTGTACCTGACCAACTCCACTGTCGTTCGCGGCACGCTCTTCCTTGCAGAGTTCTCAGCCACGCACAGTGGCCATGAGACCGTGTTGGATTTGATACGTTCATCAAGCCCGATGTTGCCGATGCACGACCAGGCTGGTCGGTTCTTCCTCGTCGGACGCCATCACATCGTCGGAACCGAAGTTTCGGCAACCTCCGCCGGTGCCAAGAACCTGGTTAGCAGCGTGCCTGCCCGGATCGAAACCACCGGCGGTCATATCTTCCAAGGCCAGCTACGCATTCCGGCCGGAATGGGTGACCGAATCTCAGATGCACTCAACGGCGATTTCGCCTGGCACGCTCTCCAGACCGGTTCGGTCTTAACGTGGCTGAGCCGACAACACATCATCAAAGCCCACACAGACGCCTAGACGAATCAGGCCAACTCAGAACAACCGCTCTGCGTGGCCCCCAGGGCTAGGGTTAGTGCCCATGGAGGCTGTACACGTTAAGAAACAGCCGGTACCTGCCACGCTGTACCTCGTGAACGGGGCGGTGGACGCCGGAAAACCGTTTTCCTGGCTCACCAATCGATTCATCGCAGCGGGCCTGAGACAATCGGCGAACTGCTGACCGACGACGGCGAGCCGATGCTCCCATTCAAGATACGCGCAGAGAGATTTCAGCTCATCGGTAAATCGACGGTGTCAGCCATCCGGGCCGTGTCCGGCGCCTACCCCGCTGGTTAATACGGGCGGGCCCATGCCCTTATCGAACTGGTCGGGGGACATCGATTTGATGGACAGCTCCTCTTTGAGGAGGGGCGGGGAAAACGGATATCCGATGCCATCAAGGAAACCTGGATCCGACTGGAAACCCAAGCCGGCCTGGTTTGGGGGAGAACCGTACCCACATCTTGCGGATTCAAACCCGCTGATTACTTTTTGGCGGCCTCGTAGTAGGGGTCAGTGCCAGAAGCATGATCCGTCACGTCCTCCACCGCCAGCAGCTCGGGAATCGCATCTTTAAGGATCCGCTCAATCCCCTGCTTGAGGGTTACGGATGCCATGCCACAGCCCTGACAGCCACCCATAAGCTCGAGATAGGCAGTACGGTCATCGACAGAAACGAGACGAGCCGCTCCCCCGTGTCCGGCGATAGAAGGATTGACCTGACGCTCCAGCACTTGCTGGACCTTGTCGGCGAGCGGGCCAACCAAATCCCCGGGGATGCCTGCCCCGCTCATCAACGGCGTGGATGGCTGATTGGGGTTGTCGATCGCCAATGCCGGGTTGGCCGGGTCAGACCCGAGCGACAGGACGGCGCCATCGAGATTGGCGACATCTTTCTTCGGAATGAGAACCGACAGCAATCCGTACGTGTAGCGCTCGTCGGTTTCTTTTTGGTCAGACACCGGCATGAAGCTCAGCTCGTACACAAACTGCGGGCCTTTGATACCAGTAATCTCGATAAATAGGGCAAGTTCGTGTTCTGACTCTTCGCCATCGCGAATCTCGATAATCTTGCCGACCGCATCATCGGTTATCGAAAGCGGTTGAGTAGTCAAGGGATCTCCACTGTGCGCGAAGGGACATGTTAGTTCAGTTTTGGCGGTCGTCACACAAACCGGCAAATATGGAGAGGTGCAACGCGTCGCGATCATCCTTCCCTCGGAGACGTATCGGGCCACAGCCTTCCTCGAAGCTGCCCGCGACCTTGGAGTTCGACTCACGGTCGTGTCGGAGCGCCGCCAGTTGCTTCTTGACGACGCCGACTTCCTTCTCGTCGATCTTGGCAATCCGATTCAAGCGGCGGCCGACATCGTCGAGCGGCATGCCACCACCCCATTCGCGGCGATCGTGCCAGTCGACGATCAAGGCGTGCTGGTGGCCGCCTACGCCGCCCACGACCTCAAACTCGCGCATAACCATCCTGCGGCAGTTGCCATCACACGGGAGAAGGCGATGCTTCGTCGGGCGTTGCGCTCCAAGGTGGCCCAGCCGCCCTTCGTGGTCGTCGAACGGTCGGCAGATCCGGCTCAGGCGGCTTCCGAATTGACCATGCCACTGGTCATCAAACCCCTGAGTCTGGCGGCTTCTCAAGGGGTCATCCGGATCGACTCACCGCAAGAAGCACCAGAAGCGGTGGATCGAATCCGACGAATCCTGGCTTGCGCGGGCCGCAACCCCAACGAACCACTGCTCTTTGAACGGTTCGTACCCGGCCAAGAAGTAGCCGTCGAGGGCGTGCTCGTCGGCGGCTGCCTGAAGATACTTGCGGTCCTGGACAAGCCCGATCCGCTTGACGGGCCGTTCTTCGAGGAGTCTCTGTACATAACCCCCTCCCGGCACGAGCCAGAAGTACTTACCGAGGTGGCCGCCACCACCCAGAGAGCGATTGATGCGATCGGTCTAACCGAAGGCCCAATCCATGCCGAGCTCCGAATCGATGGATCCTTCGTTCGAGTCATTGAAGTAGCCGCCAGACCAATCGGTGGCTTGTGCGGCCAAGCCCTGCAATTTGGCCTCCTCGGGACAAGCCTCGAAACCATGCTTTTGCGGGCAGCCCTCGGTATGAGAATTCCCGAGATTCGCCCATATCACGCCGCCTCCGGAGTCATGATGCTGCCTACCGCCACCACTGGCTTTTTCCGGGGAGTCCACGGGACGCACGCCGCGCTCAAGGTTCCCGGAATAACCAAGCTTACGATCAGCATTCCCGTGGGTGAACGGGTCGAGGCATGGCCGGAAGGCAACCGCTACCTCGGGTTCCTATTCGCCACGGCCGAGCGCCCCGAGCACGTCGAACGCGCCTTGCGGAGCGCCTTCGAAAAGCTCACGATCGAGATCCACGAGGTCCCCAGCGAATCCGCTTAGGCGGATGCAACTGCACGCTTGAGCGATCCGAAACCCAGGGCGCATACGGCGCCATAATCAGTTCGGCAATCTCCAAGAGCACTGCTTCATAGTTGACCCGCCAACCCGAAAAGTCCCTCCACGCCTGCTGGCGGTCGTCGACCACCGCGATTCCATCTTCAGCCAGCGCGTCGAGCGCCTCATCGAATTCGGCAAATGTCAGAGCAATCGGGTCGCCGTACTGGGGGTCGGGGTCGTAGACGATCCCGAATACATCGGCGATCCGTCGCAGTGTTATGAACCCGGCTCGGATCACCACCCGTCCTGCCGGACTCGGCTCCCTGACCAACGATGTCTGCGCGAGCGCGGCCGCGTCGAGGGCAGCACCGGCGGCCGTTATCCACGAAAGGTCCATCTGTGGGGAACGGAGAAAATTCAACGCAGGGAATGTCGTGTGGGCTTCCTGCAATTCGGCAAACCACTGCTCCCACGCCGCCCACTCCTGATCCAATTGGTCCATCCATCCGATTCGATGAAACCGGAGGAGAAACTGGGTGGCACTTGGTGGAGTTCCACCGCGCACTTCCATCAGCGTGACCATGGCTTCCCGGCGAGCAAACGAGGAGTAGATCGACGGTAAGAAAGTGATGAGCAACGCAACCAAACCCAGTCCGAGAATGGCTTCAGAGAAAGCCACGACGTGTTCGAGGTTGGTATCAACCGGGGCAAATCCGAGTGTCAGCAGGCTCGAACCAGAGATGCGGAACGCCTCGGTCCAGGTTATCGCCCCGATCGCCTTGAACATCGCGGTGTAGCCCGTTCCGACCACAATGACCCACACCACCGGCAGCAGTACCAACGTGATCGGCGCAAACAACGCCATGACCCGATCCCGCGCCTCAAAGGACCGTCGTTCGTTGGCGAGTAGGCGGAAGAGCTTGCCGGAAGCTCCGAAAAGCATCCCGGTGAGCCACGATTGGGCAGCTCGAGGCAAGACGACGGTGCGGACCGCTGAGACGAGCGTGGCGGCCACCAATGCGAGACCGAGCGAGAAGAGCACAACGGATCCAGCAACAGCCATCCGCCGATCCTAGGCAGCTATCGTGTCGCCGTATGCTGCAAGAACGTTCAAGTGGAGTGTTACTCCATCCCACTTCCCTACCGGGGCCCGACGGCATCGGAGATATCGGACCAGCCTCATACGCGTGGATCGATACACTCGCAGCCATGGGCTGCACCTACTGGCAAGTCCTCCCCCTTGGACCGACCGGATATGGGGATTCTCCGTATCAGTGTTTCTCGTCGTTTGCCGGAAACCCGTATCTCATCAGTGCCGACCTCCTCATCGGCGATCAGCTGCTGGACCAACCGACTGACCGCCCCGTCTTTCCGTCTCATTCGGTCGACTACGGGGCAGCCATCAAATGGAAAACCACGTTGATCGACCGGGCCTATGTGACGTTCCGCCAGACCAATCCTGCCGGTTTGGTCGATGAATTCAACAGATTCGTGCAATCAGAGTCTGCTTGGCTTGACGATTTCGCCTTGTTCATGGTCATCAAAGCTCGCCAGGGCGGTGGAAGCTTCACCAGTTGGTCGCCCGAGTTTCGCGACCGCGTTCCGGCGGCCATCGAACAGTTACGATTCGGCGCTGGCGACGAACTCCGCCGGGTGGCATTCGGACAGTTCTTATTCTTCAAGCAATGGCATGCACTGCATCAATACGCCGCCTCCCGGGGAATCCGGATCATTGGCGACCTCCCCATATTTGTGTCGTCCGACTCGGCCGACGTCTGGGCCAACCGGGAACTATTCGAAGTCGACGATACCGGGAAGGCCACACTCATCGCCGGCGTGCCACCCGACTACTTCTCATCCACCGGACAGCTCTGGGGGAACCCCCAGTATCGGTGGGAGGTCCATGCCAACCAGGGCTACCGCTGGTGGATGGACCGCCTGGCCGCCACCCTCCGCCTCGTGGATCTTGCCCGCATCGACCATTTCCGGGCGTTCGCAGACTATTGGGAGATCCCGGCAGGCAGCCCGACCGCCGAAAGTGGCCAGTGGCTCAACGGACCAGGCGAAGGGTTCTTTCACGTCGTTGCAGAACATTTTCCCGATCTGCCAATCATTGCCGAAGACCTGGGCGAGATTTCGGCGGCCGTCTTCGCGCTACGGGACAAGTTCGAACTGCCGGGAATGAAGATCCTCCAATTCGCCTTTGATGGCGACGAGTCAAATCCCTTCTTGCCTCACTTCTTCCCAACCAACTGCGTCGTCTACACCGGGACCCACGACAACGACACGACCCTCGGATGGTGGAGGGCTTCCGACGAAGCCACCCGGCATCAAGCACGAACCTACCTCAGCATCGACGGGTCCGACATTGCCTGGGACTTGATCACCGCCGCCTGGGAATCACGGGCCGCCCTGTCGATCGCTCCACTGCAGGACCTACTCGGTCTCGACGGTTCGGCCCGGATGAACCTCCCTGGCAAACCGGCCGGGAACTGGAGTTGGAGGATGACCGACGTCGATATCCCGGCCGGAGTGGTGCGGCGAATGCGGGAGCTAAACGAGCGAACCGGCCGCTAGGCCATACGGGCCCGTTCAGAGAGCCAGGACGCCCTGAATGTCCTCCATGCGGCGAATCCGGCGCTTGGTGATCTCGGAGCTCCCATCAAGAAGCGCCTCAGTTTCGTTGAGCACATCGGTGATCGGAAAGAGTTCGACCATCGGATCGGAGGTGAGCCGCCCTCCACTCACCGTCGTTCTCCAAGCGGTCATGTGATCGGTAATCCCGTTCATGATCGCCTCGACAGCGACCAGGCCGAGACGCCCGGCCAACATACGATCATGAAACGAGGGCGCTCCACCCCTGACGATGTGACCAAGCACCACTCCCCGCACGTCAATGTTCGTATCGAGCAGCCGTGCTTCGATTTCTGACACCAACCGATCAGTGGGAATCGATACCCCTTCTGCCTTGATGATGAGCACAAGCCTTTTGGCCCGTTCGGTCGCCAGATTCCGGTGAATGAGCTCGGCAATCGAATCAACGATTTCTTCCTCCGTGCTCTGGTGCTCAGGTATCAGAACCGCGTCGGCTGCCGACGCGACGGCCGCCGACATCGCCAGATAGCCTGATTGACGTCCCATCACCTCGACCACAAAAGCCCGTTTGAGAGACTGAGCGGTGTCGGAGATTCGATCACAGGCTTCCACGATCGTGTTGAGGGCGGTGTCGACACCGATGGCGTCCGAAGTGCACCCAATATCGTTGTCGATGGAGGCAGGAATGGCAACGATCGGGATCGGCGATTCGATCGCCATGTGATGAGCCCCGGCAACCGAGCCGTTGCCCCCGATGACGATCAGGCCGCGCACTCCGAGGCTCTGCAACCGATTCGAAGCTTCCTGACGACCTTCAGGCGCCAAAAAACGGGAACTTCGGGCTGTCCCGAGCATCGTGCCACCTTTGTTGCCCTCCGACTGCAAGGCGCCGATCGGAGCCATCCCCCAACTCACGGCTCTGGTGAGTTGTCGAAACCGACCATCGATGAGACCGTCATAGCCGCGTTCTATGCCAAGCACCCGGACGTTCCTGGCCGAAGCGACCTTGGCGACTGCCCGAATGGCTGCGTTCATACCAGGCGCATCGCCACCAGAAGTCAGTACGCCGATTGTGTCCATGGGCAAAAGCTTAGACCGGCAAGTCCGAGCGCCGATAAACACATCTGCCAATGATGGCCGTCGTTACTTGCCGGGGATGCGCGTCCTGGGAGCCTGGTAGGTTCGCACCATGACACGAACCATCACCCCAGAAGACCTCTGGGCAATCTCCCGAGTTGGCCGGGTCTCGGTCGCCAAGCATGGTCAGGGCGTCTTCCCCGTCACGACATTCGACACGGACACCGATGCAGGTTTGACACGCATATACGCATTGGCTGACGGCAAGCCCCTCACCGGCGGTACATCGGCCACTGCCCCGGCCATTGCCCCGTCAGGCCATCAGTTCGCGTTCTTGCGCAAGGTTAACGATCTACCTCAGGTCCACGTGATGCCCATGGACGGAGGTGAGTCCGAAGTACTGACCTCCTTTCCGCTCGGCGTGGAAGCCATGAGATGGCTACCGGATGAAAGCGGCTTGATCGTGGCGGCCAACGTGTACGGTCCCGACCCGGACCGAACTGCTGAGATCGTCAAAGAACGCTCCAAATCGAAGGTGAGCGCCAAGACGACCGAAAGGCGGTTCTACCGATACTGGGACACGTGGCTCACCGACGAATACGTCACCCATCTCTTCAAGGTCGAATTGGCGGGGCTGACGCACGACCTGACTCCCACGTTGAAAGCGTTCATCAGCCTTCCGTTGTCCGGGATCTCCGAGAACTTCGACATTTCGCCCGACGGTACCCAACTCGTGGTGAGTGCGGCCCTCCTTGACCACCGAACCCTTCCCAGGCCACGGTACGAACTGTGGAGCGTTCCGATGGCCGGCGGCGAACTGGCCCAACTCACCCCCGACAATCCCGGCGACGACGACCGTCCGGTGTTCTTGCCGGATGGCCGAATCGTATTCGGGGCGTCTGCGGAGCTGGATTTCTATGCAAGCCCAGTGCGGCTCACGCTGCTGGAGTCCGACGGAACCCAGACCGCCCTCGCCGACGATTGGGATCTATCGCCGTCTTCGTGGGTTGCCGTACCGGACGGCTCAGGCGTCCTGGCAATCGCCGAAGAATCCGCCCGATCACGGGCCTACCTGGTGCCGCTTGACGGGGGCGAACCACGTCGGATGCTCGCCGATCACTCGGTGTCGGACCCGGCGTCGACCCCCGACCGCCTCTTCCTCCTGCAACAGTCGTTGTCCAAACCCCCCGAACTTATCAGCATCCCCTGGGTTGGCGAGTCACTCGAACGTCTCACCCATTTCAACGATGCCTCCCTGGACGACCTCCACCTAGGTGAAGTCGAAGATACGACGATCGAAGGCGCCGATGGTGCGGCAGTTCAAATGTACGTCATATACCCGCCCGACTTCGACTCCAGCCGCCAATACCCGCTGGTCCACATGATTCATGGCGGTCCGCACGGCAGCTTCGGTGACGTCTGGCACCAACGATGGAACGCTCATGCTTTCGCCGCGCCCGGTTATGTCGTCGCCATGGTCAACTTCCATGGTTCCTCGTCCTTTGGCCATGCCTTCACCACATCGATCTCAGGCGCCTGGGGCAAGCGCCCGGCCGCCGATATCCTGGCAGCCACCGAATCGTTGATCGTCCGCGGCGTTGTGGATCAAGATCGGATGGCCATTACGGGTGGCTCCTATGGTGGGTACCTGACGGCATGGCTGGCAACCCAGGACAACCGATTTGCCTGTGCCATCGCCCATGCGGCCGTCACAAACCTCGCAAGTATGTACGCGACCGATTGGACCACCGGCCTGGAACGTGCAGCCGGGGCATCTCCCTGGGAGGATCCGGTTCGTAATGCCCGCTGGAGCCCATCGTTCCACTATGGCGGCTACGAAACGCCGACGCTCATCATCCACGGAGAGAAGGACTACCGGGTCCCGATCAATCAGGGACTTGAGCTGTACGGCGTCCTCAAGGCCAAAGGCGTTGATGCTCGTCTCGTTTACTTCCCGGACGAAAATCATTGGATTCTCAAGCCGAACAACTCGATCTACTGGTACTCCGAGGTCCACGCTTGGCTCGCACGCTATCTAGATTGACATAGTGTTGAACGAACCGATTACTGCGGTTGTGGTTGCCGGAGGCGACGCGGTTCACCTCGACCAGATCGAAGATGTGCCAGCCGACGCCTACGTCATAGCTGCCGATTCAGGTCTTGACCATGCCCGTCGCCTCAACCTGGCAGTCGATCTCATCGTTGGTGACCTCGATTCGGTCTCCGCCAAAGCGCTGGCAGATTCCGAGGGCATTCCCATCGAACAGTATCCGACGGACAAGAACTACACGGATCTTGAACTGGCCCTCGACGCGGCGGTCCGACTCGGCGCCGAACGAATCGTTGTACTGGGCGGCCATGGCGGACGACTCGATCACTTCTTTGGAAACGCCGCGGTGCTCACGGCTCCCAGTTTGTCCAATCGGAACGTTGAGTGGTTGGCCGGTCATGCGCATGTATATGTCGTGCGTCGGTGGACTCAGCTTCACGGATCGGTCGGCGCGACGGTCAGCCTCCTGGCGGTCGGCGGGCCGGCCACCGGCGTCGTCACCCAGGGGCTCAGATGGCCGCTAGCCAATGAGGCGCTTGAACCGTGGGAGTCCCGCGGCCTTTCAAACCAATTCAGCTCTCCGATTGCCACGATCAACCTGGAATCGGGCATCCTACTGGCCGTCATTCCCGGAGCTTGACTACCGGGTGACGCACGCCTCCTCGTCAGCCAGCAGGGGCCGCACGAGGACCCGCCAGATTTGGTCTCCCGATTCGTAGAACGTCGCATCATTCCCCGCATCGAATAACGCCACGGCCTCAGCCAGGTCATCTCCGCCAATTTCCAGGCAACGAACGTCATTGAACACCGCAGGTACCTCACCTAGATCGCTGAACGGCCAGAGAACCACCGAGCTCAATTCGATGTCGTCAACCGGCCCACTTGGCGAAATAACAACCTGGAGGCGTTCGACGGCAGCATCGACTGGTGTGCCGCTGCTGCCTGCCTCGACGGCTGCCGCCAACCCGGCAAACTCCGCTACGTCTGCGTCCTGGTTTTCACCAAGCCCGAACGCGTAGATGGAGTACTGGCTGGTGGTGCCGTCCCGATGATGGAGCACGAAGACACTCGTATCGGCATCGGCTACGAACTGATTGGCGGTCTCGTTCGAGCCTTCCGGTGACCGGACCAATTCGGTCTGGCCGATCGCCTGCAACACGGCTGACATTTGATCCTGATCAAGTTGGACTTTCTGGAAACGGATCAATTGCGGGCCCGGATAGATCATGGTCATGGGACCTTGAAAGTACAACAGGCCTCCGGCGGTCAGCACGTAGCGGGGAGCCCGTCCGACGTTGTACTCAACCGGTACAAAGCCGCCGACCGACAGCCACTCCAAGAGGACGGCGTCGGGGTTGGTCGGCACATCGAAGCCCCAGATATCGGTATCGACAGGGCCACCAGGTTGCGTGGTGGGCGAGCCACCACCGACGGGATCGGGCTCTGGTTGGGTGATATCACCTCCCCCACAAGCAGCGAGGGCCAGCGTAACGGTCAATAACATTGCTGATAAGGATCGGGTCATGATCGTCTGACGCCTCAACTCGACAAACGGTTCCTAGGAACGCGGGACGTCTTTCCAGGGTAGATCTTTGTCGACCCGTGGCTCTCCCGGTAATCCCAGAACGCGCTCGCCCAAAATGTTCTTCATGACCTCCGACGTCCCGCCTTCGATGCTGTTGGCGCGCGCTCGCAAGAAGGCCCGTTGGACGGTCTGACCGCTCAGCCCAGCGATGGACGGGCGACTCTGCGTATACCCACCAGGCAGCACGAGGCCATCGGCACCCAACAAGTCCAACGTGAACTCGGTAATCCGCTTGTTGAGGTCCGCCCAATGCAACTTGCCAGTGGAGCCTTCCGGGCCGGGTACGCCCTTCTTGCGGTGATCCGAGGCCCGAATATTCGTGAGTCGCATCGCCTCAGCCTCGACCCACAGGCTGGCAAGCTGGTCTCGTTTCAATCGGTCGGTGATCCCCTTTTCGTTAAATACTCGAACGGCATCGCCAATGGCTCCTGACCCACGAGGGCTCACGTTTGATCCGATTGCCACTCGCTCATTCATGAGAGTGGTGAGGGTGAGTCGCCAGCCATCGCCGACCTCCCCAACCCGGTCACCATCCGGAATCCGGGCGTCAGTGAAGTAAACCTCGTTGAACTCTGCCTCGCCGGTAATCTGATAGAGCGGTCGCACCTCTACACCTGGCGATTTCATATCAACGACGAAATAGGTCAGACCCTGATGCTTGGGCACATCCGGATCCGTGCGGGTGACCAGCATGCCCCAGGATGCAGTGTGGGCCAGGGTGGTCCACACTTTCTGGCCGTTCACGATCCATTCGTCCCCATCACGAACCGCCCGCATCGAAAGAGAAGCCACGTCTGACCCGGAACCTGGCTCGGAGAACATCTGACACCAGATCTCCTCGGCAGTAAACATCGGTCGAAGCCACCTCATCTTTTGTTCATCGGTGCCGTGTGCCGAAAGAACCGGTCCGCCCATGCCGATCCCCAGAAGGTTCATCTGGTAGTTGGCGAAGGACGCCCCCTTGTCCCTCAGGCTGGCGATGATTCCTTTTTGATACTTCGGGCTCAAGCCAAGCCCACCGAAGCCTTCTGAAAAGTGGATCCAGGCGAGGCCAAGGTCGTACATCTTCCCCCAGAAATCGGGTCCGCTGAGCTCGGCCGTCCCAGCCAGAAGTTGCGCAATTCGCTCGTCGATTAGTTCTTGCTCGATATCGGGTGTGGTCGTCATGACATCCCTCAGCTAAACACGGTCAAGTTGGCGTTTGAAATCACTTTTGACTGGCGTTGTTTGGTGATCGCCTCCACCAGGAAACCCGACTCGCTCTCCCAAATCTTGGTGACGATTGTCTCGCCGGGAACCACCGGACCTGAGAAACGAGCTGCGTACCCACGTACTTGCGAGACATCTCCAGCCAACACGGTATCGACGACGGCCTTGCACACGATGCCAAAGGAACACAACCCGTGCAGAATCGGTTGGTCGAACCCGCCGATCGCCGCGAATGCCGGATCGACATGCAGAGGATTCCTATCCCCGGATAACCGGTACAGCAGCGCCTGCTGCTCCAAAGTCACCGACTCCACGACGTGATCAGGCTCCCGATCGGGTGCCTGATACCGGGACGGAGGTCCGGGTTCTCCTCCAAAACCACCCTCGCCGCGCAGGAAGAGCGACGAACGATTCGTAAACAACAGATCTCCGGCGGCGTCACGCGAATCGATATCGACGACCACCAGAGCGCCTTTTCCTTTGTCATAAATCCCGGCGATTCGACCCTGATTTGTGACATTGGCGGCCGGCGGGATGGGGCGAAATAGCGTGAGTTCTTGCTCGCCATGTAAAAGCATGGCCAGGTTAAGGTCGAGTCCATCGACATTGGTGACACTCATCATTGCTTCGAAGGGAACGATAGAGGCGAAGCTCGGAAGCACTTTCAAATTCGCTTCGTACACATACTCAAGCTCGTTGGGCTCGGTGGCAGGCACCCCTGCGCCGACTCCGAGGTGGTAGAGAATTACATCATTGACGTCCCAGCTGTACGAACTGTCCGGGAAGGACGCATCCATGGCTTTGGAGACGTCGATCGGCATTATCCCTGAAGCGCCTTATAGAGCAGGGCCATCTCCTCATTGTTGTTCATCGGCACGATGAACTCATCGATGTTCTCTATGGTCTCCAGATTGGCGTGAATGTCTTCGACGCTGGGTACCACTCCTTGGCCGGCGAACCAGCCGTCACCAACCCCGACGAAAATGCGGGCGTAGCGGCCACCTCCCACCGAAAACACCTGATGCGTGAGTTCGCACGCCTCTGAGGCGAGATAGACGACCATCGGGGTGACTTGCTCAGGGTCGACCAGGTCGGCGAGTGGGCCGAGCAGGTCTTCGGTCATTCGGGTCTTGGCCACCGGGGCAATCGTGTTGACCTTGATGTTGTACTTGACTCCCTCGATCGCCATGACCGATGCCATGCCCATCAATCCGGCTTTGGCAGCTCCGTAATTGACCTGACCGAAGTTACCGAAGAGACCCGACGGCGAGGATGTGTTGACGATCCGCCCATACCCACTTTCCTTCATGATGGCGAAGGCTGGTCGTGACACGTAGAAGGCGCCTTTAAGGTGAACATCAATGACGGCATCGATCTGGTCCGTAGTCATCTTGGCGAACGAGGTGTCACGCAAAATGCCGGCATTATTCACGAGAATATCGAGCCGCCCGAACGAGTCCATGGCGGTCAGGACGATGTTGGCGCCACCCTCGGGGGTCGACACGGAATCGTAGTTGGCCGTGGCTTCTCCGCCAGCTGCCACGATCTCATCCACCACCGTATCGGCGGCTCGCGAGGAATGGCCGGATCCGTCTACCCCTCCACCCAGATCGTTGACAACGACCCTGGCTCCACGACGCGCCAGTTCGAGAGCATAGGTTTTCCCGAGGCCACCACCAGCTCCCGTAACAATGGCAACCCGATTATCAAAAGTGATGTCAGACATGCGACTGAGGCTCCGTTTTCGGCAACCCCGACAGCCTAGCGGTCGCGTGTTAACCGCGGTTTACATCGGTCGGCCCGATCCCATCCCGGAGTACGACTCGTTGACCGGTACTTCAGAGGAACCGGATGGTCATTGGATATCGGTACTCGACACCTTCTCCAGCCCGGACGCCGGCAATGATCGCAAACACAATATCCGCGATGATCACGAGCGGGAACAGAATCACCCCAACCAGGACCAGGATGAGGAGCGCCGAGATCACCATATAAATAAACATGGTGATCTGAAAGTTGAGTGATTCCTTGGCCTGTCCGGCGATAACCGGCGACTCATCCTTCTTCAAAAACCAGATAACCGCCGGCCCGATAAATCCGGGAATCGCAACCAACACCGACAGCGTCGAGAAGTGGGCCCACATCGACCAATCTCGTTCTTCTTTGGTCATACCCGAAAACGGTGCATTGGCAGATTCATTGATGTCCATGCCGACAATGTACACGCGCTCCATCGTGGATACGCCGCGGACGCCAGGATCTTGACATAAGCTATCCCCTCACCAAGAGGAGGAGGGAGCACGTTGGCCCATTTCAGACGGAAAAGCGACAAGATCGCCCACATCAAGTCGATCCCGCTATTCGGCAAACTCTCACAAAAGGAGTTAGCAGAGGTGGCCCGGCACTGCGACGAGATGACCGTCGCCTCCCATCAAGTACTAGCCAACGAGGGATCCCCCGGCGATGAGTGCTTCATCATTGTCTCGGGTGAGATCACGATTCGGCGCAACCGCCGCAAACTTGCCGTCAAAGGAGCCGGAGAGATTGTTGGTGAAATGGCCCTTCTCGACGAGCTCCCCCGGTCGGCCACGCTGGTCACAAGCCAGGACTCCAACCTCCTGGTCTTCAGCCGTCGGGACTTCCGACTGATCATCAACGAGCTGCCGAGCGTCTCACGCAAGCTCCTCGAAACCCTTTCGGAAAGGCTGCGGGAAACAGACAAGAGTTGGTTGGGCTAGCGAACCGGACGTTGTTCAGGCCGTCATGAAAAGAGGGACCACAGCGGGTCCCTCTTTTCATTCACACGCTCTGGCCGAAGCCAGGCCCGAGCCCTACTTCTTGCGGTAGATATCGGCCAGCACGTGGCTGTACTTGTCATGAACAACGTTGCGCTTGACCTTGAGCGTCGGGGTTATCTCGCCGCCCTCGATGGTGAAGTCGGAAGGCAGAATCCGGAACTCTTTGATGGCCTCTGCCTTGGATACGGCGTTGTTGGCCTCCTGGATGGCTGCCTGAATCTCTTCTCGGAGATGGACATCATCGACAAGCTCATGGATGTCGCCTTGTTTGTCGTGCTGACCCTTCCACCGAACGAACTCATCCGGATCGATCGTCACCATGACCGCGATAAATGGCTGGGCGTCGCCGACCACCACACACTGACTAACAAGGGGATGGGCACGTAAACGGTCCTCAAGGACCGCCGGCGCGACATTCTTGCCACCTGCGGTGACAATGATCTCCTTCTTCCTACCGGTGATCCGAAGGAACCCCTCATCATCCAGGGCGCCGATGTCGCCGGTATGGAACCAACCTTCTTTGATGGCATCGCTCGTAGCGGCATCGTTGTTCCAGTACCCCGAGAACACATGAGGGCCGGCGATGAGAACTTCGCCATCCTCGGCAATCCTGATCGACACACCGGAGATGGGTTTGCCGACCGTGCCGATCTTCATCGCCCCTTGGCGGTTGAGAGTCGATCCGGCCGAAGTCTCAGTGAGTCCATACCCCTCATAGACCTTCAGGCCAACCCCTGAATAAAAGTAACCCAGCCGCTCTCCCAATGGAGCCCCACCTGAGATAGCGTGGGTAGCCCGGCCACCCAGCGCTGCGCGGATCTTGGCATAGACCAGCTTGTCGAAGACCATGTGCTTGACACGAGTCGCCAGCCCAACTGCCCCGGCTTCGCGCTGTTTGGCGTAATCGATTGCCGTCTGTGCCGCGATATCGAAAATCTTGCCTTTGCCGTCATCGGCGGCCTTCGCAGCGGAACTGTTGTACACCTTCTCGAAAACCCGCGGGACGGAAAAGATCCACGTCGGCTTGACCATCTGCAACTCTTCCATCAACTGCGGGATGCCTGTGGAGAAGGCAATCTTCGAGCCTACGTTGACCGATCCGACCTGAACGAGCCTCGCAAAAATGTGAGCCAAAGGAAGGAACATCAGGGTCGATGCGCCCGGATAGAGCACATCGCTCGCATCGCTGGCAACGTTGCGCGTAATAAACACAAAGTTGCGGTGAGTGAGATGACACCCCTTCGGTAGACCGGTCGTACCAGATGTGTACACGAGGGTGGCGAGGTCCGACTGGTCGACGCTGGCGGCGCGAGCCATCACGTCATCATCTGAAATCGCTGTTCCAGACTCGACAAGCGCATCAAGGCCACCAGACTCGATCGAGTACACGTGCTTGACCGTACCTAACGTACCGGCCCGCTCATTGAAGACCTCTACCAGTCGATCATTCTCGCAAACGATGGCCGTCGCTCCCGAATCTTTGACGATCCACTCAACCTGCTCCGAGGAAGAAGTTTCATAGATCGTCACGGTCGCACAACCGGCCGCCCAAATGGCGTAGTCGACCTCGGTGAACTCACGCCGAGACGACGAGAACAGACAAATGCGATCGCCCTTCTCGATGCCGGCCGCCATGAACCCGGCCGCGATCCTCCGAACCCGATCGGCGAGCTGCTTGGTCGAAACATCTACGAAGCCGTCACCGTCCCGGTAAGCGAGGGCAGCCCGATTCGGGTGGTTGCGCTCGGCCTCCCACAATCCATCCGGGACGGTCTCATTGGGGTCGACCTCAACCGCGGTCGGACTCGAATACTCCTGCATTATTCCTCCGAAAAACCTCGTTCTGTGTTGCCAATCGTAGTCACACCGAGACAGCTGCGGCGAGGAGCAGTCAGGCGATCGCACCCGACTCACGAAGTGCCTTGATCGCCGAAACAGACAGGCCCATGTCTGCGAGGACTACGTCGGTGTGAGTACCCGGCCCGGCCGGAGGAGCCGGCGTAGCCGACGAGGTCCGACTGAATCGGGGGGCAGGGGCCGGCTGCGTGATCCCATCGATGTCGACAAAGGTAGACCGCGCCACATTGTGAGGATGCTCAGCCGCCTCACTAAGCCGTAGCACCGGCGCAACACACGCATCGGTCCCATCGAAGACCGCCACCCATCCTTCCCGGGTTTTCTCAGCAAACCGTTCGGAAAAAGCCCGGCGCAGATCTGGCCATCGCGTCCGGTCATGCTGAGCGGGGAGATCGGTTTCGGCGAATCCGAGGCCCTTGAGAAGCGCCGCATAAAACTGCGGCTCGATGGCTCCCACCGCCATAAAGAGCCCGTCCGCCGTTGTGTACGTGTCGTACCAGGGCGCCCCGGAATCCAGGAGATTTGTGCCTTTGCGATCAAGGTCCCACAAACCGGCTGCTGCCAAACCGTAGACAAACGTGGAGAGGATCGACGAACCGTCCGTCATGGCGGCATCGACGACCTGGCCCAGTCCTGACTCCCTGGCCTCAAGCAGTCCACAAACCATCCCGAATGCCAGCAGCAGGCCGCCCCCTCCGAAATCGCCTACGAGGTTGAGCGGGGGGACCGGCCTATCTCCCTCCCTCCCAATCGCACCGAGAACGCCTGATATGGCAATGTAATCGATGTCATGCCCGGCGGTGTTTGACAGCGGGCCATTCTGCCCCCACCCGGTCATCCGACCATAGACAAGACCGGGGTTGCGTTCCCAGCACGACTCCGGCCCGAGCCCGAGCCGCTCGGCAACCCCCGGTCGAAATCCCTCAATGAGCCCATCGGCCGCTTCGATCAGTTTCATCACGACTTCGACGCCGTCAGGATGCTTGAGATTCACTGCGATGGTCCGCCGCCCGCGGTTGAGAACATCATGCGAGTTCCAGTTCACGGCCCCTACCTGATCGGGACGATCCACCCGGACGACCTCAGCTCCCATGTCGGCAAGCATCATTGCGCAGAACGGACCGGGGCCGATCCCGGCGAGTTCGACGACCTGAATCCCGGACAACGGACCAGCCATCAGCCGAACACTCGATCAGCGGCCTCGGCGAGACGAGAGGACCGGCGCCCCAAGATTGGTGCCTGATCCGGATGAGTAAGAATGTATGGATCGTTGTTGATGACCGCCTCGACGACCAGCGCGGCGACTTGCTCAACGCTGATGACGCCTCCGACGAGGTTGGCAGTGACATCCGGCGAGGCGACGTCGTTGACGAGATCCGCCGGTCGCATCCGGACCGAGTTTTCGCTGATCGGCGTATCGACCACCATCGGGCATAACACCGAGACACCGACACCGGACGGTGCCAATTCGCGGCGGAGTGATTCGGAAAGCCCGACCACCGCAAACTTTGACGCGCAATACACGCTGAGATTCTCCATCCCGACGAGCCCGCTCATCGAAGCGGTGTTGACGACATGGCCGGAACCTCGATTGATCATGGCTGGCACAAAGGCTTGCAGCCCGTTGAGAACGCCCCAGAAGTTCACCCCCATCGTGAATTCCCAATCTGCATCGGTCGCTTCTACAAACGGACCGAACACCGCTACGCCGGCGTTATTGAAGAGCAGGTCACATCCGCCGAGATCCGCTTCCACCATGCCCGCTAATTCGGCCACCGACCCCTTGTCCGTCACGTCGGTCGGGTGACCAAGCACCTCGATACCGGCCTCGCTGAGTTCGCCTACTTTTTGGGCAAGGGTGTTCCGGTCGAGGTCGGCGAGCACCACTCTGGCTCCCCTCCGGCCGAGCTCCTTGCCAATCCCAAGACCGATTCCGCTGGCCCCTCCGGTGATCACGGCAGTCTGGTTTTCGAACATTCCTTTTCCTCCTGAACGTCAAACCGACGCTAGCCGAGTTATGGCCCGATCCGACCAGGGCCGCCAGCATGAACCTCGCTGATCGGATGGTGATCGGCGGACAATCTATCGGCGGTCCTCCGCGTAGACTATGCCAGTGCCGCTCACCGACAACCTTCCTGCCGATGCATTGAGCCATTGGAAGAAGATCACCCGGGAATGGGACGGCGACCGCCGCGCTCTTGTCCAATTCCAGCAGAGGTTTGATCTCGTCTATCCGACATTGCGCAGGCTATTCAGCGAGATCTACGGAGATCGCCCTGATGTGGCCGAACAGCTCGACGAACTTCTCGCGCTCGCTGCCAGGTCGTACACCGAGCGTTCAGCAGATCTCATCGCGCTGGATAGGCAGCGTGAAGAGAACCCGCACTGGTTTGAATCCGGGGAGATGCTCGGAGGCGTCTGCTACGTCGACCGTTACGCGAAAAACCTCGACGGCGTGCGCCAGAAGATCCCGTACTTTCGCGAGCTGGGCCTCACGTATCTGCATCTGATGCCGCTGTTTTTAGCACCCGAGCCCCATTCGGACGGCGGTTATGCGGTGTCGAGCTACCGCGAAGTGAACCCGATTCTGGGCGACATGGCCACATTGCGCCAGCTCGCTACCGAACTTCGAGCGGCGGGGATTTCACTCGTAGTTGACTTCGTTTTCAACCACACGTCGAATGAACACGAATGGGCGAGACGGGCTATCGCCGGGGACCGCGAATACGAGGACTACTACCGGATCTTCCCTGACCGTCAGCTCCCAGACGTCTACGAAAAGACGGTCAGAGAGATCTTTCCCGACGACCACCCTGGCTCTTTTGTACAGCTACCGGACGGGCGGTGGATCTGGGCGACCTTTTACCATTTCCAGTGGGATCTCAACTATGCCAACCCCGCCGTGTTCCGAGCTATGGCCGGCGAAATGCTCTTCCTCGCTAATCAGGGAATCGAGATTCTTCGGATGGATGCTGCTGCCTTCATCTGGAAACAACTTGGAACCCGGTGCGAGAGCCTGCCTCAGGCGCACACAATCATCCGAGCGTTCAACGCCGTCTGCCGTCTCGCCGCACCATCTCTCCTCTTCAAATCCGAAGCGATCGTGCATCCCGACGAAGTCATGCAGTACATCGACCCGGCCGAGTGCCAACTCTCGTACAACCCGCTTCAAATGGCGTTGATCTGGGAGTCGCTCGCCACGAGGCAGGTCAGCCTGCTGACCCAGGCACTCGACCGGCGCCACACGATCCCGGAGGGCACGACCTGGGTGAATTACGTACGAAGTCACGACGACATCGGGTGGACGTTCTCCGACGAAGACGCCGCCGCTGTCGGGATCAACGGATATGATCACCGTCGTTTCCTCAACGCTTTCTATGTGAACCGGTTCGATGGGAGCTTCGCCCGCGGCGTCCCGTTCCAGGAAAACCCGCGGACCGGTGACGCACGGGTGGCTGGCACGACTGCATCCCTCTGCGGACTCGAACAAGACGCTCCGTTTGCAATCCATCGGATCCTCCTGACGCATTCGATCGCGCTCAGCACCGGCGGAATACCACTGATCTACCTCGGGGATGAGGTCGGTCAACTAAACGATTACGGCTACATCGACGACCCGAAACACGCCAAGGACAGCCGGTGGGTCAACCGACCGCCCCTCCCCGCACAACGATACGCCGACCGACACGATCTCTCCACGTCGGCCGGCATGACCTACGCGGGCCTCCACCGACTGATCGAGCTGCGGCGCGCCACGCCGGAGTTCGCCGGCGGACGACTCATAGGCTTCCACACGAACAATCAGCACATCCTCGGCTATCAGCGGCCGGGCGAGTCGTCGGTCGTGTTGGTCCTGGCTAATTTCGATGAAGCCGACCACCTGGTGAGCGCCGAAACCCTGGCCGGATTCGCACCGGACGCACTCGACCTGATCTCCGGCAAGCCGCGGCAACTCGACGCTGGGGTGCGGTTGGGACCGTACGAGTTCACATGGCTTCGAGTAACCCCCGGTCGATAGTTGCGGGAGGTCAGATGATTGCTTCGCCGGATCTGTCCGCCGTCCCGAGATCGGACCCTAAGATTCGCTCACACCATCGGCTGGCGTTTGACGGCTGGATGGCTTCGGTTTCCGTCGAGGGGTCAGGCCGTCATCGGTCAGACGCGAGGCGACCACTTCGTGCTCCTGAAAATAGGCAGAGACAAAGGCCTGCATGATGGCAACGAGCGGCAGGGCCACGATCGCCCCGAGCGCTCCCATCAACGAGATGCCCGCCAGGACGGCCGCAAATCCGACCGCCGGATGGAGTGACATGGTCGAAGCCGTGATGCGTGGCGCGAGAATCAAGTTTTCAAACTGCTGATAGAGCACAAGCACGATGAGCACGGCCACCGCTTGACGCCAGTCAGTGAGCAGCCCAATCGCTACGGGAAGGGATGCCGCAACAAACGCTCCAACAGCAGGAATGAACTGTGAGATCACCCCGACCCAGATTCCGAGCGACAGCGGGTTGGGGAGACCGATAATCGCCAGAGCAATCCAGGTAAAGACCGAACTCACCAATGCCAGCAGCAGACGGCTGTAGACGTAGCCACCCGTCTTGTCGATGGCCAACTCCCAAATACGCATGACCTCGGCCTGTCGCGCACCTTCGAAGCGAGCGAACAATGACCGACGGATATTCGGTCCATCAGCCAGCAGGTAGTAGGTGAACAGAAGCACCGACAACAACTGCACGATGAAGTTGCCGATGAACGACCCTGCGCCCACGACCCGGAACAACACGTCGTCGACGTACAGGCTCGCATTGTCTGCCAGACCGGTCGCCCAACTGAGGATCGTGTCGCCGGTGAGCGCGACTCCAAATTGCTTGTCGGCGAAGTCAATCGCCGACTCGACAAACGTCGGAAGTCGTTCGGAAACCACCCCGATCTGGGTGGCTACCGGAGGAATCATGATGGCCACAAACCCGAACAGGAAACCGACGAGCACCATAAAGACGGCGAACGTCGCGAGTGGACGTTTCCATCCCCTTCGAACCAAACGAACCACGGCCGGCTCCAGAGCGAAGCTCAGAAACAACGCCACGAACAACGCCAGGATGATCGAGCGAATCTGGACGAGCATCCACAGCGCGGCAGCGATCGCCAAAACCGTGAAGACGGCCACGGCCGCTGCTCGAGGTACCCATCCGGGCATGTCGTGGAGGCGGCCGCGTTCGGCCCCCGATCCCAGAGTGTCCTCTACACCGTTTTCCACATCAGAACCCTAGCCAACGACAAGATCACTCGACGAAAGCGCGTCCTGAACCGGCCGACTACTTCTCGATTGGTGCACCAACGAGGTTCCCCCACTCGGTCCAGGAGCCGTCATAGTTACGAACGTTCGTGTGCCCTAGGAGTTGAGTGAGCACAAACCAGGTATGCGACGACCGCTCCCCGATCCGGCAATAGGCGACGATGTCGTCGTCAAGTCCAAGTCCAAGTTCGCCCTGGTAAATGGCCCTCAGTTCGTCCGCCGACTTGAACGTCCCGTCGTCGTTGGCCGCCGCCTTCCACGGTTTTGACACCGCTCCCGGTATGTGGCCACCCCGCATGGCACCTTCCTGCGGATAGTCCGGCATGTGCAGCTTCTCACCTGAGAACTCCTCGGGTGATCGGACGTCGACGAGCGGTCCCGACATGGCGAGGTGGGCCAGGACGTCATCACGGAAGGCCCGGATTGGCGCATCATTCCTGACCGGAACCGGGTAATGGACCGGATTCACCGGCGACCCATCCGTCGTCATAGGGCGGCCTTCGGCGATCCACTTCATCCGACCGCCGTTCATCAACCGCGTATCAGGGTGACCAAACAAACTGAACACCCACAGGGCATACGCGGCCCACCAGTTGAAGTTGTCGCCGTAGAAGACAACAGTGGTCTCGCGGCCAATGCCTTTACGTCCGACCATTTCGGCAAATCGATCGGCATCGAGGTAGTCCCGAACCAGTGGATCGTTCAAGTCATCGTGCCAGTCAATCTTAACCGATCCCGGGATATGGCCGGTGAGGTAGAGCAGGACATCTTCGTCGGTTTCAACAATCACCACGTTGGGATCGTCAAGGTGGTCAGCCACCCACTGGGTCGACACAAGTTTGCTGGGGTTGAAATACTGAGCGTGTTCGGTGGCGCTGTCGGCAGAAACGGTCATAGTCGATCCTCGTAGTGGGTTCTCCATTAACACTACCCCGATAGGACAAATTCATCCAGGCGGCTCGGCCAGAACTTTGATCACCTGGGCGTCGGTCACCTCGGCGAACTCCTGGTACCACTCCCCAACCGATCGGAACCGGACCGGGACACGTGGACAAACCACCTGGTCGGCGAGGTCGGCCACCAGGGCGAGGGCGTCGCCGGCAGCGACGGGAACTGCGACGACAACCCGGGCGGGAGATTCGGATCTGGAGGCCTGTACAGCGACCCGCATCGTGGCCCCGGTCGCCAATCCATCGTCGACCAGAACAACGACTCGTCCCTCCAGGTCGAGTTGCTTGGCACCGTATGCCGTCGCCCGTCTTTCGAGCTCCCTACGCTCTCGAGTCGCGACGCGATCCATCTCTCCTTCCGACAGCCTTGAGGCGATTTCCGGATTGAGCACCATGAAGGTACCAGAGGCGATGGCCCCGAAGGCCAACTCCGGTTGGGCCGGCACGCCGAGCTTGCGAACAAGGAGCGCGCCAGGTCGAACCCCGAACGACACGGCGACTTCCCTCGCACAAATCACGCCACCTCGTGGCAAACCAAGGACGACGGTATCGGCAGGCAGTCCCGCCGATACCAGGTGGGCGGCCAACACCCGGCCAGCCTGGCGACGATCTCGATAGAGCTCCATGCCGCCAGTCAACCAGCCCGATCGCTCGATCGGAGACGAAGCGGCCAAGGAATCAAAACCGACTGACTCGTCGTAAACTGGTTTCATGAGTTATCCAGCCAAGCTGCAACGCATCGTCGACTTATTCGCAAGTGCTCCCAAAGAGATTCGGATCCAGGCGCTTCTGGACTATTCGAATCGGGTTCCGCCGTTACCGCCGCGTTATGCCGAAAACCGCGACAGCCTTGAACAGGTCCATGAATGCCAGAGCCCTTTCTTTCTCGCGACCGAGGTCGATAAGGACGGATCTGTCACCATGTTTTTCGAATCTCCGCTCGAAGCCCCAACGGTACGCGGGTACGCGGGCATCCTTGCCGAGGGACTCAATGGCGAGCAGGCAACCACCATCCTCGAACTGCCGAACGATTTCTACTACGGCATCGGACTGGAGGACATCGTCACGCCTCAGCGACTGCGAGGCATGGGGGCAATCGTCGCCCGATTGAAGCGCCAGATCTCCGATCAGCTTGAGATGGCAACCAGGACCGCACCTTCCCGGCAGAGCGAGGAAGCCGAATGAATCTTTCTGGCAGTTCGGTCATCGTTACCGGTGGAGCATCCGGCCTCGGAGCCGCTACCGCCCGGCGGGTGGCCGGTAGCGGTGCGAAGGTCGTCATCATCGACCTCCAGGACGAATTGGGAGACGCCCTGGCCAAGGATCTTGGTGGCACCTACGTGCACGCTGACGTCACCCAGGAAGACCAGGTGAAAGTTGCGGTCGATGCGGCCGTCGAGATGGCCCCACTCTTTGGTCTCGTCAACTGTGCCGGCATCGGACCCCCGGCGCGAACGCTAAATCGGGATGGTGTCCCCCACGATCTCGACCTGTTCCGGAAAGTCGTCGAAATAAACCTGATCGGCACCTTCAACACGATCCGATTGGTGGCCGCCGCCATGGCAAAAAATCTGCCTCAGGATTCAAATGAGCGGGGAGCCATCGTCAACACCGCCTCCGTTGCGGCGTTTGACGGTCAGGTCGGGCAGGCCGCATACTCGGCTTCCAAAGGCGGCATTGTGGGCATGACCTTGCCCATCGCCAGAGATCTTTCCACGATAGGCGTGCGAGTCAACACCATCGCTCCCGGCATTATCGACACTCCCCTCCTGGCGGGCTTGCCCGAACCAGCCCGCCTGTCGCTGGCAGAACAAGTCCTGCACCCAAAGAGGCTTGGCTTCCCTTCGGAGTATGCCGACCTCGCCCTGTTTCTGCTGAATCACTCTTACATGAACGGTGAATCGATCCGCATGGATGGCGGCATCCGGATGGCTCCGAAGTAGGCCATGAGCCAACCGATCGGTATTTTCGACTCCGGTCTCGGAGGGCTATCGGTCCTCAACCATGCGAGGCATCTGTTCGCCAACGAACAGTTCATCTATCTCGCCGACCAGCGCCGCGCCCCATATGGCGATCGCACTCGTGAAGAGGTCTTCGACTACACCGTCATGGCCGTTGACCGGTTGCTGGCGGCCGGCGTCAAGGGCGTGGTCATCGCCTGCAATACCGCCAGCGATGTGGCTCTCGATCGAATGCGGGAACGACATCCGGCCACGCCGTTCGTTGGTATCGAGCCGGCCGTGAAGCCGGCCGTTGCGACATCCCGGACCGGCATCATCGGGGTTCTCGCCACGAGCGGCACCGTGAATGGTGAGCGGCTCCGCTCCCTTATCAGCAAATACGCCGGAACGAGCACCATCCTGACCCAGGCTTGCCCTGGACTCGTCGAATTGATCGAGGATGGTCTGGGAGATAGCCGACAAACTGAAGCCTTGCTGGCCGAGTACGTGACTCCCCTCGTCACGGCAGGTGCGGACACCCTGGTCCTCGGCTGTACTCACTACTCGTTCATCACCGACCATGTGGCCAAGGTCGCCGGGCCGGGGGTGGCGATCATCGACCCCGCCGACGCCGTCGCCCGTCAGATCGGACGAACGATACGACTTGATGGAGCTCAGGGCGGGGTTCGATATGAGACGTCAGGCGATGCAGTCCGTATGCGACGCCAACTCAGCGAAATGTTTAGCGAAGACGCGGCGGTCTACCCGGCCCCCTGAACCGTCCGGATGTACTCAACCAACCCGCGGATCTGATCCTCAGTGAGCTGGTTGCGAAAGGACGGCATCCTGGCCCGGCCTGTGGTGATCGTCATGAGCAATGATTCGTCCGGCTTGGACGCCGCTTCCGAGCCAGGACCCAGCGATGGGCCAACTCCGCCGTCAAGATTGATCCCGTGGCACCGTGCACACACCTGCTCAAACACCTCTGGACCGGCCGCGTTTGGATCAACCGACGTACAAGCAAAGACAACCAGTAGCAAGGCGGCGAGCAGGAGACCGAGGCGCATCGTCAAGAAGTCTAGTTCGGGCCGTTTGACAGGCGAGACATCGAAACGTTCTAGAGTCACTGATCGCATGTCCGACCCTCAACAGTCCAAGATCCCCGTTATCGTGACCGGATTCGTGATGGGCGCCGCCGATCTCGTTCCGGGAGTATCGGGCGGAACCATCGCACTCGTGTTTGGAATCTACGATCGCCTACTCAACGCCATCACCTCTATCGGGGTGACCAGCGGTCGTCTCATCGTCAAGCGCCAGTTTCGCGAATTCGCCCGCACCATCAGCCTTCCGTTCCTACTCGCCCTGGCGGCCGGTATGGCCACGGCCATTCTCGCTCTGTCGGAACCACTCGGCCGACTCCTCGACGATCCCGATGGTCGCATTGTCCTATTTGGTTTCTTCTTCGGCCTGGTTGTCGCCAGCGTCTATGTGATCGGGCGAAGGGTCGCCTGGAGACCACCCACTGCCGCCATCTTCATCGCGGGCGCCATCATCGGACTCGTAGTGGTCCAGTTGACCCCGACGACCGGTTCCAAGGCGGCGTTCGCGACGTTCGCCGCTGGAGCCATCGCCATTTGCGCCATGGTGCTCCCTGGCATTTCCGGCTCATTCATCCTCGTCATACTTGGCCAGTACGACAACGTGCTAGACGCGGTGCGAACCAGGGACCTCGGTACATTGTTGATCTTTGTAACCGGAATCGTGATCGGACTCGGCCTATTCGCCCGGCTGTTGCGAAGGCTACTGAATACTCAGCCGGACCTAACCCTGGCCATCCTTGCCGGGTTCATGGCGGGCTCACTCTGGAAGATTTGGCCCTGGCGAATCTGCCAGACCATCGGCGCAAATGGACACTGTCTTACCGACTCCTTGACGAGCCCAATCCTCAATCAGCGGGCCTTTTTGGCAGCCGGGTTGGCTCTGGTCGGTGCGGCAGTTGTGGTGTCAGTCGACCACGCTGTGCGCGCACCAAATAGAACCGCTTGACACTGCGCGATCGATGCCGATACGATGATCAGGTACCGGAGAAATCCGGTGCAACCCCCAAAAAGGGCGAGCAGTTGAGCACGGTCTTACCCTGGCGCCGTACTCGCTACGACTCTCGCTTGGCTCCTTCGGGAGTAGAGGCTCCGGAACCCCCAACCGGAGCCTCGTTTTTTAATGCCGCTCTGTCTTGCCCCCAAGGTCGAGGCCTTATCGGGCAGGTCGACGTCCGGCGTTGGAAAGTTCCTCGTCACGAATCGACCCAACCGGGATCGGGTTGTCGCCCCATTTTGGACGCCCGAACAGAATCGCATGAGCGATGTCTTCAGCGGGTATCCAGTAATCGTCGGCGGCGATCCGGTCAGCCAGTTCGCTCAGTCGCCGGGTCCACCACGTGGTCGAGTCTTTCTTGTGCACTCAATACCATCGGCAGGCGATCGCGGGTAATTAAGGAAAACCCTGGCGAATTAGAGAGTTTCCCAGCGGCCTTCGCGCATCACGGCGAACGCGACGACTTCCGCGTCAACCTTGTAGTCGCCGGTCTGGATAAGGCCACGCAACTCGCCTATCAGAGCCTTGCGTTCGGCGGGAGTCGCCATCGGAGACAGGTGGGGGCCACCTTCAAACGGATCGGCGTCCGAGAACGGATCCGCGCCCAACATGTCACCTGAAGCCCCCATACTCCCGATATCCTACCCGAGACCGCTCCAATCGCCTAGGAGGAATCCCACCCGGCGCCTCACGCCGCTCGGGTCCGTCACTTCCCACGATTCGGGTAACCCGCGTCACCTCCCACCCCTCGGGCCGATTGGCAGTAGCCTGAACCAATGACCGTTGGAGTACTTGGTGCAGGATCCTGGGGCACGGCCGTGGCCGCCCTGGCCGCCGCCAAAAACGACACACTGTTGTGGGCCCGGCGCCCCGAGGTTGCTGAAACAATCAACCGCGTCCACTTCAATCCGGACTACATGAGCGAATTCTCCCTGCCCGAATCCCTGGTGGCGAGCGCCGACATCAAGCACGTCGCGACCAATTGTGAGATTCTCATTATCGGAATTCCCTCGCACGGATTCCGTGACATCCTGGAGCAGACCGCCGCGTCGATTCCCGACTCGATCCCCATCTTGTCCCTCACCAAGGGCATTGAAGCCGGCACCCTGATGCGAATGACCGAGATCATTGCCGATGTGCTGCCCAACCATCCGCGGAGCCATATCGGGGTACTTTCAGGTCCCAACCTGGCGAAGGAAATCATGGCGGGCCAGCCGGCCGCCACAGTCATCGCGCTCCCAGACGCAGCTCTGGCCGAAGAAATCCAGACCCGGTTCATGACCCCAACCTTTCGCGTCTACACGAACCCTGACGTGGTTGGTTGTGAAATAGCCGGTGCCTGCAAGAACGTCATGGCGATAGCCTCGGGCATGGTCTCGGGCCTTGGCTTTGGCGATAACACCCGGGCAGCACTCATCACTCGAGCCCTCGCTGAGTTGGTTCGCCTCGGCATCGCCGTTGGCGGAAATCCATTGACGTTCGGGGGGCTGGCCGGAATCGGTGACCTCGTGGCGACCTGCTACTCATCGCAGAGCCGCAACTACACCGTCGGGCATGGTCTTGGCGAAGGCAAAGCCCTCCAGGACATCATCGACGAGATGAATATGGTTGCCGAAGGGGTGAAGTCGACGTCGGGTGTTCTGTCGCTAGCCGAGCGCGAGAACGTCGAGATGCCCATCGCTGCCGAAGTGGGCCGGGTGCTTTACGAGGGTGCCGATCCGAAAGACTCGATGATTGCCCTGATGGGTAGAACGGCCAAGTCCGAAGGACACGGCATCTTCTGATCAGCCGCCAACCACGATCGTGGCACCGGTGGCAGGGTCCTTGTCGAGGACTATGAGGTCTTCGATACGGTCTTTCATGTCTGGGACGTGACTGACGATCACAACCAGGCGCTCGTCATGGCCGGCTACCAGCAACTCGATGCCTGCCATCGCCAGGTCGAGATGCTCCGCATCCAGGGATCCAAAACCTTCATCGAGAAAGAAGGCATCGAGCCGGCCGCTTCCCCTGGCAACCATCTCGGCCAACGCCAGTGCCAAGGCGAGTGACGCCAGGAACGTCTCACCGCCAGACAGCGACGACGCCTTGCGGACCTGTTCGGCCGCGTTGAGGTCAAGAATGTTGAATTCTCCTCCATCGGAGAACCGGTATCGCCCACCGGATAGCTGCTCAAATTGTTCGGAAGCCACGGTGGCCAGCTCGGCCCGCTCTTCCTCTAGCAGGTAACCGAGAAACCCCCCTGGCCGCAGATCCTTCGCGAGATCGTCGTAAATGCCGACCACCGACTCTCGCGCCGTGATCTGCTCGTCAAGGTCGGCCGACTGGGCGAGCCGTTCTCTGCGAAGCTCCAGTTCCCGCTGGGTGGCGGCCACAGCTGCCACTGCATTGGCGAGTGCCTTCCCGAAGTCGTCGTCGGGCGACAGCCCGACAGATTCCATGGCTTCGGCACGCCTTCGGGTGGCGGCTGCCAGACCGGCGACGGCCAGCTCACGCTCTTTCGAAGCCTCTTGTTGGTTTCGCACCCAGATGTCACGAACCGACGTGAGGAGCTTCTCGGTTTCGTCGGCGTCACCGACGTCGTCATGGTCGACCCGAAGCTGGGAAGCCAAGGTGGCGACGACCGAGGTGAGGGCACGGAGATCGGTTTGTGCCTTTTCCACCGATCCGGCGCTCTGGTCAACATCGCCTCGCGCTCGGGTCAGGGCTGCTTCGAGCTCATCTATCTCGTTCGTTGCCGACTTGAGGATCGCTTCGACCGTCGCCAACCGGGAGATTGGCTCCTCGCCGAGGACCCCGGACAATGCCGATTCAATCCCGGCCACCCTGGCGGCGGCCACCTCGTTCGATTCGGTGGCGGCCGCTACCAACGCCTTGGCCTCCTCCAATTTGGTTGCAGCATTGGTAACCGTCTCTGTCGAGCGAGCTGCGCCCGCCAGGGCAACCTTCTCAGAGCTGACCGCTTCCTCGTGGACGCGGCGCGCCTCGTCTCGAGCTGCTTCTAGTTTGTCGAGGGCGACCCGCTGTCGACCGGCTTTGGGTAACTCGGCGACCGGCTGGGCACAGACCGGGCATTCATGACCGACAGCCAGGTCGGCCCGGAGCGTCGCGGCCATGTCAGCATGCTGGCCCTCGTGGACAGCGTCTTCGGCGGCCCGCAACCCATCCGCCGCGGTCAGCGTCACCGCCGCCGCCGTCTGAGCGCCCGTGACTGCATGTTCCGCCTCGGCCCGGGTCTGAGTTACCAGACTCTCAGCCTTCTCAAGGTTCGATTCGGCCATGGTCAGGCGTTCAACCTCGCGCTCGCGTGCGGCCTGGGCATCGTCGTACCGCGCCGCTTGTTGGCGAACCACCGCGAGTTGGGTTTCACCCCCGACCGATTCCAGGGCCTGCGTGCGCTTCTGTCTGGCGGTCACACTTGAGGCCGCAAGTTCTTCCAGGTGCTTTTTGGCGAGCGCCAGCTCGGCTTGCCGGGCGGCATGTTCGCCGAGAATCTCCCTGCTTCTCCCGGGGTCGGGCATCCGGCTGGCAATGGCCTTCAGGGCGGCCGTACGTTCATCGGCCTTCTCGATTTTCGCCTGTTCCACCTGGCGTTGCTGGTCGGATTCGGCAAGACCAGCTTCCACGAGACGCAACGCTTCTAAGCGCCTCATGGCGTTTTCAAGTGCCTCCTCGGCTTGAACGGCCAATGCGCGAACGTTGTCAAGGTCCGCTTTTCGGCGACCGAACTCGTCGAGGTCACGTTTGGCCTCGTCTCGAATTCGTTTGGCGAACGCCTCCATGACATCGATCTTGTCGAGCCCAAATACCCCTTTGAGGGTCTTGTCCCGATCGGCGTTCCCCGCTTTCAAGAAGTCGGAGAAGCGACCCTGGGCAAGCATGACCGATCGGTTGAACCCATCGAAATCGACACCAAGAATCTCCTCGATGCGGGCGTCGACGTCTCCTTTTCCGAGAATCGTCTCCAGTGGGTCGCCATCGGGATCATTCGGATCGATGCGATAGAGGGCATGGGGACTCTGCCCCCTGCGCCGGAGCGCCCGGACCGATTTCCATCGGATTCCCTCGACATCGAACACCAATTCGACCTTGCCCACATCGGCGCGCTGGTGAATGAGCGAACGCTGATTGGACTTCTCAGTAGGGGTTTTGCCATAGAGGGCAAAACAGACTGCGTCGAGAATGGTCGATTTGCCCGAGCCAATGGGGCCGACGATTCCGACGAGGTGGCGCCCGGTCCAGTCGATCTCGACTTCGCTCGCATAAGAGCGAAAGCCGTCAAGCGTGAGCGTGACCGGTCTCACTCCTGGCGCCCGGCTTCGTCAAGAACGGTTCGGAATGCCGTCAAAAGTTCATCGGACGGCTCAGCCCCAGTCCGTTTGGTCACGAAGTCTCGATACAACTCATCCCAGGCCAGTCCCGAACGCGCCGGTCGATCGACTTCGGCTCGAACATATGAAGCCGCCACCTTCACAAGAAATGGAAACTGCTGACGGGCCCGATCGGCCAAGCCCTGGTCAGGACCGTTGGTTTCGACGGTGAGATCGACGAAGGCATCGACGAGATCGGGCCGTTCGATGAGTTCTTCCCATCGGCCGGTAGCCCGTATCAGGCGCCGCCCCCCGGACAACGGGACCGAACGGACCGAGGCCGGCAAGCCAGGTTCGGCTTCGACGACGACGACTCTCTTGCGTTCTCCTGCCTCGCCAAAGTCGAGTTCGAGGAGGGACCCGGCGTACTCGGCTGGAACCTGGGCCCCCGGGATCGGCTGCGGTGCGTGGATGTGACCCATCGCCACATAGCTCAGCGAGGTCGGCACCGCTTGGGAAGTCGCTGAATAGGTCTCACCCATGTGCAATGCCCGTTCCCCTCTGGGCCGTCCGTGCCCGCCCACTCGCACACCAGTCACCATGAAGTGAGCGACCAACAACGCCACCCCATCAGGTCCGGCCAACTCCGATGCCCTGGCGGCATAGGCCGTCGTAATCTGGCGGACCCGGTCAGCATACGACCCGTACCAAGAACCCATTTCCTCCATGAAGTCGACGACTCTCCCTTCACGCAGGAATGGAAAGCAGCCAATCGCGGCGTCACCATTGCGAGTCGCAACGGCAAGGACTCCGCCTTCCTCGGGTCGCTTGACGTCCCCAACCAGCCTGACTCCGAGCGGAGCCAGCAACGGATCGAGTACTTCAAACAAAGGACCCGAATCGTGGTTACCAGCCACCGCCACCACCGGACGGGTCCCATCGCCCGACAGGTCGGTCAGCGTCTCGACGACCAGCGCAAGCGCTTCGATCGGCGGCGCCGCACGGTCGAACAAATCACCTGAAACGAGTACCAAATCCACGTCTTCGGCATCGGCTACCCGGACGACTTCACCAAGCACATCGCGGTATTCAGCCATACGGTCATATCGGCCCAGCTTCTTGCCGACATGCCAGTCGGAGGTATGGAGAATTTTCACCGCCTAGAGACCCACGAAAGGATCAACGTCCTCGCTGACCTCTTCCCTACGGGTTGCCCATGGCGGGAACGGGAAGTTGACAACCAGCGGAACCGGTATGGCTGGTTGCGAAACGACCATGGTGCCTGGTTTCAGCAGGCGCGCCCTCGCCCTGGTCGACGGAAGCATCCAGCCGTACTCCGAGCGTTCGGCTTCGGCGGCATCGAGCCGACCCGCCACCCGGATTGCGGCATTCTCCATGACCTCCTGGGCAATCCGTGAAGCCGTCTGTTGGGCGCCTACCAGGAGCACCCCGAGCGACCGACCGCGCTGAGCAATATCGATCAGCATATCTTTGAGCGGCGAGTTGCCCTCTCTGGGTGCGTATTTGTTCAGTTCATCAAGGACCACCACCGAGAGCGGGAGGCGCTGGCCAGTCTGTTCTTTCTCGGCAAACGTTTCCTGGAGCAAGGCGCCCACGACGAATCGCTGGGCCAGGTCGTGAAGCGATTGGATCGCCACCACCGTCACCTGGGCCGTAGCCCGATCAATCCGATGCGAATCACCAGCCCGGATGAGTTCGCCCAGTCGCGACTGCGCGGCATACAACCGACGCATGAATGCCGAGACGGTTCCGCCCTGAACTCTTCCCGACCAGGTTCGGTCCGGTTCTTCGCCGTCGGGGGGATCGAGAAATTCTTCGAGGGACTCCACAAGACTCGGCAGATCTTCGATAATCCGCTCCCCTGGCTCCAACTTGACCTCGGCGCCGCGCCGCCAGCCCCCGACGGGTGGTTGACGGATGACGACGGCTCCTGGCCGGCCGACCACGTCAACCGCCCAGCGCTGCAGCTGGGATCTGACCCGTTCCTCTACGAAGGACAACTGATTACGACTGTCGCCGGCGTCGGTAAACAGGAAGCGCAGTAATCCTTCGTCAATGAACTCGCGGGGCGTCCATGCGAACGGTTGCACCCCTTCTTGTCGACCCGCCACATCGGCCAGGAGTACGTCCCCGGACTTCTTGCGGGGAGGCGCCCAAAATCCGACCGACGGAAAGGGGGTCGGGGCGACTCCGAGGGCTTCCCACTTGGTTCGAGCATCATCGTCAAAGAGCAGGTTCGGTTTGTCGAGCCACAACAGGTCTTCCCCCTTGACGTTGAACACGAGCACCCGCATGTTGGCGCCGCTCTCGCCGACGATGTCCCGCCGTCCGGTCAGCATTCGAAGGAAAAACAGCGCGAAGGAGGTCTTGGTGGCAACTCCCGAGATCCCCGATATCGACATGTGCCCGCCTTTGCGACCATCGAAGAAGTCAAGATCTACGTATAGGGGCTGGCCATCCCGGCCGATCCCAACCGGCAGCGGGCGGCCCATTTCGTCGGCGTACAAAGCCTTGTCTCTTGCCTCACCACTGGCTCGCTCGACGAGTTCGCCAGGATCGGGAGAGACCCAGACTTCCGGGTCGACCCGGGTTACCTGGACCTGGGCGGACCGAACTTTCTGAGCCGGCAAGATCCCGTGCTCGGCAATCCGGAACGTATCGGATTCGTATGACGCTCCTTCATAAACCGCCTCGGACTCAGTCACGATGCCATACGTGGCGATCTCACCGGCCTGGGGCACCTGGGTTCTCACGACGACCAAATCATCGAGTTGCAGGTACTGGTCGTCATCGAGGACTACCCGGAAGACCTGGGTTGATGTCTTTTCCGTTCCAATGACTCGCCCGACGCTCATGCGGCTCCGTTTGTCGACTGACCAATACTCTCCCGCAGGGCACGATAGACCAGTCCGGGGTCGCCCAGGTTGCGCCGCAGTTCACGCTCGAGCGCACCGATCGGCACGAGATTCTGTGGAGCTCGCGGATCGGCGTGCAACGGCGGGGCGGTCTGCGGAAGCAGGACGGCCGCGATGTCGGCATAGATTGCCGCCTGTTCAATTCCCAACGAGGCGGGAACCTCGCACCGCACCACCCCGGACCACGTATGGCCACCAGGGATATCGGCCAGCTTGAGATACCAGGAATACCTCGCATAAATGTGGCCATCCATCAGGAACATCGGGGTCCGGTCCCCGGCCAGCAGGTCCCGCACCGCCACGGTCTCTTCAGGGCCCAGGTAATTGACGCGGTGGGTTTTGATGTACCCGATGACGGATTGGGGCTTCAGCTCGTTGATTGGACCGTCGGCGATCACCAGATGCCCTTCGGCCGCCAAACGGGAAGACAGCACAGCTTCGGCTTTCCGCATCCGATTATGGAAATGCCGAACCAACTCGGCGGGGTCGGTACCCGCCACCGACACTGCCTCATACTTCAAGTTTCCGACGGGAGGAACGTCGACGACCCGACCCGACCCGATGACGGCCAATCGCTCAATCATGATGTCCCCAAACGTCGCCCTTGGGACGTTTCGATCCCAGTGCGTCGCACCCACCCCGAGCGAACCACACAGTCCCGGAATTGGTCCTTCCGGCTCGTCAAGCGTCAAGCGAGCATCGACGCGTCGGACTCCATCGACAAAACACACCGCCTCGACCCCATCGGCGACGGATGACTCCGGGGTGATCGGCCGCCAGTCGGTTCTTTCAACAGTCGGATCTATGACCGACTCGCTCGGAGCAAGCGAAGGATCGTGCTCGATCGGTGCTCCATATTCGGGGGCCCAACTTTCAACGTACAACATGGCGCCGATCGTACTGTGCGCCTGTGACACTTTCGGCGCGGGGTCGCTCCCAACGGGTGAATTGACTCTCTATCGAGTCGGTACGACCTTCAGGATCGCATCAGAAGTAGTGATGTACATTTCGCCATCGGCTCCCTGACCGAACGACGTGACGAGGCCGATCCGGCCCTCCATCTGGTCGCCATACTGAGCGACGGCCGTGGGATCATCAACCGGAAAACCACGGAGATACCCACCGCAGTAGTCCGAGTAGAGATACGTTCCAACCAGCTCCGGAATGGCTTCGCCCCGATACACGATGCCACCGGTTATCGAACACGAACCGGAGTCCCCATGAGAAATCTCGATGACCGGGAGCGTCAAGCCAACGGTGTCACATCCCGACGAAGGGGAAAAACAATGGAGACCTTCCGTGATGGGCCACCCAAGGTTGGCACCTCCGGAACCCATCGGAATGACGTCGATTTCTTCGTACGTGTTTTGACCGACGTCTGCGATAACCATCAACCCGCTCTGGTTGTCAATCCAAAAGCGCCACGGATTTCGGAGTCCCCATGCCCAGATCTCTGGCCGGGCACCGGCCAGGTCGACGAACGGATTGTCGGAAGGAATCGTGTAACCGGCCCCGTCGGTGAGCGACAACCGCAGGATCGAGCCAAGTAACGACTCACGGTTCTGGCCGTTCCCGAATCGGTCGTTGGCTCCGCCACCGTCTCCCAGCCCGACAAAGAGATGCCCATCGACGTCGAATTGGATCATGCCGCCGTTGTGGTTGCCGGCAGGTTGCTCGACCCGGAGAACCATCTGTTCGCTATCGGGGTTGGCGATCATCTCGTCCACGGTGAAGGTCGACACCACGGTGTTGCCATCCCGGTCGGTGTAGTGGACAACGAGCAGCGAACCCGGGGCATACAACGGGTGGAACGCCGCCCCGAGGAGGCCCCGCTCTCCGTCGTTGAGCACTCTGTCACGAATGTCGAGCACAGGTGGGCCTCCCGCAATCGAGACGATCCTCCCGGCTTTGTCGGCCACGTAGGTATCAGGACCCGATGAGAAAACCAGTACCGGGAAGACCACGTCAACGTCAACAGGCTTAAGCGCCAGGCCCAACAATGGTGCCACCGTCGTAACGGGCGTCGATGTTTCCGAGTCCGTGGTCGTCGGCAAAGGCAACGTCGACAAAGGAATTGTTGATGTTGCTTCGTCTGGCGGAGTCCCACCTTGCTCGGTAACCGGGATCGGTGCGAGTTCGCCGGTGGCACACGCCGAGAGCACCACAGCCAGAGCGAGCAACATGTACCGCACGATTCAACGCTACCCGGTGGCGGGCGCTACCAACCGCTTGACCCGCCGCCGCCGCCACCACCGCCACCAAAACCACCTCCGCCACCACCGAAGCCCCCGCCACCACCAAAACCACCAAAGCCGCCGGATGAACCACCCCACGACGAACCCCAGGACGACGATCCCGACGAGCTACCGCCACCACCGAAGCCCCCGCCACCACCAAAACCACCAAACCACGAGTTGGTATCCCTCGACCACGACTGGTCCTGATAGATGGGTTCCCAACCGTGCCCGTGCCCGGTTCCACCGGTGATGATCCAACGGTAATAGAGCAACGTAAACGGATCGAACGTACGCAGCGAGCTTGGGATGACCTCGCCGGTCCAGCTGTCACGACCGCGCCGGGTGCCACCATGAGCCAGTTCGGGGGCATACCGATCGACGTCTTCGATTCCACCCCGAGCCAGCGCCTGGCGCTGGGCCGCGTATGCCACGGCAAATTCTCGAGGGCCACGAGGATCCGAAGCCCCGAAGGCGGCCGCTACGTCTGCATAGGACCCTGACAAGCCCAACTTGGCGAGCGCCTCACGGGCTTCGGTCCACCTACGTAATGCCACACTCGACTCAAGCGAAATCGCCAACAACGCAGCCACCGTTTTGCGGGTGTCACTGTCGAGTCCCTGCGATGCCAACCCATCTGAAAGCTGGTGATATGCCTCAACGGCCCGATCTCCCCGGTCAAGCAGGGCGGCGGCAATGGCTACCGGCAAGCCGAGCGAGTCGGCCTGGGCCCTCACCTCGGCAATCTCGGACTCCGAGCGCAGACCGGCCATGGCGAATTCAACACTCATCTCCGGGTCGTTCCCGAGTCGTTTGGCTTCGCCATAGGCGGCCAGGAAATCGTCTACTGAGTCGTTGTTCATAAGAATGAAAGCCGCCACGGCGGGCACCGACAACCCATCTTGTTTGAGCGCTGATGCCTCAAGTTTGACGAGCAACGTCTCATACCGGCTGAGGGCTTCTTCCGGATCGTCCTCAAGGTCGACCAGGGCGGCCGTGACAGCCGGCCGGGCCTCATTGTCGGCGAGGCGGTCACGAATCAGTCGGAGTCGGTTCGTCTTGTCCGCAGCCGTCACGTAGGCCGAATCAACCTCATTGACCGAATCGAGAATCGAGGCCCCCGGTACTAGAACCGGGGAAGCCTGAACCAGACGCTCTCCTAGATCATTGACGATGACCGGCCCGATGGGAGTAGGCACCGCCCGATGGATGAGCCGGCGGGCAGTCCGGGTCCGTTCCTGGGCAACCCGATACGGTCGCAACGAGGCAACCAGACTCTTCAGTTCCTCCGACTTCAGCGAGAACTGATCGTCATGGGTGGTCGCGATGGCCTCGGTCGCGGCCGCCTGAACAGCGTCCTCAAGCAACTGCTGCTCACCGGTGATCGCCAGTTCAAGCGGCATTTCCCGTTCTGCGTTGACCCGATCTTCCCGGAGCACCTCAAGTAACCCGGCCGACCAGGCGGCGGTCAGAGCTCCGACGTCCTGGGGCTCGCCGTCCATGACGGCTTCGAGAGCCATCACCACCGGAAGGGTTTCGGATCGGGGAGCCTCGACCGGCCGCGGCTCGAAGAGTTCGTCGCGCAGCGCCAATTCATGGCCACCGGGTGTCAGCCCCTCAAGAATGAGGTCGACATCGGCTTCCTGGGTTCGTTTGCGCGCCGAAAAAACCAACAGGTTCTTCTTACGAAATTCGCTCGTCACGAAGAACCCGCCCGCGATGAGAACGAGTCCCAGGATCGGACTCAATCCGCCGAGACCCGAAGTCGGATTCGGCAGGCTGGGCGTGGGCGTGAACTGATCCTGGGGCACGAAAACGTCCGGCTGATCCGTTGACGGTTCGCTCGTGTCAGGAAAGGCACCACTGTCGTTGAATGTGGCAACCAGGCCGGCGATGATGGCCGAAATACCGCCATCAAAGTCCCCGGACGCGAATGAGCTGTTCCCGAGTCCAGCAAGGAAGTCTGGATCAGACAGGCTGATACCGGGACCGGTTTCAATCGCAGTCGTCCGCTCGTCGAGCGCAACAAGCACGACAATGCCATCATCAAGGCCGACCTTGCCGACCCCCCAGGTATTGCCAATCTCCTGGGCGAGTCCGTTCGGGTCGTCAGCCGACTGGACGATGACGACCGCTATTTCGTGTCCGTACTGGTTGACGATCCCGTCGATGAGCCGCTCAAGGTTGGCGTCGTCACGGATGACCCCTGCGGTGTCGGTCATCCAACCGTCGCATTCGATCCCGGCGACCGCTGGACAGTCGACCGTTTGAGCTCCGACCACGGCCGCCATTGAAAGTGCTGGCGCGAGGAGGAAAACGATTGCGAAAATACGTTTGGCCATGGTCATATCTCAGAGCCTACTTAGGCGGGCCGGCTAATTCGGAGAAAGGAAAAGCCCGAATCTCCGGGACGGGCGGCAGATGAACCCCTACGCTGTCGGCCGAAGAGGAGCCGGATTGAGCGAGATCGCCAAAAACGACAAGAAAACCATTTTCGGATGGGCCATGTATGACTGGGCCAACTCGGCGTATGCGACGACTTCTGGCGCCATTGTGGCCCCCTTCTTCACGGGATCCATCGTCCCAGAAGACGGGTATTGGGGAATGTCGGGCGGTGCGATCTGGTCGTTCCTCGTGGCGGGCGGCGCCTTCGTATTGTTCCTGATCATGCCGATACTGGGGGCCATGGCCGACTTTTCTTCTGCCAAGAAAGCCTTCCTGCAGTTCTTTGCGTTTCTCGGCGCCGCGTTCACGTTTGGCATCTTCTTTGTCCCCTCAGGCGCGGTTCCACTGTTCCTGCTCGTATTTATCGTCTCCCAGGTCGGGTTCGTCGCCGCCAACGTGTTCTACGACGGCTATCTCCCGATCATCGCCACCGACGAAACCATCGACCGGGTGTCATCGAAAGGGTACGCCCTCGGGTACATCGGAGGGGGCCTGTACGTTCTGCTGGCGTTTGCGCTCATCGTCCTGGCCGATCAGGACGCCATCGGCCTGGGAGTCGAAACGGCTACCCGGATTGGCATCGCCGGGGCAGGCGTCTGGTGGGTCCTGTTCACGCTCTATGCCCTCAGGCGATTCCCCAAAGACGGAGTCTCTCAGCCCATCCCTGCCGAATATGACGGCCAGCCAGACGTCGTGGCCTATGCCCGCATCGGCCTGCGCCGCACCCTTAAGACCGGAGCGCGTTTGCGCCAATTCCCTCAGCTCTTGCTGTTCATCCTGGCGTTCATGTTCTACAACGACGGCACCCAAACCGTCATCAACATCTCCGGCGCTTACGCCGAGGACACCCTCAACCTGGAATTGCAGGAAGTCATCATTGCGTTCCTCATCGTGCAATTCATTGCCTTCGGTGGGGCGTACGCATTCGGCTGGATCTCAGGAAAGATCAATCCGAAGCGGGCGATTCTCCTTAACCTCGTCGTCTGGGTAGGGCTGGCGGTCAGCGCCTTCTTCCTGCCGGAAGGCGAAGCACTACCGTTCTATCTGCTCGCTGCGGTCGTCGGTTTTGTGCTTGGCGGCGTCCAGGCCCTGTCCCGCAGTTTGTACGGAACGATGATTCCCGAAGAGGCCGCCGCCGAGTTCTACGGATTCTTCTCGGTCTTTTCGAAGTTCTCGGCGATATGGGGACCGCTTCTGTTCGGCATCGTCACCGCCCAAACCGGTAGTGGCCGCAACGGCATCATCTCGGTCGCGGCGTTCTTCATCATCGGCGGGTTCCTGCTCACGAGAGTCGATGTCGATGAGGCCAGGGCCAGCAAGGAGCGCTGGCGCTTCGAAGGAGCCGACGTCGACGCCTGATCTCGTCGGAGTCAGCGCGGTCCAGAACGTTTCATTCAGCCGGGCGCGTCGAGGGTGGGAAACCCTGCTGGGTCAGAGCATCCAGCCAGCGAGTTCACCTCGTCGAGTCGATAACCGCCACCAAATGAGACCGCCTCACCGACCAAGCCAATGCAGTAATGCCGCCCGTCGGCCAACACCCCGACCAGCAGTGCTGAGTCTCCGTCGAACTCAATCCCGATCACACCGGGAGTCAGGTTCGACAGGCCGGCTTGCCACCCATCGATCAAGCCGAGTTGCACCATGCCATCAAGTTCATCGGTTCCGAAGGAACCTTCGCCGGCGCGAACTCGTTGCAGAGACGCCTGAACGTCCTGCAGGTCGCCTTGCAGCTGTGACGGATCCGACGGGTCAACCCCATTCAGGAACGCAAAATACTCCTCCTGAGTTACCGTGTTCTGAGGGCGGTCTATCGGCCCGATGTCCCCCTCCCAGTTGTACGAGAAGAACAGCTCCCTCCCGTCCGGAGCATCGCCCAGCACGCCGCTTCCTCCAATTATGAGTCCGTCACCGTTCACCCACCATGAGAAGACGCGGGGTGGGGCGGCGGCGTACTCGAAACCCGCCCGACCGTCGAACTCTCCAGGACCGACAAGCACAAAATCACCGAGCCGGAAGTCGAACGGCTCAAGGTTCTGAGCAGCAATGGCTCCTGGCTCAAAGAAGTCGTTGGCCAGTTCCGCGAAGGTAGCACTGGCCTCAACCAACGCCCCTCCGGGAGTCGGGCCGAATCTGGCCCAAACCGAACCATCGATGAGGACCACTTCGATCTCGTCACCGTCGGCCATACCGAAGATACGTCCGGCCTCCGGGTCGCGTTGATAGGTATAGACAGCCTCTTGATTGATTCCGTTCCCGGCGATTCGAAACGCCACCTCGTACCGATCGATGTTGAGGCGCCCGAATAGATCAAAAGCGGAGATGTCGAGCACTTCGGGCAGGTCAACTGCCGGAGCCGCCGCCAACGTAGTAGAGGGTGATCCAACAGTCGCCGGCACGGTCGGCGTAACGGCTGGGAGCTGTAGGGGCGGGAGGGTCGGCGCGGTGCGTTCGAGGGCAACCTCTCCCCCACAAGCCACGGTGCCGATAACCAGCACCAAACCCATCACCATGCGTGATCCCCACATCCGGCACAGTGTAGATCTAGTGGCACGTCGGGCAATGGTCGCTACGATGCTGTCATGAACGACGAACCCACACCCGACGCTGACGGCCCCGACGAACTCGGCCTCGAACCGACCGAAGGTATCGACCTTACGGACGGAGAGATGCTTCCAGCCTCCCTCGACGAAACCGTCAGGATGGAGACATCTCCCGCGGACGAGCCGGCCCCTGCCGCCCCGGCGACCCCAACCACGATCTACAAAGGCTCGGGCTTTCGATGGTCGATGCTCTTCGGAGCCATTCTTCTGGCGGTCGTCATCATCCTGGTCGTCCAAAACACCGGAACCGTCGAATTCAAGTTTCTGCAATGGAGGGTTAGTGCCCCGCTGGCCGGAATCCTTCTCGGAACCACGTTGGTTGCGGTGATCATCGACGAAATCGTTGGGTATGTGATCCGGATCCGACGCCGCAAGGTGAAGCAGCAATTGGCAGAACTTAAAGAACTCAAAGCCCAGCTCAACCCTCCAGTTGAACGACGCCGGTTCGGCAAAAAGAGCTCGTGACCGAACGCCTCGTGGTGATCGGCGGCGACGCCGCCGGCATGTCAGCCGCGTCTCAGGCCAGGCGTCGTCGAAGCTCAGACGACCTGATCATCGACGTATTCGAAATGACTCAGCGGGTGAGCTATTCGGCGTGCGGCGAACCGTATTACATCTCTGGTGATGTCCCCAACCTAGAACAGCTCATCGCTCGCACCCCCGCCCAGTTCAGCCAGCAAGGCATCAGCGTCCACCTTGGAAACACCGTCACTGAGATCGACACGGATAGCCGGACGATCACCGTACTGAATGGTCGGGAGTCCCGGGTCGTCCCCTTCGACCAGCTCGTTTATGCCACGGGCGCCAGACCAGTTCGGCCACCAATCGAAGGCATCGACCTGACCGGTGTGTTTCATCTCAAGACCCTCGACGACGCAGAGGCAATCAAGGCGGCCGCCGCCCATGCCAAGAACGCCGTCGTGGTCGGGGGCGGGTATATCGGTTTGGAAATGGCAGAAGCGTTTCATGTGCGCGGGATCACCACCACATTGGTCACGTCGGGGGCGGTCGTGATGAACCGATCAATCGATGAAGATCTGGGAGCGATCGTAACCGCAGGCATGCGGGAACGAGGTATAGCGGTCCGACCCGGTCACCGGGTCAACTGTCTGGCAGACGAGCAGGGTCACGTCCGGGGAATTCAACTCGACGGTGGCGTCCTCGAGGCCGACATCGTCATCCTGGCGCTTGGAACGAGACCGGTGTCCGAACTCGCAGCCGAGGCAGGCATTCGGATCGGCCCGACCGGAGCGGTGGCGGTGGACAACCGACAACGTACGTCCGTTGAAGGTATCTGGTCAGCGGGCGACTGTGCCGAAGCCCTCCATCGAATCACCGGCCGACCCGCCAACGTCCACCTGGGAACGGTTGCGAACAAACAAGGACGGGTCGCCGGCATCAACATTGGTGGAGACGACGCCACGTTCCCTGGAATCCTCGGAACGGCTATCACGAAAGTTCTCGACATCGAAATCGCCCGCACTGGATTGAGCCAGGCGGAGGCCGACAGTGCCGGAATCGAAGCGGTCACCGCCATCACTGAATCCACCACCATGGCCGGATACTGGCCGGAGTCAACCAACATGACCCTCAAGGTCACTGCTGAACGACGGACTGGTCGGCTGCTTGGAGCGCAGATCGTCGGTGGCCGGTCGGCCGGCAAACGTATCGACACCTTCGCAACCGGGATATGGAACGAAATGGATGGCCTCGCCTTCTCGATGATGGACCTCTCATATGCGCCGCCCTTCTCGGGGACCTGGGATCCGGTGCTGATCGCCGCCCGCCGCGCCTACGAAAGGGCCATGTGAGAGCGGCGGGATTCCTCCTCGCCGCCACCATCGCCGGCGCGTGCGTATCCCCCCAGGCCCGACCGTCGGCTACTTCGGAAAATCCGCAGGCCACCACGTTCGAGAGTCCCTCGGCGCCGGCCGATGCCAGAACCGCCACCGTGCTGTATGTCCAGGATGGTGATTCCTTCAGGGTCGAGATTGACGGCCAGGAGGAACGGGTACGCCTGATCGGGATCAACTCCCCCGAAAAAGGCGAATGCTTCGATCAGGAAGCTCGCGCATTGCTCGACGACTTGATCGGGGGCCAACCCGTTTTGGTGGGTACAGATGTCGAGGAATTCGACCAATACGGCCGCATTCTGGGGTACGTGTGGTTGGGTGACGTCTTCGTGAATGCCGAACTGATCCGGCAGGGCGCTGCCCTGGCGAGAGGTTACGAGCCAAACACGACGTTGCAGGCGGTACTCGATAGGGCAGAACAGATTGCCCAGGAAGAAGAGATCGGCATGTGGTCTTCGACAGCCTGCGGGTCAACCGAGCGCTATGAGGTGACCATCACTGGAATCAACGCCGACGCCATCGGACGGGACAACGAGAATCTGAATGGTGAGTGGGTCACCATCGAATCCAATCACCCAACCGTTATCGACCTGTCCAAGTGGACCGTAAGAGACGAATCGTCCGTGCATCGCTACACGTTCGGTTCCGGAGTTCGAATAGCCCCGGGAGAGTCATTGGTTCTCTATACAGGCTGCGGGTCGGATCGGTCACCCGAGTTCCATTGGTGTAGCAACACTCCGGTATGGGATAACGCAGGCGATACCGGCTTCCTTTTGGATACCAACGGATCGATTGTCGCTCAGTATGGATATTGATTCTCGCCGGGTAGCGGACGTATACCGGACATCAGGTAGGGGTGAGCTGTTATACATACGCCGTACTACCAACAATGAAGGGACGAACCACCCATGGCATTCATGGATACGATCAAGAATATGTTTGGAAAAGCCAAAAATGTTGCAGCCGAGGCTGCCGAGAGCGCCGGCGACGCCGTGGAAAAGGCCAAAGACATGGCCGAGCATTTGGGTGAAGGCGTAGGCGACATGGTCGAAGGCGCTATGGACAAAGCTGAAGGAGCCCTCGGCAAGGCCAAAGGCGTCGCGGGCGATCTGGTCGAGAAGGCCAAGGACTCGGCTGGCGACGTGGTCGAAAAGGTCAAGGGTGGCGCGGCAGCCGCCACCGATGCGGCCAGCGACACGACCAGCGATGTGGCCGATGCGGCCAGCGACGCAGTGGACGACGCAACCGAGGTCGTGAGCGATGCCGTGGACGAGGCCAAGAGCCAAGACGAGTAATCAGTAATCGGTTGGAATCATCGGCGGGGGGCGGCCAGTACGTCCCCCGCTGGTATTGATGGGGCGCTAACGTCAATCGCATGAGCGACGTTGCTTACACCTCAAAAGTCAAGATCGAACGGGTTCGAGGTCCGATTCGCAAAGTATGGATGCCGTCCCTGGATGAGCCAATCAGCTTCGGAGTGCACGGAGCCATCGCCGAGCATTACGGTGTCGACCCTGAGGAATACCCGCCGGACGCCACGACGATTGACTACGTCATCGCCGCCGCCGGCGGTTGACTGACGGGAACCTTCGGGGGCGCGCTGGAGGCGCGCGGCATCAACGCATCTCACGGGCACCTGATCTCTGAAACGACCGGCGAGGTCGAAAAAGAGGGCAAAGTCTTGATAATCAAACGTATCCATGTCACATACATGCTCAAAGGCGTACAAGGCGACCAACGCGACACCGCGAAAAGAGTCCACGGCTTCCATGCCGATTTCTGTCCGGTGGCCCGCTCGATTCGCGACTCCATCAAGATCACGACCGAACTGCAATTAGCCCCTTGACTCCCGGTGAGACGCTCAACGACGTAGCCCGCGACGAATGGGCAGATCCAGTCCCAGCAGCCATCAAGGCTGCCAAGGCATTACTCGAACTTACTGAAGTCTCGTGGGCAGAGGCTGGCGTTGCCGCTGCGCAAGCACTCCGGAAGCGGCGGTCCGACCAGGCCCTCCTCCTGGCGGTCACCGAAGCGGCGATGGATTTGAATGCCGGCCGAACTGCCGCGGCCCTGCACGCGATGATTGGGCGACTCGAAGATCCGCGTTGGTCGATGGACCTAGCCTATGAGGCGGCCCGCTTCTCGAGCCTCGGAATCCTGTCGCTGGGATCCGGAACTCGGGCCGTGTTGCAGGCCGTAACCGAGGCGGCCAGCCCCGAGTTGCGCACCAGTAGCCGGGCGTTTCGAAGAGGGCTTCTCGAGTATGTGGCGCCCGTATCCCTGATGCCGGCCGAGACCGCAGAGTGCGTATTGCTACCAGTCGTCGCACGCAACAATCAACGGCTGTGGACAACGGTAGCCTGCGCCCGTGCGGCGCAGGCCGCCTTGACCGCCGGGCGGGCCATCCTGCCGGTGGCGCATCCCGTTTCCGAACTGTCTCCACTCAGCCGGCAGGTGTTCCGCCCGGCAGCCCACATTATCGACCTCGTCGTCCAACCGGCCGGGTAGGGCTGACCAAGCCGTTCTAGGGCGCCACTAATGTGTCAAGGGACAGCTCACCTTGAGAGGAAAACATGGGCCGGGTATCAGAACGCATTGCTTCAATTGAACCGTCGGCTACGGTTTCAATCACCGCCAAAGCCAAGGCGATGAAGGCTGCCGGTATCCCGGTCATTGGCTTCGGCGCCGGAGAACCGGACTTCCCGACTCCTGATTACATCGTCGAGGCCGCCGTGGCCGCCTGCCGCGACCCGAGGAACCACAAATACACCGCATCCTCGGGCTTGCCCGAGTTGCGCCAGGCGCTCGCCGACAAGACCAAACGGGACTCGGGACTCGACCTCGAAGCTTCCCAGTTCCTCGTCACCGATGGCGGAAAGATGGCCGTGTTCGAGGCCTTCGCAACGCTGCTCGATCCGGGCGACGAAGTGCTCCTGCCCACGCCTTACTGGGTCACCTACCCCGAGGCGATCAGAATGGCAGGCGGGGTTCCGGTGAATGTGATGACCGACGCATCGACGGGCTTCAAAGCGACCGTCGACATGCTCGAAATGCATCTCACTCCTGCGACAAAGATCCTATTGTTCGTGTCTCCGTCAAACCCGACCGGGGCGGTATACACCAGAGAAGAGATCTCTGCTCTCGGTGCTTGGGCAGCCGAAAAAGGCTTGTGGGTCCTGACAGACGAGATCTACGAACACCTCGTTTATGGCGATGCCGTCTTTGCGTCAATGCCGACGCTGGTGCCCGAGATCAGGGATCGATGTGTCATCGTGAACGGCGTCGCCAAAACGTATTCGATGACCGGATGGCGAGTTGGCTGGATGGCCGGCCCACCTGACATCATCCAGGCGGCATCAAACATGCAGTCACACACAACAAGCAACGTTGATAACATTGCCCAACGGGCGGCATTGGCAGCAGTCAGCGGCCCGCTCGACGCAGTGGCCACCATGCGAGCCGCTTTTGATCGGCGCCGCCAAACGATGGTTTCCATGCTCAACGCGATTGACGGCGTCGAGTGCATCGAGCCGGAAGGAGCCTTCTACGCCTTTCCGAATCTCGAGGGCATTCTCGGGAGGTCCATCAAGGGTCACACGCCCACCACGACGTTGGATCTCGCAGCAGACATCCTCGAGTTCGCTCAGGTGGCAATCGTCCCCGGCGAGGCCTTCGGGGCACCGGGCTACGCCCGGATGTCATACGCCCTCAGCGACGAGGACCTCATCGAAGGCATCGACCGGATAGCCCAGCTCCTCGCTTGATCTGGTCGGTTTCGGCGAACCAGACCGCCACTACAATCCGCGTGCGCAAGGCGAGGTCGAAATAGTGTCGGTAGCAGGGAACAGTGCACGGGCCATGATCCTGGTCGAGCCGCGCCGGTTTACACCGACTCGACTCCCCGTCGGGGAGATGGAAGTTGGCGGGTGGCTGGCCGTCGAGGCGACAGGACTTTCCGGCGTCGACGTACAGGCCTGGGAAGGCACCAGCCGATTCGTGAAGTACCCGCTAATCCCGGGACACGAGGTAGTCGGTCGCATAGCCGAGGCCATGACCGACTTCGGCATTCCGGTTGGCACCCGGGTGGTCGTGGAGAGCTCGATCAGGTGCGGATCCTGCCGTCGTTGCATGAACAACGTGTCCTCCTGCAACCTCCGCAAGCCAATCAACGCCTATGGGCAGCTGCCGTCAACCGAAAGCCCAGCTCTTTGGGGTGGGTTTGCCGAACTCATGTACCTCGACCCTGGTTCCCGCTTACATGTCGTTTCTGACGACGTACCGGCAGTGGTGTCTGCTTTCGCCCACCCGCTTGCGGCGGGATTCACCTGGGCGGTGGAGGTTCCCGATCTCAGAGCCGGCGAGAACGTTCTCATCATGGGACCCGGCCCGCGTGGTCTTTCTGCCCTCGTGGCGGCCAAGGCCGCCGGAGCTGGATGGGTGGGCATCACCGGGCTCTCCCATGACGCCGACCGACTACGCCTCGCCAAGGAACTAGGCGCCGACATGATCGTGTTCTCCGATGTCGACGATCCTGCCAGCGCCGTGGCCGACAGTCTTGGTTCCCGTCCCGATATCGTCATCGATGTGACCTCAAACGATACCGAGGCGATCCTGCTCGGTCTTGACCTGGTCCGGGTTGGCGGCCGTCTCGTTCTGGCATCAACCAAAGGCACCGCACCGGTTAACCAGCTGTTCTCGGATATCATCGTCGTCAAGGAGCTCAGCGTTCGAGGTGCGTTCGGCGCCTCGTCGGCCGGCTACCACTGGGCCACCCGGCAGTTGGCACAAGACAGTCGGCTCGACCACATGGTCTCTCACGAGTTTCCACTCGAAGAAGCCGACAAGGCAATTCAGGCTTCTGCGGGTCATTTTGGCCGCGAGGACCTAATCTCGGTTGCTCTGGCCGTCTCCTGATGCTCGAAAGGCGACGCCTGGTTTTGATAGCCAACCCGGCGGCATCGCAGTTCACGGGCGGCACGCACCGGGAGGTTCTGGCCCGACTTCGTGCAGAATTCGAGGTCGATGCGCAATGGCCCGAGACAGCCGAAGCTGTCATTGAGGTCGCCACCAAGGCTACCAACGACCACGTCGACGTGGTGGTGGCGATGGGGGGCGACGGAGTGGTCAACAAGGTTGTGAACGGGATTGCCGGAAGCGCGACCGCGCTGGGCATCATCCCGGTCGGAACAACGAACGTGTTGGCTGCAATCATGGGCATCGATCCGGATCCCATCAAAGCCACGGCCCAGATCGTCTCACACCCGATTTCAAAGCCCATCAATCTCGCCAAAATCACGCTCGACGATGGGGATTCCGTCTATGCAACGTTTGCCGCCGGCGTCGGATTTGATGCCGAGGTGGTGCGTCGGGCCGAACAGACCCCCAATAAGAAGCTTTTTATGGGCGGGTTTCACTATGCCAAGACATCGGCCAACGTGCTCTGGTCACAGTTTCGCCATCGCCTTCCGACGTTGCGGGTCACGCTCGACGACGGGAGCCACGACGCCGTGGTTGCCATGATCGAAGTTCATTGGCCGTATACCTACTTCGGCCGGGTACCCCTTAGCCTCGCCAAGGATGCACCCGCCCATGGCTTTCACGTGGCCGGCCTTGATCAACTGCCGATTCGCCGCGTGCCATCGATCGCCTGGGCGGCGCTACGCGGATCCTCGTGGGATGGAGTGCGGGGAGGATTTCAAGCGCTCAACAAAGATTCGGTTCTGGTTGAAGCCGACCCTCCCGCCTACGTCCAGGCTGATGGGGACGTACTTGGCCTGGCCAGCCGAATCGAAATCGAATCGGTCCCCGACGGCGTACTCATCCTCGCCTAGCGGAGTTTCGGAGAAACCCGACGCTCGGTGGCCAACCGCGAGACGCCACCAGGCGTCAGGGGACCAGCCTCGCTGATGACCGCGGTGAACCACGACAGCGGAACGAGTTCCATGTCCATTGCCTCGGCCCGACTGGCGGCCGTGACAAAGAGCTCCTCGGCCAGGATCTTGTCGGTCGCCGCGATGACGTAGCGAGGGACTTCCGCATCCAGCCCGGCCGCGGTGATGCGAGCCGTACCTTCTTTGTTGATCATCCGACCTGGTCCGATCGCATCGGCGCCAACCAGAATCAAATCGACCCCGGCAACATAGGCCGCCGCCTGACCCACGGACAACATTTCGATCGAGTATCCGGCTGAGGCCAACTCGGCGGCCATCTGGCGTCCTTCGCCGGAACCTTCTTCGACCGTGCACGTCACCGAAAACGAGGTTGAACGTCTCGCCAGGTCGAGAACGGCTCGAACCGAAGAAGAAGAAGAATGCACGAGAACACTATCGCCATCACGAATGAGGGCCGACCCCTGTTCGGCAAGCCGCAGCGGAACCTGGCCGAGTCGCTCAACCTCGGCATCGAGCGTTTTGAGGAGCAGCTGAAGGTCGGGAGCGTCGTAGACGAGATTGCGCAGGTTCGCAATGGCCGCCGCCGTCGGTTGAGCCCTAAAGACCACATCGATACCTTCGCGGACCGGAAGACACGGGTCGTCGATGTGGGCGCTCCCGGCAGCCTCCCCGAGAGATCGCAGTGCTGAGGCAGTTTGAATCGCCACATTGGTCGAGCCAGACACCTGGTCGACGGCAATACCGGTCAGGCGGCGCCACACCGGCCAAGACATCCAGATCGTCAACAGGTCCTCCTCATCATGTGGCGCCCGGTGCCCGTTTCGACGCCCCATAAACAAAGGCTCCGGTAAGGGGGGTAACCGGAGCCTTTGTTGCGGGACGTAGAAGGCTTTCAGCAGAATCGATGCCAGGGAAAGTCTCGAGACGCGACCTCCTACCCGCAGAACTCTGCCGAGTATATGCACATCGAACAATACTTACGTGATAGTACTGACGTACCTGATTGCCGGTATCTGTGAGAAATCTTCCAGAACCTGAGGGAAAGGTCAACCAGGATCCCCCGATCCCAACACCTTGATCGTCGGGAAAGCGATCTCGATTCCTTCGTTGCCAAACCGGGTGACGATTCGCTCCAGCGCGATACGCTTCACCTGCCAACGGGCGTCAGCCCTGGTTACGAGGACAGCCCGCACGACAACTGACGAATCGGCCAACTCGTTGACTCCTTGCACTTCCCCTGGTTCGGTGAACAAGTCCGAATAATCGACCTCAATAGCGCGGATCTCATCCTCAAGTACAGCTTTAACCTTTGCGAGGTCTGAGCCGTAGGCGACGCCGACATCAACCACAGCCTTCGAGAACTCCTTTGTGAAGTTGGACGCCACATTGATCTGTCCATTCGGTACAAAATGAACGGCGCCATTCACGTCTCGGAGAACCGTTACTCGTAGGCGTATATCCGTAACGGCGCCGGTTACCCCGGCCACCGCAACGGTATCACCGATATCGAATTGACCTTCGGCGAGGATCATAAACCCGGCAATGACGTCCTTCACGGCGTCTTGAGCTCCAAATCCAACCGCCAAGCCGACTGCTGACCCAACGGCCAAAAGAGGCGTTATCGGGATGTCCCAGACACTGAGCAGCATCAGCACCGCAACCACACCAAGCAAGACGAACGAGATGCGACGGCCGGCCGCCCACAGTGTCGTCACCCGCTGCTGACGCTCAGGATCATCCGGGGTTGGCCTTTCGGCCGTCCGACGAGCGAGTCGAGCCACGAGCCAGCCAGACACCAGAACCGCTCCGAGCACGCCCAGGGTCTGGCCTACTTGCGGGCTGACGTTCGACCACAGATCATTCATGTCCAACGATCCTAGGCAGATTGTTGGGCGCGCTCAGCCTCGACGGAGATTTGAGCGAGTGTGGCTCCCAGTTCGGCTCGTTCCCGCACCGCAGCACGCAGGGGTTGCCCCAGCACGCGCTCAAGCTGCAAGTCCAGATCAGTGACCATCTGCTGGCGAAACTCAACGACTCGAGCTCTGCCGAGCGAGCGACCGGAGGCATCAAGCAGCCGACTCAAAGCGAGACCAACCACCAACCCGCCCACGACGAGGACCACCGACCACGGGACTGAACCGCGAACCGGTGGCGTCGCGTACCACCACACGCTTCCCCAAATAACCGCAATCGTCAAAAGCCACTTTATAGCCGCCACTGCCGCCCACCAGGGTCGACCGGCGAGCTTGGCGTGGCTGGCTCGATGCAGTGCCAGATCGACCGTCTTGTCAACCGCATCCGTGAGGCGCTCGGTATCGAATTGTGATCGAATGGCCCTGGCATAGGGTCCGCCAGCCCCCAAGGCGACCTGTGACACGAGAGATTCCATCGTCCCGAGTGCCGTATCGCGCCCTGGCCGCGATGCCCACTCCCTGGCAGCTTCATTGGCGAGCCCGTCGCGCAGCGACAACCCAAGCGCTCTCGCCAATCTGGTGTCCCGAAGTCGGGTGATCACCAGACCGATTGGTCCCACTCCGGTGCGCAGCGCCACCGCGGCGCCCTCGGCCTCGGCCTTTTCAGCCACGTCGGCTGCCACCACCATGTCAACCAGACCAGCGACAACCTCAGAACTTGCCGTCTCCCACTGGGCTTCAAATCCGATTCCTTCACCGGTCACCCCGGTTACGGCGGCGATGGCGGTGCCAGCCCTTCGGATATCGACAATGGTTTTGGCGGTCACGGCCCGTTTGGCGTCTCCAAGCTCGACGAGCCCATCAACCAGGCGATCAATCCCAACCGGGAGCCCGTTCGGTGGGCTGGCTGCCACCGGGATAATGATCGGGGCCGAAATCCCGATCTCCTTCAGCCTGGTCTCGAAGTCTTGGAGAACCTCCCGCAACTCGCCGGATGAAAGCCGATCGATCTGATTGAACACAAAGCGGAATTGCCCCTGATAATCCGCCAGCGGTCCTAGGAAATCACGATGCAAAAGGCGGTCGGAGTATTTCTCGGGATCGACCACCCACCAGACGACATCAACGCGAGGGAGGAGGCGTTCAAAGATTGCCCGATGGGCTCCGACTACCGAGTCGGTATCTGGCATATCGATGAGTACGACCGGCAGATCGTTCAAATGTCCTACCCGCTTGTCCACCCCCATGTCGTCGAGAAGTCGCACGATGCCTGGTTCGGGCACTTGCGGCATCCAGGCCAGGGGCTCCGACGTGGTCGGTCGGATGGCGGCCACCTCGGCCACCGTCTCGCCCGCTACCGCGTTCAACAATGACGACTTGCCCGATCCGGTACCGCCCGCCAGGGCGACCACCACGGATCGGCCAAGGAACCCAACCCGACGCCGGGCCGTGTTGGCCAATTCGATCGCCTCTGACAGCGGTTCATCGCCGACCGAAGCGACTGCTTGGGCGACTGCCGTGTCGAGCAGATCCATGAGTCGTCCTAAATCAGACATGCCATGCTCGCAAGGCCCGGTCAACCGACGCCGCCACATCGTCGAGTTCGAAGCGCCCGGAGGTTCTCAGACCCACAAGGAACCCCAGAAAACGTTGTGCGTCAGCTTCGAGCACCCCGGTGATCGAATCGATAAGGTCTTTCCTGGCTTCATCAGCGAGACCCTTAGCGGCAGCCGACCCGAAGAGATGCTCAAGAAGCTTTTGTTGGGCGGCAGCAGCGCCGGCGGCGATCCCCACTTCCGTACCCGTGATTCCACTCGTGTAGGCAAAGACGGTGACCATGAGACTTACGGCAACGGCGTTCACCCCGACTGAGGCGATCTGAGCCCAACGCTTACGGCCAAGGCCCGTCTCTTCGATCATCCGAGTGAGACCCGCAATCCAATCCTCAACCACTTGTTGAACTCGTTCCGGGGTTTCGGGAGCATGTCGCCACAAATTGGCGCTCCTGACGTAGCCCGCAGTTCCTTCATGGAGTTCCCAGGCGCCGGCGACCGCATTGGCTGCCAGGTCGGCGCGCCGGGTGACCAGCGCTACCAGTTCGTGTTCGGCTTCAAACCCGACCCTTTCCGACTTTTCACCTACCCCACCGAACACCCGAGTCGCCCACCCCCGAAGCCGGGTTGCTCCATCGGCCAGAGCCTTGGTCAACTCGCCGGTTCCAATGAAAGTCTGCCAACGCGCCACCACCTCACCTCGAATCAACGTGCCCTCGCGCAGGGCCGACTCGATCTCGGTTGCCTGGCCCGCGTAGGCGAGGCGGGTTACTTCTTCTAATTTGGCAAGCTCCTGGTTCTCGTCGTCAACGAGGTCGGAAAGCATTCCTGCCTTCTGGAGCAGGCTACCGACGGCGCCTCTGACAGCCTGTTCTGCCGTCGCGCGCCGGTCGCCACTGCCGGAGTTGGTCAGCCGGCTGCGGAGCTCGGAGACCGCCGGGGTAGGCAAACCACCCCAGTCGGTGTCCACCGGCTGCTCGGCGACGATGAGAATCGAATCCGCCTCGTTCATGACCCCGGCCGACCGGAGCCTCCGGGAGAAATCCGGTACCAGTTCGTCCTCAGCTCCTGGCGGGACTCGATTGAGAACGAACAGCAAGGGAAGGTTCCGCCTCGCCGCGGCCTTGAGGATCTGCCACGGCACCGAATCTGCGTACCGCTGAGCACTCGTAACGAATACACACAGGTCGGCCGCCGCCAGGAGTTCCTCGGCAATGTCGCGATGGACCTCTTCGACAGAGTCGATGTCAGGTGCGTCGATAAGCGTGAGTCCTTCGAGCATCGGATCCAGCATTGCCACAATGTCGAGTTCCCTGGCGGCATCGGCGCCGTAGCCGGTCAGAAAACCGGTCTGATACCGATCGACATTGCGCTGATGACACCATACGACCGGGTGACGGGTGGTCGGTCGTACTGCTCCCGGAGCACTCACTCTGGTGCCGGCCAGGCTATTCATCAGGGTTGACTTCCCGGCGCCGGTAGATCCGATCAGCACCGCAACAACCGGAGCGTCAAGATCGCCCAGCCGGGCGATGGCGTATTCGTTGATCGACCAGACGATGTCGTGGCGCAGTTCGCCAGCCGCAGCACGGCGGCTTGGGTCCAATCCAAGATCGATGGGGACCACGACTTCCGACAGATGATGCAGCGCAGCGCGTAGTCGTGTGGTTTCAGCCAGCTCAGGAGACATTCGGTCCGATTCTCGCATAATGCGCGAATCTGTCACACCTTCTGGATAGGTTTAGTGCCATGGAGCCAAAAGTCAGCCTCGATGGCACAACGGTTGTGATCCGACATCTGGAGTCGGCCGACCCCACTTTGGCCGAGATGCTGGCCACACAGCCCGAGGCGCATTGGTCCGAGCTCGTCGAACGAGCGTTGGCCGTTGGAGCACGCGGACTTATCACGATGGGCCTCGGAGTCGACCTGACCGAGGTGGACGAACGCGTCAAACGTTCGGTACTGGTGGTTACGTCCGAAGCCGAACGTCACGTGGCTTCCACGCTGGAGGCCGCGCAGCGCGCCATGGCCGAACAGCTTGATCCCGAACACCGATCGTCCATAGTCTCAAGGACCATTGACGAATTCACTGCCTGGCGGGATGACTTCATGAGAACCATGGATCCGTCCGTGGTGGATTCCCACACCGCCCGGCTCGTGACCTCACTCAATGACCTACTAGGACCTGAAGGTGCCCTCGAAACGCGGCTCCAGGCCCTGCTGGATCCCAACTCGGACGGGAACGCCCTGTCAGTTCTCGCAGATTCAATCGACGCCAGGTTCGGCGAACTCCGGGACATTCTCATGCAAAAACAGGGCGCCGAGAGCGAAGCGACCAGGGGGACCCAGAAAGGGTTTGATTTCGAAGACACCATCGAAGCCACCCTGCGCTCGTTGATGTACGGGACCAGAGGCGCCTATGTCGAGCGAACATCGATGGAGCGCGGTTCTCTCGACGGCAAAGTCGGGGATTTTGTCGTGACCCTCGACTCGGGCGATCGAGTGGTCATCGAGGCCAAGAATACGACATCGACCATTTCACTCGGAGGCAAAGGCGGGATACTCGCCGAACTCGATCGTGCTGCCGCCAACCGGCAGGCCGGATTTTCGATCTGCGTGTCGGCCCACCCGGTCTTCCCCCAGGAGGTAGGAGCATTCGGTGTGTTCGGCAACCGGGTCTGTGTTGTCGATGATGGAGACGGGACCATGCTGTCTGCTGCCCTGGCGTGGGCGGAAGCGTCCATCGCGGTCGCTGCCAATCGGGCAGAAGGCATCGACGTGAAGGCCATCGAGGATCGCCTGCAGTCTTTGAGGACCTTGGCGTCCCAGGTTTCGAACGTGCGCCGGTCGCTCACGCAGGTCGTCACATCGGTAAACAGCATGAAAGGCACGCTCGACGAAATGCGTTCAGATCTTCTCGCCCACGTCGACGACATTGCCCGCGAACTCAACCGACAAGACGCCCAATCCGACCGGCGGGTTGTCGAACTTCACTCGGCTTGACGCCGTTACGAATCAAGAATGCGGCTCAGGGCAGCGGGTAGGTCAGGGTCGAGGTATTCAAATCCGGTTTCGGTAAGGACCTGGGGAAGGACCCGCTGACTCGCCAGCAGGACTTCATCGGCGAACTCCGATCCAAGTAACAGCTTCAGGCCGAATCCCGGAGCGGGGATCACAGCCGGGCGGTGCATCGCCCGACCGAGCGCTTTGGCAAAGTCCGCATTTCGGATCGGATCGGGAGCACTGAGGTTCACCGGTCCAGTGATCCCTCGGTCGACGACATGCATAATGGCCCTGACCTCGTCGCGCAAGGTGATCCAGCTCCACCATTGTTTCCCTGAACCGATCGGACCGCCCGCGCCGAATCTGTAGGGCAGCAGCATCCTCGGGAACGAACCGCCCACGCCATCTAGGACGAGCGCGGTCCGACCAAACGCGGTGGGAATCCCTGCCTCGATGGCCGGCTGGGCGGCCCCTTCCCACATTCCTGTCAGATCTGCGAGGAAGCCGTCCCCTGGCACGGCAGTCTCAGGAAGAACGGTATCGGCTCGGGATCCGTAGTAGCCAATGGCTGACCCTGAGAGAAAGTGAGTGACTTGTTTCTCAATGGCGACCTGCGCCATGGTGGCGGTTCCGGCAACTCGGCTGTCGATGAGTTCGCGCTTCTTACGCACAGACCATCGCCCGCCGATGGTTTCGCCAGCCAGATGGATGATGGCGTCGACGTGCCCATCGATCTCTGTGGTCCGAGCGACCGGGTCCCAACGGACCGTACCTGGTCGCCCTGATCGCGACAGCGCAACCACGTCGTGGCCGGCCGTCTCGAGAGCGGACAACAGGGCAGAACCGATAAAGCCGGTTGCCCCACTTATGACAATCCTCATGGCGTTCCCCTAAGCGAATCTCTAGGCAGAGGCTACCCGGGCGGCCGCCTGCCCATCTGAGCACTCGCTCAGGATAGGACAGTACCTACAGTACATTCCTGGCACTCTGGCGAGCCGCGTATCGACAGTGGTCGCCTCACGAACCGTACGCACGAGTTCGCCGATTTGGTTAGCCAGATCTTGGGCCATGGCCTCCGTTGGTGATTCCCGGTACTGCTCGCCTGATTGGACTGAGAAGGCCTCGATGATGCCGGGAAGCGAACCTTCCGACAGCGACCAGAGCAAAGCGTAGAAACGCAGCTGTTGGGCCACTTCGCCGAGATCCCCGGACTTCCAATCAACCAGCCGAACTCCCCCGTCGTCGTCGTAGACCGCATCAATACGTCCGAGCAGCGTGACATCGGGGGCGAACTCGGCTTCCAGGTGGATCTCGGAGGAACGGAAGCCGTCGACGGGCATCTTCTTGAATCGCTGATACATCTCACCAACCTCAGCGATCGTCTCACGAATGGAGGTGATTCCCAATCCAAGGTTGGCCATTTTGTAATTCATGTTCGAACTGCCAATAGCCATCCGACACACGCCATCGAAGTCGCGGTCGGGGATCTCGCCCCCTTCGAGGTGCCGGGCGAACACCGCATGGGCCAAGGCTCCCTTGAAAGATGCCACTGAGTCTGGCCCATACTTTCCGTCCAGTCGGGCTCCAAACAGCGACGGACAGTTGCCAAACGCTATGAATCCGGACGCCGAAATCCGCAGCGGTTCTCCGGCGGGAAGATCAGGGATACGCACAACTGCCATGGTATTGCGTTGGCTGGATGATTACTACACTCACGGGTTCGCCCGGAGATTGCATGAGCCGTAATCAACGTATTGCCATAACTGCGATCGGAGGATTTCTCGCAATCCTCGTACTCGCCTTTTTTCTTACGCGCCCGGCCGACGGGGAGATCGCCCGCTGGGTATCGGTTGGCGATCTGGCGGTCGGGAGCCTGACCGAATCCGAAGCTACTGAAGTCATCATCGCCCGGGAGGATGCCCTGGCCGCCCTGCCCGTGGTCGTCGCCACCGGCGGCGCAGAGCGCTCCGCCCTCCCCGATCAGCTGGGGTTCTCATTCGATACGGAAACGGCCGTACAACAAGCGTTGTCAGTCGGTCACGAACCTTCAGTGGTTGGCCAGTTCGGTTCCTGGATCAAGGGTATTTTCGGTGGGTCCCGGATCGAACTTACCGCCAACCTCGACCCCACTTCTGTCGACGCGGTCCTCGACGGCTGGGACAACGAAGCGGCCAACCTATCCACCAAAGCCGACATCGCTGTCGAAAACGGGACCCTGGTCGCCACCTACGCTTCGCCTACGGAACTCATTGTCCGGCCAGGGGCATCGGACATCCTCCTGTCATTGGTCCTCGATCCAGACCGGCCGATCGGGTCACTCGATACGACCACCACCCCTGCTGGGATTACGGACGCCGCCGTCGACGATGCATTGGCGGTTGCCAGGCAACTCGTTTCCGCACCGGTGACACTCACCATGGCGAACCCGCTGGCGTCGTTACGTCTTACCGCTGGGGAACTTACCTCGGCATTTGTGACAGTAACGGAAGCCACGACGATCACTCCTACCCTCGACGCCGCCGTCCTCGAAACCCGGTTCGAGGACTTGCGTGCGGTCTTCGCCGCAACATTCAAAAACGCCGAACTGGTCGTCGGCGAGGATGACACCGTCAGCATCATCCCTGGCGAGACCGGTCTGAGGGTCGATAGTGACCGTATCGTCGATGCGATCCTGACCGCCGCCCTGACACCGGACCGAAGCGGTCAACTTCCGGTCATCGAAGGCGCCGAACCCGACGTAACCGTCGCTGACCTCGAAGCCCTCAAGATCGAACATCTCGTCAGCTCGTTCACGACGTATCACGACTGCTGCGCCAATCGGGTCATCAACATCCATTTAATGGCGGATACGATCAACGGAACCATCGTGATGCCGGGAGAGACCTTTTCGATCAACGAAACCGTGGGCGAGCGCACACAGGAGAAGGGTTATCTGCCGGCCGGCACAATCGTCAATGGCGAACTTGAGGACACGTTCGGGGGTGGCGTGTCCCAGTTTGCGACCACGATGTACAACGCCATCTTCTGGGGTGGCTACACCGATATCACCCACAAACCCCATAGCTTGTATTTCTCGCGGTACCCCGAGGGAATCGAAGCCACGCTCGACTATCCAAGTATCGACCTGGCTTTCCGGAACGACACCGACGGCGCCATTTACATAAAGACCGAGTACACGGACACATCGCTGACGGTGAAGCTGTTGGGAAGCAATGGCGGCCGCACGGTAATCGGCAAACAACGAAACGGGTCGACCGATATCACAGTCGCTGCCGAAGGCGACCCCGCGAGCGCGGTCGTCGTGTCCGCGACGGTATCGGAAAGATTCGGATTTACGGATCCCGATACCGTCTATCAGGCGAACGTGGATCTAGTACCCGGTACGACGGAGTCCATTCAATCAGGCCTCGAGGGGTGGTCTGTGACCGTAACCCGCACCCTCTCCAGGCCAGACGGGACCAGCGAATCTCGTGAATGGGTGGCCCGGTATCGCTCCCGACCCTTCATCATCGAAGTTCATCCATGTGACATACCCAAGGGCGACCAGGGATACACTGGCGAGCCTTGCCCTACGACCACCACGAACTCGATTCCAGTCGAAACCACCACAACGACTTCGGTTAGTTCGACGACGGTGCCTTAGCCTCGAAGCCGTGGGGTCAGGCGCCTTTGTTTTCGTCGTAGATGATGAAAAAGTCCCGTATGGCGGCCGATACGACCGAGAGCGAATCTTCATCCCATGCGGCCGGCCGCTCAACGGATACGACATTGGAATACACAAAGACGTTCGACAGCATCCGATCAACGGTGAACAAGCGATGCGCCAGACCGGCCGGGAAGGTGGATCCGGCTTCGGCAGAGGCCAGCGACGGATAGGCTTCTCCGTCCTGACCGCTTAGGCTCCGGTCCGTATCAAACAGGGCAACCCTTCCGATTACGGTCGGTTTTGAAACATTGATGGTCTGGCCCATGATTCTCCTTTGCGCCTGCGCACTTTAGCGTCGCGACGCCGAGCCTCGGCCCCGCTCGCCGATTCGATGCAACTTCATGAGGTTCGTCGAGGCTTGTTGGTTCGGGGGGGTGCCGGCCACCATGACCACGCCCTCGCCGGCTTCGCAAATCCCGGTCTTTTCAAGGTACTTCTCGGCACTCGCCAACATGAGATCGGTTGACTCTCGCCGTTCGAGCATCTGGGGGCTTACACCCCAGTACGCCGCCATCCGGCGATAGGTGGCCCGATCCGGAGTGAACGCGATGATCTCGGCCGACGGCCGATACTTCGACAAGAGACGGGCGGTGCTTCCAGACTCCGTGAAGGCCGCGATGACATGCAGGTCCAGGTTGACGGCAGCTTCAACCGCAGCCTTGGCTGTGGCAGAGGCAAACGTTCGATGTGACTCGAGAAAGTCAACGGGCTTGGTGGCGCTTCGCTCGGCCTCCAGGCAAATCCTGGCCATGAATTCGATCGTTTGGACCGGATACTTACCGATCGCCGTTTCACCCGACAGCATGACCGCGTCGGTACCGCTCATGACGGCATTGGCAACGTCGGTCACCTCTGCCCGAGTGGGCCGTGGTGAATTGATCATCGATTCGAGCATTTCCGTGGCCGTTATTGAGATCCGGCCGGCAGCATTCGTACGATTCAAAATGTCCAACTGAACCCTGGGGATCGTCTCCAAAGGCAGCTGAACGCCCAGGTCTCCCCTGGCGACCATCGCCCCGGAAGCCTCGCTCAGGATGTCATCGAGATTCGCGTAGGCTCGAGCCAGTTCAATCTTGGCGATAACCGGGACTCCGCCTGCTAGCTCGCGAACCTGATCGATATCGGCGCCAGTTCGCACAAAAGAAGCGGCTACATAATCAACCTCAAGGGAACGACCGAATTCCAGATCAGCTGCGTCTTTCGGGGTGACCGACGGCACCCGCAGCGAAGTATCGGGAAAGGCGGCCCCTTTGTGGTCGGACAACTGTCCGCCGACAGTTACAAGGGCCGTCAGCGAGTCGTCGTGAACCTTCTCAACCACCAACCGGATGAGACCATCGGAGAGCAGGACGTCATCGCCAACCCCAACGTCCTCCAGGAGGAACTCATAGTCGATTGGTACAACGCCCGCAATGCCCGGCTGGGATCCCGGCACGAGCCGGACGGATTCACCCGCAACCAGTTCGATCGGTCCGTCGCCAAACACCCCCACCCGGACTTTGGGACCCTGGATGTCTTGGAGCAAAGCGATCGGTCGCTTGTGCTGCTCGGAGGCCCGACGCACCCAAGCAGCCATCTGCGTGTGGGTGTCATGATTGCCGTGGGAGAAGTTGAGTCGGGCGACGTCGAGGCCGGCCGCGACCAGCTCTGAAATCTTTTCCTGGCTCGCCACCGCGGGGCCCATCGTGGCCACGATTTTTGTTCTGCGCATTGCGACACCCTACCCGAGGTTCTCCTCTGATTCGATTCTCGGTTAGTGTCGACATCATGAGATACGGAGCATTTTTACCGCAAGGATGGCGTCTCGATTTGGTCGGGATTGATCGATCGGACCACTGGCCGACCATGAGCAGGGTGGCCGATACAATCGAAGCTGCCGGCTACGAGTCGCTGTGGGTTTATGACCATTTCCACACCGTTCCAGTCCCCACCCAGGAAGTCACCTATGAGGCCTGGACACTTATGGCGGCCCTGGGCGCCACCACGTCATCGGTGCGACTGGGCCAGATGTGCACCTGTAACTCGTATCGACCACCTGCCTACCTCGCCAAAGTGGCTGCCTCGATCGACGTGATCACCAATGGACGGCTCGAAATGGGCATCGGCGCCGGCTGGTACGAGCATGAATACACCGGGTATGGCTATCCCTTCCCGAAGCCGTCTGTGCGGATCGGGCAACTGCGCGAAGCCGTCGAAATCATGCGGGCGTTGTGGACCGAAGATGAAGTCGACTACGACGGCGAGTTTTACAAGTTGGATGGGGCAATCTGCTCACCGAAGCCCGTCCAGGAACCACACATTCCGCTGTGGATCGCCGGAGGTGGCGAAAAGCTGACTCTTCGGGTTGCCGCCAAATACGCCAACTACACGAACTTTGCCAGTACGCCGGAGGAGTTCATTCATAAGTCAGACATCCTCGCCGCGCATTGCACCGATGTGGGCACCGATTTCTCAGCGATCGTTCGTTCGACAAATCTCACCATGATCTGTGCGCCCACCGAGGCAGAGGTGAGCGACCGAATCGACGAGACCGTGTCACGACTGGCTCCTCTCATTGGCGACGAAGCTGGCGCGTCCCTCAGACGCCTGGTCACTCCCATGTCAGGAACCCCCGAACAGATCAGCGAAAAACTGAGGCCCTGGGTTGATGCCGGGGTTGAATACTTCATCATCAACTTTCCCGACGCCGCCTATGACACCGGCGGTCTTGAGTTGTTTGCGAAAGAAGTAGCCGACTGACGCTCGACGGCTGATCAGTCCGTGACGACGACCTGACCCCAAAAAGCTATATGGTTTTTGATGCTGGCCGCCGCTTCCTTCGGATCGTGATACACCCAGGCGGCGGCGGACGCCTGAGCGCCTTCGACTGCAACGTCGTAATAGTTGGCAGTACCCTTCCAGGGGCATCCGGTCGTTTTGGCAACTTCTGTAAAATACTCCAGCTTGACCGAAGCGGGAGGGAAGTAATGATTGCCTTCCACCATCACTGTGTCGGCACTCTCAGCAATAACGACTCCGTTAAGCGTGGCACTAGCCATGAACGTTCTTTCCGGTTGCGATCTTTGGGGAACGCCCGATTGGCCCCTGCCTATTCCCGCTAGCGTTTCACCATGATCATCGGCATACCCATCCGCAGTTTCGAAACGGCCAAACAACGCCTGGCCCGCCACCTCACTCCTGAGGAACGCCGGAGGGTGGCCGAACTGCTCGCCGGGCATGCTCTCGTCACCGCAGCGGCGTTGACCGACGTCGTGATTGTCACCGGCGACGCAGGCGTACGCCGATGGGCGGAGGAGAGGTCCGTCGAAGCCATCGACGACGACGGGTCCCTCAATGGTGCTGCGACGGCGGTTTCTATTCGGGCTGGAGCTGCACCGTGGGGGGTCCTCCACGCAGACTTGCCAACCCTGACCCACCAGGACATCGAAGCCGCACTGATCGGGTTCGCCGAAGGGGGCACCGCCATTGCCCCCTCCTGGGACGGCGGCACCAGCCTCATCATGTCGAGCGGACGTTTCCCATTCAGCTACGGCCCGGGAAGCTTCCACCGCCACCTCGCCCACCGACCAGAATCAGCCATCATCATCCGCCCGGGATTGGCGCTCGATGTCGACGAGCCTGAACACCTCGCCTCGATAGTGCGCGGTAGGCTCGGAGCATGACCACCAACATCTTCTCCCCGGCAAGATCCTCAGATCCGAACGATCGGTTGCCAACTCCGGACCGGGCGCTGACAATCGGTGCCCATCCGGACGATGCGGAGTTCGGCGCAGGTGGGACGCTCGCCAAATGGGCGTCCGAGGGTTGCCACATCACGATGCTGATTGTTTCTGACGGTTCCAAGGGAACCTGGGATCCCGACCTGGATCCTGAAGCGCTTATCGCCGCTCGCCAGGCAGAACAGCGCAGAGCAGCCGATCGGCTCGGTGCCCGGGACGTCGTGATGCTCGACCATGTAGACGGGGAGATCGAAAACACGGTTACCCTGCGACAGGAGCTGAGTTTTTGGATCCGGACCACCCGACCCGACGTCGTGCTTTCACATGACCCCTGGAAACGCTACATGTTGCATCCAGACCATCGAGCCACCGGAATGGCCGCAATCGACTCCATCGTGGCGGCCCGCGATCACCTCTTCTTCCCGGAACAGCTATCCGAGCAGGTGACAAAACATCGTCCCGGCTCGATCCTGCTGTGGTCAGCGGACGAAATCGACTACTGGGAGGACATCGCAGCCACGTTTGACGTCAAGATCGCCGCGCTTCTCGAGCACTCGACGCAAGGCCCAACGACGATGGCGAGCGCCCAGGCGAACCAGGACGGCCGACAGGAGTTCGAGGCCAGGTTGCGGGCATGGTCCGCCACAATGGGCGAACCGGTCGGCCTGGAGGCCGCGGAAGGGTTTAAGCGCCTCTTCCCGTAACGGCCCGGCGGTGATCTAGTAGATCGCCTGCGAGCTATCGACGTCGAAGAAGTGCAACTTTGCCTTGTCGATTGCCAGACCGATGTTGTCACCCAGCGTCGGAGCAAAATCCGGATTGATCCGGGCAACGAACTTGGTCGTCGCACCCAACATCGCTTCGTCGGTGCCCTCATCGGCAAGCAGTTCGCGAATGTCCTCGGTGACGACTGGTGGAAAGTCAATCACGAAGTGAATAAACGCTTCTGAGCCAAGTTGCTCAACCAGGCCGACCTCAACGGGCAAATCTCCAGGTGTGCCAACCGCCGCCGCTACCTCGAACGCCTCCGGTCGAATTCCAAGCACCACACGTTTCCCGGCGTATGCAGACAGACCAGGACGGGCAGCCAGGTTATTCGGATCAAGCGTAAGGGTTGTCGCCCCGAACGTTGCCGTCATACCGTCACCCGCCTGAGCCAGGTCGGCATAGACAAAGTTCATGGACGGCGAGCCAATAAACCCGGCCACAAACAGGTTCAGTGGTCGGTCGTACAACTCACGGGGAGTCGCCGCCTGCTGCATGATGCCTTTTCGCATGACGGCCACCCTATCGCCCATCGTCATGGCTTCAACCTGATCATGGGTGACATACACAGTCGTTGTCTTCAGACGGGCATGGAGCTGACCAAGCTCAGACCGCATCTGGACACGCAGCTTCGCATCGAGGTTGGAGAGGGGCTCATCCATGAGGAACGCAGCCGGCTCTCGGACGATGGCTCGACCCATGGCAACCCGCTGGCGTTGACCTCCGGAGAGGGCTTTCGGCTTACGATCGAGATACTCGGTGATCTCAAGGATACGAGCGGCCTCATCGACTCGCCGGTTGACTTCGTCTTTGGGCATCTTGCGGAGCTTCAGACCGAACGCCATATTGTCGAAAACAGTCATATGCGGGTACAGGGCATAGTTTTGGAAGACCATCGCAATGTTGCGATCTTTGGGCGGAATATCGTTAACAACTGTCTCGCCAATTTTCATGGTGCCTTCGGTGATGTCTTCGAGACCGGCAATCATTCGAAGCAGCGTCGACTTGCCACAGCCAGACGGGCCGACGAGTACCATGAACTCGCCGTCGTTGATCTCGAGATTGATATCCGTCAGAGCACGGGTACCACCCTCGTAGATCTTGCCAATGCCATCAAGACTGATGGATGCCATGATTCCTCCAATAACTGCGACCGGTCGGTTAACAAATTACCATGTCGGCAACCGGCTTGAAGGGTGAGCTCACGTGAATCGAAATGTCGTCGTCATAACCGGAGGTACCGGAAGCCTCGGAACAGCCCTCGCCAAACGGCTAGCGGCGTCTGGTGCTGCGCTGGCAGTTACCTACCTCATCCCGGAGGAAGCCGAAAAGTTCGAGGCAGAATTACACCTCGATGAGACCCGGCTACTCCTCAAGCGGGTGGATTCGACATCGGCAAGCAGCCTGAACGAATTCATGAATCAGGCTGTCACCAGATTTGGCAGTGTGAACGGATTGGCTGCTCTGGTGGGCGGCTGGGCCGGCGGTCGCGACATTGACGAAACCGACGACGTTCGACTCGAACGAATGCTCGACCTCAACCTTCGTTCGGCGTTTTATGCCGTCCGGGCCATCACGCCGCATCTCAAGGCAAACGGTTCTGGTCGGATTGTTCTAGTTGGCAGTCGCGGTGCTGATGACGGACCCTCGGGACAGGCAGCGTTCAACATCGCCAAAGCCGGGGTAGGTGCACTGGGTCGGTCAGCCGCTTCGGAGCTGAGTGACTTCGGCATCACGACCAACGTGGTCCAGCCATCGGTGATCGATACGCCAGCAACCCGTCGGGCGGTACCCTTCGCCGACTATGTGAGTTGGCCAACCCCCGACGAAATCGCAGCCGTGATCGAGTTCTTGTTGTCCGATGCGTCGAGCGTCATGTCGGGCGCCACCCTGCCGGTGTACGGCAACACCTAGAGCCGCTCGGAAAGCTCCACAGTCACGACGCCAAAGCCAAGCATGCGGGATGCGCCGGCCACTGGCCCGATTTGCGCGGTTCCGATCATGCCAGCCAACGCGGCCGGTTGACGGGCCAGATCCACGAGAGCTGCATCATGGTGCGCGTGTCCGAAGAAGGCCTCCCCCCGACCGCGGTCAGTGAACATCAGCATCCCGCCCGAGCCAAGCTCGACGATTACATCGTTGAGATCCATTCCGGCCCTCGTCGAGTCGCGAACGTGGAACTGAACGGTTGATCCGACCGGCACCTCATCGGCGATCAGGATCGATAGGGTTCTCCGGTCGGCTCCGGTCACGGTTCGAATGAGAAAATCTCCTCTCCCATAAGAGGAGGCGTATTCGTCGAACGCAATCCCCAGCTGAATCCCGTAGCGCAACTGATGCTGGGCACTTTCATCAAGACCCTCGATGATCCTCTCTACAAATGTCACGGCCGGCACCCCACCGATTTCCTCAATAACCCGACCGGCCGCCCTGGTTACCACCGCCGGGGTCCCTACTGGTTCACAGCCTTGTGAAGCAACGGCCCGAAACTCAATGTTCCCCGATAACACCGCCGCCACCGCTCCATTGGTGAATACCTGACCGTTGACGAAGAGAGACGGCTCGTCGTCCAGAGAAGCGGGCATCCCCCCGGCGACCGGGATTATGCCAAGCGACTCTGCAAACTGACCGGCCGGAAAACTGTACGGATCGGCAAGGAGAATCACCCCCCTGGCATCCTCCGGGATATCTGCTCCGGCGATACCCATCCCCTGGCCGGTGCGATGAGCGACCATTCGCAGGGCCGTCGCCCTGGCATCGTCAAGCCATGCCGCCCACACCACGAGGGAGGCGCCCGATTCGAACTCCTCGGAACCGGCCACCAGCCCACTCGAGATGGCCCCGAGGCTGACTCCGCTCATCGACACCAACGACGCCAACCTGCCAGCGATAAGGGGAGTCGCGTGACCGTGGTGAAAGGATGCGAATCCAAATACCAGGTCCGGAGCCCGGGTGATCCCGCTGAGGGCTAGACGAATCGCCTCATTGAGCGCATCACCAGTGTCTTGGGAGATCGATACCCCGGAACCGAACCGCATCATCCCACGGTAGTACGGCTACAACCGACGACCCGATATGTCCTGCAAGGCGTCGTAGGCCGCGTACTTGTAGACCTCGGACCTGGTGGGAGTATTGAAGGTGGTGTGGATGAATCGGTCAACCAGATCCCGGGCATGAATGGCTGCCTGCCCGATGTGGACGAGTTCGGCTGCGTCCTCACCAAGAATGTGCACACCGAGCAGTCGATGATCGTCGCGTCTGACGATCAGTTTGATCAGGCCAACCGTGGTTCCGGCAATACGGCTGCGACCATTGTCAGCGAAGAATGCCCGCCCTATGGCATAAGGCTCGCCGCCTTCTCTCGCCGCCTGCTCAGTCATGCCAACCATTCCGACCTCTGGCATCGAGTAAACCCCAAAGGTGGGAAGCGCATCCAGCCGATCGACTGCGTGAAGGTCGAAGGCGTGGGAAGCCGCAATCCTCCCCTGCTCGGCCGATACCGAAGCCAATGCGGGGGGTCCGACAACGTCACCCGCCGCGTACACACCGGGACGGGTCGTTTGGAAGTGTTTGTCGACGATAATGTGACTGCGATTATCGACGTCGATACCTGCTTCAGCGAGTCCAAGGCCCTCGACATTGCCCGCCCGGCCAGCCGCAAACAGGACCTTGTCGGGATAGAGGGTTTCTCCATCTGGAAGGCCCACTTCGAGTCCCCGATCGGTTCGCTTGATCGTCGACCCTGGCGCGTCGAATACGAACCGCGCCCCGTCTGCGGTTAGCGCCTGGGCGAGCCGCTCAGAAATCTCCTCATCTGCAAACGGAATGAGACGTGGTCCGCCATCGATCAGCGTCACTTCGGCCCCGAGAGCTGTGATGATGGAGGCGTACTCGGTACCAACCGGACCGCCCCCAATGACGACCAGCGATCGGGGGATCGACTCGAGCGCCAGAATCGAATCGGAGTCGTCGACGGCAGGATCGTCAAACGGAACCGACTCGGGTCGAAACGGTCGTGATCCGGTGGCGATGAGGATCTTGTCGGATTCCAACTCGCGAACAGCCCCGGTAGCGTCAGTCACCGAGACCCGACCAGAGGCGGTCAGCGAGGCAGAACCGTGGAGGTGGTCGATACGATGGCGCTCGAGATTGCGGGTGACCCCGTCCGCCACAAGTTCTGACACGTCGTGGGCTCTCGCTCGGAGAACGTCAAGCACTTCGGCCGAGGAGAGATCAAGGCCTACGCCGTAGACTTCGCGCCGGTGGAAACCCGATAGATACATGGCCGCTTCTCGCAGCGTTTTGGTTGGGATACCGCCCCTCGAAACGACCGTGCCGCCGGGTCGGGTGTCACGTTCGACAATCGCCACAGACTTTCCAAAGTACGCCGCCATCGCCGCAGCCTTCTCGCCGGCCGGTCCCGACCCGATAACCACAAAATCATATCCGTCAGTCATGTGTTCCTCCAGGACAAATCGTACAGACAGCGATGTAGTTACGCCGGAGAGCCAACGTCAGACCTAACGCAACACTCCGAGAGGTGCGGCGAAAGCGGAGTCACCAAAGGAGAAGTCGTCTGTCGGCCCCACCGATCACCGGTCCGATCGCGTGTTAGCACAACGCAAAAAAACCCGCTCAACAGCGAACCGTCCGCGTTGACGCCAAGCCGATTCGCCCCCACCCCAAGATCGCTTCGAACCTACACCGCGAGGCCAAACGCGAAAAGTCCGCCCAACGGCGGACTTTCTGCGTTGTAGCCCCGACCAGATTCGAACTGGCGTTACCGGCTTGAGAG